>NZ_CP192543.1:2000553-2667404 GCF_050632365.1 Rahnella sp. PAMC25559 | reverse complement strand
TCGCCAGCATCATGCCGCTGGTCGCACTCTCGCCGGCTCTGGCACCGCTGCTCGGCGCATGGGTACTGAATCACTTTGACTGGGAAGCGATTTTCGCTCTGCTGACAGGGGTCACGGTGATCCTCCTTATCACCACGTTGACCTTGCGTGATAAAAAGCACGCAGAACATCCGCCCGAAAATAAAGCCGGTTTTGGTACTTTGCTCACTTCCCGTATTTACACGGGTAATGTGATGATTTACGCCGCCTGCTCTGCGGGTTTTTTCGCATGGCTGACCGGTTCACCGTTCATTTTGAGTGATATGGGTTACACACCGGCGGTTATTGGCCTGAGCTACGTACCGCAGACAATCGCGTTCCTGCTGGGGGGTTTTGGTTGCCGGTTAATGATCAGCAAAATGGATGGCAACAAAATTCTGCCATTTTTATTAGCAGGTTATTGCCTGAGCGTTGTCTGGCTGTTTGTTATTGCCATGTTCACCGATGCCGGTTTAGTGAGTCTGTTGATTCCGTTCTGTTTGATGGCTTTGGTGAATGGTGCAATCTATCCAATTGTCGTCGCAAATGCATTAATGCCATTTCCTGCTAATACAGGCAAAGCCGCCGCGTTGCAGAATACCCTGCAGTTAGGGCTATGTTTTATTGCCAGTCTGATGGTTTCCGCATTTATTGCGCAACCTCTTATGGCGACAGTTACCACCATGCTGTCTACACTCATCTTGGTAGTTTTAGGTCGCTGGTTGTCACAACGACAAACAAAACGCCAGGCAGACAGCAAAGAGTCCTGTCAGCAGACTGAAGCACGTTCTACTCACTGATCGCAATAATGACCTTGAGTTACAATCACTTAAAGGTCATTAGTTCTCAAGTCGATTAACTATTGAGAATGCATGCAGGCGAGCCTATACTCAATAAAACCTCTAAAAATAACACTTTTACAAAATCTTTATTACAAGCTTTTGTGTGCTACGCGGATCGCGTCACACAATTATTTCAAGGATGATTGACCTGTAAACCTGTTGGTTTGCAGGGGTTCCTCTAAATTTCCTCTGTTGGTGTCGAATATCGGACGGGGCGCTGAGTCGTCTGTTCTCATAAAGACCTGCACAAATAGCCTTTGCTTTTCCCGGCAGGTTAATAAGTCAGAAGAGAAAGTGATGGAGAAGCTATGAGTTCATCGTGTATTGAAGACCAAAGCATTCAGGATAATCAGTGGTATCGGATCGTCAGCGAAATGTTATCTTCCGCCGACATCCAGATTAATGGTAATCGCCCTTTTGACCTTAAAGTAAAAAACACTGACTTCTTCAAGCGTGTTTTGCAGGAAGGTTCTCTGGGTTTGGGTGAAAGTTATATGGATGGCTGGTGGGAATGTGAACGTCTGGATATCTTTTTCCAGCGCGTTTTGCGAGCCGGTTTAGAAGATAAACTTCCCCACCATTTTAAAGACACACTACGCATCGCAGCAGCACGTCTCACCAATTTGCAATCCCGTAAACGCGCGTGGATTGTCGGTAAAGAGCATTACGATCTGGGCAATGATTTATTCACTCTCATGCTCGATCCCTATATGCAATATTCCTGCGGCTACTGGAAAGAAGCCACTACCCTGGAGCAGGCGCAGGAAGCGAAACTCAAAATGATCTGCGACAAACTGCAATTAAAACCGGGTCTGCGTTTGCTCGATATTGGTTGCGGCTGGGGCGGATTATCTGAATATGCAGCGCGCCATTATGGGGTCAGCGTGGTGGGTGTGACCATTTCCGCTGAGCAGCAAAAGCTCGCACAGGCACGTTGTGAGGGGCTGGATGTCACGATTCTGTTGAAGGATTACCGCGACCTGAACGATCAGTTTGACCGCATTGTGTCGGTTGGGATGTTTGAGCATGTTGGGCCGAAGAATTATCAGACCTATTTCAATGTCGTGAAGCGCAACATCAAGCCAGACGGCATATTCCTGCTGCATACTATCGGCTCAAATAAAACCGACCTGAGCGTGGATCCGTGGATCGACAAATATATCTTCCCGAACGGTTGTCTGCCTTCGATTCAACAGATTGCGCACACCAGTGAATCCCTGTTCGTGATGGAAGACTGGCACAATATCGGTGCTGATTACGACCGAACATTGATGGCGTGGCATGAACGTTTCCAGATTCACTGGCCGGAATTGGCAGAGCGCTACGGCGATCGCTTTCACAGGATGTTCACCTATTACCTCAATGCCTGCGCAGGGGCTTTCCGCGCGCGCGATCTTCAGCTTTGGCAAGTGGTCTTCAGCCCTGAAGGGGTTGACGGTGGACTGCGCGTTCCGCGTTAATTCGTTAATTAATGGCAGCGCAACACATAAAAAATCCGGGCATAAGCGCCCGGATTTTTTTATTCACTTCTGAAAGTGCGATGCAATTATTCCGCTTTCTCAATCATCGCCTGCGCCGTCGCAATAGCCGCTTCGCGGCTGGCTAACACACGTTCAACCGTATCGACGATCGCCTGAGTTTGCGGATCGATTTCAATATTAATTTTATCGCCGAGGCGTCTGGCGCCTAATGTTGTGCGCTGCAACGTTTCCGGAATTAAATGCACGCAAAAACGAGTACGGGTGACTTCGCCAATGGTCAGACTAATACCATCAATGCCGATATAACCTTTATGTAATACATATTTCATCAAATCTTCATGCGGCATGCGGAACCAGATCTGACGGTTATTTTCTGAGGTGAGAATTTTTGCGACTTCGGCAGTACAAATAATATGCCCTGACATTAAATGGCCACCGATTTCATCATTAAATCGTGCAGCACGCTCCAGATTGACCAGATCGCCAACCTGTAAATCACCAAGATTGGTCAGCCGCAGAGTCTCTTTCATCAAATCAAAACTGACCAGGTCACCCTGTACTTCCGTGACCGTCAGGCAACAGCCGTTGTGCGATACCGAAGCGCCGAGCTGAAGATTATCCAGCATATCCTCTGGCATGCGTACAACATGGGTACGGAAATTCGGTTTTTCATCAATCGATACAACCGTTCCGGTACCCTGAACAATTCCGGTAAACATAGCCCTTTCCTCAATTCTGAAATCTGTTGTATTAAGACAACGCTGCCGCCAGTTTGCCGCAGATTTAATTGAAAGCCAAATCTCTGCGGCACAAATAGCACAGGTTCCGGTGATCTCATTATTTAACTAACCATTAACCGCATCGTTTGCTTAAAAATACTGAAAAGGTACAATCTTCTGGCTATTCTCTACACGTCAATGTCGCCTTAAATGGCGTTTTTTTATTCAAAATAATCAACAATAAAGGTGTATCTGTGCAGAAGTACCTCGCAGAAGCGCGGGTGTTATTAGCACTTGCCATCCCGGTCATCCTTGCGCAAATAGCCCAGACATCCATGGGTGTGGTGGATACAATAATGGCCGGTTCAGTCAGCGCGACGGATATGGCTGCTGTCGCCGTCGGGACCTCCATTTGGTTACCGGCCATCTTATTCGGCCACGGTTTATTGCTTTCGCTGACACCGACCATTGCGCATCTCAACGGCGCGGGCCGACGGGATAAAATCGGACATCAGGTGCAGCAGGGTTTCTGGCTGGCCTCCGGTGTTTCAGTGCTGATCATCGCCGTACTTTATCACTGCGATCAGATCATTGGTCTGATGCATAACATTGACCCTGAGCTTCAACGAAAAGCCATCGGCTATCTGCACGCCATTATGTGGGGCGCGCCAGGCTATTTGTTTTTCCAGGTGCTGCGCGACCAGTGTGAAGGATTGTCTAAAACCAAGCCGGGCATGGTGTTTGGTTTTATTGGCCTGCTGGTGAATATTCCGGTTAACTATATTTTCATCTACGGAAAATTCGGTGCTCCGGCCCTTGGCGGGGTCGGCTGCGGCGTGGCAACGGGTGCCGTATATTGGGTGATGTTTTTCATGATGCGCTTTTACGTGCGCCATAATCGCGCACTGAAAGATATTGCCCCGCCCTCACGCTTTGCTAAACCTGACTGGCCGACGCTACGCCGGTTGATCCAGCTGGGTTTGCCGATCGCGCTGGCATTATTCTTCGAAGTGACGCTGTTTGCCATCGTTGCCCTGCTGGTTTCTCCGCTGGGAATTGTGGCCGTTGCCAGCCACCAGATTGCGCTTAACGTCGGTTCACTGATGTTTGTCGTCCCGCTGTCGTTGGGTGTGGCTGCGACGATCCGCGTCGGTTCACGGCTTGGTGAATCTTCTGTTGAAGGGGCAAAAGTCGCCGCTTACACCAGTATTGTGACCGGTATCGTCATGGCCTGTTGTACAGGGATGACGGCGATTCTGTTCCGTGAGCACATCGCGGCACTGTATAACGACAGCCCGGAAGTGGTTACTCTCGCGTCACATCTTCTGATCTTTGCTGCGCTTTTTCAGATTTCAGATGCGATCCAGGTAATCGGCAGCGGGATTTTGCGCGGCTATAAAGATACGCGTTCCATCTTCTATATTACGTTTGTTGCGTATTGGGTTCTGGGTCTTCCGGTGGGATATACCCTCGGACTGACCGATTTGCTGGTGCCACGAATGGGACCGAGTGGATTCTGGTGCGGATTTATTCTCGGACTGACCTTCGCCGCCGTGATGATGACGGTACGCATGCGCTGGCTGCAAAAACAAACGTCGTTCACCATTTTGCAAAAAGCAGGCCGTTAACCGTCTTTCACTTACGCAATCACTGGCCATGCGCTAAAAATGATTCATCTGCGCGTGGCTTTTGCCCCTGAGCGAAGGCCGTTATGCCTAAAAAAACAACGCAATGCGCATAAGCTCGTCAGTCGTGCACATTATGAAAGAAAAATGTCTTTTTTCCCTTGCCAGTATTCAGAGACGTCGTTAATATTCGTCCCCGTCGCCAGCACTGGCTGACAAGAAAGAAAACGATGCGTCCGTAGCTCAGTTGGTTAGAGCACCACCTTGACATGGTGGGGGTCGGTGGTTCGAGTCCACTCGGACGCACCAATTTCGAAGCAGTACCGTTGCATGATGTGCGTCCGTAGCTCAGTTGGTTAGAGCACCACCTTGACATGGTGGGGGTCGGTGGTTCGAGTCCACTCGGACGCACCAAAGCAACTCCCGGTTACTCCCTGTGTGACTTTCACGATTTCACTCCCTGCTTTGAATCCAACTGCTTCCTCTATAAACACCAGCACCTCCTCTGATGATTATCTGTTTTCAGGATTTCCCGACCACACGCATATGTTCGTCTTGCCTTTAACCGGTTTATTTCGAAGTTGTGGCATTTTCGCCGGTCCCGTAACGAATCTGTTATACCCTGTGGTTTCCGCTCTGCCCACTTTGGGTATTTGCGCAACAACACTCTGTCATCTGCCCTAAGCTTGCGCTTTATCACGTTTTTTATTTGGTTTCCCGCCTCGTTCCCCTCTATAATATGCATCGTCTCTTCGATTGAATGGTTTCAGCCCCTTGATCTGTCGATATCGCACTTATAAAAGCGTGACCACTCCCGTAGCGATCTTAAATCGCACTAATCGCTATGCTTTGGCTGAACTAACTACACCATTCCTTTCACAGTCTTCTACGCTTAGTAATGATTTGATTCAACCAGGCAAGACTTCAATTCCGCGCGGGCAGCCCTGCTGTCAGGCAAACACTTTTCCAATCCATCACAACTTGTAGATAAAATCGTCATGAAAAAGACCAAAATTGTTTGTACCATCGGACCGAAAACTGAATCCGAAGAAATGCTGACCAAACTGCTTGATGCAGGCATGAACGTAATGCGTCTGAACTTCTCTCACGGTGATTACGAAGAGCACGGTCAACGCATTAAAAACATCCGCAACGTGATGGCCTCTACCGGCCACAAAGCAGCTATCCTGCTGGACACCAAAGGTCCTGAAATCCGCACCATGAAACTGGAAGGCGGCAAAGATGCTGCACTGGTTGCGGGTCAGACTTACACCTTCACTACCGACCAGAGCGTAATCGGTAACACCGAACGCGTTGCTGTGACCTACGCAGGTTTCGCCGCCGACCTGAAAATTGGCAACACCATTCTGGTGGACGATGGCCTGATCGGCATGGAAGTGACTAACGTCACCGAAACCGAAGTTACCTGTAAAGTTCTGAACAACGGTGACCTGGGCGAAAACAAAGGCGTTAACCTGCCAGGCGTTTCTATCGCTCTGCCTGCGCTGGCTGAAAAAGACAAGCGCGACCTGATCTTCGGTTGTGAACAAGGCGTTGACTTTGTTGCTGCTTCTTTCATCCGTAAACGTTCTGACGTTCTGGAAATTCGCGAGCACCTGAAAAACCACGGTGGTGAGCATATCCAGATCATCTCCAAAATTGAAAACCAGGAAGGCCTGAACAACTTCGACGAAATCCTCGAAGCATCAGACGGCATCATGGTTGCACGTGGTGACCTGGGTGTTGAGATCCCGGTTGAAGAAGTTATCTTCGCGCAGAAGATGATGATCGAAAAATGTAACCGTGCGCGCAAAGTGGTTATCACCGCTACGCAAATGCTCGATTCCATGATCAAAAACCCACGCCCTACCCGCGCTGAAGCAGGCGACGTGGCTAACGCCATCATCGACGGTACTGACGCTGTTATGCTGTCAGGTGAAAGTGCTAAAGGTAAATATCCGCTGGAAGCCGTGACTATCATGGCGACCATTTGTGCCCGTACTGACCGCGTTATGCAGAGCCGCATTGATGGTCAGAACGACAATCGCAAACTGCGTATTACTGAAGCCGTTTGCCGTGGCGCAGTAGAAACTGCTGAAAAACTGGATGCTCCATTGATCGTTGTTGCAACCAGCGGTGGTAAATCTGCTAAAGCTGTGCGTAAATACTTCCCGCACGCGACTATCCTGGCGCTGACCACGAATGAAATCACTGCCCGTCAGTTAATCCTGACCAAAGGCGTAGTGACTCAGCTGGTAAAAGAAATTGCCTCTACTGATGATTTCTACCGCATTGGTAAAGAAGCGGCGATTGAAAGCGGTTTAGCTCAGAAAGGTGATATCGTAGTGATGGTTTCTGGCGCGCTGGTTCAAAGCGGCACAACCAATACTTCTTCGGTGCACGTTGTTTAAATAAAAACGTGACCCAGAGCATGAATAAACGCCGCATCCCGTGGCGTTTATTTCTTCGGGAAGCATTTTTTTCTTAAAAATGGCTTGAGGCAGACGTACTGAAATTGGGATAAGTCCCATGGAAAACAGCTGTTTTCGAAGCAATTTTTAACTTTTTCGTAAAAAAAGATGCTTCTTTGAGCGAACGATCAAAATATAGCGTTTACCTACAAAAAATTATTCTCATTAGAAAATAGTTTGTGTAATACTTGTAACGCTACATGGAGATTAACTTAATCTAGAGGGTTTTATAATGAATCGCACTAAACTGGTACTGGGCGCTGTAATCCTGGCTTCAACTATGCTGGCTGGTTGTTCAAGCAACGCTAAAATCGATCAACTGTCTTCAGACGTTTCTACTCTGAACTCTAAAGTTGACCAACTGAGCAACGACGTGAACGCAATGCGTTCTGACGTTCAGGCAGCTAAAGACGACGCAGCACGTGCTAACCAACGTCTTGACAACCAAGCTCACGCTTACAAGAAGTAATATTTACTTCTCTAGTTCAATGGCGCACTCAGTGCGCCATTTTTTTTATCTGTTTTTCCTCGCCCTCTTTCCCCTCTTCGTACTCCTCCCATATCGCGACCTTCCATTTTGTTTCCAGCTGACACATCTGACTTAACAATCCGTTTCTAAATACCTCTCTCGCTGCGCCCTGAGCGTCAGGCACAAAAAAGGAGCCGTAGTGGCTCCTCAGGAAAAAATCGCTTCAGCAGTGGTTTTGCGACGCTTACTGCGTGCTTGCGGTACTCACAACGGGTTGTGGCGTTGAAGCCGTCTGCGGGTCGCTGGCAGCGGGCGCCGTACCGGTGGCTTTATCCCCCACATTCACTACCACAGGCATACCGGAACGACGTGTAATCGCTTCTTTCACCATCGCAGCATTGGTGTCGTCATGCTTAATGAATTTTTTCATCGCAGCCGTCAAGGCTATCGGCTTGGTTTGCGGATCATCTTTTTCAGTATGCGACAGTGGCTGATGAACTTCGATATAGCGTTTACCGTCTGGCTCAATGTCATATTTGATTGGCTGATTGATGATCTGCACGCGCGTGCCCTTCGGCACTGTATTAAACAACGCTTCGATATCATCAGGACGCAAACGGATACATCCTGAGCTCACTCGCATTCCAATGCCAAAGTTGGCGTTGGTGCCGTGGATTAAATACTGCCCGGTCCCGGCTGACAGACGCATCGCAAATAGCCCCATTGGATTCTCCGGCCCTGCGGGCACCATTCCAGGCAGTTTAATGCCATCTTTCAGGTAAGCTTTACGAATATTGGCGGTCGGAGTCCACGTCGGGTTGGGGATTTTTTGGCTCACTGACGTTACCATCTCCGGGGTATTTCGCCCTAACTGGCCGATACCAATCGGATAGACGATCACTTTGTCTTCACCTTTTGGATAATAATAGAGGCGAAGTTCGGCGAGGTTGACAACGATACCCTCACGTTTGGTATCTGGTAAAAGCATTTGCGAAGGAATGGTCAGCACGCTACCGGCTTTTGGTAAATAAGGGTCCGTACCCGGGTTCGCTTCAAGCATAGCAATCAGACCAATTTGATATTTAGCCGCTACGGCTTCCAGCGGCTGACCGTCATTAGGTACCACATAAGTCGTGTTTTCGCCTATCAGGCGGCTATTATCCGGCGGCAGAGGGTATTCCGCTGCACTTGCGGTCAGGGAGTGCGTTGCCATCATTGTGCCAACTAACATCGCCAAAAGGGGTAATGCGCGTCTCATACTCAGTCCTTTTTGGGCCTGCACTCAGAGGATCTGAGGCCAGACAATTATCTTGTCTGTTAATACTAGCAGCGCAGAACCTCAAGGCAATCAAACCGCAGAAAATCAGAAAGTTACCTAATGGCATGACCGGTGGAAAACACAGTGAAACGGTTTTTTAAACGGATGAAAAGTCAGGAGTAAAACAGAATAAAACGCGGGGATATTCAGAAATGGCTTTGCTCATTAGCAGACGATTCCTAATGAGCAAAGTGAGCAATCAGCGCTTAAGCCAGCGTCGCTGCGTTAGCACGGATAGAACGGATCATCGCTTCCAGCCCCTGCGAGCGTGAAGGCGTGAGATGCTGGCTAAGTTCCAGCTCTGCGAAGAACGGACGGACATCCAGTTCAACAACATCGCGCGGCGTGAGTCCCTGGTACAGACTGAACACAATCGCCACTAACCCTTTCACGATAGCCGCATCGCTGTCGCCTTCAAAAGTGAGTGCTCCGGTTTCATCCGTGCGCATCACGATCCACACCTGGCTCTGACAGCCTGATATCAGATTTTTGTCCTGACGATGTTCCTCCGGCAAAGCCGGTAACTGCCCGCCGAGTTCAATCACGTACAGATATTTCTCTTCCCAGTTCGGGCACCGGGAAAAATTTCTCACTAACTTACTTTTATCTGGCAAAGCCATAACAACATCCTGATCGAGGTTGTCAGGCTTAGCCCAACAACCGGTGAATACGTTGCAGTCCTGCGACCAGACGGTCGACTTCTTCACGGGTATTGTACATCGCAAGCGACGCACGGCACATAGCCGGAACACCGTAGAAAGACATTAATGGCATCGCGCAGTGATGACCCGTGCGGATGGCAATACCGTATTGATCGAGGAAACTGCCCACATCGTAAGCATGATGTTTACCGAGGTTAAACGCTATCACGCCTGAACGGTGTGCCGGACCGTAAATCTGAATATCAGGCACTGTCGCCATCTGCTCAAGTGCGTAGGTCATCAGTTCCTGCTCGTAAGCATGGATATTCTCCAGCCCCAGTTCAGTCACATAGCCCATCGCCGCGCCCAGCCCCATAATACCACCGGTATTTGGCGTGCCGGCTTCAAAGCGCCATGGTGCGGCCGCGAAGGTCGTACCTTCACTCAGGCTGACATGCTTGATCATCGATCCGCCACCTTCCCATGGCGGCATCTGATCCAGCAATGCTTTACGGCCATACAGAATACCGATGCCGGTTGGCCCGTAGAGCTTATGACCAGACCAGACATAGAAATCACAGCCCAGCGCCTGAACGTCGACCGCGTAGTGCATGACAGCCTGTGCGCCATCAACCAGCACAGTCAGCCCGGCCGCTTTCGCCTGCGGGATGATGGTTTCGAGCGGGTTAACAGTGCCCAGCACATTGGAAACATGCGCCAGCGTCAGCAGTTTAGTGCGCGGTGTGATAAGCCCTTCAAGCTGAGATAAATCCAGCTCACCTTCCGGCGTCAGATGCCAGACGTCGATGTGCAAATCACGTTCTTTCGCCAGCATCTGCCATGGAACGATATTGGCGTGATGCTCCATCTCGGTCAGGATAATGCGGTCACCGGGGTGTAAAAATTCACGCCCCCACGTATTGGCCACCAGGTTAATAGCTTCCGTGGAACCTTTGACGAAGACAATTTCTTCCGCCGATGCAGCATTCATGAAATGTGCGGCCTGAGTGCGGACGTTTTCCATCTGCTCAGTCGCTTCTGCGCTCATGGTATGAATGCCGCGGTGAACGGCAGCATAACCTTGCTCGAAAAAAGACATTTCGCGTTGAATAACCTGATGCGGTTTCTGTGCGCTGGCAGCACTGTCAAGATAGGCCAGCGGTTGGCCGTTAACTTCGCGGCTCAATACAGGGAAATCGCTTCGTACTCTTTCCAGTGGAAAAGTCATTACTTACCTCGATTGAGTCGACCCGCAATACGGGCAATCACGACGTCACGCAGGGTTTCATTCTCGATGGCTTCCGTCAGTTCAGCAGCAAAAGCAAAAATGATCATTTGCTGAGCATCATCACCGCTGATACCACGGGTACGCAGATAGAAAAGCTGTTCGTCATCAATACGACCGACGGTCGCACCGTGGCTGCACTTGACGTCATCGGCATAGATTTCGAGCTGTGGCTTGGTGTCAACTTCGGTATGTTTACCCAGCAACAAGTTGTTGTTGGTCATTTTTCCGTCAGTTTTCAGTGCGTGCTTCGCCACTTTAATCATGCCGTTGAAAATCGCTTTTGCCCGATCGTTCACGATCACTTTGTGCAACTGGTTGCTGTTGCAATAACCTTTGTTGTGCTCAAGATAGGTGCGGGTATCCGCAATCTCACTGTCAACCGGCAGAACCAGGCTGTTAATGTTGAGATGGGTATTTTCACCGTTCAGCTGCGCACTGGTGTTATTACGGGTCAGGCCCGCGCCCAGCAGGAAACTGTGGCTGGAAACTCGTGCATCACGCCCGACAACCAAATCATTGTGCGAGAAGTGGAAGCTGGCCTGGCTTTCGAACGCCAGTTTGTAATGCGTAAAGTCCGCATTATCGCCCACATTTACCGTCATACGTGCGCCGGTAAAGTGCCCGTGATCGTTGAGACTCAGGTAATGTTCAATCACTTCTGCATTTGCACCGCTTTCAATGGCTAAATGATAGCGATGATGCACCGTATTCATTTCACGCGACTGGTCGCGACCACTGCTGATATGTAAAAGATACAGCGGTTTGTCTGCCTGTTTACCGGCAGGAAGGCGTACAGCGATAGGATCCTGCGCCAGACTTTCAGTCAGGTGCAAAAAGACTTCAGACTGAACCGGCTCAGGCAGCGTTTGCTGCGCCGCCGCATTCAGTTTCTGGATCTCAAATGCACCGGTTTCAGCATCACTCAGGCTTGCATCGAAACGACCATCGACGAAAACCAGACGATATGAATCGAGCGGCAATGCTAAAGACTTCACTGTCTCAGCCGTTACGGCCTGCTGCTGAGGGGCAAAGAACTGATTGCCCAGCAGAGAGGAAACCGGCGTATATTTCCAGTCTTCCATTTTGGCGTGCGGGAAACCGAGGCGCAGCACCTGTTGCCAGTGCGTGTGGGCGTGAACAGATTGCTCGCCACCGCGGCTTTCAAAAAGACGGTAAAGCTGCTGCATGGCATGTGAACTGCCCGCTGCAGGTGCATTACTCTTCGTCGGTAAGCCAGCCATAACCCTGCTCCTCTAACTGTTTAACCAGGCTGAAATCGCCAGATTTTACAATACGACCCTGATACAGAACGTGCACATAATCAGGCTTGATGTAGTCGAGGATGCGTTGGTAGTGAGTGACTATAACGAAAGAACGTTTGCCGTCACGCAGAGTATTAACACCGTCAGAAACGATTTTCAGCGCATCGATGTCCAGACCGGAGTCGGTTTCATCGAGAATGCAAAGATTTGGCTCAAGCGCCGCCATTTGCAGAATGTCATTACGCTTTTTCTCACCGCCGGAGAAACCGACGTTCACTGAACGGGTCAGCAGATCGGCAGGCATCTTCAGCATCGCGATTTTTTCTTCGATGAAATCCGCGAAGTCAAAACGGTCCATGGCTTCCTGACCGCGGTATTTACGCACCGCATTCACTGCGGTTTGCAGGAAGAAATGGTTGGTCACGCCCGGGATTTCTACCGGGTACTGGAAGGCCATGAAAACGCCTTCACCAGCACGGTCTTCCGGAGCAAGATCCAGTAAATCTTTACCGTTGAACATTACTGAACCGTCGGTAACTTCGTAATCTTCCCGGCCAGCCAGTGTCGCGGAGAGCGTACTTTTACCTGAGCCGTTCGGGCCCATGATGGCGTGTACTTCTCCCGGTTTGATCTCCAGATCAAGTCCCTTGAGAATTTCCTTTTCTTCGACACGGACCTTCAAATTCTTGATGCTTAACATACGTATCCTTGAGTTTGCGCCTGCGCGCTCATAATTCTGATTATGCTTTGACTGTGCTGAACTCAAACCTGTCCGCCGCGACGTCACACCACGCTGCGACGGCAGAAAAGACGTCGGGTTTTTAACCGACGCTGTGTTCAAGGCTTATCGCCAGCAGTTTCTGTGCTTCGACAGCAAACTCCAGCGGCAGCTCGGAAAAGACATCTTTACAGAAACCGTTAACAATCATGGAAATAGCATCGTCTTCGCTGATACCACGTTGCAGACAGTAAAACAGCTGGTCATCGCCAATTTTCGACGTTGTTGCTTCATGTTCCAGCTGAGCAGTGTTATTACGCACTTCAACATACGGGAAGGTATGCGCTGCGCTGTCCGGACCAATCAACATGGAATCGCACTGCGTAAAGTTACGGGCATTTTCCGCGCCTGGTAGGATCTTCACCAGACCGCGATAGCTGTTCTGGCTATGGCCTGCGGAGATACCTTTTGAGATGATCGTGGATTTGGTGTTTTTACCAATGTGGATCATCTTGGTGCCGGTGTCAGCCTGCTGTTTGCCACTGGTCAACGCCACAGAGAAGAACTCACCGATCGAGTTATCCCCTTTAAGGATAACGCTTGGGTATTTCCAGGTGATCGCCGAGCCGGTTTCAGACTGCGTCCAGGACATCTTCGACCCTGCGCCTTCGCACAATGCGCGCTTGGTCACAAAGTTGAGGATCCCGCCGCTGCTGTCTTTACTGCCGGAGAACCAGTTCTGCACGGTGGAATATTTCACTTCTGCATCTTTATGCAGAATGACTTCTACAACAGCCGCATGCAGCTGGTAAGTGTCACGCACCGGCGCAGAGCAGCCTTCGATGTAACTGACATAGCTGCCTTCATCGGCAATCAGAATAGTTCGTTCAAACTGACCCGTTTTCGCGGCATTGATACGGAAATAGGTCGACAGCTCCATCGGGCAGCGCACGCCCTTCGGCACGTAAACGAACGTGCCGTCAGAGGCGACAGCGGCATTGAGTGCGGCGAAGAAGTTGTCCTGCGCAGGCACCACGGTGCCGAGATATTTGCGAACCAGATCTGGATATTCGTGAATGGCTTCACCGAAAGAACAGAAAATGACGCCAGATTCCGCCAGTTTTTCACGGTACGTCGTGGAGACAGAAACGGAGTCAAAAATTGCATCGACCGCCACTTCTCTCCCTTCACGTACCGGGACGCCCAGCTGTTCAAAGGCTTTTTCAACTTCGCTGGTCAGGTAGTTTTTACCTTCAAGCGCAGGAATACTGTGCGAGTCTGCCGGAGGCTGCTGTGTGGCACCAGGCTGAGAACCACAGGTATCATCGCAGCTGCCACAGGATGGCGCAGAATAATAGCTGTAATCCTGATAATCGAGAGGCGTGTAATACGCTTTCAACCAGTGCGGCTCTTCCATTTTCAGCCAAGCATGATAAGCCTGCAGACGGAACTCCAGCATCCACTCAGGTTCGTTGCGTTTCGCGGAAATCGCGCGAACCACATCTTCGTTGATGCCTGATGCTAATTCATCGGTTGCCAGCTGGGTGAAAAACCCTTCCTTGTAATTCACTCCCTCGCCGACCCAAGACTGCACATCGTCTGGAATTTCTACGTTGCTTCGTGACATGTTGGTTACATCGCTTTGTTTACAATAATCTTAAAAATCAAAAGATTCGGTCTTACAGGCCGAAACTTTCGCCACAACCACAGGCGTGTTGCGCTTTAGGATTATTGAATTTAAATATCTGATTCAGCCCTTCACGGACGAAATCCACCTCGGTTCCGTCGATGAAAGGCATCGCCTTCAGCGGAACAAACAGCAAAGCGCCGTCATGCTCAAACACCAGGTCATCGCTGGCCGGTTGTTTGGTTAAATCCAGAACGTAGCCAAAGCCGGCACAGCCCGATTGTTTTACCGAGAGCTGGAGGCCTTTCACTTCAGGATCCTGGGTCATCAGGGTCTTAACCTGTTTCGCCGCAGAATCGGTCAGGATCACGCCTTGCCATACGTTGTCGTCTAAAGAGAACGAGCCGACAGTTTCAGTTTGCATCTGTCTTACCTCATAGTTTTATGGTCATAGACAAGACCTATTGTCTCTATTCTAGTGATTACAATTATCACTTCAACCTCTTGTTTTAAGAGGGTATAGCGATGACCCACGAGGAACGTCGCTCAATGTGCATCGGCTTTGGGTCCGGTTGCCGGCGGGTCTTGAACACCGCAACCATCAACTGATTGAATAAGTTGTCAATTTTTTGTTAAAAAACTCAAAATTAACCTTACAAAGCTCATGGTTTAATAGCTTTCATTATGTCTATTATAAAACATTCATCGGAAATGCCTATTTATGAATTCACCCTAAACGCAATAATAAGGCTCTTTTTGTCTACGCTTTGGCAGATGACAAAACGAAAAAATCCGATGAAAACGTTGATCCGCTGATTTTTTGCCAATATGATGTTCATTCTTTGATAATGATTATCATTCAGATAACCCGGAATACTGAGAATGGCTCAATCGGTAAATGCGTGGTTGCAAGGCAAGATTGACGAATACAAATCGACTGTCCGCGATGCCACCGTGGATTTCTATATGGCTGATGCAGCCTTACGACGCCCTGAGGCACATCTGTGCCAGCTGAAACGCTTTAATAGCATTTGCCTGGACATGGCCAATTTATGCCTGCAAAACGGGGATGATCACAGTTACCTGCACGCGTTATGCAAACTGCATAACCGCCTGATACTGGAAATAAACAGCGTCGTTCGATGTGAACTCTTCCGTGTTCAGAGCTACCATTTTGCGCGGCACACGCTCAAACTCATTTGCCAGTATTATGCCATGTTGGGCATCTGGGAAAAAGCGACGGCCTTCCAGACCGACTTCGCAAAACGCGTTCCTTATCATCTTTGATATATTTTCAACGCGTTAGCGCAGAAAGACTTCTGAATAAAAAAGGCGGACAACTTTTCAGTATGTCCGCCCCTTCCAGCGCTATAAGTCCCGCTCATTCACTTTAGTTATCTGTCGATGACCATCGTCGTTAGCCTGGAAACACAACATAATTCCCCTTGCTGATCGAAAATCTCAATCTGCCAGACCTGACTGCGACGCCCCGTGCGTAATGCACGACACACCCCGCGAACAGGGCCTTCTCTGGCCGACTTCATATGGCTGGCGTTAATCTCCACGCCGACCACCGTCTGTTGACCTTCACTGCACAGGTAACCGGCCATCGATCCCATGGTTTCTGCCAGCACCACGGATGCGCCGCCGTGTAATAAACCGAAAGGTTGGGTGGTACGGGCATCTACCGGCATGGTGGCTTCAAGAAAATCATCACCCAGCCGGGTAAACACTATCCCTACATGCCCTACCATGCATCCCTGACTGCGCTCATTGAGCGCTTCAAGCGTGGTGGTTCTTTTCCAGAATGACATTGTGCTTCCTTATCCTCAGGGAATGATTTCCAGCAGAGCCTGTAGCGGATGGCGAACCCCATTACCCTCAATGCGTTTGACCTGGCTGCGGCATGAGTAACCTGTTGCCAGACAGCGCTGACGCGGTAAGCGCTGCAGCGAGGTATGCCATGACAGCTCATAGATTCCGAGTGAGTTTTTTAGATTTTTAGCTTCATGACCGTAGGTGCCTGCCATTCCGCAGCATCCGACACTGACATTTTCCAGCTTCGCGCCGTAACGGGCAAAAATATCGCTCCACTGTTTTCCACTGGTCGGCAGCGCCGTGCTTTCGGTGCAGTGTCCAAACAGATACCACGATTCGCCGCTTTGCTGCTGCGCCGGACGTTCTGCCAGCCAGGTATCCAGCCATTCGTGCACCAGCTGAACCTGGAAAAACCCGCGGGTATCACCGAGAATTTCTTTATATTCATCGCGATAACACAATACCAACGCAGGATCGACGCCGACCATAGGCATTCCCAATTGCGATACGCGGTTGAGGAACAACGACGTTTTCTTCGCTGTTTTGGCAAAACGTTGCAGGAAACCTTTTATATGCTGCGCCTTACCGTTCGGGGAGAACGGCAACAGCACCGGCTTCAGGCCGAGTTTTTCGATTAAACGAACGAAATCAGCCACCACCTGCGCATCATAGAAGCTGGTGAACGGATCCTGAACGACCAGAACATATTCCCCTCGCTGAGCCGGTGATATTTTTTCCAGCTGTTCGAGCGTCATCGTGATGGCGCGGTGCCCCAGCAATTGCTCGCGCAGCGTCGGAGAAGACAGCAGCGGCAGATCCACCATGCCGATGCTTTTGCGGCTCATCTCCCGCACCCAGGGCTGTTTAAGGAAGAAGTTAAACAACTTTGGCGCCCGCGCCATCAGCGGAGCATAACTTTCCACGCTCGCGACCACATGGTCGCTGGTTGGGCGCAGATAGCGGGTGTGATAAAGCTGGAGGAAACGCGAACGGAACCCGGGAACATCTATTTTGATCGGGCATTGCGTTGAACAGGCTTTACAGGCAAGACAACCTGACATGGCCTCTTTAACTTCATGTGAAAAATCATATTCGCCTTTATTGGCATGCCAGGTATTACGCGTGCGATCGATCAGACTGCGGAAACTCAGGCCTTTTTCCGGCAGGGCATTTTCCAGCACCAGCGGATCAACGCCCTGCTCTGACAGCAATCTCAGCCACTCTCGCACCAGACCTGCGCGGCCCTTAGGCGAATGAATACGGCTGCCGGTTATCTTCATTGAAGGGCACATCGGGCTTTTCACATCAAAGTTAAAACACAGACCGTTGCCATTACATTCCATCGCGCCACGGAATGACTGACGCACCTCGAGCGGAATACGCCGATCCAGGGTGCCCCGTTTGGCGGCATCCACTTTCATCATCGGCTCATCGCAGTCAAGCGGCGCACAGATTTTGCCGGGGTTCAGGCGGTTATCAGGGTCGAAGGCGGTTTTTATCCGTCGTAATTCATGGAACAACGTTTCGCCGAAAAATGCAGGACTGTATTCGGCGCGAAAACCTTTGCCATGTTCACCCCATAGCAAGCCGCCGTACTTGGCCGTCAGCGCCACCACCTCGTCAGAAATCTGTTTCAGCAACATCTCCTGCTGCGGGTCACACATGTCGAGTGCCGGACGCACATGCAGTACACCCGCATCAACGTGCCCGAACATGCCGTAGCTCAGATTATGGCTGTCGAGAAGTGCGCGAAACTCCACGATGTAGTCCGCCAGATGCTGCGGAGGCACGCAAGTGTCCTCTGCAAACGGCAGCGGTTTTGCCTGCCCCTTGGCATTTCCCAGCAGCCCGACCGCTTTCTTACGCATATTGTAAATACGTTCGATTCCGGCGAGATCGGCGCAAATCTGATAGCCAATCACCCCGCCTTCCTTGTCGCTCATGAGCCCGTCAAGACGTTCGCATAATGCACTCACCTGATCTTCAATCAGATCGGCGTCGTCACCGGCGAATTCAACAATGTTCAACCCCTGCATATCTTTGCCGTCAACGTCCTTAATGTACTCACGGACGCTGTGCCAGACGATATCCTCACGTGCCAGATTCAGCACCTTAGAATCGACGGTTTCCACTGACAACGCTCTGGCGTCGACCATAAACGGCGCGTTACGCAGCGCTGAATTAAAGGAGTCGTACTTAATATTGACCAGCCGACGCACTTTGGGAATGGGTGTGATATTCAGGCGCGCTTCAGTAATAAACGCCAGCGAACCTTCGGAACCGGTCAGGATCCGTGTCAGGTTAAATGTTTGCAGATCATCGCTTAATACGTGGCGCAAATCGTAGCCGGTGAGGAAACGGTTAAGTTTTGGAAACTTTTCAATCACCAGCGCGCGGTTATCGCGACAACTGTCTAATACCGTGCGGTAGATTCTGCCAATCACCGAGTCTTCTTCACCGAGTTTGTCGGCAAGCGCAGCGGGCATGGCGGTGGTATCGAGCATCTCCCCACCGAGCACAATCGCCCTCACCCCGAGAACATGGTCCGAGGTTTTGCCATAAACCAGCGACCCCTGCCCTGACGCATCGGTATTGATCATGCCGCCGAGCGTCGCGCGGTTACTGGTCGACAATTCAGGTGAGAAGAAATAACCCAAAGGGCGCAGATAGTCATTGAGCTGGTCTTTGATAACACCAGCCTCAACCTTGACCCACCCCTGTTCAGTATTGATATCCAGAATGCGGTTCATATGACGGGACATATCAACCACGATGCCGCGGTTCAGAGCCTGACCGTTCGTGCCAGTGCCCCCGCCGCGCGGCGTGAAGACCAGCGTTTTAAAACGTTCCTGCCCGGCAACGCGGGCAATCAGGGCAACGTCTGAGGTTGCCAGCGGAAACAGGACTGCATCCGGTAACAGCTGATATACGCTGTTGTCAGTCGCCATCGTCAGGCGATCCGCGTATGTCGTGGTGAGATCACCGGTAAAACCGTTGCTCTTTAAGGCTTCCAAAAAATCGAGCACCAGCTGGATGACACCCGGTGCCTGAGAAATCTGTGGGATCATTGAATTATGACTCTGTCTTTGTTGTATGCCTGGCAAACGCTAAGCGCTTGCCGGATCTGCCGGGCAGATCCACCCTGTTCTTTACCCAGAATAAAAACTAACATACTTCGTTTTTAAGCGCTCCGTCTGGCTGAACTTTGTTTCAATTGTTTCATGACGTTCCGCAAAATGCCGTTCTGGCAACACCGTGTTGCAACTAAATTTGCGGCGCGCTATCCAAACCTGACTGAATGTTCCATGATTATTGATGGATGCCGTCGGCGCGGCGTATCGCTATTTTGGAGGCTCAAGGCTGAGGCCTCTTCGTTTATCCTTATGAGAAACATGAATGAATCTCCCAATTAAACGTTATGACTTACCACAAATTATGTTTGGGGTGCTCTTTATTGCGCTGATGACTGTCGCCAGCATCTGGATAGTTCAGCCCTTTATATTAGGCTTTGCCTGGGCGGGAATGGTGGTGATTGCCACCTGGCCGCTGATGATCAAATTACAGCGTATTTTGTGGGGGCGACGTTTCCTTGCCGTCATCGTCATGACCCTGCTGCTGATCTTACTCTTCGTCTTACCCATTGCTTTACTGGTCAGCAGCGCCATTGAAAATGGCGCGCCGCTGGTGGCGCTGGCAGGCAATCCGTCGACCTTGCATATGCCGGATTTTCAGTGGCTGAAAGCGATCCCGCTGGTGGGTCATAAACTGTATTACGGCTGGCATGCGCTGATTAATGGCGGCGGCAATGTTTTGATGACCAAAGTACAGCCTTACGTCGGACAAACGGCATCCTGGTTCCTGACGCAGGCCGGGCATCTGGGGCGCTTTATTGTTCACTGTTCTCTTATGTTGTTGTTCAGCGCCCTGCTCTACAGCCGGGGTGAACAAGTCGCGATGGGGATCCGCCACTTCGCGGTGCGTCTGGCGGCAGAGCGCGGCGATGCGGCTGTCATCCTTGCCGGTCAGGCGATCCGCGCGGTCGCTCTGGGTGTGGTCGTGACCGCCATTGTGCAATCCGTTCTCGGTGGTATCGGGCTCGCGATTGCCGGCATTCCTTATGCGACCGTATTAACCGTCGTGATGTTTGTCTGCTGTGTCGCGCAAATCGGCCCGTTGCTGGTGCTTATCCCTGCCATCATCTGGCTTTACTGGTCAGGTGATAATACCTGGGGCACGGTGCTGCTGGTCTGGAGTTGTGTGGTCGGTTCATTGGATAATGTGCTGCGCCCGGTGCTGATCCGCATGGGTGCCGATTTGCCTATGTTGCTGATTTTGTCAGGCGTTATCGGTGGTCTGTTTGCTTTCGGCATGATTGGTCTGTTCATCGGCCCGGTGGTACTGGCCGTTTCATACCGCCTGATTTCGCTTTGGGTGCATGAGGCACCAGAGCCTGAGTCAAACCCGGAAGAAGCATTAAAAGCGCTAAACGAGTGATACCTTCAGACATTCACTAACGCTCTGGCGTTGTCTCATCTGAATAATGAGACAACGCCACTGCCTGTTATTATCGTCAATATTTTTGTCTCTTCTTGTGTTAAAAAAACGTCTTATCCTCTTTCAGCTAATAATAAAACCTATTAGGAGGATTCTTACAGACTAAATACCTTGAGAAACCTAGTATTATTAACAGTTCGGATTTCAACCCACTGATTTATATACACGCTTTCCCCTAAAGCATGTATACCCCAAATTGCTGTGTGTAGTCTTTGCCTGTCTTCGTGACGGGCTTTTTTTTATCCAAAATTTGCCCTTGGTTATTTTTCGCACCTGACATACACCGGTATTTTTAGTTCATAAAAAAAAGCCATCGCCTTTACACGATGGCCTGCATACATTATTTCACTTACATTCGGAATTTATTTACTTGCCTGCCAGCGCCAGCCAGGTCTGCACGACGGTATCCGGATTGAGCGACAAGCTGTCGATACCCTCTTCCATCAGCCACTGGGCAAAGTCCTGATGATCAGAAGGCCCCTGTCCGCAGATGCCTACGTACTTGCCCTGTTTCTTCGCTGCTTTAATCGCCATCGATAAAAGCGCTTTCACCGCTTCATTACGTTCATCAAAGAGCTCAGACACCACGCCGGAATCGCGATCCAGCCCCAGCGTCAGCTGGGTCATGTCGTTTGAGCCAATAGAGAAACCGTCGAAGTGTTCAAGGAACTGATCTGCCAGCAGCGCATTCGATGGAATTTCACACATCATGATGACTTTAAGGCCGTTCTCACCACGTGTTAATCCCTGACGGGCCAGTTCTGCAACCACGGCTTCTGCCTGTGCAACGGTGCGAACGAACGGGATCATCACTTCAACATTGGTCAGGTCCATGTCATTACGCACCCGTTTCATGGCTTCACATTCCAGCGCAAAACAATCGCGGAAGCTGTCTGACACGTAACGGCCCGCACCACGGAAACCCAGCATCGGGTTTTCTTCATGCGGTTCGTATTTCTCGCCACCGACCAGGTTGGCGTATTCATTCGATTTGAAATCAGACAAACGCACGATCACGCGTTTTGGCCAGAAAGCTGCGCCCAGCGTGGCGATCCCTTCGGTCAGACGCGCCACGTAATACTCACGCGGGCTGTCATATCCCTGAATAAGTTTACTGATTTCGGTCTGCAACTCCGGTGTCTGCTGGTCAAATTCCAGCAATGCTTTCGGATGCACCCCTATCATGCGGTTGATAATGAATTCTAACCGCGCCAGACCAACACCTTCATTTGGCAGGCAGGCAAAATCAAATGCGCGATCCGGGTTACCGATATTCATCATAATTTTCAGCGGGAGCGCCGGAAGTTCATCAACCTCAGAGCTTTGTATCGTGAAGTCCAGCTCATCCTGATACACATAGCCGGTGTCGCCCTCGGAACAGGACACCGTGACCTTCTGGTTTTCTTTGAGTTTTTCAGTGGCATCCCCACAGCCAACCACTGCCGGGATCCCCAGTTCACGGGCGATGATCGCCGCATGACAGGTTCGGCCACCGCGGTTGGTGACAATCGCAGAGGCTTTTTTCATGATCGGTTCCCAGTCAGGATCGGTCATGTCAGTCACCAGTACATCGCCGGGCTTAACGTGATGCATTTCACTGATGTCATGAATGATTTTCACCGGGCCCGCGCCGATACGGTGACCGATGGCCCGGCCTTCCACCAGCACGTTGCTGCTGCCGTTGAGCTGGTAACGCTCCATCACCTGGCCGTTAGAACGTACAGTTTCCGGGCGCGCCTGCACGATATACAGCTTGCCGTTGTGTCCGTCTTTCGCCCATTCGATATCCATCGGACGGCCATAATGTTTTTCAATTAACAATGCCTGACGCGCCAGCGCCTGAATTTCTTCGTCCGTCAGCGAGAAGGTTGTGCTGAGTTCGGCGGGCACATCTTCAATCTGAACTTGTTTGCCATGCTCCTGGCTGGCTGCATACACCATGCGAATTTTCTTGGAGCCCATGGTGCGGCGCACGATGGCCGGCTTGTTTTTCGCCAGCGTCGGCTTGTGCACGTAGAACTCATCCGGGTTTACCGCGCCCTGAACCACCATTTCGCCCAGGCCGAAGGCTGACGTGATAAAGACCACCTGATCAAAACCAGACTCAGTATCTATGGTGAACATCACCCCTGCGGCCGCAAGGTCAGAACGCACCATGCGTTGTACGCCGGCTGAAAGCGCAACGCCGCGATGATCATAACCCTGATGCACACGATACGAGATTGCACGATCGTTAAATAACGACGCGTAAACGTGCTTCACTGCAGTCAGTACGGCATCGAAACCCTGAACGTTGAGAAATGTTTCCTGTTGCCCGGCAAAAGAAGCATCGGGCATATCTTCAGCCGTGGCGGAAGAACGCACGGCAAAAGAAGCATCAGGCTCACCTTCAGAAAGTTGCTGATAAGCCTCACGGAGGGAGGCTTCAAACTCAGGCAGGAAAGGCGTTTCCACTATCCACTGTCGAATTTTTTCCCCCGCCTGAGTTAACTGCGCAATATCATCTACGTCGGTTTTATCCAGTAACTCATGGATGCGATGATTCACGCCGCTTTGGTCGAGAAAGTCATTGAAAGCCTGAGAGGTGGTGGCAAAACCATTAGGGACAGATACCCCTAACTCAGACAAATTGGTGATCATTTCCCCGAGGGATGCGTTCTTGCCCCCGACTTTATCAACGTCGTTCATACCCAGTTGGTTGTACCAGATAACATTGCGTAAATCGGGATCGAGATGAGCCATGAAACAATCCTTTCTTAATATTCAGTAGGAGAGCAGAGAGTCGTCATTCATTCTCACAGTCAGAAGACAAATGACTTAATTTTATCTGACAGCGTGTCTGTTAACACCGGTTCATATATCACACTGTTATTTCGAGACTAGCATAATGATCCATAAGAGCAGGACAGGTGAATCGATCCAGCAAAACAAACTATTTTTGTTTCGGAAAATTCCACAGCCCGGCAGCGAGTCGTTCAGTTGGAAATCACAATATTCCTTATGAATCAGCATGAAATTGTCTGTAAACCCGTCACAAGCATCAGGCTATCAGAGAAGCTGACGCGCTGCTGAAGCAAATCAAAAAGCTGCGGAGAATCGCGAAAAAATTAAAATCCCATTTCATTTATTACAGTCATTTTGCGCACTGTCTCGCAGCAATGAACATAAGTCTGAAGGTCAGACTAAATAGCCTTTTTATTTATGAAATTTCTCGGTATTACTAAGCGTGTTCCCGAAAGGGTGAGGTAAACAGAAAGAAATTCAGGAGCGGTGTGTGGACAGATGTGTATTTTACATTTCCGACGGTACGGCAATTACGGCTGAGGTATTAGGCCATGCCGTGTTGTCACAGTTTCCGGTCAACGCGACCACGTATTCGCTCCCTTTCGTCGAGAGTGAGGAACGCGCTAAAAAAGTGTGCGAGCAAATCAACACCATTTATGAAAACACGGGAGACCGCCCGCTGGTGTTTTACTCGATCGTTTCACCGGACATTCGTGACATCATTAAAGCCAGTGAAGGGTTTTGTCAGGATATTGTGCAGTCTCTGGTGGCGCCGCTGCAAAATGAGCTGGGCGTGGAGCCAACGCCGATTGCCAACCGCACGCACGGCCTGACCGCCAGCAATATCACTAAATACGATGCACGTATTGCCGCCATTGATTACACCCTGGCGCATGACGACGGGATTTCTTTGCGAAATCTGGATCAGGCGCAGGTGATTTTGCTGGGCGTGTCCCGCTGCGGCAAAACACCGACCAGCCTCTATCTGGCACTCCAGTTTGGGATCCGCGCGGCAAACTACCCGTTTACCGCCGATGATATGGATAATATTCAGCTGCCTGCGGCACTGAAACCACATATGCATAAGCTTTTCGGGCTGACCATCGACCCTGAACGCTTAACCGCTATACGTCAGGAACGGGTGGAAAACAGCCGCTACGCCTCCCTGCGCCAGTGCCGGATGGAAGTTTCTGAAGTGGAAGCACTTTTTCGTAAAAATCAGATCCGCTATCTCAACAGCACAAACTATTCTGTTGAGGAGATTGCAGCGAAGATCATGGACAGCTTCGGCATGAGTCGCCGCATGTTCTGAGCCTTTTGCTGATGTGGGTGGCATAACCCGCCAACAGTGGTTGAATTCATCTGTTATTACGTTATTGTGATCGCCATCACTTCCCGGTATTCCTGCCGCAGCGAAGAAACAAATTTTAGAGAGCACCATGTCACAAACAGATGAGCTGCGTACGACGCGCATCGACAGCCTGATTACGCCTCAGGCACTGGCAGATAAATTGCCAATCTCTCCGTCGGTCGCCCAACACGTGATGGCATCACGTAAACGTATTGAAAAAATTATTACCGGTGAAGACCCGCGTCTGCTGGTGGTTGTCGGGCCCTGCTCAATTCATGATATTGAAGCCGCTATTGATTACGCCGGAAAGCTGAATGTTCTGCGTGAGAAATATCAGGATCGCCTTGAAATCGTGATGCGTACCTATTTTGAGAAACCCCGCACCGTGGTGGGCTGGAAAGGTCTGATTTCAGATCCGGAGTTAAACGGCTCATGCCGCGTTAATGAGGGTATCGAACTGGCGCGCAAAGTCTTACTGGCCATCAATGAGTTGGGTATTCCTACCGCGACTGAATTTTTGGATATGGTGATCGGCCAGTATATTGCCGATCTCATCAGCTGGGGCGCTATCGGTGCGCGTACCACTGAGAGCCAGATCCATCGCGAAATGGCGTCCGCCCTGTCCTGTCCGGTGGGTTTTAAAAACGGTACAGACGGCAACACCCGCATCGCCATTGATGCTATGCGCTCCTCCCGCACCAGCCATATGTTCCTGTCGCCGGACAAAAACGGTCAGATGACGATCTATCGCACCGCCGGTAATCCTTACGGCCATGTCATTATGCGCGGTGGTAAAAAACCGAATTATCATGCTGCAGATCTTGAACAGGCTTGTCTGAATCTTGCCGAATTCGACCTGCCACAGCACCTGGTCATTGATTTCAGCCACGGTAACTGTCAGAAACAGCACCGGCGCCAGCTGGATGTTGCGGCCGATATCTGCGAGCAAATTCGCAGCGGTTCGACAGCGGTAGCAGGCATCATGGCGGAAAGTTTCCTGGTCGAAGGAACTCAGCCTATCGTGCCCGACAAACCGCTGGTATACGGAAAATCCATTACCGACCCTTGCCTGAGCTGGGAAGATACAGAAACGCTGCTGTCCATGCTGGCGGATGCCACCGACAGCCGGTTCTGATCCATTCCGGTAAACCACGCAAGACAGCCCAGGGCAACGTTCACGTTGCCCTTTTTTTATGCCTTCAGATCGCCCGGACGCTCACCTCAATATGTTCAAAACCACTGCGTTATCCCCCGGTATTTAAAGGGCTATTTCCCGAAAATTACATTCTGCCAACAAAAATTTTCTTGATGTGTTTCTGCAATGATTTGATAATGATTATCAAATTGATATTAATTCCCATTACCATGCCTGGGCGGGATAGTGGTCAGGCGGAACAATATTTTACAAATCATTCACATAACAGCTCAAATTTTTATCTGCCCAATGGCGGATGACGTTTAAGACTACGAGGAGACAGCCATGCATTCAGTTCACTATCAGGATTATTTACAGGCAAAAGACGCTAATCCAGGTAAATACGCACGCGATCTGGCCAACATTCTTGGTATCAGCGAAGCCGAATTAACGGCCCTGCGCGTTTCCCACGACGCAGCAAGACTGAATGTTGATGCCCGCACGCTGCTCGCCGCGCTGGAACACGTCGGCGGCACAAAATCCATCACCCGCAACGAATATGCCGTTCACGAACAACAGGGCCATTATCAGAATCAGCATCTGAACGGACACGCCGGGCTTATCCTCAATCCGCGCGCGCTGGATTTGCGCCTGTTCCTGCAACACTGGTTGCACATTTTCAGCATGACGGAATCCACCGCTCGCGGCGATCGTCACAGCATTAAGTTCTTTGATGCTCAGGGCGAGGCGGTGCATAAAGTCTATACCACCGATGAAACGGACATGGCGGCGTGGAATGCGCTGGTTGAACAGTACAAAAGCGACGTTAACCCGCCGCTGCAACTCGAAGCCGCACCCGCTTCACCGGAACCGACACCTGCAGACACCAGCACTCTTGATGCCGAGTGGCGTGCGATGACAGACGTTCACCAGTTTTTCCAGTTGCTTAAACGTCATGATGTCACGCGCCAGCAGGCATTCAACGCGGTTGGCGATGATCTGGCCTGGCGGGTTGAAAACGATTCCCTCACCCGTTTACTGAACATTGCCAAAGACAGTCAGAACGAGATCATGATTTTCATCGGTAACAAAGGCTGTGTGCAAATCTTCACCGGCAAGATCGAAAAAGTGATGCCACACGGCGAATGGATCAACGTTTTCAATACGCGTTTCACTCTCCATCTGGTGGAAAGTGCCATTGCAGAGAGCTGGATCACCCGTAAACCTACCAAAGATGGCTTCGTCACCAGTCTGGAACTGTTCGCCGCAGATGGCACTCAGATTGCGCAACTGTATGGTCAGCGCACCGAAGGCACGCCTGAACAAACGCAATGGCGCGAACAGCTGGCACAACTGAGCAACGAAGGCGCCACGGCATGAAACACACACTGAAAACGCTGATCGCCACCGTCGCCCTGCTCTCTTCGCCGCTGATCCACGCCGCAGAAAAGCTGGTCAGTATCGGCGGTGACGTGACTGAAATTGTTTACGCACTGGGTGCGGGCAATGAACTGGTGGCGCGCGACAGCACCAGTCTGCGCCCTAAAGCCGTGCTGGCGCTGCCGGACGTCGGTTACATGCGTCAGCTTAATACCGAGGGCATTCTCTCCATGCACCCGACGATGGTGCTGAGCAGTGAACTGGCCGAGCCTTCGCTGGTATTACAGCAATTGGCACAAAACGGTGTGAAGGTCGTTCGCGTACCGGGCATGGCGTCAGTGGATGCCGTGCCGAAAAAGATTGATGTGATTGCCAAAGCGCTGAACCGTCAGGCTGAAGGTGAAAAGCTGATTGCGACTTATCGCACCCAGCTCTCTGCCGTCAAACACGATCCTCTGCCGGTAAAAATGCTGTTTGTGATGAGCCACGGCGGCATGAACTCGATGGCCGCCGGTCAGGATACGGCAGCCGATGCGATGATCACGTCGGTTGGTGCAAAGAATGCCATGCAAGGTTTCAGCCGCTATCGTCCGCTGTCCCAGGAAGGGGTGATTGCCAGCGCGCCGGACATTTTGCTGCTGACCGCTGACGGAATTAAAAGCTTAGGCGGAATGGATCAGGTGTGGAAATTACCCGGCGTGGCAATGACGCCAGCCGGTAAAAACAAACGCGTACTGGTGCTCGATGATATGTCACTGCTGGGCTTTGGATTACAAACTCCGGCAGTGATGACTCAGCTCCGTCAGGCGGCGGAAAACGTTAAATGAGCAGCATGAGCCCCCCAATGCCATCCCGCCGGCGCTCGCCGGTCTGGGCGCTGACGGGCCTCGGTGGAGCTCTGCTGCTGCTGGCTATTCTGGCGGCGAATACCGGTGCCATGTCGCTGTCGCTGCGCACTCTGGCAGGCCTGCCGTTCAGTGACGGATTGTGGCAGGTGTGGTTAACCGTCCGTCTGCCGCGCGTGTTGCTGGCGGTGGTGGTCGGCTGTGCGCTGGCAAGTTCCGGCGCGGTGATGCAGGGGCTGTTCCGCAATCCGCTGGCCGATCCGGGCCTGCTTGGGATCAGCAGCGGTGCCGCGCTGGCGGTGGCGGTGACCATCGTGATGCCGCTGACCCTGCCGCCGTTGCTGGCGTTGTACAGCCATATGATCAGCGCTTTTGCCGGCAGCCTGGCGATTTCACTGGTGGTTTTCACGCTGAGCCGGTTCGGACACGGCGGATTATCGCGCCTGCTGTTGGCCGGAATTGCGATTAATGCACTGTGCGGCGCGGCGGTTGGCGTGCTGACCTATGTCAGTGACGATCAGCAACTGCGCCAGTTCTCGCTGTGGAGTATGGGCAGCCTCGGGCAGGCGCAATGGCCGACGCTGGCGGTGGCCTCCTCCCTTATTTTGCCCGCCTGTATCGCCACCTTTTTCATGTCCCGCCGTCTTAATATTTTGCAACTGGGCGAAGAGGATGCGCATTACCTCGGCGTCAATGTTCGCCGGACGCAGTTGCAATTGCTGCTTCTCAGCGCGCTGCTGGTCGGTGCCGCGGTGGCGGTATCAGGCGTGATTGGTTTTATCGGACTGGTGATCCCGCATTTGCTGCGTATGCGCATCGGTGCCGATCATCGCTGGCTGCTGCCGGGTTCGGCGATGGCGGGTGCCTGCCTGCTCTTACTGGCCGACACGCTGGCCCGCACACTGGTGGCACCGGCAGAAATGCCGGTCGGGTTGATCACCAGTATCATCGGCGGTCCTTATTTTTTATGGCTGATTCTTCGCCCGGGAGTGCCGCGTAATGTCTGATTTTTCCTCCGCCCTGGTGGCAGAAAATCTGGTGTACGCCGTTGAAGGCCGCCGGTTAATTGACGATGTGTCGCTCAGTCTGCACAGCGGCGAAATGGTGGCGCTGATTGGCCCTAACGGAGCCGGAAAATCGACACTGATGCGCATGCTGACCGGCTATCTGGCACCGCAAAAAGGCCGTTGTACCTTGCAGGGAAAAGCGCTGACAGAGTGGCCCGCGCAGGAACTGGCGCGTACCCGTGCGGTCATGCGTCAGAACAGTACGCTGGCGTTTGGTTTCAGTGTGCGGGAGGTGCTGACGCTCGGGCGGTCGCCGCATGGTCAGCTGAATATGCAGCAGGCGCTGAACGACGTCATGGCGCAAACCGGTTGTCTGAATTTGGCGGATCGTGATTATCGTCATCTGTCAGGCGGCGAACAGCAGCGCGTCCAGCTGGCCCGCGTACTGATTCAGCTCTGGCAGCCCGACCCTTCACCGCGCTGGTTGTTTCTGGACGAACCGACATCGGCACTGGATTTGTATCATCAGCAACATGCGCTGCGCCTGTTACGCCAGCTGACACAGCAGACGCCGCTGTCCGTGTGCTGCGTGCTGCATGATCTGAATCTGGCGGCGCTGTATGCCGACAGGATCATTTTGCTGCACAGTGGCAGGGTGGTCGCCAGCGGAACACCTGCCGCAGTATTGAGCGAGGAGACATTGAGCCGCTGGTATCAGGCAGATTTGAACGTCTGCCCGCATCCGGAAACGGCGTTACCACAGGTCTTTCTGCGGCAGTAAATCTGCCCGCAGAGCGTGCGGTTCAGCTTGAGCAGGAAATTTCCAGATGTTTGCCCCAGTCAGGCGGCAGTACGGTCAGATGATCGTACTGCGGATCGTCACCGTACGGATCCTGCAACGCCTGATGTAACTCCGTCAGTGCACTGATATCGTCCACTTCCGCCAGCTCAATGGCCTGCTGTGCCAGGTAATTACGCAGAATGATGCGCGGATTACTCAATTTCATTGCCTGCTGACGGGTGGCGTCGTCCACGCCCTCTTCCTGCAAACGCTGACGATAACTCTGGTACCAGCTGTCAAAAGCCGCGCGGTCAATAAACGCATCGCGCAGCGGCGACGTGGCCTGTTGCTGCTCAACCTGGCTGAGCAACCGGAAAGTTTGCGTGAAATCCCTGCCCTCTTTTTCCATCAGACTCAGCAACCCGGTGAGCAGATTGTTGTCCTGCTTATTCTCGGTAAAGAACCCAAGTTTGCCCCGCATCAGCGTGCCGTAGGCTTTCATCAGCGCTGGCTCATACCCGCTCAGCGCGGCCTGTAACTGTTCAGTGCTCATCAGCCCGGACAAGGTCTGCGCCAGCCGGTGAAGATTCCAGTACGCGACTGCCGGCTGATTATCGTAACTGTAGCGCCCCTGATGATCCGAGTGATTACAGATATAACCCGGCTGGTAATCATCAAGGAAACCGTAGGGGCCATAATCCATCGTCAGCCCGAGAATCGACATATTGTCGGTGTTCATCACGCCGTGCGCGAACCCCACGCTTTGCCACCGGGCAACCATTTCAGCCGTTCGCTTCACCACGTCGCTGAACCATTGCTGGTAGCGGCTCGCCGCCACGGGCCCATTTTCTGACAGCTGCGGCCAGTGATGAGCAATGACATAGTCGGCCAGTATTTTTACCTGTTCAGGCTGTTTACGGTAATAGAAGTGCTCGAAGTGACCGAAGCGGATATGGCTTTCGGCTATGCGCATCAGCATTGCACCGCGTTCAGGTTGCTCCCGAAATACCGGCTGATCGCTGGTGACGATCGTCAGCGCGCGCGTGGTCGGAATGGACAAATGGTGTAAGGCTTCGGAGGCCAGAAACTCGCGGATGACGGAGCGCAACACTGCGCGGCCATCGCCCATGCGCGAATATGGCGTCAGCCCGGCGCCTTTCAGGTGCCAGTCAACACGTTTGCCGTCAGGCAATACCTGTTCACCCAGCAAAATACCCCTGCCATCGCCCAGCTGCCCCGCCCACTGACCAAACTGGTGGCCGCTGTAGACCTGCGCCAGCGGCAACATGCCGGGGAAAAATGTCTCACCGCACCAGAATTCGCGGTGGGCATCATCGAAGAGCGTCTGATCCAGCCCCAGCTCCCGCGCGAGTGGTGCGCTGTGATACAAGAGCCGCGCGCCCTTGAGCGGCGTGGGTGGCAAGGCAGTGTAAAATCCGTCCAGTTGATCGGCATAATGGTGTTCGAATAGCGGCATAAATCCCCCTTTTCTTTAGTGTAGAGCCGCCCTGCCGGGATTAACACGGAGTAAACGCAGGGAGATTGGTGTCGCGACATAAAAAATCCCGGCGCAGCAAGGCCTGGCCGGGATTGACTCATACTCATAAAGACGGACGATTAATGAAATTGGTCGGGCCTGATCAGCAGGCTGTCGAGTTGTTCCGGGTCTACGCCCGGCCACAACAAGCCTTTAAGGCCCTGAACGTCATTTTTACGCAAGGCATCAAAATAGTCCTGACTGTCCAGCCCATCCACCACAATGTTGCGGCAGAAACGGCTGACGTTTCTTAATAAAGAAGGCATCACGATGGTGAAATGCTCTCCCTCGTAAAGTTGCCAGAATAAGTTTTTATCCAGTTTTACCCATTTAAAAAGATGGTCGTAAACCGGTGCCATCGTGACGTTGCCTGATCCGAAATTATCCAGCCACAGCGTGAAATGTTGTTGCAGGGCGACCAGTTGCGGATTGTTCCGGCCTTGCGAAAGCTGCGGAAACGACTCGCTCAGATTCAGATGTACAAACGCATGGGCTTTAAAAGCATTTCGCAGCGGTTCATCCTCCAGCAGAATCGCCACCAGCCGCTCTTCAACACCGATATTTAAGATGACCTGGTTATCACTGAACCATTGCGCATGCTCAGTCGCCCAACGTTGCTGTTCGTTGAGAAAACGTAACAGCTGGGCCTGTGACAGCAAATTCAGCACCAGTTCTGTCGGCATAGTTAACTTACTGTCTGTGCTGGAGAAGCGACAAATTAATTCAATCGCAAGCAATTTCCCCTGAACGGAATAAATTGGCTGACACAGGTAGCTGCTGTTAAAGGCCGTATCGAATTGTATTTTCATTATTTTCCAAAACTTCAACGGCACTGCGAGGTGATTACAGTCTTTCTTGTGTCGCGGTCAGAGCAAAAAATCATGTAATCCCGAGGTATTACCGGAAAGTGAAAAATTGAATATCAAAAAATAGTTTAGGACTAATCTTATTTCCATTATGTATAACGTGCAACTCCGTCTATATGCGGATGACGTTTTATGTGCAGGGGATCGGAGATCCCCACATTTTCACTGGTCCGGAGGCGGAAAAATGTCAATTTCGCTAATGGTTATAGTGTCTTATAAGATATTGCGCAAGCTCCGGAGCGTGCGTGACGCCCCACTCTTCGGGCAGATTATTTAATGCATCTCACCAGCCAGGTATGAAGTTCCGCTAATTCTGAGCGGAAGGCCGGATACTGCTGAATAATTTTCTCGCACACCTCAGAGACATCCTGAGCGTTGTATCGCGTTCCGGTTAGCTGCCCCGCCAGCGCCAGTAAAGGGGTCGGATTCAAACTGTCGGTGAAAATTTGCGCCCGGCTGATGTCACCCTTTTCCACGTCAAAGTGAATATCCACGCCGCCCCAGACAAAACGCTCATTCAGTTCATGGCTGAACGCAGGCGCTTTGCCGAAATTCCACTCCCAGCTGCTTTGCTTAGCGAAGCGCTCAGAAAAACCCGGTAAGTCAGGGAAAACGTCCGGTGAGATGATTTCAGGTTCCACCCGTGCGCCGTACCACCCAAAGAAAGCCTCAGCCACGGCGGTGCAGATTTGCTGATGGTCAATGCCGGGAACAAATTCATTCAGATTTGCCACGCGTGAACGCACCGAGGTAATGCCTTTTGCCTGCAGCTTTTTCACATCAGGATTCAGGTAATTAGCCAGACGGCTGAGATCGGCATTAAGCAGTAAAGTGCCGTGATGAAAACCGCGATCGACGGTTTCACGGTAGGCTGAACCGGAAATTTTGCGCTCGCCTTCAGGCGTCTGAACCACCAGATCGTTGCGGCCTGAGGCACTGGCATCAATACCCAGCGTTTTTAATGCGTTGAGAATGATGCCGGTAGAGACGCTTTTGTCGTACTCCGGTTTACCGGCCATAAAAGTAAAACAGGTATTACCCAGATCGTGGAAAACCGCGCCGCCGCCGCTGCTGCGGCGTGCCAGACGAATACCGTCTTCTTCCATCCGGCGGGTATTGCACTCTTTCCACGGGTTCTGCGCCTGCCCGATGACCACGGTTTCCGCATTGCGCCACAGGAACAGCACCCGTTGCGTGGTCATTTCACGAAAGATGCAGTCTTCTACAGCCAGATTGAACCAGGGGTCGTAAGAGTCGGAGAGTAATAATCTGAGAGGTGTCATCGCGTATTCATCCTGAAAAAGTCTGTTTTGATAATAACAGCAAAAATCAGGATGAAATACGCAGGGAATTCAGGGGGAATACGTCAGATGCGTCGCGCCTGCCAGTAGACCTTACGCCAGTAAACGTTATCGAGTGAAGAACGGGTGACGCCCTGGCTGGTGGAAGCATGGATAAACTGGTCGGCGGTGTCGTAAATGCCGACGTGGAGTCCATTTTCACCGCTGCCGGTTTTGAAGAAAACCAGATCGCCGGGAAGCAGTTCATCGCGGGACACTTTAGTGCCAATTTTTGTCTGATCGGCGGTGGTGCGTGGCAGCACGACGCCGAAACGATCGCGATAGGTACGAAAAACAAAACCGGAGCAATCGACGCCGCTCGGTTGTAATCCGCCATAACGGTACGGTGCGCCATGCCACTGGCTGAGCTGGTCGTTAAGCTCGGCAACCACGGTGATGGAATCGGCAAAGCGGCCACTTGGCGGCGGTGCGTGGCTGCTGCAGCCGTTAAGAATTAACGCGGCAACAGCCAGCAGGGAATACATGGATACGGACGACCAGCGCATAGTGCATTCCTTCTCGAATAGCGTCACGGCCAAGGCCGAAACGCGAGGATTTGCGCAGGCCGGATAAGTCGCCGTTATCTAAGAACTAATAGAATTTAGCGCTATTTTATCCGTCATCCAACCTTTAAATGATGATTTTTATCGTTGCCGGAGGGCGTTAATGTGATTTTTTAGAGGGTTTGCTGTGAATGACCCACACGCCTGAGAGGATCAGTAACCCGCCGAGGGTCTTCGTCAGGCTGATGCTCTCATTGAACCACGGCAGCGCTACGGCGGCGATGTAGACCAGCGCATAGCTCAGACTCAGCAACGTATAAGCGCGGTTGAGAGGTAAAACGCGTAACGCAAAGAACCAGCAGCCCATGGAAAGCACATAGCCGCACAGGCCAAAAAACACCGCCGTCAGCGCACTTAAGTGATTCTGTACAAACACAATTGTGATCTGTGAAAGTGAAATCCACGGGATCTGTACCATGCCCCACTTCATCAGTAATTGCGCCAGCGTCACTAACAGTACGCTGGCACCGCCCCACAGATAGCCTTTCATAAACTGACACTCATCAGCGCAATACCCGACATGATAAGCACGACGCCACACCAGTGTCGGGTATCCACGTATTCATGGAAGAACCAGCGGGCGCAAAGCGTGATCAGCACGAAGTTCAGGCTGAGCATCGGATACGCCAGGCTGAGAGGCAAAAGCTGCAAGACCCGCAGCCAGAGCAACATGCCAATCCCCAGCAATATCACCGCCAGCGCCAGCCAGCGCAGGACGAATCTCACACCTTTGCCTGAAACCTGTGCGGCCTGCTTCTGACAAAGCTGGCCGGCACAGGTGATCACGCTGACCGCAAGCACCAGTAGGAGTCCGGTCATGGCAGCTTTTTATAGAACAGCAGAGCCAGACGGTTCACTTGCACCGTATGATCCGCCGGTGGCAGTTTATCGGCAGAGACAATGTTGCTGTCGAGTTTGATAACCACTGAAATATTCCCCTCCTGCCGCGCTTTTTGTAACCATGCCGGGAATCCGGCGGCATCTACAAACTTATCCTGCGCATCAGGATAACTCAGGCCGTACTCAAGCTCTCCCCTTTCATCAAACATGATGATGTCACTGCGTTTAAGCATCCACGCCAAACCGGTCGCCACACCCACGTTATCTGCCAGAATGTAACGGCTCTGGTGAAGCAGCGCACTGTTCTGATCCAGGAATGCCTGCGGCTGTTTGGAGTCGATCACTTTCTGCGGAATAGCCTGACCGATAAGCAATGCCAGCACCAGCGGGCAAATTGCCGCCCAGTACCAGCGTTTTTTCAGATCAGTCAGTGACATAGCACCGGCTAGCGCCCAGACCGCAAAGCACAAAATACCAATCAGCGCCCGGGGCAGTTCAGCACGGCCAAACACCGCTTTAACATGAACCGGCAATATTCCGGAGATCACCAGCACCGCCACGGCCATCAGCACGCCAAAGACGATGTTGATGATGCCGTTGGCTTTCAGCGCGCGCAATTTCCCTGACTGGCGGATCTGATCAAGGTGATCGGCCAGCAGCAACGCCAGCGGTGCAAAGCACGGTAAAATGTACGTCGGCAGCTTGCCTTTGGCGATGCTGAAGAAAATCAGCGGCATAACAGCCCAGCTCAGCAGGAAGAACAGCTCAGGTCGCAGCACGCGTTTAGTCCAGCCATCGCGCAGTGCTCCCGGAAGTAGCCCCAGCCACGGCAGCGCGCCGAGGCAAAGCACCGGCAGGTAATACCAGAACGGGGCTTTGTGCTGTGCGTTCGATTCGGCAAAGCGTTGAACATGCTCGACCCAGAAGAAATAGCGCCAGTAATCCGGTTCCTGACGTGCGACGGCCAGCACCCAGGGCAGGCTCAGGGCGACAGCACTGACGATCGCCAGCGGCCCCCAGCCAAACAGGGTTTTGAAGCGTTTTTCGCGCCAGACAATCGGCAATACAGCAATGACCGGTAACGCCAGCGCCAGAAAACCTTTGGTCATGAAGCCCATGCCGCAGGCCAGCCCCAGCACAATCCAGCTCAACGCCTTTTGCGGGGTGCCCGAAACGCGCAGACAAAAGTAACTGGCGACCATCGCGGCGGTCATCCACAGGGTAATCATCGGATCCAGCACGCTGTAGGTGCCAATGCTGAACACCAGCGTGCAGGAAAGATAGATCAGCGTCGCGATGTACGCCGTCTGGCGGTTACGCCACATCAGATTTGCCAGCCAGAACACCAGCAACGCGCTGAGCATGGTGCTGAACACGGAACCAAAGCGGACAGCAAAGTTGCTGTCGCCGAAGATCATCTGGCTGATATTGTTGAACCAGTAACCAGCCACCGGTTTTTCAAAATACCGTAAACCCAGCAGATGTGGCACCACCCAGTCGCCGCGTTGCAGCATTTCCCGGCTGATCTCTGCATAACGGGTTTCATCGGGTTGCCACAACAGGCGGGTGTTAAGGGGAACAAGGTAAACCAGCGCGAAAAACACCAGAACCAGTGTACTCCACAAGCTTTTATATGCTTTCGACATCAGGAAAAACCTTCTTGCTGACAACCTAACCAGCCTTCCCGTCCCGGGAAACTGGCGCGAACCACTTTGCCTTTCGGCAGCGAACTCAGATCCTGCGGGAGCAGATCACCCAGTGCGCAGAACTGGATCCCCTGCGCCGCTGCACGGGTTAATAACGCGTCAAACTGCGCGGCCAGAGACATGCCTTCCACTTCTGCGTGAATGGTGTAAACCGGCACGCCCTGATCCTCAGTGATGGCCCTGAGGATAAAGTCGTTGAAGTTATCGGCGTTAATGTCGCCACCGGCCACTTCATCGTAAGTCGGTAACGTCACCGGAATTTGTACTGTCCCGAGGGTGCCGTTTTCCAGCACAGGAAGGAACGGGTATTTTCCGCGGCAATCACTGTTGTAATAGAAGTGGAAACGCTCTTTAACTTCGATCACCCGTTCGTCAGCACGCCAGCCTGCTACCGCTGAGCATTCGACGTCATGACCGAGACTTTTTTCCAGTGCGTCCAGCCCCAGCTGAATTTGCTGCTCAAGCTGTGCTTCGGACCATTTACCCACTTTGGCCTGCCAGCCCTGATGATCCCAGGCGTGCAGCCCGACTTCATGCCCGCGTTTGGCCGTTTCTTTCATCAGATAACCCAGATCGCGCGCGATAGGTTTACCCGGCCACGCGGTACCGGCCAGCAAAATATCCCAGCCATAGAGTGACGCGGCATTGGAGCGCAGCATCTTCCACAGAAAGCGCGGTTTAAGCAGGCGCCACAAGTGACGCCCCATGTTATCCGGCCCGACGCTGAAGAAGAAACTGGCGGTAATTTTATGTTTCGCAAGCACTTGCAGTAGCTGAGGGACACCCTCACGGGTGCCGCTCCAGGTATCTACATCAATGCGCAGACCCACTTTCTTCATGAATGGCACCGTTTCAGGAGTGATCCGCTTCCGGGTTTACGGAGCGCAGGAAGAAATCCAGGGTGTCGGCGACGGTTTTATCCATGCCCACTTCCGGTTTCCAGCTCAGCAGGCGACGGGCATTTTTAATGCTCGGCGTGCGGTGCTCAACGTCCTGATAGCCTTTGCCGTAATAGGTGCTGCTTTCCACCAGATTGAAACCGGCAAACGGCGGGAACTGTGCGCGCAACGGATGCGCTTCAAAGCTCGCCAGCAGCATTTCCGCCAGTTCACGAATACTCGCTTCGTTGGTCGGATTACCGATGTTGATGATCTGGCCGTCACACAGGTTGTCACGGTTTTCAATGATGCGGAACAAGGCTTCAATGCCGTCGTTGATGTCGGTGAAACAGCGTTTTTGCTCGCCACCGTCAACCAGTTTGATCGGCGAACCTTCTACCAGATTGAGGATCAGCTGAGTGATTGCACGGGAGCTGCCGATACGCGCGGCATCGAGGTTATCCAGTCGCGGCCCCATCCAGTTAAACGGACGGAACAGCGTAAACTTCAGGCCTTCTTTGACGCCGTATGCCCAAATCACGCGGTCCAGCAACTGTTTGGATACTGAGTAAATCCAGCGCTGTTTGTTGATAGGGCCGACGATCAGACGCGAGTTATCCTCGTCAAATTCCTTGTCATCACACATGCCGTACACTTCAGACGTGGACGGGAAAATGATGCGTTTTTTGTATTTCACACAGTCACGAACGATTTTAAGGTTTTCCTCAAAATCGAGTTCAAATACGCGCAGCGGATTACGGGTGTATTCGATTGGCGTGGCAATGGCAACCAGCGGCAGCACAACGTCACATTTTTTGATGTGATATTCGATCCACTCGGAATGAATGCTGATATCGCCTTCAACAAAGTGGAAATGCGGATTGCCCATGAAGCGGCTGATAGCATCAGAACTGATGTCCAGACCGTAGATTTCGTAGCGGTCTTCACGCAGCAAACGCTCGCTCAGGTGGTTACCGATAAAGCCGTTTACGCCCAGGATCAGCACGCGGGTACGGCGTTTCATCACCGCAGTCGGCAGCGTGGAGAGACGCATTTCCGGCATAATGCCCAGTTCCAGCGCCAGACGAGAACCCTGAACGTACAACCCGTTTTCACTCTGACCGGCCTGGATCTGCAACGCACCTTCGCCACAGGCGATGGTCAGCGGATCAGCGCAAAGGACGGTGCCCGGTTGTTTGTCGTGCTGAGTGTTCAGCGGCAACGCGCGCCAAACCGTCAGTTTTCGTTGCCCGAGGAAAGTGAACGCGCCCGGATAAGGTTCGGTCACGGCGCGGATCAGGTTGTTAATCTCAGTGGCTGATTTATGCCAATGAATTTCACCGTCAGCCGCCGTACGGCGACCAAAGTAGCTCGCCTGCGCTTCATCTTGCGGCGTCAGGGTTATCTTGCCTGCTTTCATTTCTGGCAGTAAATCGGTCAGCAATTCTTTCGCCGCTTCGCGTACTTTCGCGTGCAGCTTCAGTGCCGTGTCATCCGCGGCGATCGCCACTTTACGCTGGCCGACAATGTCACCGGCATCAGGACGCTTCACCATTTTGTGCAGGGTGACGCCGGTTTCAGTTTCACCATTGAGCAACGCCCAGTTCACCGGTGCGCGGCCACGGTAACGCGGCAGCAGTGAACCGTGCAGGTTAAAACCGCCCTGCGGCGCGAGAGATAAAATCTCTTCGCTGAGCATGTTGCGATAGTAGAAAGAAAAAATCACATCAGGCTGCAAGGCGCGAATACGATCAATCCACAGCGGATGATTCACGTCTTCCGGCGCGTACACCGGCAGATTTAATTCGGCACCCTGACGGGCGACAGAGGAAAAGAATTGGTTTTCATTCGGTGCATCCGTATGGGTAAAGACCGCCTGAACGTCATAACCGGCATCAACCAGAGCCTGTAAACCAACGCAACCAATATCATGGTAGGCAAATACAATCGCTTTCATCACTCTTCTTCCTGACTGTTTTCTTCGGAACGAACGCCGACGACTTTTTGAACGAAATAACGGGGACGTGCGCGAACATCGTTGTAGATCCGCCCGATGTATTCACCGAGTAATCCCATGCCGACAAACTGCGCACCGATAAACATAAATAGCAAAGCAAAGAGGGTGAACACCCCGTCAGCAGCCCAGGCCGGGCCGTGAATCAACCGCATGAGGATCAGGAAAATCGCCAGCACGAAACCGAAGATGGCGATCGCACTGCCGACAACGCTAAGCATGCGCAGCGGCGTGGTGGTCAGGCAGGTGATCAGGTCATACATCAGGTTAATCAGCTTCATCAGGCTGTATTTGGAATCACCAAATTCGCGCTCAGAATGCTGCACCGGAATTTCCACGGTTTTCCGTGCAAAGGTGTTCGCCAGAATAGGAATAAAGGTACTGCGCTCGTGACAATGCAGCATCGCCTCAACAATGTGGCGACGGTAAGCCCGCAGCATGCAGCCGTAGTCGCCCATCGATTTGCCGGTGGCGCGCTGAATCATCATGTTGATCATTTTGGAGGCGGTTTTACGGAACCAGGAATCGCGGCGGTTAGCCCTTACCGTGCCCACGACGTCATAACCCTCATCGGCTTTCGCCACCAGACGCGGGATTTCTTCCGGCGGGTTTTGCAGATCGGCATCGAGGGTGATGACCAGATCGCCGGTGACATGGCTAAATCCGGCCATGATCGCCGAGTGCTGCCCGTAATTGCGGTTAAGCAAAACCGCGATGATGTGGCTGTCAGGCTGCTCTGCGGCGGCGGCAAGCATGTCGCCGGAGCTGTCGGCGCTGCCGTCATCCACCAGGATAATTTCATATTGCTGCGTCAGTTGCTGACACGCAGCCTGAGTACGCGTCAATAACGCGGGCAGGCTTTCTTCTTCGTTGTAGACCGGGATAACCACCGAGACTTTACGAATAGGTTCATAATGCGCCACTACTGCGCCTCCAAAAGGGAAAAAAGAGCCGAGACGACACGATCAACGTCGCTGTCCTGCATATCAGGGAACAGCGGCAGGCTGCACAGACTGGCTGAGTTCCATTCACTGTTTGGCAGGCTAAGTTGCGGATAACGTTCGCGGTAATATTTTTGAGTGTGGGCAGCCCGGAAATGTAAACCGGTTCCGATGCCCTGCTCTTTCAGACGTTCCATCAGTGCATCGCGGTTTATGCCACAACGTTTTTCATCTACGCGGATCATGAATAAATGCCAGGCATGAAGATGCGGATAATCCGGCACTTTCATTGGCAGATACGGCGAGCCCTGTAATTTATCGAGGTAACGTTGCGCCAGTTCGGCACGACGGGCGTTCATTTCACTCAGGCGTTTGAGCTGCACGACAGCAATGGAGGCATGAATGTCTGAAAGATTGTATTTGAAGCCAGGCTCGACCACTTCTGCCTGCGGTTTGCGCCCCTGAACCTGACGGTCAAACGCATCGACCGCCAGCCCGTGGAATTTCAGCGCACGCACTTTGGCGGCCAGCTCATCGTCGTCAGTAGCAACCAGGCCACCTTCGGCGCAGGTCATGTTTTTAATCGCGTGGAAGGAGAAAATTGCTGTTCCCTGCGCGCCAACCCAGCGATCGCGATAACGCGTACCGACGGCGTGAGCCGCATCTTCAATCACCGCAATACCATGCTGGTTTGCCACGGCGTATACAGGGTCGAGATCTAAAGGGGCACCGGCGTAATGCACAGGAATGATTGCTTTGGTTTTAGGCGTAATGGCGGCGGCAATAGCCTCTGCGCTGACCATCAGCGTATCCGGATCCACATCAATCATCACCGGCTCGGCACCGAGCAGAACAATCATGTTCAGCGTCGACACCCAGGTCTGAGAAGGTGTAATCACTTCGTCGCCGGGGCCTATGCCCAGCGCCATCAATGTAACGTGCATTCCACCCGTTGCGGAGCTGACCGCAATGGCATGTTTACAACCAAAGGCAGCAGAAAAATCTTGTTCAAGCTGATGTGTCTGCGGGCCGGTCGTGATCCAACCTGAACGCAACACTTGCCCTACAGCCTCGATCTCTTCTTCGCCCATAGACGGACGGGAGAAAGGCAAAAAGTTTTCCATTTCACTATCCCAAAAGGTAATTAGCTCAACACGACTGTAGACTGTGTTTATTTAACCGTAAGTAAACACCGCCCTGAATTTTGGATCTTATGATGTCGGTTTAAGCTTAATTTAACCTTAAGGATTTGCCAGTTTTGTGAAGTTAAACAGAAGTTAAATAGGAAGGGGGTAAATAGTATCGTCTATTACAAAATCAATAAAAACAATAACTTAAAATATATTAAGGATTTATTAAAAAAATGAACTTTATTAATAGAACCTCAGGCAGTGTTTTTTATGAACAATGAGAGTGTTTCGTGTTTAAAATAGGGTTCGTTAATATAATTAAACCGCTATTCATTTAACGAAAAAGGCGTCGCCGTGGTCATTATCCACTGACGTCCGGCAAGAGAATGTATCTGAAATTCGACGTTGTATACCTGAGAAAGCCTTTCAATCTGCATGACGTCAGCACATTCACCGGCAGCCACAACGCTTCCCGCCGACATCAGCCACACCTGACGGGCATAATGTAAGGTGTGATTGAGATCGTGATCGCTCATCACAACAGCGCGGCCTGAGGCGCAGAACTCCGCCAGCAATTGATCCAGCGCCTGTTGCTGTGCTACATCAAGGCTGTTCATCGGCTCATCCAGCAATAACATCAGCGAATCTGGATTCACTGACGGCCAGACCTGTAACAACACGGCCGCCAGCCGTACCCGCTGCCATTCGCCGCCAGAAAGATGCGTGACCGGCTGCGCCAGTTTATCGCTCAGCTGTAAAGCGTCACAAAGACGCGCAATCGTCTTTTCAACGGCGGCAGGTTCAGCAAGGCGGGGCTGGTGCAAAGATAAGTATTGAAACACCGGCATCATGGACGCCGGGGTCAGCTGCTGGCAAAGCCAGGCACGCAAACGCGCGAGCTGCAAGCCACCGAGATCGGCAACCCGCTGGCCGTTAAACCGCACATCGCCCGTCAGGGTGCCCTTTCCTTCAAATACCCCCGCCAGCCTTGCCAGTAAGGTACTTTTACCCGCGCCGTTCGGCCCGATAAGGTGAACGCGGCTGCCCGGCGCAATCTTCGCGCTGAATGCACGAAGGCGCCCTTCCACACTGATTTCACGACACTCCAGCATCCGCGCTCCCTGCCCTTCGACGTTAATGAATTACTTCGCCAGTGCGGCCTTGATCGCTTCCATCAGAATCGGATCTTCCGGTGCCATATCAGGTGCGAAACGCTGGACGACAGTGCCGTCGCGGCCAATCAGGAATTTTTCGAAATTCCACAGGATATTTTCAGGTTTCACCGGCTGACGCCCTTTACTCGCCAGACGCTCGTAGAAACCGCTGGCTTCAGGTTTGACCGCCTCAGGACGGGCAGCAATCAACGCGCTGTATAGCGGGTGACGGTTTTCGCCGTTGACGTCAATTTTGCTGAACATCGGGAATTTAACGCCAAACTGCGTGGTGCAGAACGTTTTGATTTCATCTTCTGTACCCGGCTCCTGCGCGCCAAATTCGTTGCAAGGGAACCCGAGGACTTCAAAACCCTGGTCATGCCAGGCCTGATAAATATTTTCCAGACCTTCGTATTGCTTGGTCAGGCCGCATTGTGACGCCACATTGACCACCAGCAACACCGAACCTTTGTAATCGCCAAGCGTTTTGGTTTCGCTATCAATGGTTTTCAGGGAGATATCAAAAATGTCATTACTCATCGCTTTTTATCCTGATAGGTAGAAGGTAGGGAGAGAATAGTTGATCTCTTGAAAGATGATCAGCGTATTTGTCCGGCTCTGACAAGTAGCCAGATGAAAACGGGTGCGCCCAGCGTCGCCGTGACGACACCGATCGGCAACTCCGCCGCGTACAACCCGATGCGTGACAGCACATCCGCCAGCAGCAATACTGCCGCACCGCACAGCGCGCAGGCCGGAAGCAGACGACGCTGGTCGGTCATACCGCACAAACGGAGAATATGGGGGATCACCAGACCGATAAACCCTATCACACCTGCCAGCGCAACGCTCAGGCCGACCATCCAGCCGACGGCCAGCACCAGAATATAGCGCCAGGATGTCAGGGAAACGCCCAGTTGCTGCGCCTGCTGCGTACCCAGTGAAAGCAGGTTCAGCGTCTTACCCTGACCTGTCAGCCAGAGCAGAACCGGTAACAGCATGACGCCGAGCCAGACTTGTCGCCAGTCCACCCCACCGAAACCGCCCATCATCCAGTACATCAGCTGGCGTAAATCCAGATTGCTGCTGAAGTAAATGGCCCAGGTCATCAGGGCGCTGCACACAATACCAATGGCAACACCCACCAGCAGCAGACGGGCATTATTCAGCCGATGCCTGCGCGCGGCGTATAACAGAAAGAAAGTGACGACTAACGCACCCGCCACAGCAGCCAGACTCATGATCCAAACCGGCAGCATCCCGTGACTGAGCATCACACAAAACACCAGCGCGACACCCGCGCCGTTCGCCACGCCAAGCAGGCCGGGTTCTGCGAGAGGATTTTCAAACAGCGATTGCATGACGGCACCGGCGACAGCCAGACTCGCGCCGACCAGAATCACCGCTATCGCACGCGGTAAGCGTAACTGCCAGACAAATAACCGCGCTTCATTACTGAGCCATTGATCTGGCCACAGCCAGTTTTCGCCCGCGCTGAGACTCAGCCCCAGCACCAGAATTAAGAGCACGCTCAGACCGTAAAGCCCGCGCCGATCACGCTTTTTTTGCTGATGTTCCAGGGTCGAAAAGGTCTGCCGGTTAGACATGAATTGCAGTTTCCGGGTGCTGAAAGGGATAGTAGGGATCTCGCTATCCTACCGATATTAAGCAGTTAGCTCCACTGCGCGGAAACAGAAAATGAAAAAGCCGGTGACTGAGCACCGGCTTTTTGTATTTTGCAATGACGATCAGGATTAACGGCCTGGCTGACCATTGGGCGGAATCGGCTGGCCGTTACCCTGATGACCGCTATTGCCACCCTGATGATTATTGTTGCCACCGCCCTGATGACCGTTGTTATCACGGTGGTCACCGCCATCCGGGCGGCCCTGATTATGCGGCTGCTGTGGCGGCCGCGGCGCGCTATGACCCCGCTGAGGCGGTTTGGCATCCCAGCGGTTACCGTGCCAGTACATCCCGCGCTCGTTACGCTCACCATAATGATGGCCCTGATGCGCGCGCCACCACTGCGGCGGACGCCAGTCGTAACCATCCCAGTAGTAACCGCGCTGATCCTGATCCCCGAGGTGAAGCGTTACGCCAGGTACGTTAACGTCAATGGAAACATTTGCCTGTGCGATCACAGGCAAGGCCAGCGCACAACAAAGCAATAAGAGAGATTTTTTCACGGTAGTCACGCCTTCTATATTTTATATGACGTGTTTTTTATATCAGGGGGGTACAGAACTGACTATGAGCCAAAGGCGGATTTTCGTTTAACTTGCTGCGGGCTTACGTAATAAATACAAACGTATCCTGATTGAAATAATTCAACAGGCGTGAATGTGTTATCTGTTCAATTCTTATGGAAATATTAACGAACCTTAACGCAAGCCTGACAACAGCTTATTCAGTAATTATTTATACTCGCTCTGTTTATTCAAAAAGGATCTATTTTATGCGTCGTATTTTAGCCCTGTTAAGTATTGGCCTGGTTGTTGTCAGCCTGAGCGGTTGTCTGTTTCCTCCGTTTTGGGGCCCTGGTGACGGCGGTCACGGTGGTGGTCATGGCGGCGGTGGTCCTGGTGGACCTCGCATGTTCTATAACCATTAATTATCTTTCTAATTCAATTTATTCCGGCGAAAGCGGATAAATAATCCACTCCATTTCCCGCTACCAGTTTAATCATTTCATTTAAGGGGCTTCGGCCCCTTTTCTGTTTCTGATGTTGTGTTTTTATTTTGGTATTTTATTTATGTCACAAAATCGGCTTCAGAACAGCGCATAGAAATAATAAGAGTCTTTAGCGCGTGAATTAAATCTATCAGACTAATCCTGAACCGCCCACCGCTTTAACACTATCTTTTCGCTTTCTGTGCGAATTACTTAAAACCCTGGAAAATTACCCACCAGCAGAATAATTTTGGTTAAAAAAAAGGCCGCTTTCGCGGCCTTTTAGAAGATGTTACTTATTCTTTCGGAGTGGCATTCTCAACGCGACTCTTCAATTTCTGTCCCGGACGGAAAGTCACCACACGACGCGCCGTGATCGGAATATCTTCGCCGGTTTTCGGGTTACGTCCCGGACGTTGGTTTTTGTCACGCAGATCGAAATTGCCAAAGCCAGACAGTTTAACTTGTTCGCCATTTTCCAAAGCTCGACGGACTTCTTCGAAAAATATTTCAACAAGGTCTTTGGCATCCCGTTTGCTAAGCCCAAGCTTCTCAAACAGGTGTTCTGACATTTCAGCTTTAGTAAGCGCCATAGGTTCAATCCCTCAAGGATGCTTGGAATCGCTGTTTTAGAGCCTCTACGCATTTTGCAACGGTAGCGGCGATCTCCTCTTCTTCCAGTGTACGGGCGGTATCCTGCAACACCAGACTGATAGCCAGGCTCTTGTAACCTTCAGCTACGCCCTTGCCACGGTACACATCAAACAAGTTTACGCCAACTACCTGATTTGCGCCAACTTTCTTGCACTCAGCCAAAATATCGTCTGCGGGCACGTTTTCAGCCACAACAACGGCGATGTCACGACGGTTCGCCGGGAAGCGGGAAATCTCTTTCGCATCAGGCAGTACGCGGTCTGCGACCTTATCCCACAGCATTTCGAAGACCACAGTACGGCCATTGAGATCGAGTTTACGTTCCAGTTCCGGATGGACTACACCAATGAAACCAATACGTTCGCCGCGTAAATAAATCGCTGCGCTCTGCCCCGGATGCAATGCAGGATTGGCTTCAACCCTGAACTGCACGTCGTTCATTTTGCCGGTAAGCTCAAGAATAGCCTCAAGATCACCTTTCAAATCGTAGTAGTCAACTGCCTGACGCGCCAGATCCCAATGCTCTTCATTTTTATTGCCGGAAATCACGCCAGACAGCATGACGTCCTGACGGATACCTAAATCAGCTTGAGTATCAGGCACAAAGCGCAGGCCACTTTCGAATAAACGCACACGACTTTGCTGGCGATTCTGGTTGTTAACGACCGCAGTCAGCAAGCCAGACCACAGGGAAAGGCGCATTGCTGACATTTCCACGGAGATCGGACTTGGCAGAATCAGCGCGTCTTCGCCCGGATGCAGTAAAGCCTGCACTTTAGGATCAACGAAGCTGTAAGTGATGGCTTCCTGGAAACCACGATCAACCAGCAGATTTTTCACACGTTTCAGCGACAGATTGGCTTCACGGTGACGGGTCATTTCAAGATTCGCTTTTACCGGCACATCTGGAATGTTGTTGTAACCGTAAATTCGGGCAACTTCTTCCACCAGATCTTCTTCGATCTGCATGTCAAAGCGCCAGCTCGGTGCGACTGCCACCCAGTGATCGCCGTTATGGGCAACGTCACAACCCAGTCGGGTCAGAATATCCGTGACCTGTGCATCCTCAACATGGTGACCAATGAGGCGATCCAGTTTTTCTCGACGCAACGTAATGGTTGCCGCTTTCGGTAAATCTGACGCAGAAGTCACATCAATGACCGGACCGGCTTCACCGCCACAAATGCTTAACAGCAGCGCGGTGGCACGTTCAATGGCTTTAAACTGCAGTTCAGGGTCAACGCCACGCTCATAGCGGTGCGATGCATCGGTGTGCAAGCCCTGACGGCGTGCGCGGCCTGTGATCGCCAGCGGAGCAAAGAAGGCCGACTCCAGCAATACATCCTGCGTTTCGTCATTAACGCCAGAGTGCTCACCACCGAAAATACCGGCCATCGCCAGCGCTTTTTGGTGATCGGCAATCACCAGCGTGTCTTCTTTCAGCTTGGCTTGCGTACCATCGAGCAGCGTAAGCGCTTCATCTTTTTGCGCCATACGCACCACGATACCGCCATTGATACGGCTGAGATCGAAGGCATGCATTGGCTGTCCCAATTCCAGCAGCACGTAGTTGGTAATATCCACTACGGCATCAATAGAACGGGTGCCACAGCGACGCAGTTTTTCACGCATCCACAGTGGCGTTGGCGCTTTAACGTTGATGCCTTTCACCACGCGGCCCAGATAGCGAGGACAGGCTTGCGGTGCCTGAACATCGATAGACACTGATGCGTCGATCGTTGCAGCTACGGGTTTCATCTCAGGTTCGATGAGTGGAAGCTGATTAACCACGGCCACGTCGCGCGCTACACCAATAATACCGAGGCAATCCGCACGGTTTGGCGTTACGCTGATTTCGATGGTGCTGTCATCCAGCTTCAGGAATTCGCGGATATCTGTTCCGACCGGCGCATCCAGCGGCAGCTCGATGATTCCGTCGTGATCTTCGGAAATACCCAGCTCGGAGAACGAGCACAGCATTCCTTCTGAAGGCTCACCACGCAGTTTTGCGGCTTTGATTTTGAAATCACCCGGCAGTACGGCACCGACAGTTGCCACGGCAACTTTGAGGCCCTGACGGCAGTTTGGTGCGCCACACACGATGTCCAGCAGGCGATCGCCGCCCACGTTCACTTTGGTGACTCGCAGTTTGTCTGCGTTAGGATGCTGACCGCACTCCACAACTTCGCCTACCACCACGCCATTAAATACGCCAGCGACAGGTTCAACACCGTCAACTTCCAGGCCGGCCATCGTGATTTGATCGGATAATGCTTCGCTGCTGATGGCTGGGTTTACCCACTCACGCAACCAGAGTTCACTGAATTTCATGTGATATTCCCGCCTTACTTAAACTGTTTGAGGAAACGCAGATCGTTTTCGAAGAATGCACGCAGATCAGTCACGCCGTAACGCAACATGGTCAGACGCTCCATCCCCATACCGAAGGCAAAACCGGAATACACTTCCGGATCGATACCGACGTTACGCAATACGTTCGGGTGCACCATGCCGCAGCCCAGCACTTCCAGCCATTTACCGTTTTTGCCCATGACGTCAACTTCCGCGGAAGGCTCTGTAAACGGGAAATAGGAAGGACGGAAACGGATCTGCAAATCAGCTTCAAAGAAGTTGTTCAGGAAATCATGCAGAGTACCTTTCAGGTTGGAGAAGCTGATGTCTTTATCAACAATCAGGCCTTCCATCTGATGGAACATCGGGGTGTGAGTCTGATCGTAGTCGTTACGGTAAACACGGCCCGGCGCGATAATACGAATCGGCGGTTGCTGATCCTTCATGGTACGGATCTGCACACCGGATGTTTGGGTACGCAACAAGCGCTTGGCATCAAACCAGAAAGTATCATGGTCTGCACGTGCCGGGTGATGGCCGGGAATATTCAGGGCATCAAAGTTGTGATAATCATCTTCGATTTCCGGGCCAGTCTCGACGGTAAAGCCTAATTCACCGAAAAAGGTTTCGATGCGGTCAATAGTACGGGTCACCGGATGCAAACCACCGTTTTCAATGCGACGGCCAGGCAAGGAAACGTCAATCGTTTCTTCGGCGAGACGCGCATTCAGCACCGCAGACTCCAGCGTATTTTTGCGCGCATTCAGGGCTTCCTGAACCTGCGTTTTCGCTTCATTGATCACGGCACCCGCTGCCGGGCGTTCTTCCGCAGGCAATTCACGTAGGGTCGTCATCTGGAGTGTCAGGTGGCCTTTCTTACCCAGATACTCAACACGCACGTTATCGAGCGTGGCGATATCCTGAGCACTCTCTACGGCTGCCTTGGCATTGGCAACCAGCTCTGCGAGATGTGGCATTGCTTTCCTCTTCTTCTGGCCAATATGGCCCGATGTAAAATAACCGTGATTAATCAGGGGCGCGATTTTGACCCTGAACCTTAGTGTATAAAGCACAGATACAAAAAAGCCTCCACGAGGGAGGCTTAGGCGCTACTTTTCGTTTCTTCTCTTACGCGCGAAAGCCTTCCTGAGTCAGGCGCTAAAGTAAAAAAAGAAACGGAAAATAGCAGCATTCATGCTTGCGTTACCTTGTTGATGGACACTCTTGAACCGAAAATGAATCGACGTTGCAGCTATTAAACAACGAATCGGACTGATTTCAAACACAAAATATAAAAGAGGGAGCAAGCTCCCTCTTTCACCTGACTTACGCCAGTGCTGCTTTCGCTTTCTCAACCAGAGCGGCAAATACCACTTTGTCGAAGACTGCGATGTCAGCCAAAATCTTACGGTCAATTTCAATAGAAGCTTTTTTCAAGCCGTTAATGAATTTGCTGTAAGACATGTCGTTCTGACGAGCTGCTGCGTTGATACGCGCGATCCACAGCTGACGGAACTGACGTTTCTTTTGACGACGGTCACGGTAAGCGTATTGACCAGCTTTGATAACAGCCTGGAATGCAACACGATATACGCGCGAACGGGCACCGTAGTAACCTTTCGCCTGCTTTAAAATTTTCTTGTGACGTGCACGTGCAATCACACCACGTTTTACGCGAGCCATATGCTCTCCTGAGTTTTATATTCTAAATGAAAAAAGTGTATTTATGCGTACGGCAGACATGCAGAGACAAGACCCAAATCGTTCTTGGATACCATGCCTTTTGGACGCAAGTGACGTTTACGCTTAGTAGCTTTTTTGGTCAGAATATGACGCAGGTTTGCGTGCTTACGCTTAAAACCACCGTTGGCGGTTTTTTTGAAGCGTTTAGCGGCGCCGCGTACTGTTTTGATCTTTGGCATTTTACATTCCACTTCGCATTGTTATTAACATGAATCAGAAAGGCGAATCCAGCATACGCGGTGCGAACACCGCGCAGCAGGATTACTTGGAAGCCTTACTGTTTCTTCTTAGGTGCGAGCACCATGATCATCTGACGACCTTCGATCTTCGTAGGGAAGGATTCGACAACGGCCAGTTCAGAATCTTCACACAGGTCTTTACGGACGCGGTTAAGCACTTCCATACCGATCTGTTGGTGCGCCATTTCACGCCCACGGAACCGCAGGGTGATTTTGGCTTTATCGCCATCTTCCAGAAAGCGAATCAGGTTGCGTAGTTTGACCTGATAGTCGCCATCATCGGTACCAGGTCGGAATTTAATTTCCTTAACCTGAATAACTTTTTGTTTCTTCTTCTGCTCTTTAGTCGACTTGCTCTTCTCGTAGAGGAATTTGCCGTAATCCATGATTCGACAAACTGGCGGCTCGGCATTCGGACTGATTTCTACTAAATCGACGCCCGCTTCCTCAGCTTTTTCAAGAGCTTCATTCAGACTGACAATACCAATCTGCTCGCCATCGACGCCTGTGAGGCGAACTTCTTGCGCGCGAATCTCTTTGTTAATGCGATTAGGACGCGCCGGTTGAACTCGTTTTCCGCCTTTAATACTTTATTCCTCCAGTTGATGAAGACTTCTGCTGCGGATCTCCGCCAGCAGTTTGTCAACGACTTCGCTAACGTCCATGCTTCCTAAGTCTTTGCCGCGGCGAGTTCGAACGGCAACTTTGCCCGCTTCGACCTCTTTATCGCCACAAACTAACATGTAAGGAACACGGCGTAGCGTGTGTTCGCGAATTTTAAAGCCAATCTTCTCATTTCTCAAGTCGGCTTTAACGCGAATGCCTGCTTCTTGCAGTTTTTTAGTTAATTCTTCGACATAGGTAGCTTGTGTATCAGTGATATTCATGATCACTACCTGAACCGGAGCCATCCATGTTGGGAAGAAGCCTGCGTATTCTTCAGTCAGAATACCAATGAAGCGCTCCATTGAACCCAGGATAGCACGGTGAATCATTACCGGGACCTGACGGTCGTTGCTTTCGCCAATATAAGAGGCGTTCAAGCGACCAGGTAATGAAAAGTCGAGCTGCACGGTACCACACTGCCACGCACGATCCAAACAATCGTGCAAGGTAAATTCAATTTTTGGACCGTAGAACGCACCTTCACCCGGCTGATATTCGAACGGAATCTCATTTTCTGTCAGTGCTGCCGCCAGATCGTCCTCTGCACGAGTCCACATTTCGTCAGTACCAATGCGCTTCTCAGGACGGGTGGATAATTTCACCACAATCTTCTGGAACCCAAATGTACTGTACATATCGTAAACCATGCGGATGCAGCTGTTCACTTCGTCGCGCACCTGCTCTTCAGTACAGAAGATGTGTGCATCGTCCTGAGTGAAGCCGCGAACACGCATCAGGCCATGCAATGCGCCTGATGGCTCATTACGGTGGCAGCTGCCGAACTCGGCCATACGCAGCGGCAGATCACGGTAGGATTTCAGACCCTGATTAAAGATCTGAACGTGTCCCGGGCAGTTCATTGGTTTGATGCAATATTCACGGTTCTCAGAAGACGTGGTGAACATGGCCTCTTTGTAGTTTTCCCAGTGCCCTGTTTTTTCCCACAGCACACGGTCCATCATGAACGGACCTTTCACTTCCTGATAGTCGTAAGACTTCAGTTTCATGCGCACAAAGGCTTCCAGCTCGCGGAAGATGGTCCAGCCGTCATTGTGCCAGAACACCATACCTGGCGCTTCTTCCTGCATGTGATACAGGTCAAGCTGTTTACCGATTTTACGGTGGTCGCGCTTACCCGCCTCTTCAAGGCGTTGCAGATAGGCGTTGAGTTGTTTTTTCTCAGCCCACGCGGTGCCGTAAATGCGTTGCAGCATTTTGTTGTCGCTGTTACCACGCCAATACGCACCAGAGGTTTTCTGCAATTTGAAATGATGGCAGAAACGCATATTAGGCACGTGCGGACCACGGCACATATCAACATATTCTTCGTGGTGATACAGGCCCGGACGGTCATCATGACTGATGTTTTCATCCAGGATCGCCACTTTGTATTCTTCGCCACGGCTTGCAAAGGTATCGCGTGCTTCCTGCCAGCTGACTTTCTTTTTAATAACGTCGTAATTCTTTTCAGCCAGTTCGTGCATGCGCTTTTCAAGCAGTTCGATGTCTTCCTGAGTCAACGTACGATCTAAATCCACGTCGTAATAGAAGCCATTGTCGATAACCGGGCCGATTGCCATTTTGGTATCCGGCCACAATTGTTTAATGGCATGACCCAAAAGGTGCGCACAGGAGTGGCGCAGAATTTCAAGACCGGCTTCGTCTTTAGTGGTAATGATCGCCAGTTGAGCGTCTGTCTCGATAAGATCGGTGGCATCAACCAGCTCACCGTTTACGCGACCTGCGATACAGGCTTTGGCCAGACCAGGTCCGATATCAAGCGCAACATCAAGGGGGGAAACGGGACGATCAAAAACGCGCTGGCTTCCGTCAGGAAGAGTAATAACAGGCATGTTAATTCCTTAATCTACAGTGGTGCCCCACACGACAGAGCACATCTAGAAAAATATTTGAGTGTGAATTCATTTAGTTATTCACGCTATTCAGCTTTACTTTGCCAAATATAGACACCTTCGATACATCAAGAGAGTGTACCGGGATGCGACGTAAAAACAGGCAGGGAGTTTACCATCCGTAAAGTGCGAATTTCCAGCGACCTGTGTTGCTAAACACGGATATTTTTCGTGTAATCCCCCCTGACACGCTAAGGTAACCACAGCAGCATTTCAAAAAAGGGAAGGATATGACAGAAGTCAGGCAGTTATTTGAAGTTTTGGGATTGGGCCTGATGGTACTGCTTCCGCTGGCGAATCCACTGACAACCGTGGCTTTAATGCTCGGTCTTTCAGGGAATATGACCACTCAGGAAAGAAACCAGCAATCGCTGATGGCCTCGGTGTATGTCTTTATCATCATGATGGTGGCGTATTACGCCGGACAGGTGGTGATGAATACGTTCGGGATTTCGATTCCCGGCCTGCGAATTGCGGGGGGGCTTATCGTCTCCTTCATCGGCTTCAGAATGCTTTTCCCGCAGCCACACGTTGAAGAAAGAATTCTTATCGAGAACAAAACGGCGGAAATGAAGAAACAGGATTCGCCAAATATCGCTTTTGTGCCTCTTGCCATGCCAAGTACCGCCGGGCCGGGCACCATTGCCATGATCATCAGCAGTGCTGCGACCGTGAAATCATCTGACTATCCACACTGGATTATTACCGTTGCACCGGTGATGATTTTCTTTTTAGTGGGCATGATTTTGTGGATTTCACTGCGCAGTTCAGGCGCCATTATGCGTCTGGTCGGTAAAAGCGGGATTGAGGCGATTTCGCGTCTGATGGGATTTTTGCTGGTCTGTATGGGCGTTCAGTTCGTCATCAACGGTATTATTGAGATTATCAAAACCTTCCCGCCAGCAGCCTGAACCGCGGGCGGGAAATTCAATGCTTACCGCATCGCGAGGTAAGCATTGTTCACTTTCCACAAGTAACGTGGCGCCTGTGGAGCCGGATGTTTGTTCTGAACGTGCTGATAAAACTCCGTTGGCGACATCTGGTTGATCTGAGCAATCGCAAATGTTTTATCTTTCGCGAAGGTTCTCAGCAATGCGCCAGCACCGTTAACATAGGCTACGGTAGTGGCATAACGGCGCGTCTCAGGGTTATTTATACCTGCGAGCTGTTGCTGCAAAATGCTCAAATACGCTGTGCCCAAATCGATATTCACCGCAGGATCTTTCAGATCACGCGGTGAAGGCTGACCGTAGCGTCCTTTCATCCGGTAGGCATCGCGTCCTGCCGTTGAGGCCTTTAGCTGCATTAACCCAATCGCATTCGATTTACTGACAACGGTTGGGTTATATCCAGATTCGACCTGAATGATGGCTTTTACCAGTGTTTCATCTACGCCGTAAGTGCTTGCCGCCTGGCGAATCACCTCGCCGTAAGGGCCCTGATGCATTAATGATGTATCAGCCCGTGAAGGCGGTGATGGTTTCAAAAAATGCGTCGTCTGAACCGGCGTTTCTTTAGCGCAACCCGCCAGTAATAGCGCGGCCATCAAATAAAGAATGTTTGGTTTCACATTATCTCTCTCGCGACTTGGACGAGATGTAGCATATACATCTTCTTTCCTCACCTGAATATATTTTTAGTCTATTATTATTATTGTTTTGTTAAACAAAGGGGTTAGAAGCATGTCGATAAGATAATTCTGCTTATAAAACCTCTTTCACTTCACATATTCTGAAATTAGCATTTTCGTTGTTTTTCAAGTTCAGGAAGTCTGCATCTCATAGGGCGAAAATTAACACCATCTTCTGGTTCAGCCGTGCGCCGGATCGGGTTTTTGAAGCGGAAAAAACGCTAACTTAATGAATTATCGGGCCAGTCAGAAGGGGTCATACCATGTGGCAAGCCGTCAATCGTTTGTTGAGTGAACATCTGGGCAGTGCAGAAATCCGCGAACGTGTTGAGCTTCCGGGAGGTGAAATACATCCCGCCTGGCGGCTTAGTTATGGTGACAGGGATGTGTTTGTTAAATGCAACGCGCGCGAAATGCTGCCTATTTTCGCCGCCGAAGCCGATCAACTCGCCCTGCTCGCCCGCAGTCGGACAGTCCGCGTTCCTGAAGTTTATGGCGTGGGCAGTGACCGGGATTACAGTTTTCTGTTACTGGAATATATTCCGCAAAAATCTCTCGATGCGCATAATGCCTATCTTTTAGGTCAACAACTTGCCGCTCTGCACCAGTGGAGTGAACAACTGCAGTTCGGGCTGGATTTCGATAATGAACTGGCAACGCTTCCTCAGCCCAACAGCTGGCAGAGACGCTGGGCAACATTTTTCGCCGAACAACGCATCGGCTGGCAATTACAGCTGGCAGCTGAAAAAGGCATGATTTTCGGCAATATAGACGACATCACTGCAATGGTTCATGGGCGGCTACAGAACCATCAGCCTCAGCCTTCCCTGCTGCATGGTGATTTATGGCCGCATAATTGTGGACTCTCTGAAAACGGTCCGGTGATTTTCGATCCTGCCTGTTACTGGGGCGATCGCGAGTGCGACCTGGCGATGCTGCCTTTATATCCAAACGTTCCGCCTCAGCTTTACGACGGCTATCAGAGCAAGACGCCGCTTCCCGATGACTTCATTTCGAGGCAACCGATATACCAGTTATATTATCTGCTGAACCGCAGCAATTTATTCGGTGGCCAGCATCAGGTCGTCGCGCAACGCGCGGTGGAAAGGTTGTTACACGAAGATTTTAATTAGCAGGATACATGAGTAAATGCACAAACGAATAAGGCCTGAATAACTGAAATATTCAGGCCTTATTTATGCCTCAAAGCGGCTTAAATTAACGCGCCGGTTTCACCGGGTTCACCCCAGTAAACCTAATAATTTCAAAATGAAATAGCCGATAACCGCAATGATGGCGGGCAGAATATACAGCGGGAAATATTGCACAAGAATGGTATGTCGGGGGATCACTATGCGCTCTTCAATCTGGGGACGTGTACGCCCTTCTGCGCCTTTTGCCTGCTCAAGTATCAGCTGATCCTGAATGCCTTCCCGAATATGTTTCACCTGACGTGACATTCTTGCGCCAGAAGCCTGAAGTGCCAGCCCGACGAAGATCAGCCAGTAGATAACGAAGAACATAATATTCGCGCTGGTGAATCCCTGCCCCAGTGACGGCACAGGCGAGTTGTACCAGAACACGTTGAGGAATGTGGTGTTAAAACGCGCCATGTCCACCATAACATGGACAAAATCCAGCATTACCGCGTTGATACCCTCTTGAGTCTTAGTGTGTTCATTAATAAAGTTAAGCAATGAAATCAATGTGGAAAGCAGCGCGGGAATGAAAATTATCCACCCGGCAACTCTTTTCAGGACCGCGACACGCCCGGCTTGTTGGTACGTCATGAATTCCCCTTGTTAGGACGTCTTTATCTTCCGCTAAGTTTACCCACAGAAAGTCTGAACCGCTCATCATTTTAACCAGTTAGCAAAATACTGACCTGAAAATGGCTGCTTTAGGATTTTTTGCAACAGATTTAACCCTTTCTCAGCCGGTGATACAGTAACAGTCTAATTCACTGATATGGAGTTCGCCCGCATGGCCTATGCCCGCCCCGTTAACGCCGCAATTTTCGATATGGATGGTCTGTTGATTGACTCTGAACCTTTATGGGTTCAGGCAGAGCTGGATGTTTTTAGCAGCCTCGGTGTGGATATCTCACAGCGCCATTTACTGCCGGATACCCTCGGTTTGCGCATCGATCAGGTGGTGCGGATGTGGTATCAGGTATTGCCGTGGCAAGGCCCAAGCCAGGAAGAAACATCGGCGATGGTCATCGCCCGCACCCTTGAACTGGTGGAACAAACTCGCCCGCTGTTGCCTGGCGTCACGCACGCGCTTGAGCTTTGCCGCGATCAGGGGCTGAAGATCGGTCTGGCCTCAGCATCGCCACTGCATATGCTGGATACCGTACTGGAAATGTTTAACCTGCAATCGTATTTTCAGGTTCGCGTCTCTGCAGAACATTTACCCTACAGCAAGCCACATCCGGAAGTTTACTTACTCGCCGCCGCAGAATTACAGGTGGATCCGCTGCATTGCGTGACGCTGGAAGACTCGTTTAACGGCATGATCGCGACGAAAGCGGCACGTATGCGCTCAATAGTGGTGCCAGCTCATGAGTTCAGTGCAGATCCGCGCTGGGCACTTGCCGATACCCGGCTTTCCACTCTCGAAGAATTGCGTCCTTCGCACATCAGCTGAACCTGAGGCGCAGCGCATTATTGCAGCTGCGCCTCCTCTCCTCCTGCTAAATCCCTCGTGTTATCTGCACTAAAACTGACATCACAACAGATTAATGTCAGAAATCTTGAGCTGCCTCAAAAATAAATAAAACGTTATTTCATTTTTATTGAATTCACATGCCGATGAACTTATGATTTCTGCAACACGGACGAGCCGGGAGCTCTCCTGCTTCTGTACGCTGTCACTGCCACGCAACGGTCAGACTAGCCCGGCAAGTCCTCCTTTATATGCACAACACAACGCACAAGAGGCACGACATGCAAGTTCGTCAAAGCATTCACAGCGACCACGCTAAAACGCTCGATACTGCTGAGTTACGCCGCGAATTTCTCATCGAGAAAATTTTCGAAAGAAATACTTACACCATGACCTATAGCCATATCGACCGCATCATCGTCGGTGGCGTAATGCCCGCTGAAAAATCGGTTTCTGTCGGTGATGAAGTCGGTAAGCAACTCGGTGTCAGCTATTTCCTTGAGCGCCGTGAGCTGGGCGTGATCAACATTGGCGGGCCGGGCATTATCGTCGTTGATGGCACAACGTATGAGATTGGTCATGAAGAAGCGCTGTACGTTGGCAAAGGCACAAAACAGGTTGAATTCAGCAGCATCGATACGGCAAAACCCGCCAAGTTCTATTACAACAGCGCCCCTGCGCACACTACTTTCCCAAATAAAAAAATCACGCTGGCAGAAGCATCGCCGCAAACCATCGGTGATGCTGCCACCAGCAACCGCCGGACAATCAATAAATTCATTGTTCCGGACGTGCTGGAAACCTGTCAGCTGACCATGGGGCTGACCAAGCTGGAAGAAGGCAGCCTGTGGAATACCATGCCGTGCCATACGCATGAGCGCCGCATGGAAGTGTATTTCTACTTCAACATGGAAGAAGAAACCGCCGTCTTCCATATGATGGGCAAACCGCAGGAAACGCGCCATCTGCTGGTGCATAACGAACAAGCCGTAATTTCACCAAGCTGGTCGATCCATTCCGGCGTCGGTACTAAGAATTACACCTTTATCTGGGGCATGGTGGGAGAAAACCAGGTCTTCGACGATATGGATCACGTCAAAGTCAGCGAAATTCGCTAATCCAGCGACTCCGTCATGATATGGCGGAGTCATCAAATCTTTCAGGCGAACATGCCGAAGCAAAAGAGACTGTGATTATGATCCTCAATGCGTTTGAATTAACAGGTAAAGTCGCCATTGTGACCGGTTGCAACACCGGTCTGGGACAAGGCATGGCGCTGGGACTGGCGCAGGCCGGGTGCGACATCGTGGGCATTAATGTTTCTGAGCCAGGCGAAACGGCTGAAAAAATCATGGCTACCGGACGCCGTTTTCTGGATCTCCGTGCCGATCTGAGCAGTATTCAGGGCATTCCTGAACTGATTGTTCAGGCGGTGAATGAGTTCGGCCATATTGATATTCTGGTTAACAATGCAGGTATTATTCGCCGTGAAGATGCCATTGAGTTCAGTGAAAAAAACTGGGACGACGTGATGAACGTCAACAGTAAGACGTTATTCTTTATGTCTCAGGCAGTGGCTAAACAGTTTATTAAGCAAGGCACCGGCGGGAAAATTATTAACATTGCCTCAATGTTGTCCTATCAGGGTGGGATCCGCGTGCCCTCGTATACAGCGTCTAAAAGTGCGGTGATGGGCATTACGCGACTGATGGCCAATGAATGGGCCAAACATGGCGTTAACGTCAATGCTATTGCGCCGGGCTATATGGCGACTAATAATACTGAGCAGCTCCGCTCAGACGGTGAACGCAGCAAGGAGATCCTCGATCGTATTCCTGCGGGACGCTGGGGTTTACCGGAAGATGTGATGGGGCCGGTGGTGTTTCTGGCCTCTCAAGCTTCAGATTACGTCAATGGATATACCATTGCCGTGGACGGAGGCTGGCTGGCACGTTAACTGAGAATACGTGACAGTATTAAGGCGTATTTTTATACGCCTTTTTCATTCTAATCATACCGTTGACAATTAGTTACAGGGTTCTGCTTCCAAGATTGTGACAGTTTCACTTATACTGGATAAAATAACAGTTATCCAGTTCGGACGCGTCATGACGGCGGAAGGCCACCTCATTTTTTCTATCGCCTGTGCGGTATTTGCCAAGAAGGCGCAGCTCTCTCCCGAGCTGGCGCACGGCGACTGGTGGCATATTATTCCCGGGTCATTACTGACCTGCCTGTTGCCGGACATCGATCATCCCAAATCTCTGATTGGCCAGCGTCTGAAATGGATTTCTCATCCCATCGCACGCGCCTTCGGGCATCGTGGTTTTACACACAGTTTGCTGGCCGTCATTGGCGGCATCTTCCTGCTACGCACGCATTTCCCCCACGACTGGGTTATTCCGGCTGATGCTTTTCATGCCATGATCATTGGTTATCTCAGTCATATACTTGCAGATATGCTCACGCCAGCGGGGGTTCCCCTGCTCTGGCCATGCCGATGGCGCTTTCGCCTGCCCATTATTAACAGTCAGAAAGGCAATCAGCTGGAACGAACGCTCTGTCTGATGCTGGTGGGGCTTACGCTATTCTGGCCAGACTGGACGCCCATTATTGGTGCAATCAATCCTGACATTTTTAATCATCTTTTGAAGCTGTTCATCTGATCAGAATGAAATAGCGACGATGTGGTGAAAATTAATACAAAAACCATCGAAAAGTTATAATGCATTCTTTTTGGATATAAATGATCGGGCACCCAAACTGATATTCTGCACCCCAACGCTATGGGATGGTGCAATCCCTTTGGGAACACCCGTTTAAATATAAAACTATAAGTCTGGAGTTTGGTATGAATCTTCCGCTCGTTCTTAACGTAGTGGTCTTTGTCGCTTTGCTTTTATTGCTGGCGCAAACACGTCATAAACAATGGAGCCTGGCAAAAAAAGTCCTGGCCGGTTTGGGTCTGGGTGTTGTATTCGGTCTGGCACTGCAACTGATTTATGGTTCAGATGACCCGATTCTGAAAACGTCAATTACCTGGTTCAATATTGTCGGCAACGGCTACGTTCAGTTACTGCAAATGATCGTAATGCCGCTGGTCTTTGTGTCGATTCTCAGTGCCGTGGCGAAACTGCATAATGCATCTTCTTTAGGCAAAATCAGTTTCCTGACCATCGGTACCCTGTTGTTTACCACGCTTATCGCCTCCCTGGTGGGTATCTTCGTCACCGGTCTGTTCGGACTCACCGCCGAAGGTCTGGTACAAGGCACGCAAGAAACAGCGCGTCTGACGGCGATTCAATCCAACTATGTGGGTAAAGTGGCTGATCTGAGTGTACCTCAGCTGATCCTTTCCTTTATTCCTAAGAACCCGTTTGCCGATCTGACCGGTGCAAGCCCGACGTCGATCATCAGCGTAGTGATCTTTGCCGCTTTCGTGGGCGTTGCTGCCCTGCAGCTGGTGAAAGACGATGCTGAAAAAGGCCCGCGTGTTCTGGTCTTCATCGATACCCTGCAGGCATGGGTGATGAAACTGGTACGTCTGGTGATGAAACTGACCCCGTACGGCGTACTGGCATTAATGACCAAAGTCGTGGCCGGCTCCAACATTCAGGATATCGTTAAGCTCGGCAGCTTCGTTGTAGCCTCGTATTTGGGTCTGGCGATTATGTTCGTCGTCCATGCCATACTGTTGTCTTTCACCGGCGTGAATCCGATGAAATTCTTCCGTAAAGTTTGGCCGGTGCTCACTTTCGCCTTTACCAGCCGTTCAAGTGCAGCAACTATTCCGCTGAGTGTTGAAGCGCAAACTCGCCGTCTGGGTATTCCTGAATCCATCGCCAGCTTCGCCGCATCCTTCGGTGCAACGATTGGTCAGAACGGTTGTGCAGGTTTATATCCAACCATGCTGGCAGTGATGGTGGCGCCAACGGTCGGCATCAACCCGTTTGATCCGGTGTGGATTGCAACATTAGTGGGTATCGTCACCCTGAGCTCTGCCGGTGTAGCCGGTGTGGGTGGTGGCGCAACATTTGCAGCCCTGATCGTGCTCCCGGCAATGGGCCTGCCGGTTACCCTGGTTGCATTGTTGATTTCAGTGGAACCGCTGATTGATATGGGCCGTACTGCACTGAACGTGAGTGGTTCCATGACAGCCGGTACGATCACCAGCCAGATCATGAAACAAACTGATAAAGCAGTTATGGATTCAGAAGAAACGGCTGAGCTGGCACACCGCTAAGTTCTGAATGCTGAACATGTTGAGCCGAAACCGCTGGCTTTGGCGGCATGTTCAGTAATCAGAAACACACATCGCAGTTCATTAACATCGGGCCTGGTGCGTCATTCAGTCACATAAAAAAGCCGTAATCTCTGTGAGACTACGGCCAGTGTGAAACAGTCGACACCATCAGGCGTTCAGTCAGAGCTTAACAATTCATTTCACGTATCATCATTTCGATTTGCGAAGACGTCGGTCTGCCCGGCACAAATTCAGAATGGATAATCGTGCAAACCAATTTGCTCTGAAATGTTACGCGCTGCGGTATGCAGCATTGCAACGTAGTCACTCTTACTTTCTTCAGAGAAACGAATTGTCGGGAAGGAAATACTTAACCCGGCAATCACCACGCCGAAACGATCGAACACCGGCACGGCAATACAGCGAAGGCCCTGCTCCTGCTCTTCATTATCTTCCCCAAAGCCCTGTTCACGTACCTGATCCAGCGCTGTTTGTAAGTCAGCGGCATTCATAATGGTATTTTCAGTGCTGCGGGTAAACTCAATTTCCTGCAACAGTGCGCTCACTTCAGCTTTGTCACCCCAGGCCATCAGCACCTTACCAATCGCCGTTGTGTGCAACGGATTGCGTCGGCCAATACGGGAATGCATACGCAGGTTGTACATAGAATCGATTTTGTGGATGTAGACGATGCCATCTTCATCCAGCGCGCCAAGGTGAATGGTTTCGCGCGTCAGGCGTGATAATTCACGCATCTGAATATCAGCGCTGCGGATCAGATCAACGTTTTGCAACGCCTTTGCACCCAGCTCGAACAATTTGAGCGTCAGTGAATATTTCTCTGACTCCCCTTCCTGCGCGACGTAACCCAGAGATTTCATCGTCTGTAAAAAGCGATACACCGTGCTTTTCGACATCATTACGCGTTGAGAAAGTTCAGTAATACCAATTTCGCGCTCTTCTCCGAGCGCCTGTAAAATACCAAAAACTTTCAGAACGGAAGAAACGGAATCGGGCTGCTTATCAAGATCTGCGATAGCCATAGAGTGAATTACCTGCTCGCGTTGGTTTTGTTTCAAAAAAAATAGAACGTGGTTTTTATTATAGTGGCAAGCGTCACACAGAAGCAATCAAGCCGTTGAACAGGAATGTGAGAACTGTTAACCCTGTTTCATAATATGCATAGACTAAATAATTCGTCACAGACTGTGACTGTTGTCACTTTCAGTTCATTAGCGTAGTAATATTACCCTCACTGATGACTATGCGCTGACAGATCCTATGACCCCAAATGCTATACCCAACGACGGACTTCCCCTTCCCCAGCGATACGGCGCGATTTTGGCTATCGCACTGGGTATCACCGTTTCTGTGCTGGATGGCGCGATCGCCAACGTAGCCCTGCCGACCATTGCCAACGACTTTCACGCCAGCCCGGCCGCGTCGATTTGGGTCGTCAACGCCTATCAGCTGGCGATTACCATCTCCCTGCTTTCACTCGCCTCTCTGGGCGATATTTTCGGCTATCGCCGCATTTATCAAACAGGTCTGCTGGTTTTTAGCATTACATCTTTGTTTTGCGCTCTGTCAGACTCACTGATGACGCTGACCATTGCACGGGTTTTACAAGGTTTTGGCGCAGCGGCAATCATGAGCGTCAATACGGCGCTGATCAGGATCATCTATCCGCAACGCTTTCTGGGGCGGGGAGTGGGAATTAACGCGCTGATTGTGGCCGTCTCCTCTGCCGCCGGCCCGACGATTGCTGCCGGGATCCTGTCAGTGGCATCCTGGCAATGGCTGTTCGCCATTAACGTGCCGATCGGTATCGCGGCGTTGCTTTTAGGCCTTAAATTCCTGCCCGCCAATTCGACACGCAGTCAGGGGCAGCGTTTTGATTTTACCAGCAGCGTGATGAATGCACTGACCTTCGGTTTGCTCATCATCGCGATCAGCGGCTTTGCTCAGGGTCAGAATCATGACTTAATTTTGGCAGAGGTCATCGCCTTGCTGATAATTGGCTGGTTCTTTGTACGCCGTCAGCTTTCACAGCCTTTCCCGTTATTGCCGGTAGATTTACTGCGTATCCCGATTTTCAGCCTCTCCCTCGGCACATCACTGTGTTCCTTCAGTGCGCAGATGCTGGCGTTCGTCTCTCTGCCCTTCTTCCTGCAAAATACGTTAGGGCTGAACTCTGTCGACACCGGTTTACTGCTGACGCCGTGGCCGTTAGCAACCATGGTGATGGCACCCATCGCCGGTCGCCTGGTTGAGCGTTATCACCCCGGCATGCTCGGAGGTATCGGGCTTATCGTCTTTTCAATCGGATTGTTTTCGCTGTCACTGCTACCGCCTGAGCCTTCACATCTGAATATTATCTGGCGAATGCTGTTGTGCGGCGCGGGGTTCGGGCTATTTCAGTCTCCCAATAATCACACCATCATCACTTCCGCGCCGCGAAACCGCAGCGGCGGAGCAAGCGGGTTGTTAGGCACCGCACGTCTTCTGGGGCAGACGACCGGTGCGGCTATGGTGGCTCTGATGTTTAACCTGTTTCCGGAACACGGCACACATGCATCACTGATACTGGCCGGTACGCTGGCAGGAACCGGCGCGCTGGTCAGCCTGCTCAGAATGACGCAGAAAACCAGCAGTCAAAAGGCTGCTGAAGACCTGAAATCCTGAGCAGATCTCAGAAAGCAAAATGCCCGGCGATTGCCGGGCATTTTTATGTGCAATATCTGAGGATTACTTCAGATATTCGCCGCTGCGAAGTGCTTCAATACGTTTATCCAGCGGCGGGTGAGACATAAACAGCTCACTGAAAGACTTAGATTTACCGTTGATGCAAAACGCCATCAAGCTGCCCGCTTCCTGCGGCTCATGGCTGGTTTTCAGACGCTGCAATGCTGCGATCATTTTCTCACGACCCACCAGCTTCGCAGAACCGGCATCGGCATGGAATTCGCGATATCGCGAGAACCACATCGTAATGATGCTGGCCAAAATACCAAAGACCAGTTCGAGCACTGTCGCGACAGCAAAATAGATCATCGGATTGCCGTTACTCTCTTCGCCGTCACGGTTGCCAGACAGGAAGCCTGAGGCGACCTGAGCAATCAGACGGGAAATAAAGATCACGAAAGTATTCACGATCCCCTGGATCAAGGTCATGGTCACCATATCGCCATTCGCAATATGGCTGATCTCATGGGCGATAACCGCTTCGGCTTCATCCTGACTCATGCTTTGCAATAAGCCGGTGCTGACGGCAACCAGAGAAGCATCGCGTCGTGCGCCGGTGGCGAACGCATTGATATCCGGCGCGTGATAAATCGCCACCTTTGGCATACCGATGCCCGCCTGCTGTGACTGGCGGCGCACAGTCTCGACCAGCCAGCGCTCAGTTTCGTTACGTGGCTGCTCTATAACTTCACCGCCCACCGAGCGCAACGCCATCCATTTAGACATCAGCAAAGAGACGATGGAACCGCCGAAGCCAAACAACCCGGCCATGATCATCAGCCCCGGCACGCTGCTGGACTGGATGCCTGTCAGGCTGAGTACCAGCCCAAAGACCAGCATAACTGCCAGGTTTGTCATCAGGAACAACGCTATACGCATCATAAAATTTTTAATTCCTCTTCGTTACTTCATTATTATTCATTGGGTCCTGCCACCGGGACATGCCCGTCCGGCTGATAGTGATCCTATGGGCTTCTTCCACGGATTCAAGCGTTCCGCGGCGTTAAAGGCCCAAAATCACAATACTTTACATTTTGAAGTATTTTATTTCACAGATAAAGCCACGGTATATAACATCGAGATTGCGCTGTCTTTCATTTTCACGGCATAAAAAAAGCGCACCGAAGTGCGCTTCTTAAATTCACAGGCAGATCAGCGAAGCGATTATTTCGCCGCAGCCGGAGCCTGATCACTCAATGCTTTTTCCAGCTTGCCGAGATCAACCGCAATGTTGTCGGCTTCATCAAGATACGGATCCGGTGCCACATAGTCTTTTGGCAAATCATCCAAAGATTTCAGTGGTTTTTTACCTTCACGTTTGAAGCGTTCATTCAGGCGGTTAAGACGCAGTGCATCATCCTCTTTATCTTCTTTATCACGCTGTGCGTAATTCAGAGAGGCAATATCACGTTTATCTTTCAGCGCTTTGTAGCGTGCAATATCTTGCTGGATGTACTGGAACTCAGGATCCTTAGCAATACGCGCATCGTGATTTTTCAATAACTCAGGCAGGAAAGGCTTCATGTCACCCAATTTATTGTACGTCGCGGCGTTGATGCTATCCCACGGAAGTGCGTTATCTTCGAACTTCTCGCCGGTTTCAATCGATTCAATACCGGTTGGCATCAGAATATCCGGGGTAACCCCTTTACGCTGAGTGCTGCCGCCGTTGATGCGATAGAACTTCTGGATAGTGTATTGCACGGAGCCGAGGGCCGGCCATTCCGGGCGCAGCATCTGATCGTAAATACGGTTCAGCGAACGGTATTGCTGAACGGTACCTTTACCAAAGGTCGGTTCACCCACAATCAGCGCACGGCCATAATCCTGCATTGCCGCAGCAAAGATTTCAGACGCAGAAGCACTGAAACGGTCAACCAGAACCACCAGCGGTCCTTTGTAGTAAACGACGCCATCGGTATCGCTATCCTGACGGATGCGGCCATTGTTATCGCGAACCTGAACCACCGGGCCACTTGGGATAAACAGACCTGACAGAGAAACCGCTTCCGTCAGTGCGCCACCGCCGTTGGTACGCAGGTCGATAACCAGACTGTTAACGTTCTGCTTAGCCATTTTTTGTAGCTGAACTTTGACGTCGTCCGTCAACCCAACGTAGAAGCCAGGAATGTCCATGACAGCAACTTTTTCAGCGCCGACATTTTTGATGGTCATTTTGACTGCACGGTCTTCCAGACGAATTTTTTCGCGCGTCAGGGTAATCACATGATTTTTAGCATTTTTGCCCGCTGGCAGGATCTGCAAGCGAACTTTACTGCCTTTTGGTCCTTTGATGAGCGCGACGACGTCATCAAGACGCCAGCCGATCACATCAACAATCGGTGAGGGTTTACCCGCCTGAACCTGACCTACGCCGACAATGCGGTCACCCACTGCAATGGCTTTGCTTTTGGCCGCCGGGCCGCCTGCTACCATTGAGTTGATCACCGTATAATCGTCGTCACCCTGCAGAACGGCACCAATACCTTCCAGAGACAGGCTCATTTCAGTATTGAATTGCTCAGTGCTGCGAGGAGAAAGGTAATTGGTATGCGGGTCGATTTCATGCGCAAAGGCATTCATCACCAACTGGAATACGTCTTCGCTGTTGCTTTGGGTCAGACGCTTCATCGCGAAATGATAGCGTTTGGAGAGCACGTCGCGAATTTCCTGATCGTTTTTACCGGTCAGCTTGAGGTTCAGCTCGTCATATTTGACTTTCGCATCCCACAATTTGTCCAGTTCCGCGCGGTCTTTCGGCCACGGGGATTTACTGCGATCAAGTTGAATCGTGTCGTTGCCAGTGAAATCCATCGGGCGGGCAAGCACTTTTAACGCATAGTCGTAGCGTTCAAAGCGACGCTTTTGCGCCAAATTGAATAAAGCGTATGGCGTGGTTAACTGACCGGATTTCAGTTCCTCACCCAAGGTTGCACGTTTATCAGTAAATTGTGCGACATCGGAAGCCATCAATACGTTGTGGCCATAATCGAGCATGTTGAGGTAACGGTCGAAGATCTTCGCTGAGAAATCTGCATTAAGGTCGAACTGACGATAATGCGAACGGGTAAAGCGTGCCGTAACACGCTCGCTCACCGTGGCGTCCTGAGGATCCTGTGTCAGGTCAGGGAGTTGAGCAAGAGTGACCGGTGCACTCTCATTCGCTGCAAAGCTGGTATTAACCAGCCCTGCTCCTGCCATTAACAGACCTGCGATAACGCTTAATCTGACAAATTTGTTCATGCCTGAGTTGGCCTCCGTATCAGAACTGCAAGTGTTCTGCGCGCACGATCATCGCCAGACCCGAAGAGAGTTGAACGCGAACACCGTCTTTGGCAATTTCCAAAACGGTAGCATCCATCGCACTCTGTCCTGCTCTGACTTTGATTTCCTGGCCAATTTGCAGTTTTGAAATGTCTGTTACTGGCACATGACGCGGTTCACGTTTTTCCTCACGCGGTGGACGAGGTGTACGTGGTTTGCGATTTTCCTGACCAGCCACAGCAGCGGGCGCATTTTCACGACGCGGCGCAGGCTTTTTAGCGGCCGGACGTGGACGGCGTGGCTCAGTGGTTTCACCGGCTTCACGACGTTTAGCCTGTTGTTCTGCACGTTGTGCCTGAACGCGGGCTTTTGCTTCTTCCAACTGTTTACGGGCATGTTCGACGTGCTGCTCTTCCAGTACGCCACATGAATTACCATCAAGGTCGACGCGTTCAGCGCCCACTTTAACGCCGTAGAGATAGCGCCAGCTTGAGGTATACAGACGCAGAGCAGAGCGTAACTGAGTTTTGCTCAGATTCTCTTCACCTTGCACGCGCTCGACCAAATCCGCAAAGATACCGATCTTTAATGGGCGTGCTTCGCCTTCGGCGGTAAAACAGAGCGGGAACCGCTCAGCCAAAAAGGCGATGACTTCTTTACTACTGTTCAACTTAGGTTGATTTTCCATGAAATTTCCTGATTACAACGGGTTTGCCAACCGGCGCAGGCATGAACAGGCGCCATTATAATGACGCCATTATTAAATGCCACGTTATCCGACGATCAACTTGCGATCAGATTGACATATTTTTCAGCATCACTGTTTTCAAGATGCTGGCAAAGCCCGCTGACTAACTCTGTCAGCCCCTGCTCATCAGCTTCATCAAAGCGCTGATAAACGGTGCTATCAATGTCTAATACGCCAATAACCGTCCCTTTCACCGTAATGGGCAGAACGATTTCAGCATTACTTGATGCGTCACATGCAATGTGGCCCGGGAAGGCGTGGACATCGCCCACGCGCTGAACGGTATTCTCCGCCACTGCGGTACCGCATACGCCTTTTCCTACCGGAATACGCACACAGGCAATTTTACCCTGGAATGGGCCGAGTACCAGTGTGGTGCCGTCCATCAGATAAAAACCTACCCAGTTGACGCCTTCAAGACGTTCAAACAGTAAGGCACTGGTGTTCGACAGAGTGGCAATAAAATTGTTCTCTCCGGCGATCAACGCGCTCAAATCACGTTTTAATTCCGTGTAGAATGCTTCTTTATTCATGTAGTAACCAATAATAACCTAAGGGCATTGAGCCGTTCTGGTGTGCTTAACCTCTCTAAAATAAGCATTAATTGCCCATATGAAAAGATTAATCCTGTGTGACATCAAAAAGACTCACCTACAATAACTGTTTGCCGACCGCATAATACGTTATTTTGTCAAAAAAACCTGGCTGATCTTGGCCTGATGGCCTCGCCTGCCCCCCTGAGGGGATGCGTAATTGTAACAACAGGTATTCTTACTACTCCAGGTACTATGAAAATACACACGATATCAGCCCAGATCCCGCAAGTTCGCTACCAACGCTGTAGCGAATGCGATCATCTTTTTTCGCTTCCGGCGCTGAAACGCACACAGACTGCACATTGCCCGCGTTGCAATGCCAAAGTCGAAAAGGGCCGGGTTTGCTCCCTGCCCCGTCTGATCACTATTGCCATCAGCATCTTATTGCTGATGCCTTTCGCATTCACCGAGCCGTTGATCAGCATCCGTCTGTTGGGCACCCGTATAGACGCCAGCCTGCTCGAAGGCATCTGGCAGATGTCACGTCAGGGCGATCCGGTCACGGCCAGCATGGTCGCGTTTTGCACCATTGGCGCACCGCTCACGCTGGCCCTCTCCATCCTTTATCTGCATTTTGGCAGCAAACTCGGCATGAATCTCAAACCCGTGTTGCTGATGCTTGACCGCCTGAAAGACTGGGTCATGCTCGATATTTACCTGGTGGGCATGGCCGTCGCCAGCATCAAGGTGAAAGAGTATGCCGATATCAATGTCGGCGTGGCGCTGGCCGCGTATCTGATGATGACGGTCATGGTCACGCTGACCATGATAAATCTTAATATCGAACAGCTGTGGGAAGAGTTTTATCCGCAGCGCCAGCCTAAAGGTGTGCCTTCGTCGCTGCGTCTGTGTTTATCCTGCAAATTCACAGGTCAGCCCGATGAACGTGGGCGGTGTCCGCGTTGCCATACGCCAATGCGTGTGCGTTATAAACACAGCCTGCAAAAAGCCTGGGCTGCGCTGATTGCAGCGATGATCTTTTTGATTCCCGCGAACCTGTTGCCCATTTCAATTATTTACGCCAACGGTCAGCAGTTGAAGGACACCATTTTTTCTGGCGTAGTGTCGCTCGCCACCTCCGGAAATGTTCCGATCGCCGCGATTGTATTCATCGCCAGCGTGCTGGTGCCCTTTACCAAAGTTATCGTGATGCTGACGCTGCTGCTCAGCATCCATTTCAAAGCGATTCAGGGACTGAAAACGCGCATTCGTTTATTACGGCTGGTGACCTGGATCGGACGCTGGTCGATGCTCGATTTGTTTGTAATTTCATTGATGATGTCGCTGGTAAATCGTGACCAGCTTTTGTCATTTACAATGGGACCGGCCGCCTTTTACTTTGGCTCCGCCGTGATCCTGACTATTCTTGCCGTTGAATGGCTTGATAGCCGCTTGATTTGGGATGCACATGCAACAGGAAACGCCGAATACACCGACTGAAGCACGGATAAAACACAGACGCCGGATTTCACCTTTCTGGCTGCTGCCGTTTATCGCCTTACTGATCGCCGGGTGGCTGATTTACAGCAACTTTCAGGAGCGCGGCACAACAGTCACCATCGACTTCCAGTCCGCCGCAGGGATTGTGGCGGGCCGTACGCCTGTGCGTTATCAGGGTGTCGAAGTCGGGACGGTTGAATCCATCAGCCTGACCAAGGATCTGCGCACCATTCAGGTGAAGGTCAGCATCAAAAGTGATCTCACTGATGCGCTGCGCGATGGCACACAATTCTGGCTGGTCACCCCGAAAGCGTCGCTTGCCGGGGTTTCCGGCCTGGATGCACTGGTCGGCGGTAATTACATCGGCATGATGCCAGGACCGGGTAAAGAGAAAGACCATTTTGTGGCGCTTGATACGCAGCCTAAATTCCGCCTCAATACCGGCGAACTGATGATTCATTTGCACGCCAAAGATCTGGGCTCACTGAGTACCGGTTCGCTGGTGTATTACCGTAAAATTCCGATCGGTAAAGTTTACGATTACGATATTGAAAGCGGTAATAACGGCGTGACGATTGATCTGCTGATCGATAAACGTTTTGCCAATCTGGTAAAAGACAACACCCGTTTCTGGAACGTCTCAGGTTTCAAAGGTGATTTCAGCCTCAGCGGTGCGAAAGTACAGATGGAAAGTCTGGCAGCACTGGTGAACGGCGCCATTTCAATGGATTCACCTAACGAAGGTAAACCTGCAAAAGCCGATCAGTCTTATGTCCTTTATCCCGATCTGGCACAAAGCCAGCGCGGTGTAGAAATCGATCTGGATCTGCCGAATGGCAATGGTTTGTCCGAAGGCCAGACACCTCTGATGTACCAGGGGCTTCAGGTCGGTACGCTGACCAAAATCACCCTGCAGGCGGACAGCAAAGTCACCGGTAAACTGACCGTCGACCCGTCTGTGCTGGATATGATCCGCACCGGCACGCGCATTGAAATGAACAGCCCGCGCATCAGCCTTAACAACGCCAACCTCAGCCAGTTGCTCACCGGCAACACGCTCGAACTGATCCCAGGCGAAGGTGAACCGCAGAAGCATTTCGTGGTGCTGGACAGTAACCGCAAGCTGCTTCAGGACCCCGGCACCGTCAAAGTTCAGCTGATTGCTCCGCAAAGCTACGGCATTGACGCCGGGCAGCCGATCAAACTGTATGGCATCACGGTCGGACAAGTGATGGATCGCAAACTGACCGACGAAGGCATCCTGTTTAACGCCGCCATCATGCCGGAATACAAAGACCTGCTGCATAAAGACAGCAAGTTTGTGGTCAACAGCCGCGTGGACGTCAAACTGGGTATCGACGGAATGGAAGTGCTCGGCGCCAGCGCTCAGGAGTGGGTAGATGGCGGTGTACGCATCATTCCGGGCACCAAAGGCGCACCGGCGCAGAAATACCCGCTTTACAGCAACGCCGAAAAAGCGGCCGAAGGTATTCAGGGTGAGCAACCCGGCGCAACGCTGACGCTGACCGCGAAAAGCCTGCCAGACGTACAAACCGGCTCTGTGGTGCTCTACCGTAAATTCCAGGTCGGTGAAATCGTTAATGTTCGCCCGAAGGCCAATGAATTCGACGTGGACGTTTACATCCAGCCGCAGTATCGCAACTTGCTCACAGATAAAAGTATTTTCTGGGCAGAAGGCGGCGCGAAGGTTCAGCTCAACGGCAGCGGTTTGACCGTTCAGGCTTCACCGCTCGATCGCGCATTAAAAGGCGCCATCAGTTTCGATAATCTGGAAGGCGTGACGCTGACCAAGGGTGCGAAACGTAATCTGTATGACTCCGAAACCTCAGCCCGCGCTGTCGGCAGCCAGATCGTTCTCAATACCTACGATGCCAGCAAACTGTCGCCGGGGATGCCGCTGCGTTATCTCGGTATCACTATCGGTCAGGTCGAATCATTGAAACTGGATCAGCAACTGAATCAGGTGGCGGCCAAAGCGGTGCTGTATCCGGAATATGTCGATGCGTTTGCCCGTCGTGGCTCGCGCTTCTCGATTGTCTCACCTGAGATTTCTGCCGGTGGCGTCAGCAATCTGGATACACTGCTCCAGCCCTACATCAATGTGGAAGCGGGCAAAGGCGCACCGACGCGCAACTTTGACTTGCAGGAATCAACCATAACCGATTCCCGTTATACCGACGGATTAGGGATTGTGGTCGATGCCGCCGAAGTCGGTTCGCTGCAAATTGGTACGCCGGTGCTGTTCCGCGGTATCGAAGTGGGTACCGTTTCCGGCTTATACCTTGGCGCGATGGCCGACAGGGTGAACGTCACGCTGCGCATTAGTAAGAAGTATCAGTATCTGGTGCGGGCAAACACGGTCTTCTGGCTGGCATCCGGGTATGACCTGCAATTCGGTCTGACCGGCGGCGTGTTCAAAAGCGGCACATTCCAGCAGTTCATTCGTGGCGGAATTGCCTTCGCAACGCCACCGACGACACCTCTGGCACCGAAAGCCGCCAGCGGCAATCACTTCCTGCTTAATCCGGAGGCGCCGAAAGACTGGCAGGACTGGGGAACCGCAATCCCAAGAAACTGATCGCCCCCTCACGCACACAGGCCACCTTCGGGTGGCCTGTTCATTTTGGTCAGTCGCACCTGCCGTTCATCGGGTGTAAATATGCTAGACTCCGTCGCTGGAAAACTTATTCAGTTCTGGAACCGCACTCTTGTCAAAACTCACCACCACCGGCACCTTCGCCGATAAATTACCCGCCGCCTTTCTCGATGCGACCCGCGCGATCATGCCTGAAAACCTCAGCATGGAAGATTTCATTGCAGCCTGTCAGCGCCCTCTTCGCCCAAGCCTGCGGGTCAATACGCTAAAAATCAGCGTGGCGGCATTTCTCGAACTGGCCGCCAGCTATCAGTGGGAATTAGAACCGGTGCCCTGGTGCGGGGAAGGTTTCTGGATCAACCGTCATGCTCTGGATGAATCACGCTTAGGCAACGCGCTCGCGCACCTTGCCGGGCTTTTCTATATTCAGGAAGCCAGTTCCATGCTGCCGGTCACCGCGCTGTTTGCCAACGACACCCAACCCGTGCTGGTGATGGACGTTGCCGCTGCGCCCGGTTCAAAAACCACGCAAATTGCCGCACTGATGAATAACCAGGGCGGCATCGTTGCCAACGAATATTCTGCCAGCCGCGTCAAAGTGCTGCATGCCAACGTCAGCCGCTGCGGCGTCAGCAATACCGCGCTGACCCATTTTGACGGCCGTGTGTTTGGTGCTGCCCTGCCGGAAACGTTCGATGCGATTTTGCTCGATGCGCCCTGCTCTGGCGAAGGCGTGATCCGTAAAGATGCGGATGCAATGAGTAACTGGTCGCAGGCCAGCGTTCTGGAAATTGCAGCCACCCAGCGCGAACTTATCGACAGCGCGTTCCATGCATTAAAACCGGGTGGCGTTCTGGTGTATTCCACCTGCACCCTCAACGCACACGAAAATCAGCAGGTTTGTCAGTGGTTACTTGATACTTATGCGGATGCCGTTGAAGTGGAAACGCTTGAACACTTATTTACTGACGCATCGAAAGCCGTTACCCCGCAAGGTTACCTGCACGTATTTCCTCAGGTTTATGACAGCGAGGGGTTCTTTGTCGCGCGCTTTCGTAAAACTGATTCCGTCCCACGTCTGCCGGTACCCGGCTATAAAGTTGGCCGTTTTCCTTTCTCTCCTGTGTCACGTCAGGAGAGCGCCGAGATCGTGAATGCAGCGCAACTGTCCGGCCTGCGCTGGCCGGAAAAACAGTTCACCTTGTGGCAGCGTGATAAAGAAATCTGGTTGTTCCCGGCCGTGCTGGAACCGCTGTTTGGTAAAGTCCGTTTCTCGCGTATCGGCCTGCGTCTGGCAGAACGTTTCCCGAAAGGTTTCCGCTGGCAGCATGAGGCCGTGATCGCTTTCAGCGCCGCGGATGCGGTGAATCGTTTTGAGATAAATGATGAGCTGGCGCAAAACTGGCTGCGTGGCGTGGATATCTACCCTGACACTGCACCCCCGAAAGATGAATGTCTGGTGACCTGGCAGGCGCAACCGCTCGGTCTGGCGAAGCGGATTGGTAGCAGAATCAAAAATAGTTTGCCGCGCGAACTGGTCAGAGATGGTGCCATCCGCCATCTGAATTTGCCGAACGATCAGCTAACGTGATTGTTGCTAAAGTTTACTGCGCCAGAAGATCACCCTGCTGGCGCAGAATATTCTCTTTATACTTTTCTAAAAACAGCAAAATCCCCCAAAGACGCACTTTAGTTAATACTCCTTACTCATCCCTTTAAGTGAACTTCTGAGAGCTAATCTCATGAATCAAATGCATGATAAAAATTTTATCCTGCAAATCTTTGATATGAAGCTATTTTATCTATTAAGGTTTATTGAATTATAAGTAGGAATAATCCTAGCCTGCCATGTATTATTGCCCTCAAGATAACATTGCTAGTGATATATCATTTTTCTAAATGAATCATAGTGCCTGATGTTGAGTAAAGAGCTGCCAGTCGGAGAAGTATCATGTCGGATGAAATGAAACTCGAATCAGCAGATGGACTGCTTTTACAGGAAATGGCCAGTCTGCGGGATATCATCGATAACAATTCTGACTGGATTTGGGAAGTCGATGCACAAGGACGTTACGTATTTTCCTCGAATAAATGCATCGAGTTTCTGGGAGTCCCGCCTGAAGAGGTTATAGGTAAAACCCCGTTCGACTTTATGCCGCCAGACGAAGCGAAACGTGTGGGCGAACAATTTGCCGCCATCGTTGAACGGCGCGCGCCCTTCGGCGGATTGCTTAACCGTAATATCCGCCCGGATGGAACGGAAGTTATTCTCGAAACCAGCGGTGTGCCACTGTTTGACCCCGACGGCAATTTCCGGGGCTATCGCGGCATCGACCGCAATCTGACCACGCTGGATCAGGCTCCCGGACAACGTCTTTTTCAGCTGGAATCCATCTACTCGAACGCACCCGTTGGGCTGTGCTTCATCGATCTGCACATGCGATATGTGACGGTGAATGACGCCATGGCCAATATTATTGGCCTGCAACCTTTTGAAGCCATTGGCCGCAAAGTCGGTGTTTTCCTGCCCGGTCTGTCGCCATTACTCAACAACGCACTGGAACTGGCGCAGCGCAACGAACATACACCGGACAGAGAATTTTCGGTTCCGGGCAAAAATCAGGTGTTCTTCGTGCGCATTAAAGCCGCTTACGACGGACAAAATCAGCTGAACGGACTGTCTGTGGCGATGACGGATATCACCAGCCTGAAGCGAATGGAGAAGGCTCTGCGGGAAAGTCAGGAACATTACCGCAATATGGTCGAGCTGAACCCGCAAATTCCGTGGACCGCTGATCCGCGCGGCATGCTCAATGACGTCAGTTCACGATTTCAGCGCATAACGGGCATGACCCGTCAGGATATTCTGGCCGATAAGTGGATCCAGAGCATGCATGTGGAAGATCGTCGTGGCGCGGTTCAAACCTGGGAACAATGCCTTAAAACCGGTGCACCGCTGGATATCGAAGTGCGTTTTTGCCATGTGGATCGCGGCTGGAACTGGATGCGCATTCGCGCGGCAGCCAGTTATGCACCGGATGGCTCAATCCAGCGCTGGTACGGCACGGCGGAAGATGTTCACGAGCGTAAGCTGCTGGAACTGAAACTGGTCAAGGCAAACCGCCGTCTGGAAATTCAGGCACGTACAGATTCGCTGACCAAATTGCCCAACCGCCGCGAATTCAAAAAAGTGCTCAGTCACGAATACATGCGTTCCAAGCGCAACCGCACGCCGTTGACCGTTGTGATGATTGATATCGATTATTTCAAACATTTCAACGATCACTACGGACACTTATCAGGCGATGCCTGTCTGCGTCTGGTCGCCCGCACATTGCGTAAATCGTTAAAACGCAGCACGGACGTGGTCACGCGATTCGGCGGCGAAGAATTTGCCGCGATCCTCCCCGATACCGATTTGAAAGGTGCCTGGATCGTCGCGCAGCACATCATGGAATCCATTGAAGCGCTGGGCATCAAGCACAGTTTCAGCGAATTTAACCGGGTGACCATCAGCCAGGGCATTGCGACCTATATGCCCGATCAGGATCCCGGCCTTGACGATCAGTCCGATATCGTCAGCGCTGCCGATGAAGCCTTGTATTTGTCGAAAAATAACGGTCGCAATCAGATCAATGCCATGCCGGTTTCTGTGAGATTTAACCCGCTTTAACCTGCTGAAAATGCCGGAACGTCTTACTGACGCACCGGCATTTCTCCTCCTTGCTTTCAGCACGTCTCATGAGATTCATCCCACTTCTTCCCTGGTTTAAAATTTCTTATGGCGCTTTTTGTGCTCTCGACTATTCTCAAGTAAGGGCGATCAACTGGTCGTACCTGATCCTGTTCAAATCACTGGCTTTAATCTGGCAAGGAGTACCTGATGGGAAAATCGATTATACGAATTGGCAGTTATGAAATTGATGATGCGCAGTTATCAACACCTGAAGCAAAAGGCGGCGATAAGGTTCATATCCCCTGCAAATCAGATCCTGATTTATGCATGCAACTGGATGCCTGGGACGATAACACCAGCGTACCGGCGATACTGGATGGCCGTCATTCCGTGTTGTACAAAGAAAAATATGACAAACAGAATGACGAATGGATCATGAGACTGGAGTGACACAGCATGGCGAACGGGAGGTTGTTCGCCATGCCGCTATGCGGTCACTTAGCGGCAGCCACCAGTGAAATACCCCGCCCGGCAAAAAAGCGTGAGAATGTATCAACGGAGAGCGTAACGTCCTGCTGAGAAGAGATATCGTGGCCGGAAGGATTATGAAACGTTACAGACTGCGCGTCAGCCCGGGTAACAAGAACCAGATGGCCCCCTTTATGCGGCGGCAATGACTCAGGTTTACGGATTGACGGGTGCACCGACGCGATGAAAAAACGATGATTTTCCAGCTCACCGGCAATATCTTTGGCGGATATCCCGACTTTCACCTGCGCACTCAGCGATAACTCCTTCCTCACGAACTCTACAAAGGGCGCATAAATCAGGCCTTTGATATTTTCGCCATCCCGCACATAAGCGCCATACGGCAAACTTTTCTGAGTCAGATTTAATATCGGCACTACGTTGCCCGACGTTGCTGCCAGTACCATTTTCAGACAGCACATTCCGCAGACATGGTTAGCCCACTCGATAAACTCTTCCTGTGAAGATGCCCCTGATTCACGCCATAGCGTCACTTCCGACAGCGAAATCTCCCCGGCAATGATCCCCGCAGCAGCATCAGGATCTTCCCATTGGCTGAAATAAGGGATCACGGATTGGGTAGAAAATGCATTCTGAAAAGCAGACTTTGCAGACATAACGGTTTCCTGAACGGGATGCAGATGAACAAGAGGGGGAATAGCTGAGTGATGGATATTCAGGCCCGTAAAGGGCCTGAACGGAAAATATTAGAATTTTTCCACCAGCTTAAATTTCATCAATAACAGCGGCATGGTGGGCTCAAACATTTCATACTCTTCAAAGAAACGCTGATGCTCTCTGCGCCAGTAAGCCAGCGTACGGTCGCCTTCACCTTCTTCCCAGGCGTGTTGCTCAGTCACCTGGTCGAAAGGCACCTGCTTCACGTCAGTCAGCTGAACGGCGCAGACCGGATTGTTGCGGCCATCAACCACAACAAAGATCTCACCGGCTTCAGGCTCAGGGTCATCATCGAGGTTTGAACAGGTCGCTGTTTTTGTGCCGTCGATAACGCGCTTTGCCAGTTCATCTGCGGATGATTCAGTATCACCAAAAGACCAACGTTCTGCGTCCCTGTATTTCAATGGGATCTGCGGGATCATAATTTATCCTTTCAATTGAGATAGTTCACAACGATTACCTGTAAACATTAGCACAAAAAAACCCGCCGAAGCGGGTTTCAGTCAGAGAACGCACCGGCTATTTCGTACAGTTTTCTGGCATAACCGGCGGCCACTGTCTTGTACTTCCCGCTCCGTACAAGACCGAAATACCACATTCTTTATCGATACGCGCCAGAGGCTTACCGGTTTTATCAATCATCATCGACATCACCGGCGTCGACACCACGGCAACGGCGCTGTCAAACGGGGAAACGGCACTGAACACCGGCGGAATTGCAAAGTTGCCTTGTGCATCAATAAAACCATAACCCTGATCGATACGCGCAAATGCCAGGCCGTCAACCGGCAATCCTAAATCGGTAAATGAGACACCGTCAGTCGGTTTTCCTTGTGCATCAATCCAGGTTTTCCTGCCGTCAGCGCGGGTCAGCACAGCGTGGCCGTCGGTCATCCGGCTGGCAAAACCCTGAACCGTCAGCACCAGCTTGCCCGTACTGTCAACATAACGGGTGGCTGGCTCATCGTCCTGCGGATCGTAAGAGACAGACCAGGCACTGCCCGTCGGCAGCACCCATTTACCTTCCGGCATGGCGGCGATGCGCGCACCTTTATCATCAATCAACTCAGCACCCGCTGGCGTTGAACGCAACGCGCGCCCCTGCCCGAAAGCAGAGCCTTCGGACACCGGGACAGGCTGAATTTGCCACTCACCCTGAGCCGTCAGGTAGCCTTGCTGTGGCTGACGGGAAAGTTTCACCCAATCGCCAAGCGCGCTGATATGTGTTTGCTGCTCGTGAAGCTGAACATTTCCTTTGGCATCCAGTAACCAGGACTGACCCGCCGCTGACGTGGCCAAAATGCGGCCATCGCTGAACTGGGTGACGGATAATCCTGCAACAGGGGAAATACGTGTCTGGGTATCATTGCCGATGATTTCAGCGATAGTGCTTGATTCAGATTGATCAGCCACAGCTGGCTGAGTAAGCAACCACAATGCGGCATTGATACGCTTAACCTCCGCATACTTTGGCTGGACCAGCACTTTACCCTGAGCGTCGACAATGCCCCATAAACCGTCTGGCATCTGTACTTCAGCCTGATTATTAGCGAAATTGCCGACACTTTTGTACGCGGGTTGTGAAATGCTTTTTTGACTGTTCGCGTCAAAAATCCCCCACAGCGCGCCTTCCGCAGCCGTCTCATGGTAACGGAACCAGCCGTTGCCCACAGATTCCAGCTCGAACACATCCGGCAGGCCATAGTGTTTGCCTGCGTGATCCATTGCCGTCAGCTTGCCGTCCAGATAATCCAGCGCATAACCGTTTACAAACGGAGAAATATTGTCTTCCGTCAGTGGGATCAGCGTTTTGCCCTGGGCATCCACCACGCCGGTGCCCCCGGCGGTTCGCACAATGAACTGACCGACATTTTGGCTGCTGTCTGCAGGCTGTATATCCAGCCATTTGGTTTCAATCTGAAGTGAACCATCTGAACGCAGGAAACCCGCACCGGCTTTGCCCGAATCATTGTCTGGGCGAATTAAGGCCAACGGAGATTGCGCCCCGGCAGGCTCCGAACCGGCGTTCAGAGGCTCAATGCGGCTGTCGCCAATGGCACTGAGGCTTTTCTGATTCAGCAGCGCCTTACCGGAAGCATCAACGACGTTTAACACGTCGCCCTGTTCATCACGTAGCCACAGGCGATGATCAATCACTTCAGCACTGGCGATTTGTGCCAGCCATCCGACATTTTGTGCCCCGCCGATCATGCCGCCTGATGGCGCCACGATGGTGTTCACTTTCTTCTGCTCACCTTTGGTCAGCACTAAAAACTCACCGGTATTTTGCCCCAGAGGCTGGCTGGCAGCAGGCACCGTCAGCGGCTGTTTGCGCCCTGGAACAAAGACCGTTAACGCTTCTTTGCCCGATGGATTCAGAACATAGTCACCTGACACCTGCAATGCAGACGCCCCCGCTTCGCTAAATGTCGCGATGACAGCGGCTGAATTATCGAGCAACTTAATGCCATCGGCAGTTTTAGCCAGCCAGAATGCGCCGGTTTCTTCACTGACCGTCAGGTATTTCTGCTCATCCTGCACGCCATCTGCGCGGATAAGCGTAATACCATCGGCATTTTTAGCCAATGCAACAGCAGGATTTCTCGGGTCAAGCGTCAGCGCCGAATACTGAGGCTCAACACGCCAGGCGAGATTCTCATCAGCAATGCCATAACCTTTGTTTGCATCAAACGCGATGAACAAACCGCTGGCACCAAAAGGCTCGACGATCTCCATTTTGTCAGTCGCGACATGCCGGACACCGTCCGGCGACAGCAAGACACTTTTATACGAAAGCTGCAAGCGCGCAGGAACACCGTCAGTCAGGGTTGCTTCATCAACTAACTCATCAAAAGCTTTACCGGCCTGCGCTCCTTTGCGATCGATCAGTTGCGGTTTACCCGCGAGCGTCACCACAGCCAGACCCGACTGTGTGAAAGGCTGCACGCTGTCATAAGTCGGTTGTATCAGCCAGTTGCCGGTCGTATCAATGAAACCCCATTTGCCCTGCTGCTTCACGGCGGCGGTTCCGTAATGATAATCCCCGACGTCATCAAAGACGGGCTTGATCACCAACTGGCCCTTGTTGTCTAAAAAGCCCCAACGGTCACCGCTTCCATTCTCTGACGGTAAGCGGACGGCGGCCCGCCCTTCGTGAACATCACGCAGACACAGATTCTGAACCAGAGGCTGCGCATTACGCGCCTGCATTTCAGCCTGAGCCGAGGGTAATGGTGCGAAACAACTGTCGGCCTCTGCCGCCATCGCGGGAATTGTTAGTGTCAATAAGGCCAGCGCGCTGGTGGTATGAAACGCACCGAAAAGTGCGCGATGTAACCTTGAAGGTTTACTAACAATCATTAATTGCCTCCGTTACTGCAAGAAGGCGCTTTGGCTGGCCAGAGATAGGCACCTTTAGTATCAACAATGACACGCTGATTGCAGCGCACTTGTATCTTCGCCTGAACGGCACCCTCAGCGTTAAGCAGGCTGACCACGCCCTTACCGCCCGCCCACGCATGTTTCTCACTGAAATCGCCAGCCCAGTTAAATTTAGGCAACACTGCAAACCGGCCGGTAGGATTGATGTAACCGAACAAATTACCGTAGGTCGATTTTTTCATGGCGGCGGCGAAATTGTCATTCATCGATCCCACCTGATCAAAATAGGCGCCGATCAGTTTTTTACCCTGCTGATCCACAAACCCGAACAGGCCTTTATTGTCTCGCATTGGGATCACGCCCGAGCTCGCTTTATCTGCCAGCAGACTGTTGAGCCCTGAGAAGCGACGGACTTCATTGCCATCGTTATCGAACAGTACCGTTTCACCGGTAGCGTCATCGTTCATTGCCAGACGAACCAGTGAATTCAGCGGTTGTGCCTGGTCAAAACCATCAAGCGGAACGCCGCCGTGATCGTTGATGAGCGTTGTGTTGTTGTCACTTACCGCACGGCTCCAGTTCAGTGGAGAAATGAAGTTAAACTCTGCGGTATACAGTGGCGGGATCTGCCATTCACCCTTGCCGTTAATGGCGCCGAAGTGCGCCGAGAAATTCAGCATCACCCAGTCACCTTTAACGGAGCTTGAGGATGCGACAATGCCTTTGCTCAGAGGCGCACGGCCGGCATCATCGATTAAGGACACGCCACCTTCCGACGGCTTAATCAGCCAGTGATTTTCCCCAACCCGTTGCGGACTGGCTAGCAAGTCAGTCGCCATCGCCTGGCCACTTTGCGCATTATAAAGAGCGAAATGACCGGTCACTGCACCGCGTTCGCCGGGCTGATCGTTATCAGAGAAGGTAAACATCCCGTCACCCACATACTGAGGTTTGCCGCTGAGGCTGGCATCCGGTGCAATTGCCCAGGTTCCATCAAGATTAATCACGCCCCAGCCAGCATCTGTTTTCGCCAGCGCATAACCGTCGTCGAAGGATTCAATCTGCAGGTACTGAGGGGCAGCTTTGATGCTTTTGCTGGCAATATCCCAAAGACCCCAGCGACGTGAATCACCTTCGCCTACCGCGTAATACAACATTCCGGCAGAAAGACGCTGGGCACTCTGTTGAATATCCGCAGGCACATCAACCGCATTGCCGTTGCGGTCGATTAAACGACGAGTCTCTGCTTTGTTGCTGTCGTCCACGGCCCAGGTGTAATCGCCGTTAAACGGGCTGATTTGCGAATAGACCGGCTGAATAACCCATTTCCCTGCTGAATCCACCGCCCCTGTTTTTTTGGTTTGAGTATGGATAATCAGTGGTGACTGAGAGATTGCATTATCAATCGATGCCCACTGCGGGTCTGAGAGCACCGCGCCTTGCGAGGTTAAAATGGCGGGTGGTCTGGCGGCATCTGATGAAGTCAGCACAGCCCATGGCAAAGTCCGCGAGGCATCCTGACTCTCTGCGGGTAATACGGGCGCATCATCCGTCATGACGCTGGTTGCCAGCGGTTGCAACTGATAATCCTTTAACGCCGCGAGCGTGGCATCATTGAGCAGCGCTACGCCGTTATTGTTATAGATTTGTATAACCTGCAGCGATTTACCTTCGTTTTGCGTGACCCAAAGCCGGTCACCCTGCTGTAATAACTGAGGTTTGTTGGCTTTCACCGAGACGATCTGATTATCGGCACCAATAATGGTGACGCCTTTACTGCCTTGTCCGATAATGGCATTGCCCCAGACGAGGACGTTTTCAGCCTGATCGGCAGCGATATCCTGCACTTTTTCAAGCTTGCTGCTAAGCAGTTGTTTGCCGTTATCGTTCAGGGTCACCAGCCAGCTGCCAGAGGACAGCGGGCGAACAGATTTGTACTGCTCTTTGCTCAGGGAAACACCCTGACGATCGACAAATGTCCAGTCGTTCTTCGTTTTCACCGCAACCACATTGCCGTTAAGCATAGGTTCGTCGCGGGTTTTCAGGATCATCGGATCAATGGCCCATTGACCGTTCTCGTCCAGATAACCCCAGAATCCGTCAGTGGTGGTATCACGTTTTTTCGCGGGAATAAGCCCCGATTGCGGTAAATCGAGGGCCATCACGTCATCAGGTAATGCAAGAGATCGATCGGTGGCGGCATTCCATAATGCCGGTGACACCTGAACCTGTACACTTGCCAGCGCCTGACCCTGCGTGAATCCTTTAGTGTCTGAAGAGGCAGCAAAAGGTAAGGTTTTGATGACTTCACCTTTGCGGTTAATCATCGCCAGTCGATCATCAGTCACGACCAGAGCGGTTCCCAGAGCATTGAAATCGGTAGCGCGGGTAAAGCGCGGCTCAATCGCCCAGTTGCCTTTTTTATCGATATAACCGAACTTATCGCCCTTTTTGACGGCGGCGACATCATTAACAAAGCCGCTGACTTCGCTGAAGGCGGGTTTAATCACCATATGTCCGCTGGTATCGACATAACCCCATAAAGGTTCACGGGTCAAACTCACCTGAACCGGGGAAAGCCCCTGCTGGAAAGGTAACTGGCAATCTTTTGCCGTATTTGCATTGCCACAAGCCCGTAGCAGCGCATCATCCGCTTGTACCGGCAGGCTAAAAGTCGCGTTCAGAATCAACGCTAATGCACTGAAATTTCTGAAGTGTTTGAATGTTTCGGAGCAAATCATCCGATGCCCTTATGACTGAATGAGATAAGAAAGTGTAGTGCACACTCTTTTCATGACCCGCTAAACAAGCGAGTTAGACGGTAAAAAATCCGATAAGAATCAATTTCAAGCGTGCACACATGCCAGACCTATAGGGTGTCAGCTTGCGAAAGAAAAAGCAGCTATTTTATTACTCTGTAACGAATGAATATTGGCAGTCACTGACGTTCACGATAACCGATGAATGTTACCGCCCCGCTTGCTTCTTTACCCTTTCTTAACCGTGAAAACACATGACACCTTTTTGATGAAGTTTTAAGCACCCTTATTTACAACACATCGATGACTCATTTGAATATCTGATGCGCAATCTCATAACTATTGATTAAGGTCATTATTTCGCCACCTGCAGTCTGCTTTTATAAGTTACAGAACGTTGTGTGACTTACATCACTCCAGAGAGTCCGGCGTAAACCCTGGCAGTGTTCAGTTACGGCGTATTTCAGATACATCACTAAATATTGAGGGACAGTCATGCCAAATGTGCGAGCCAGATTAAGTCTTTTTGGGGGCGACACTGTCGTCATTCGTTGTTCAGAGAAATGCCATATTCATCTCATGTGCGAAAATGACACGGAGCAACAGAACCGCCACTCAGGTTTCGGCGACGTACTGACGGTGAAAGATCAAAACACGGCCTATGTCGGCATCCCATATAAAGGTATCTGGAATGTCCTCATTGATTCCCAATGTGACTCCCTGGAACATTCGATCACTTACCTCCCTGCCTGATCTCTCAAGCCCTCTTAAATGAATGCCTTTCTGGCAGGTCACTTTCCGCCTGCCAGATATTCCCAAAACCCTCTCCCGACTGTCCAGAGCGCAAATCATTTTTTGGACGACATCACGTAAAATACTTTAATCCGTTACATCAATTACATAGCGGTATTGAATTGAACATTCCAGATGTTGAACAAACCTTATCAGAGGATTTATTTAGTGATTGCCAGCCCAGATTTGGCATTGCATTCTGTCTGAAGTAACCATGTGGCACCGGTCACGTTGACCGGATATCTCTCAGGCACAGACAGATACTCATAATGACTCATAAAACACTTTGCACCATCGCTGACGTCGCCGATCTCGAGCCGGGACTGCGAGAAATTCGCCAACACCTGCATCAACATCCTGAACTTTCAAACGAAGAAACCGCGACCGCTGCGTTGGTTGCGGATAAATTACGTGCGCTGGGCTATCAGGTGACCACGGGCCTGGGGGGACACGGTGTGGTCGGTTCGCTGACGTCGGGTTCCGGGCCGCGCAGCATCGGCATTCGCGCAGATATGGATGCATTACCTATCGCTGAACGAACTGGCGTGAGTTATGCGAGTCAGTACCCGGGGAAAATGCATGCCTGCGGTCACGACGGACATACCACCATGTTGCTGGGTGCGGCGGAACAGCTGGCCCGAAGCAAAAATTTCTCCGGCACCGTACATTTGATTTTTCAGCCTGCGGAGGAAATCGGCTTTAACAGCGGTGCAGAACGCATGCTGGCAGAGGGGCTGTTTGCGCGTTTTCCCTGCGACGCCGTTTATGGCCTGCACAATCATCCAGGCTACCCGGTTGGAAAAATGATGTTCCGCTCCGGGCCTTTCATGGCGGCCTGCGATACGGTGAACATCACTATTCATGGAAAAGGCGGGCATGCTGCACGGCCACATATGGCCGTAGACCCCATTCTGGTTGCCGGCAGCCTGGTGGTTGCTTTGCAGTCGATTGTGTCACGTAGCATTGATCCTAACGAAACGGCGGTGGTCACCATCGGTTCACTGCATTCGGGCCATGCGTCAAACGTTATTCCTGAAACTGCTCGCCTGGAAATGAGCGTTCGCTCGTTTGATGCCGGGGTTCGTAAGATCCTTGAAGAACGCATCCGCACGTTGGTTGAACATCACGCAACAGGATACGGAGCGCGGGCGGAAATCGAGTATGTTCCGGGTTATCCGGTTTTGGTTAATCACGATCAGGAAACCGCTTTCGCTCTCAGCGTGGCAAAAGAACTGCTGGGGGAAGAGAACGTAATAGACAATTTACCCCCGATTTCTGGCAGTGAGGACTTTGCGTACTTCCTGCAGCAAAAACCAGGATGCTTTTTACGCCTGGGGAATGGAGACAGCGCCGCCCTGCACAATCCGGCGTATAACTTTAACGATCAGAGCCTGACGTTTGGCGCGGCCTACTGGACGCGTCTGGTTGAACGGTATTTGGCCGAATAAAGTTCTCATCTATCAACGACAAAAACCAAACCAGCGCATGCCAAGGTGAAAATGATTGGCATGCGCTGCGTTGTAATCCGGCCCTATCGAGTTTCCGAAGTACGGACAGCTTTCTGAAAATAGTGCATGTATAAACTGTGCTTCATCACCGGATTGCGGCCACTGCTTTAAGACTGTCAGTTGCCGGCCATCTTTCAAACGAAACCCGGCGATATCCAGCGCTTCAGCGGTGGCATGCTCACTCAGCCGGGCATCAGGTTTGCTATAGATATTGCGACAGGCATAACTGCCTAAATGGTCGATGCGTGTAAGCGGTGAACCCAATTTCTCTGATGCCAGCGGTTTGGCAACCTGAGAAACATACATCGCGCTGCTCAGTGCCAGACGACAACTCGCCAGATAACTTGAACTGAGTGCCACATCTCCAAATCCCCTCACCCGCACGGGATTTTCCAGCGGGCACTTTCCCCCCATATTTTCTGCACGAGTAAACTGAATCGCACCGGATGATTGCGCGCGATCAAGCGCATCAAGACAGGCTTGCGGGTTACCGTCGAGACGACGGAGTTTATAGCGTGTAATGAGGTTGGGCGCATCGCTGACAGCCAGTGGCGCGAACGGGTTATAAGCCTGAGGAATACGGTCGCCAAGCCACAGGGCGCAGAGTATGGCGATAATGAAAATAACTATCGTGCCTGTCCAATATCGCATCACATTCCCTTTATCAGGCTTAAGTTCCTGTTAAAAAGATAGCGGTTATAAGCTCAATGTAAACCCGCTACTGCACGGGTTACATGTCGCCAGGCAAACTTACTTTGCTCTGACATAACCCTACATTCTGTTTGATACCTTAGATTCCGAAGACGAAGTTTCTTCTCCTGTGTCAACCGGGAACTGTCCTTCCCGATGTGTAAGACCCTCGCTTTACCCCTTTCAGCCCGCCCCGAGCGGGCTTTTTTTGTCCTCAACACGGTCACTCAACTCTAACCACATCAGGGTGCCGTTCACTCGCTGCCTCATGAAAAATATCCCCAAGCCAGCCGGGGATCTCACTCTCAGTCATTTCATCAGGAATGATAATTTCATAAAGCCGCGAGAACTTTCTTTCGGTGATATCCACGCGAAAAACCTGCCAGCCCTCAGGGACTTTTAAAACACCGAGGTATCTCCCGAAAACATTGTAAATCAACATGCTTCCTCCAATCAGATTCAACCAGGTATGGTTTCAGTAAAGCATAGCTTTGCGAAGCTGTTAATCATCGAGGAGCTTGCAGTAAAGGAAATAGGGTGCGGAAATGAGTTAGTGATCTCCTTCTGGCAGCTCTGCAGGCATTGAGTGCATGATTTCACATGGTGATCGCCCTGCTCACTTCTCCCCGCCACACCCGTGCTGGCGTGGATCACAACGGCTCGCGCAACCGCATCAAAAGCGACCTATAAAGCGGGCAGGCGTGACGGGGATAGCATTGCGCTCTATTAGGAAAATAATTTTCTTTAAGTATTCATTTTTTTAGCCCTTTAAGAACGAGATACAATTAGAATAAAAAAATTAACACTTCTACACGCTGAAATAATATTCATACTTTTCAACATGAAGGCCTCTTTTATTCATTTTTATTTTTTTAAATCACTAAACATCTCAAGATAAAAATAATATTGCCGATATCATTGTTAATAAAATATAAAACAACTGTCCTGGCTGTTATATAGATTATAAAAAATTCGCGGCTTTCTCAGGCGCAGTACAGTATCCAACACTTGAGGTATATAAAGTGAGATTCATAAGAGATATAAAAATACGAACAGCATTAATTACTATTCTCGTTACCTTTTCTTTTTTGTGGACTGGGGCATCATGTTTTGCGTTATACTCGCTTACTGAGTTGAAAGGGGAGCTTAGTCTTACTAATGTTCAGCAGCAAAACGGCGATATCATCAATAATGCCAATGCGCAGTATTATCGTGCTGTCACAGCATTAGAGCGTGCAATGATAGGTTTGGATAAGAATGAAAATGAAGTTTACGATCTAGAGTCAAAAGCAGCCCTTATCGAATTAGAAAGTCTTAAAAGTGGACTTAATCAATTTAAAAGCATTAGACATGGAAATCTAGACTCAAACACTGTGAATGCTATATATAACAGCTCGTTATCTCTTTTTAACGATGCTTTATCTCCGATGTACAAGTCAGCAATAGAAAAAAACACAGGTGTTTTCCAGTCTTTAAAAAATGATAAGTATCTTCCACTGAGAAGAAATTTTAGTAGTGCCATTGATAAATACAATCAAAAAATAATGACTCTTAATGCTGAGGCAAATCAGAGGATTACTCAATGGGTTCAATGGTGTCAGTATATACTTATATGTGCTTTGGGCGTGAGTGTTGTAATCATGCTAACGAGCGATCGTTATCTAGCAAACTTTCTCGTTAAACCATTAAATATTGTAAAAGCTCACCTTGAATCTCTGGCATCCGGTAAACTTGACAGCAAACTTTCTGACCAAGGTAAAAACTGTGTAGGCCAGTTAACTCCTTATATTAATAAGATGCAGACTAACTGGGCTAAAACGGTATACGACATACGAAATAGTGCTGATTCAATTTACAAAGGCTCAAGTGAAATTTCTATTGGAAATACCGATCTTTCATCCAGAACCGAAGAATAGGCTTCAGCACTTGAAGAGACTGCTGCCAGCATGGAACAACTTAGCTCAACTGTCCGACACAATGCAGATAATGCAACTCAGGCGAGTACTCTGGCAGATCAGGCAACTCGGGAAGCAAATCAAGGTGGCGATATAGTTAACGATGTTGTATCCACAATGATAAAGATTAATGCAAGCTCACATAAAATCGTCGATATTATTAGCGTGATCAACAGTATCGCTTTTCAAACCAACATCCTTGCACTTAACGCTGCCGTTGAAGCAGCGCGAGCCGGTGAGCAAGGTCGGGGATTTGCAGTCGTTGCCAGTGAAGTAAGAAGCCTTGCACAACGCAGTGGGCAAGCGGCAAAAGAGATTGGAGTGCTCATTAATGAATCGGTCGAGAACATTAAGTCCGGGTCAGAGCAAGTTACACTGGCTGGCGGAGCAATGGATAAAATAGTGAGTTCAGTCAGCCGTGTAAATGACATCATGAGCGAGATAGCTGCTGCATCATCTGAACAAAGCAAAGGGATAAGTCAAATTGGTATAGCTGTAGTTCAAATGGACAGTGTTACACAGCAAAATGCCGCACTGGTTCAGCAATCAGCTGCTGCAGCTGCTTCACTGGAAGAGCAAGCACGTCAACTCACAGAAATTGTCTCTGTATTTAAAATAGAATATGAAGCCCCTCTGTCTTCTTCAACAATTCCCGTTATCAGACCTAAAATACGAGAAAAAAACACCTTATTAGCCACAGAAACAGGTGGTTGGACCAAGTTCTAATGTTGGGCTCTTCTCTGAACATATGAGAAGAGCCACTCGCATCACTATTTTCATTTGTACATGTTGTATTTATATATATGAAATAAATTGCTGTTAGAAAAAATCGCTATTTATTATTTAGTAAGTGGCGAGTTTATCGTGTCCGGACGACTGAATAAATCACCCTTATATCAAACTCATAGTTAGCAAATGAAATGATTGTGCATATTGAGTTAATATATTTCATTGTATCCTGTAGCGGCCTCAGTTCATTCCATACGAACTCTTGCGCCGCCTTCTCCACCTCCCCAAACCCTCCGCCATTATCAGGAATGATGCCCATCGTCTGTGGCGGTACGCGACGCGCACTTAGCAAGTCTGACCAGCCCTCAGTGTAAGTATCCCGATTAACCGGGATACTTACACTGAGGCTCCAATAATGATGCGGTAGGAGAATTCAGCCGCAAAGTTCAACGGATGGCTGAAGTGCATCAATACGGTCTGCGAGATCGTCCTAGCGTCGGGGCAAAAAAAGTGCCTGATCCTGCGCGCCCATTGCTCGGTTAGGACGCCGAGGATATGAAAATAGTTGAAAATGGGCTAATTAACTTACTAATAAACTCGTAATCTATTTGGGTTTAAATTATTTCAACTGATAGTGTTTGTCCATTTCAGAAAAAATCCTGTCGCTATAAAACACCTTATGTATACTTTTGGGGTTTTTCGGATCTAACTTTCTTTCTTTGCAAAAAACCTCACCTTTTTCTTTAAGGTTTCTCATTAAGCCATTAAATTTTTCGTTGCGTTTGAAATCTGAGTATCTGCTCCACATTTTAGTTAAAAGCATTCCATAGGTTAATTTATGGTTTCTGAGTGAGTCTTCCTCTTTTATTTGGATTTCAGGTGCGTCTGGATCATCACTTAATCTAACTTGTAAAGCCTCATCATTAGACGTCTTGACGAATTTGGTCTCTAATCTCAATGAAATGCTAAAATCAGGATCGTCAGTCTCATCAAATTCGGACTCAACTGTTGAAAGATATCTTTTCAATTTCTCGCTGCTTTGAGGGTCTACACTAAAACTTTCCATATCACTAATATGAAATAAAGATAGTGGCATCAAATAGAAATTATATTTTCTAAAATCATAATCAAACCAGTTCATGCATAATGTCATGAGATTTTTTAGAGATGCTGTTCCAATGCACTGTATTTTTGTGCTTAACTCGGAGTCGCTGTGAACAAAATGAACAGAGTTATCTCTAATTTCAATTAGTAACTTAATGTTTTCCGCTACAACATTATTTATCATTCCAGTTGAGCAAAGTAGGTTCAATGCACGTGTCACAGTTATTGTCTTTGGTACACCTGCGCTAGTTAGTACAATGGTACCTTTAGACTTTTCATAAATACTTTCTTTGTTATCATTGTTAATCTCCAGAATTTTTGCTTTAAGCAATAACTCCCAAGAATTTATCATTAAGATGGAGAAATTTTCTTCACGAAACTTAAAGTCTGGCTTGTTATATACTTCAATGGCAGAAATACAAGCAGAAATTGATTTCTCAACAAGTAATTGATAGAAGCTGTTATTTAGAGCTTCGGTCTGACTGTGATGTTTTATGAAACTACTTTCATTATAGTTGTCAAAACGTTGAGTGATTATATATCCACGGTCGTTTCGTTTTAAAAATCCTGCCCAGCGTTTTGCAGAGTATGTCCTCACAGTTGATTGCGACCAGCCAGTCTCAACTGCAATATCATTTAAATTAAATGATTCTCCGCTTTGCCTAAATCGCTCAAAAAAACGGAAAGCTATAAGGACTTTTTCATTTTTATTATGTACTTGCTTATTCATTGAAGACCCATTCCTTTGTCAATAATCGCTCACGTTATCCTAGCACTATGTTGTTTGGTGTCTATGACAACGCCCACGAATGGCATCTTTCAGTGAAAATTTCATGCTTCTTATCATGAAAAATATCCCTCAGATATATGACATTACGCACCTGATGCGCAATCTGATCCGCACTGGCAACGTTGCCGAAGTGGATTTCGAGACGGCGACCTGTCGCGTCAATACTGGCGACAACGTCACCGACTGGATGCATTGGCTGACCTCCCGCGCGGGCTTTCCGTTCCTGGTGGGCACCGTCTGCCGGTGAACAGGTTCTGCTGTTCTGCCTGGGTGGCGAACTCGACACCGCCTTTGTGATGCCCGGCGTTTTCTCTGATGAATTTGCCGCCCCATCCGCTTCGGCGGATGCCGTACACGTTACTTTCCCTGACGGCACGGTGATTGATTACGAACCCAAAATCGTCAGCGAGGCGGCGGTGATGGAAAGCGATGCGCACTTCGCTCCCGATCACCTTAAAGACGCTATTTATCTGAAGCCGCTGGCTCAAATGGTTGGCGAAAAGTGGCGGCAGAAAGTCCGGATCAGTAAAACTAGGGGGAATTAAAATTGAGGTAAGCGCTTGTTTTAAATGCAAGTTATTGATTTAAAAACAGTCCAAAAAAAGACCGAATACTTGTATAAATCATTAAAATCAAGCAATTACAATTTAACTTGGCGACAAAATGGCTCTAAACTCATCGCCCTTAGTTATAATTATTTAGATTTTCTTGGTCGAAAAAAATCAGCTAGATATGTTTCACAAATTTATTATGATATTTTCAGGCCTTCCTAATTGCTGATAATACATTGTTTCAATTATTGGAAAATTAACAGCTAACAACTCAGACACTTCAGCTCTATTCTTACCTAACAAATCCCCAATCTCATTAATCAAGCAATCATGCCATTGATCACTTATCGAATAAATGGTATTGATAACTCTATTTTCAATTTTCTTTCTATCTTCCGAAGAAATTAAATTTAAAACCGTCTCAAAACCATCCAATATATCATATAAATAAGACACTTTCATAACAACACTAATAATAGTCCTCCAGTTAGTCACTTTGAATTTTTTTTCAGACAATATATTCAATAAATAAGCTATCTGCAGGAGGATTCGGATAACAAACAAAGTTGATTTTCTTGAGTCTACAGGCAAAAAAGTTCCTATAACACTTAATGCTCCAGCATACAGCAACCCATTGGCTACAGATGCATGTGAGCCACTCACAGGCGAGGTTGAGCATGCGCTGAGAATTACGATCATAGGAATTCTCGCTTGCCCTTTCAGTGACCATAAGTCTACCTGGCTATTACCGATATTAAGCCACCCATTAGATTCAACTCCACCATGCCCACCATGACAGTCAAATATTACCACATGGCCATCATAATCATTTAGAGCGGTTACTAATTCACTTTCACTTGAAACATCAATTTTATGAATGTTTAAGTGTGTGTTCTCAAGTTGTAAAAGGGCTTGGTTAAGATGCTCCCGAATAGGATCATTTTCTCTAAACGACCTAACAATCAAAATCTGATTTAAATCCTCAGAATTCAATTCAATTGTAGTTGCTAAAGCAGCATTTTGAAGAAACACATTACCAGGTGTAGTGTTTATTCTCGAAATCTCGTGACTAAACATCAGCGGTATGGAATTGAAGGATACCCATTCTAGTGGAACATCGCTGCACACGATAATTTTTGATGTTTTATCGTTAACAAAGTTTATTATTTCTGCGCTTAATGCTGACTTTATTAATTCAGTCACCTCAATGAATGCTCTCTGGAAAAGCGCACGTCCTTTAGCATCATCGCGATTGGATAGTGTTTCTAAATTTTTGAATTTTTTTGGATAAAAATTTATCGAGTTTGATAATCGAAGAGCGGGACAGTTATTTGTCAGCGCCAAGAATGATGCGGCTATCGTATTATATCTTAACTCTAATCTTCGCATTTCCATGATTGGGTGTATTAGTTCATCCTGATATATAGCTTGGGCTTCTTCATGACTTTCAACATCTTCGAAAACAATTCCTGAATAGTTTTTATTTCTAATGAGGTTGTTTTTAATGAAATTTCTTTTTTTTCTTGATGATAACTTCCTGTTTATAACACTCCAAAAGCTGTGATCCGTGTCATATAAAAACCCATATATTGATGGAGAATATAATATGACATCTGATTGAGTAATTGAACGATGTTCATCAGGGTAACATTCAATCATAACCCTCGATAACCTCAGCATCTCAGCGATGTAATTATCTTTATCTAAGCTTGGAGTAATATATTTCACCCCAATGAATTCATACCCACAACTGACAAGAACAGCCTCAAGAGGCACGGTGACATTATGATGAACACCTTCTTCATTTAATATTCTATCTGGGGACTGAGGATTTCGAAGTTCTCTTTTCAAAAGCTCTAAAAATGGCTCTTTATATGGCGAATCTTGAGTAGATGCAAATTGTATTTTTTCGAATATCATCTCATCAAAAATATAAGGAGAGTTTATGTTTTCTAAATTGAAATCTGTTTTATCAGTGTCACTTATAAGAACCGGATTAAAAACAAATTTTTTAGTGCATTCGAGCACCTTTTCTAAATGTTCTTCTAAACACGTAATAAATGTGAAAGGTGTATCGAAATAACCGGCAATTTCTTTAAAACTATCAAAAGATAGTAAGTATGTATTGTTTGATCTTCCAAGCATCCGTGAAGATAGAACTTCTGCAGGTGGCATGAATATTTCACAAACATCGCGTGGGTAAATCAAGGTCCTACATATAGATTCAGAGTACATAGGATTCATCAAAGGATAAATAAATCCTTGAAACGCAGATTGTTTTCTAACATCATCGACAACTGGCATTATGTAAATACTGCGAATAGCAGTGAGCGAGTGTTGTATATTCATAAAAAATCATTTCCCTATAATTGTTTTAATAACTACGCCGACACACAGCACTTCATTAATACCACATTCAAATTTCGAATTGGCGCCTGATAAAAGTAGTCTCCTCCCGGGTAAACGGGCGACATCATAAATATCATGTATGTCGTCAACACTTATTAATGCTTTACCATTTTCAAATGTATTTTTGCTAAAATCTACAATCCATGAGTTTCTATTCTTTTCGATATATCTCAAGTCATGGTGGTTTTCAGGTAAAAATGTTAAGTCTGAAATCCAAGTTCCCATTTCCTTCAGTATCCCAGAAGTGATGCTCATTTTTAAAATTGATACCGAGCTTTCACTTATATCTTTTGAAGAATAACCAATGGTGCCCGTAGCAAGCCAGTACAAGGAAGCCCCAGTATCAAGTGAACAAGCAATAACCACTTCGCTTGGAAAATACTTTCGACGAATCCAAGTACTGATAGTGCCAGTCGATATTCCCAAGTAGTCACTTAGTTGTTTCTGAGTATTAAAGCCATAGGCTTTGAGAATTCGCTCAAGAACGGTTTTCCCTCCAGAATGCAACATTCTTTCAATCAATAATTTGCCGCTAATTATTGAGGTAGTAAGACTTTTACGTGGGTGGAGTATCGAATTTTCATTAGATAAATTTGCATTTGCAAACACCCCCGTAACTAACCATTGGATATCTGCTCCGGTATCCAGCGCACACTGCACTAACACGTTCCCAGGAACCTGCCCACGCTGAAGCCAACTAGCAACATTGCTTTTCGCAATGCCGAGCTTATCACTCAGTTCTTTTTGCATCGTAAACCCATATGCCGAAAGGATTCTTTCTAGCACATTGGCCGCTACAGCATTTTCTAGACGCATTTTTTTCACCAATAAATCGCTAAAAGAGATTTACAGTTCAAATAAAGCGTTCTAAAGTGACAACACACCACATGTTACACAGTAGAACTCAAACTGCTCAAAGGGAGATTTTGCTTTATGTCTGACCAGAATGCAATTCAAGCGGCCATTGATAAGAAAGCCGTTTCTAAGGAACTGTTAAACTCTGTTGTTTCCCAACTCCTGCCTGCGTTGGAGTCAGCCCTATCTGCAACAATCGTGAACTCAATAAGTTTGCAACTGACCACCCTCGCCAACTCCCCGACAATTTCTAAGAAAGATTTTGCTGCAATCAACGGCATCAGCTCTGCAGTCCTCGAAAAGTGGATCGCGAATGGCGTCGTCCTGCTTGCACCAACGCCTTCAACCACAATCACCCAGCAACGCAAAAACCGAAAAACAGGTCAAATGCAAACTGTTGTTATGGAGCGTCATGGCAATGCGTTGATCAATCTCGAAGCTTGGCGTCAGAAGAATCGTCAGCAAGCCATCAAGTGCCGCTACATAAAGCCTTGAGTCAGAATATTCAAACAAGTAGGGACTAACAATGTTTGATTATCGTGTTTCCAAACACTATCACTTTGACGATGCATGCAAGGCTTTTGTGAATCGTCATAACCTCACCGAACTTGCGGCTCAGATGGGCACTAAGCCCCAGATTCTGCGCAATAAATTTAATCCGGAACAACCTCACAAACTCACTTGTGAGGAACTTTTGTTGATAACCGATCTCACCGAAGACGCTGTATTGCTCGACGGTATGCTGGCACAAATTAACTGCCTGCCTTCTGTACCCGTCAATGAAATCGCTACGTCTAACCTTTCAACCTACGCGCTACAAGCGACTGCAGCCGTGGGTTCGATCGCAGCTGATGCCGTAAAAGGCGGCGCAGTCAGCTCTCAGAGAAAAATGTCACTGCTAGCAGGCGTAAACGCTGGTATCAGGCATTTATCGCTGATCGGCCTGGTTGTACAAGGCCGAGTACATGCATCACCGGCACTGGCGTCTGCAGTGGGCGCTATCGCGAACGTGACGACTAACGGACTGCTGTGATCATGCCTATTTCAATCGCACCGCTTCTGAAGCAACAGAGTCCATCCCGTCATTTTGGTCATGGCTGGCTGGAAATGCCTGATGGAAATATATGGAACCCAGTAATCAAAAAGCGTCCCATTTGCCAGGCTAAGAAGAAAAGAAATACTGTCTTAAAACGTTTATTTATTTGAGGTGGCTATGTTTTTGGTTAATGAAGAACATATTCAAATTGGCAAAAAACATCTGTCAAAAATTAAACAGATGCTGGAACACAAAAAGAATGTAGCGCAGGAGACATTTGATACTCAGCCGCTGCATATGCGTAAAACAATCTGCTTTCACGCTGGTTTAAAACAGCGACATGTTGATATGAAGTATGCAGAGTTATCGCCAACAGAAAGGCATCAAGTGGTTGCAGCATTGAATTCTTTACTCGGATTGACTGAATCACTGCCCAAATTCATCAGTGAAGATGACTGCAAGATAAATATTAAACACTAACCCGAAACCGAATTAACAGGCGTCAACTCGCCGGGCATTCTTTTGCCTAAAAAACAGGAAAACACTATGAACAACATCATCAATAAATCTCGTCGTGGCTTTACTGGTTTACCGGTTACCGGTTTCGATATGACGTCAGCAGCTGAAGGTGATTACACCGCTGAACTCACACTGATGCTGAACTCCGTGCGTAACGAAGAACGCGCCAATCGTGCTGCAGTATTTGCTTCCCGTCTTGAGGCTATTGCCAGTTTCATCACCAAAAAGGAAATGACCGGCATCGAAGCCGCCGAAGCTTTGCGTGACGAAGCTACCCGCATTCAAAATGAAGCCGGAGATTTTCACTGATGGCAGATGTAATCGACGCTGCACAAGAACGTGCTGACCTGATTCTCACGTCTCAAATTCAAGCTGCCCGGGCATCTGTAGCAGGCGTTTCCGCGATGTTCTGCATTGAGTGTGATCGTCCCATTCCCGAAGAGCGCCGCGCAACTCTGCCAGGCGTTGAGCTTTGCGTGTACTGCAAAGAAATTGCTGAGATGACAGCCAAACATTATCGAGGGGACAAATGATAATTCTCTCGATAGCGTTGATCATTCTGGCCGGCATTAATGCTGGCTATCTGATCACTGATATCAAAGATGGTCTGTAATGCTGACCAGCCGCTTTAATCCTTCCACTGGAACGCCCGACGTATGGGCGTTCTCCTGGAATAAACCCCTCTCCCCGATCGTGCCTCAAGAAAGACCGAGACCGCTTACCCGTGATGAATACCATCAGGGGCAAGCCGTTTTAATCAGAGTAAAAAGTCTCTCGAAGGATCTGCGCGAAATCGTCACTGGCCGTTACGCATACCTGCTTAAAACCCAGGGGATTATCGCTGCCTACAAATACCTGATTTACACTCTGGGGCGCAGCATCCTGCCGCGTGTTGATGCAGTTAATTCAGCTCACACAATGAATGCTGATGCCTCCATGAGATTTATGTCAGAGGCAGATACCTATCACGGGCTGCCGAGTATGACTGATAAGCCACTCCGCAGGTTTGCTCAGGACATCGCGCGACAACTCAAAGACATCTTTGAAGACCGTTGCGAACAGTTGCTAACTCAATACCACGGTGATAACGCGATTCTTTTCGACCGTGATACGCAGTGTGAACTTTATGGCGAAATCGCGGGTATGGCTCAGGCCTTCAATGTCAGGCCGATGCACTGGACAAGGTACCTCAAGGATAAGCTTGATACTGTCTCCGCCATAGCTGGCCTGTCTCGCTTGGTTAATCCTGAATGGTGGCTAAGTCAGCTCAAAGGCCAGCGCACCCGCTGGCGTGAATCCTTGCTGATCGCAATCGGCAAGGTTAATCGCGACGCTTCACCTTATGCGAGTAAGCAGGCTATCCGTGAAGTACGTGCGCGACGTCTTTCCAATCTCGACTATCTGAAAAGCTGCGACCTGGAAAACATCGAAACCGGCGAGCGTTTCAGTCTGATCGACAAAGTGATGGCGAGTATTTCTAACCCTGAAATCCGCCGCATGGAGTTAATGAGCACGATCGCCGGCACCGAAAAATATGCCGCTGCAAATGGCGACGTCGGGATGTTCCTGACTATCACCACCCCTTCCAAATATCACCCGACCCGCATGGTGGGTAAGGGCGATAAAAAACGCGTTCAGCGAAATCACGCCTGGGACAAAGAAGCCTATACGCCGAAAGATGCACAGCGCTATCTGTGCGGTATCTGGAGCAAAATGCGCACCGCGTTCAAGGATAGCGGCTTGTCCGTTTATGGGATGCGCGTTGTCGAACCTCACCACGACGCGACGCCGCACTGGCACATGATGTTATTCACCAAGCCCGCTATGCGTCAGCGGGTGATCGATATCATGCGCAAATACGCCATGAAAGAAGACAGTGACGAACGCGGCGCAGCTAAAAACCGCTTTGACTGTAAGCATCTCAACCGTGGCGGCGCGGCTGGCTACATCGCCAAATACATTGCAAAGAACATCGACGGTTACGCATTGGAAGGCGAGCGCGACCACGAGACCGGCGAGTTGCTGACAGACTCCGCTGCCGCTGTTACGGCCTGGGCTGCTACCTGGCGCATCCCTCAATTCCACCCTATAGGTCTGCCAACGATGGGTTCATACCGCGAGTGTCGCCGTATCCGTTCCATCAGCCTGGCTGAAACCTTTGACGAAGAAGTCGAAGCCGTACGCGCAGCTGCTGATGCCGGTGATTTTATGGCGTATATGGTGGCTCAAGGCGGCGCGAATGTTCCACGTGAAGATCAGACCGTTCGTGTGGCTCGTCGGGTTGCTGCTGAACTGAACGCCTACGACGAAGAAGTGAAAAAGGTTGTTGGCATTTTTGCCCCTCACCTCGGCGACTCTCGTGTTTATGAAACCCGTACAACGCAATGGCGCATCGTTTCTTCTGCTGTTGACGTTGAGGTTTTGACCTCAAAAAGCGCCCACGGCGCGCCTCGGAGTCCTGTCAATAACTGTGGGTTGGGAGGAAACAAAACGGCCGCAAATAGGCGCGATAACCCTCCTGGGAGCGTCACCACTGCGAGCACTTCTGACAACTTGCGAGTTATTGATTGGACAGACACTGCCGCCGTGAAGGCGATTGTGGCGCGTATACGCGAAGAAACACCGAGGATCAGCAAAGCTCAGCGTAGTTCTGACCCGACAAAAAGGCGTGTTGCAGCTCCTTCTGCCAGATTGACCCCGCAGGAACGGGACAGATTGCCTCAGATTCAACAAGAGTTGCTTAAACACGACATCAGACCGGAGAAGTGGGAGCTGGAGGCCTTAGTCAGGGGGGCAAAAATCACTTTTGGAGACGTTGAGATCCAATACCCTCCGCTGCAGGATTGGGCAGAATTTTATGGGAATGATAACTGATTAAGTATTCATCAGAACTATGGCTCGACCATTAACATGCAGTTTTTTATGGAATTTGTTAAAGAATGGACATATTATACTGTACAAATAACCAGTGCATTGGAGTGAGTAATGGAATCCTCTCATGAGCTAAAAATGGCTTTGACTAAAATCCGGCTAATGGCTGACATCGCACAATCAGCCCAGTGCAGAAATGATGAGTACGCACTGGTTATGGAAATGATCTCTGATATGGCTGATCAGGTATTGGATGAAGAGGAAGCCACGTATACGCCCTTCACGGTTTACGACGACGAAGAATAGCCTGGAACATCGGGTGATCCCCTTTTAGCAGCTCTGCATGCATTGAGTGCATGATTTCGCATGGTGATCGCCCTGCTCTTTTCTCCCCGCCACACCAGTGCTGGCGTGGATCACACCGGATGGCGCAACTGCATCAAAAGCGACCTATAAAGCGGGCAGGCGTGGCGGGGATAGCATTGCGCGCGGAGGAAGGAAAAATAGTTTTGCGCGTATGAATCAAAGATGGTTTTTTTTCATAAGCATGCCAGATATGATCACTTAAGATGTGGGCTAGGCATATCACCCTAGCATCACCTTTCGATTAAGCGAAGAGCGACTAAGCATAAGAGGTAGAGGTTTGACAGTACTAGCTGTGGTAGACAAACTCCGAATTCAAGCGAACGCGGTACTTGATAAAGATACTAAAGGGGAGCTTGGGCAGTTCTTTACATCCTCACCTATTTGCCTGTTCATGGCCTCACTATTTAACAAGCTTGGAGGTGACATTACAGTTCTTGATCCTGGTTGTGGTCCAGGGTCGTTGACAGCAGCCTTTACAGATGAAGTCATACGTCGAGGTGAAGCCCAGAGCCTAAAAGTAGATGCGTGTGACATCGAAGCAAAAGTGGAACCTTTTTTAGCTGATGCTCTTGCTCTTTGCAAAGCTTCACTCTCAGATGCAGGGGTTAATGTCGAGACACGATTAGAAAGAGAGGATTATATTCTCAACTCGGCGCAAATAGGAAACATCACGCCTAAATATACTCACTGTATAATGAACCCTCCTTATAAGAAAATTTTAAATTCAAGCCCACATCGCAAGGTTTTGAGTTCCTTAGGAATCGAAACCGTAAACCTCTATGCTGGATTTGTAGCCTTGGCTATTAAACAACTTCTCCCAAACGGAGAGCTTGTTGCTATTATCCCTCGATCATTTTGTAATGGACCATATTATCAAAACTTTCGTGAGATTATATTCAATGAGACAGCTATAAAGCACATTCACATATTTGACAGTAGAACTCATGCGTTCTCAGAAGATGATGTCCTCCAAGAAAATATAATCATCCATTTAGTGAAAAACGAGGCGCAGAGCAGCGTTAAAATAACTTCTAGCCCAACCTCTGATTTTGTTATCGACGACGAGAGTAATACCGTAACAACCAATGACATGACAGTACGAGAAGTGTCTTTTGATGCGCTTGTTAATCCTCACGACAAAGATAAATTCATACATATTGCAGCTAACAATCGTGACCAAGTAATTATTGACACTTTGGGTATCTTTAATAAAAGTTTAACAAGTCTGAATATAAGTGTCAGTACAGGTCCTGTTGTTGATTTCAGGCTTAAACCAGACTTGAGAGAAAATATTGACTCTTCGTCGGTACCACTTATCTATCCTGTCCATTTGAACGACAAGGTTGAATGGCCAAAAAAATCTAAAAAACCAAATGCTATAAACATTTCTGAACAATCCCGGCCATGGCTATGGAAAAATTCTGGTTACTTTGTAATCGTTAGAAGATTCAGCTCAAAAGAGGAAAAACGCAGGATCGTTGCTACTGTTTACGAGGGCGATCTACCTGGCGAACTAATTGGATTTGAGAATAAACTTAACGTTTATCATATTGAAAAATCAGGTATGGAACGTGAACTCGCTTACGGATTAAGCACATTTTTGAATTGTACCTTACTCGATAAGTACTATCGTCTTTTTGGTGGACACACGCAGGTTAATGCCACTGATTTAAAAAATCTACACTATCCAAATCGTGAATCGCTTTGCGCCATTGGCTCAAAGATATTAAATGGTGCAATTAATCAAGAAAGAATCGATGAGGCCGTAAATATGGAAATAAGCAGTTTAACTAACAATCAAGGATATAATCCGCTCTCACCTCAAGAAAAGATAGACCAAGCACTTGAAATTTTAAGGTTACTTGGTATGCCTAGAGCACAACAAAATGAACGTTCAGCATTGACTTTCCTTGCCCTCTTGAATCTACGACCCGAAGGCAATTGGCAAGAATTAGAAAAACCAATGATCGGCGTTACACCAATTATGGATTGGTGTCGGGATGTATATGGAAAAGAGTACGCTCCTAACACGAGGGAAACATTTAGGCGCCAAACTCTCCATCAGTTCGTTGATGGCGGCCTTGCCTTATATAATCCCGATGAGCCAAACCGGGCAGTTAATAGCCCAAAGGCATGTTATCAAATCGCAACAGAGTTATTCGATACCTTAATAACATACGGAACTACAGATTGGGAAAAAGCCAGCAACGAGTGGCTTTCCAAAAAAGAAACGCTTGCCGCAAGATATGCTATGCATAGAGAAATGCAGATGATTCCGCTAACTCTCGATAATGGCAGGGAAATTCTTCTTAGCCCAGGGGATCATAGTCAGCTAATCCACGACATTGTTACAGAATTTGGACCACGTTTTGCCCCAGGATCTGAAGTAATTTATCTTGGCGATACTGGAGCTAAAGAGGACTTCTTTCGTAAAGAAATGCTTAAAGAACTGGGAGTCGTGGTCGATAGGAAAGGCAAGCTTCCGGATGTAGTCCTCTATTGGCCTGCGCGAAACTGGCTAATATTAGTGGAATCAGTTACTAGCCATGGGCCGATCGATAGTAAAAGGCACGGTGAGTTATCAAAGCTTTTCGAAGATGCCAAACCAGGGTTGGTCTATGTTTCAGCATTTCCTAATAAGAAAACCCTCACCAAATTTTTTAGTGAGTTAAGTTGGGAAACGGAAGTATGGGTTGCAGAAGCACCTACGCATATGATTCATTTGAATGGTGATAGATTCCTAGGTCCTCATTGATTCGTTCAATCAGTAGAGAGTAAAAGCTCTACTGATTCCCTTTTGTTTTTAACCAATTGAGAACAGCAATTGCAATAGGGATATGTTTAATTTATCATAAACAGATACTAATTTTTCTTAAACAGGGTTCACTTAGAAATGGCTTGTTTATCTGAAAAAAGCATTCTCAGCAGTAAAGTCATTCATTGGCTATTGCTAGGAATAATAATAATTTCTTTTTTACTGTGTATTTGTATTAACCCATCATCTTGGATTGACACTCCTTCTCGCTTCGGGACACTGGGTTTTTTCATTACCCTATATGGTGTTTTATTTGCCGCAGTAGAGCTAATTAGATTAAAATCAGCAGCTATTCAGGCCACAAATGCAGCACAAAATATTTTTAAGCAGATAAATACGGTGTATACTACTCGTGATATTTCTGAATGCCAAGGGAAGATAGAAATGGCAATTATAAACCTTGACAATGGATTACTTATTGCATCTAGCAATCTTCTTAGTATAACAAGAACTTACTCTCAAATTTTCACTGAAGAAATGAACCAAGAAGATTCTCGTCACAGGCTCAACAAGTCTTATATTGAATCATATACGTTCAATCCTTCATCTATAAATACGCACAGCAGTCCTAATGTTAAATTGACACGTAGTGCCTTACTAGCTATTGCTTCCGATCTGGCCGCCTTGCAGGGCAAGTCAAATAAATTAATGGAGCCCTAAATGATTCCTTTAAAATTGAAAAGTTTCATCCTAAAAGTCTTAAACAACACTGAAGATGATAGCTTAAAATGGATTGAGGCTGATAACGAAGCTTATTTTTGCAATCATAAAAACCATACACTGCATATATCTCAATACTTCGACCCAGATCGAGAAGAAGGTTATTTCAAATTCATAATTAAAACCTCAGGTAAAATAACTCCATTCTCAGTATATGATGATGAGGATGACTATATTCTTATGAGAAAGTTATGGTCTGCTATAATTGTTAATGCTAATGATATTAGTGATGATTTAGAGAATTTTTTTGATTGATTAAGTTAGGGACAGAACATGTCCCCATACTTGAAAAATATCCATTTTATTAAAATGAATACTTTTCAAAATTTATCACGCCATTTTTCAATATGGTATTAACCTCCTTCATCCTTTCCTGCAGCGGCGTCAGCTCGTTTCTAACGAACACCTGCGCCGCCTTCTCCACATCACCAAACCCTCCTGCATTATCAGGAATGATCCCCATCATTTGCGGCGGAACGCGGTGCGCGCTCAGCAGGTCGTCACGGCTGGATTTCTTAATGTTGAAGAAATCATCCTTGGTGGCGACTTCACTCAGCGGCAGGATCTGAATGCCGTCTTTCTTGCCGTTCGGCGCGTACATGAACAGGTTGCGGAAGTTGCCCAGGCCTTTGGTATCACGCATAGCCTTACGCATTGAATCAATATCACTGCTGCTTTGCGCGGCGTCGGACATATACAGGATGTAGCCTGCGTGAGCGCCGTTCTGGTAATACTTACGGCGGAACAAAGTCGCGGCCTCATTCAGCCAGGCAGAGTTCAGCGCGCTGAGGTATTCGGGCAGGCCGTAAATCTCCTGGTTAATGTCCGGTTCGATCAGATGAAAGATGCTGCCTGCTGCGAACTGGTGCAGTTCCTTCCAGCCTTGCACAAACCAGTACGTCCCCTCTTCCACTCCGCGACGCACATATTTAGCTGGCACGGCCTCAAAGCGTAACGGTTCGCCGAGTTGGTTGCGGATCAGTTCCAGGTACGCATTCCCGAACACCAGATAGTCTAGCGCAAATTTGCTGAACTCCTGCTGGCTCAGCAATGGATGCGGGATAAATGTCGAGGCGAGGATATTACGCTTCACGTAAATCGGTGAGCTGTGGTGAACTGCGGCGCGCAGGCTGCGGGCAAGGCCGTCGAAACTCACAGGTGGCTCATACCAGCGGCCGTTGCCGGTGCACTCGATGTAATCCAGAATCTCGCGGCGGTCTAACACCGGCGTCGGATCACCAAAGCTGAACACCTCCGCCCCCTGCTGGCTTTCAGCTGACGTGGTCTGCGTTGTTTTACGGTATTTGCGCTTACTCATTTAATAGAACTCCAGAATGTTCGGGCTTTGTCCACCATTGGCGGCGGTCAGCGGTTCGTTTAACAGGGCGTGCATGATTGCCCAAGCGACGTCGGCGTGGCTGGCCTCTTCACTGCGGCTGGCTTCGTAGGTTGAACGGTTGCCGCTGGCGGTCATCGTTTTGCGGATCGCCATAAACGACGCGGTGATGTCGGTATGGCCGGTGTCATATTCCAGGCGGCCGGAGCTGATGGTGTCTTTTGCTTTGAGTACCAACGCGGTTTTCACTTCGGGGCTGTAACGGATCTCACGCGCCGCAGGAAAGAACTGCTGCACAAGTTGGAATACACCCTGTCCGATGCCAGTCGCATCGATGCCGATGTACTCAACGGCATAACGATTGGTGAGTTCCTCGATGCTTTTGGCCTGCGCGGCAAAGTCCATGCCTTTCCATTGGTGACGCTCGAGCACGCGGAACTTGCCGCCGGAAACCACTGGCGGAGCGATGACCGCGCAGCCTGCGCTGTCGCCGGTGTGCGACGGGTCGTAACCAATCCACACGGGACGATAGGCAAACGGTCGTTTCAGGTACGGGTCGAAGTCTTCCCACTCGTCCAGGCTGTCCACCATGCATCCCTGCAACTCGGCGAACGGGAACACAGAAGCTTGATCGTCCACGAACTCACACATCAGCAGGTTTTCATATTCAGCGGGGCTGTATTCCAGTTGCAGCTGTTCCAGGTCGAACAGGTTACAACCGCCTGACAGCGCATCTTCCACCGTCACAATCTGCCGCCACTGGCCGTCATCGCACAGCACACCTTTTGACAGGTGCGCATGCGTCAGATCCAGGTCAATCCTGTCGGCTTTGTTGCGACGGCCTTTGTTGAACAGTTCGCCCGACCAGAACGGGTAGGCGCTGTGTGCCAGACTGGATGGCGTGGAAAAGTAGGTGCTTCGCCATTTCTTATGCAGCGACATGCCGGAGGCGACTTTGCGCAGCTCCTGAAACTTGGGGATCCAGAAGTATTCATCCAGGTAAAGATTGCCGGTGTAGCTCTGCGCAGTTCGGACGTTGGTACCTAGGAAGATCAGCCGTGCGCCGTTCGGCAGCACAATCGGGTCGCCTTTTAAATCGACATCGACCTGTCGGGCAAAGTCGATAATGTAGTTTTTAAAGACGTGCGCCTGCGCCTTACTGGCTGACAGGAAAATCTGATTCCGTCCGGTGGTCAGCGCATCAATCAACGCTTCCCGGGCAAAGTAGAAGGTTGCGCCAATCTGGCGGGACTTGAGGATGTTGCGAATACGGTGCTGTAATCCGGCCTGATGCCATCCACGTTGATATTCGAACGATGTATCGATAAAGATATCGCCGAGTTTTTCGATCGCTTCATCACTGAACACATTCTTATCGGGTGCCTTTCGTTCACCCTTGTTGCGGTTCGCGACGTTCGGGTTTAAATCAGCCTCGCTGCGGGTGTGGTTGTAACGGTTCACCCTTGCCAGGCGTTCAATCTGTCGCCCTAACAGGTCGATCTCTTTGTAGTCCTTCCCCTCCTTCACATCTTTCATGACGAGTTGGATCAGCCGCGCTTCCATGCTGGTTTCCACGCGAGAAATGGGCGCAATGGCCTCCCACTGATCGCGAGTTTTCCAGCTCTGCACGGTCGGCGTTTTTTGGCTCAGCATCTCCCCGATTTGCCGCACAGAAAAACCCTGCCAGTAAAGCAGTGCCGCCTGTCGGCGCGGGTCGCTGATGATGGTGGAGTTTGAAATATTCATGCCGCCACGTTACCGGCCAGACAGCCGTTTTTCGCGCTGCCCACGTTGTGCCATCGGGCAACAACCTGCATCGGCTGGCGGCCTGCGGTGACTGTCTGGAAACTAACTCCCGTTCTCAACACTCATTACCGGAGTCAGTCACATGGCAAAGAAAGTATCGAAATGGTTCCGCATCGGGGTCGAAGGTGACACCTGCGACGGACGTGAAATTGATGCTAACGACATCAAGCAAATGGCGGAGACATACAGCGCGAAAGCCTATGGCGCCCGCGTCAATCTAGAGCACATCAAAGGCGTATTACCGACCAGCGATTTCCGCCGTTATGGCGACGTGATCCAGCTGAAAGCTGAACAGATTGATGACGCGGCTGAACCGCTACTGCATGACAAATGGGCGCTGTACGCGATGATCAGCCCGACCGCGGATTTAACACAGATGGTCGGCGACGGGCAGAAGGTTTACACCTCGATGGAGATCAAACGTAACTTCGCCAATTCCAATAAATCCTACCTGGTCGGTCTGGCCGTCACCGACGACCCCGCAAGCCTCGGCACTGAAATGCTGGAGTTTAGCCGCAAAGCCAAACAGAACCCGCTCGCCGGTCGTAAAACCGATCCGGACAGCCTCTTCACGGTTGCCACCGAAGCACTGATTGAGTTTGAAGATGCACCGGAAACAGCACCTTCTCTTTTCGCGCTGGTGAAACAAAAGCTTTCACGTAAACAGGCGTCCGACGATGCCCGCCTGGCCGATGTTCACGAAGCTGTCAGTGAGGTAGCTCAATACGCTCAGACCGAAATTGATAAGCATGAAACCAGCCTGAACGATCTGCTGAGCCGCGTCGATACCCTGGAAAAATCCACCGCTGCCGAACATGACGCCCTCACTGAATTGAAAGGCAAGCTTGCGCAGACACCGGCGCAGAACTTTAACCAGCGCCCACACGCAACCGGCGGTACAGGCGCTGACGAGACAGTGACCGACTGCTGATCCGACATCTTTAATTCACCCTCAGGAAATAAGTCATGAAAAAAGAAACGCGCTTTAAATTTAATGCGTTCCTCTCCCAGCTAGCCAAACTCAACAACGTTGACGTCGGTACGCTGGACAAGAAATTTAACGTCGAGCCGTCCGTCACCCAGACGCTGATGACCCGATTACAGGAATCCTCAGAGTTTCTGACCCGTATCAACATCATTCCGGTGGACGAAATGATGGGCGCGAAAGTGGGTGTCGGCGTAACTGGCACGATTGCCAGTACCACCAACACTGACGCCGGTGATGAACGTGAAACGGCTGATTTCACCAAGCTGGATCAGGAAGGCTATCACTGCACCAAAACCAACTACGACTTCCACTGGATGTACAGCAAGCTGGATTTGTGGGCGCGCTACAACGATTTTCAGACCCGTTTGCGTGACGCCATTATTAAGCGTCAGGCACTGGATCGCATCCTGGTCGGCTTTAACGGTGTTTCCCGCGCACCAACATCTAACCGCGTTCAGAATCCTCTGTTGCAGGATGTCGGTGTGGGCTGGCTGCAAAAATACCGCCTGAATGCCCCGACCAAAGTGATGGGCATGATTGTCGCCGAAGACGGTACCGTGACCAATGAGGCGGTGAAAGTCGGTGGCGAAGGTGAGTACAAAAACCTCGACGCGCTGGTCTTTGATGCGGTGAATGAACTGATCGACCCAATCTATCAGGACGACACCGAGCTGGTGGTGATCTGTGGCCGCAAGCTGCTCGCAGATAAGTATTTCCCGCTGATCAACAAACAGCAGCCAAACACTGAGGCGATGGCCGCCGACCTGATTGTCAGCCAGAAACGCATCGGCAATCTACCCGCCGTTAGGGTGCCTGGCTTCCCTGCTAACGCCATGTTGATCACTCGTCTGGATAACCTGTCCATTTACTGGCAGGACGGCACGCATCGCCGCCACGTTGAGGAAGTGCCTAAGCGTGACCGCATCGAAAACTACGAATCCATTAACGAGGATTACGTAGTGGAAGATTACGGCTGCGGCTGTCTGATCGAGAACATCGAAGTGACAGCCGGAGAAGATGACGCCTCTGATAAGGCCGAACTCAGCAAATTCACCTCGGCGATCGTTGATGCCATCAAAACTGCATCCGGTACCACCGCACCGGCAGCTCAGGAGTAAGCCATGACCAGCCCTGCCCGACGTCATTTGTTGCGGCAGTCAGCGATCGAAGCCGCGCAGCAGGATACCAGCCTGCTGCGTCATGCCACCGGCTATGAACTGCTGCTGCAAAAGCTTAATGCTGATCAGAAAGCCCTGAAGAAAGCCTATTCCGCTGAGAAAAAGGCAGAACTCAAACGCAAGATGCTGCCCGAATATGCGCCGTGGGTGGCGGGCGTTCTCGCTGAGGGTAAAGGCGCTCAGGACGCCATCCTGATGACCATCATGATCTGGCGTATTGATGCCGGTGATTATGCCGGTGCGCTGGAAATCGCCCGCTATGCGCTGCATTACAAGCTGGCGATGCCGTTCGGCAAACGTCCTGCTGGTTATGCGCTGGCGGAGGAAATCGCCGACATGAGCACCCGCGCTCATGCTGCCGGTGAGCCGGTCAGTCTCGATGTACTCATGACCACGATGGAACTGACGGAAAGCCAGGACATGCCGGATCAGGTACGCGCCAAGCTGCACAAAATTACCGGTTACCTGTATCGCGACGCGGAGAAACTGCCGCTCGCCCTGCAACACCTGAAACGCGCCTTCCAGCTGAACAGCAACTGCGGCGTCAAAAAGGATATTGAGCGGTTGGAATCAGCCATCAAAAAGGCTGCCAACAGCTAAACAGAACGCGCCCCGCGCCGGACGGCACGCCAGCCGCGACAGGTCTGTGACCTCGTTCAACGCTGGCGTCCACCGTCCCCTATTCAGAGGTCACTATGTCTCTTGTTGTACCTGCACCAAAGCCGGATGCCGCGACGGAACCCGCGATTAAAAACACGCACTTCTGGCCGGATATCAGTCCGGTGGAGTTACGCGACACGCTGCGCCTGGAAGGAACGGTGACCGCCAAACGTCTGCGCGCCGTCATTAAGTACGCTCTGACCGAAGTGAATGCCGAGCTTTACAGCTACCGCGTCGCACAACTGGCTCAGGGATACAAAACTCTCGCTGATGTCCCGGCTGACCAGATTGATGACGAAAGTATCAAAGTCTGTGCCTACCTGCGGGCGGTTTCATCCATTACGGCAGCCATTCTTGCGGAACGATACCCGAACAGTGACACCACCGATGCTGGCAGTAAAAAGGCGGAGATTGTCGAAAGTACGGTTGATGAACTGTGGCGTGATGGCCGCAATGCGATCAGCGATGTCGCCGGTGTGTCGCACTGTGTGATCGGGCTGCTCTGATGAAAGTCTATGCCGAACAGGGCGACACCGTGGATTCGCTCTGCTGGCGTTACTACGGCCGCACCGAGTCGGTGATGGAACAGGTTTACGCGGCTAACGTTGGCTTAGCCGCACAGGGGGCAATTCTGCCCCATGGCTACGCGGTGGAGCTGCCGGATATTACTCAGGCCGCAGTCAGCGAAACCGTCTCACTTTGGGACTGATGACCATGGAGCGCATCACCTCGTTTATCTGTTACTGCGTCGCGGCCTTTCTTGCCTGGCTCGGCGCAATGTCGCCGCAGGATATTGCCTTTTTAGTCGGTGCCGCCGTCGGCGTCGCGACCTTCCTGGTGAACTGGTACTACCGGCGCAAAACTTACCGACTGCTGAAAGCTATGGGCGTCAGAGGAGACATTAATGCAGCCATCAATCGTTAGACGCTGCGCCGTCGCCGCCGTCCTGGCGATTGCCGCAATGCTCCCACAAACGCCAACGTTGAAAACATCCGCCGCCGGTCTGGCACTTATCGCAGATTTTGAAGGCTGCCGCCTGTCGGCGTACCAGTGCAGCGCGGGCGTCTGGACAAACGGCATCGGGCACACGGCGGGCGTGAAGCCGCAGACGCAAATCAGCGAACGTCAGGTCGCCGTGAATCTGGTGGAAGATGTGATGCGGGTGGAGCAAGGCATTGCGCGATGTATGCCGATCGACATGCCGCAGCCGGTTTATGACGCCGTTGCGTCCTTTGCGTTCAACGTCGGCGTGACGGCGGCGTGTAAATCCACCCTGGCGTTTTTCATCAACAAGGGCGAATGGCGAAAAGCCTGCGAACAACTGCCGCGCTGGGTGTTTGTGAACGGCGTGCGCGTCACCGGGCTGGAACGCCGCCGCGGGAATGAGCTTGCCTACTGCCTGCGGGGTGTCTGATGCGCATTTTAATTTTGTTAATGCTGGCCGCGTGCGCGCTGGCGGGGCTGCAAACCTGGCGTATCGGCGGCCTGACTGATAAGGCAGACCAGGCGCAGCGAATCATCGGCACGCTGTCCGCCGGTATCGAAAGCCGCGACAACGCCATTAACCGCCTGAACGATGAAGCCGTGACGCGGGAACGTCAGGAGCAAAGTCTGCGCACCCAGCTCGCACGGGCAAGTCAACAGGCGCGGGATCATGAATATGACATTCAAAGGTTACTCAATGAAAATCAGGAAATGCGCGATTGGTACGCTGCTCCTCTGCCTGATGGTATTGGCCGGATGCACGCGCGTCCCGCCTTTGCCAACGCCGCAGATTATTTACGTTGGCTGTCCGGCGGTGACGAGCTGTCAGATACCGGCAAGCTCACCGGCCACTAACGGCGACTTAAGCGCCGATGTCAGAAACCTGGAGGCCGCGCTAACCGCCTGCGGCCTCCAGGTGGAAGCGGTCAAACAATGCCAGGAGGAACGCCGTGTTAAAACCCGCACAGCTACGAAAAGCCTTAACTGACGCCGTGCCGGTGCTGCAAACCAGCCCCGACCAGCTGCGGATGTTTGTGGACAATGGGCGCATCGTTTCCACGTTAGCCAGCTCGCTGTCGTTTGAATATCAGTATCAGGTCGAACTGTTGATCACCGACTTTACCCAGGACAGCGATCTGATCGTGGTACCCATTCTGGCCTGGCTGCGTGAACATCAGCCGGACATCATGGCGACGCCGGAAAAACAGCAGAATGGGTACACATTTAAGGCCGATATGCTCAATGATGGGAGCTATGACATCGCTATTCATTTGCAGCTCACCGAACGCGTGATCGTCAAACAGATTGATGCCGGTCTGCACGTGGAGCATTTTCCAGAACCGCCGATGCCGGAGCCGGTGGAAAGGCCGCGTGAGCTGTACCTGCACGGCGAGTTAGTGAGCCAGTGGAATGAGTGAACTGTCAGCGTTTGATACCCGCCTGGCGGGGCTGATTGCTGCGCTGTCACCGCAAAGCCGGAAGGCGATGGCGGCGACCATTGCGAAGCGACTGCGCAAACATCAGCAGCAGCGCATTAAGCAGCAGGTCACGCCGGAGGGGCAGCCATTCACTCCGCGACGTCCGCAGCCGTTGCGGGCAAAGAAAGGCCGTATTAAGCGGGAGATGTTTGCCCGATTGCGCACTGCTAAATATATGAAAGCCAAAGGCACGGACAAAGACGCAGTGGTGGAATTTACCGGCCAGGTTCAGCGCATGGCAAAGGTGCATCAGTACGGCCTGCGAGATCGTCCGTCTGTCCGTGCAAAAGAAATGCAGTATCCGGCGCGCCCGCTATTAGGACTGGACGCGGAGGATATGAAGATTGTGGAAGATTCATTGTTGATGTTATTAATATCACATCAACAATGAATCAGTGGATATTTGATATCAAGTAAGTTTTCCTGACTAATAAAATCTGATAATTCTGTTAGAAGCGACCTTTCCAATTCTAAGCTCGGCTCTAACTCAATATTGTAAATATCATTATTTATATTGATGGAAAAATCGATGCAGATGGATTGGAAATCAAGATGTGCATATTTAAATATAACAGAGCGACTCAAATCCACTTGAAGCTCTCTATAACAAGATGGAACATAATTATTATAAGCTTGCAATTCCTCACACTTTATTATTAAATGACTTATGACGTTAACGCATTTTTTATTTTCCTGGTAAATGTTAATTAGAAGAGAGCTTTCAGGGGAGTTTTCGCCCTCTTTTTTAGACTCACCGAGAGAGTAAAAGTGAACAAAAGAACTGTACCAGTCGTCGGGTATCACGAATGGAGCCATAGCTTTATTTTCTGAAAAAATCAACAACGCATCGATCACTTCTGACAGTGTGCGCAATGCTTCATTTATATAAAAAATATTTATCCCGATTGCTTCCCTGTGATAAGTCACGTCAAACTCCTTGATTTCCCCCTCATTTCTAAGGCCTAGTAGCTCATTAAATAGGTTGTAATTTGTTAAAAATGAATTTGCTGAAAATTTATCTTTCACTTGCGATAATTTTTCAAGAATACATTTAAAACTCATGATTAATGATCTAAGAATATTGTCTTTATCTAAATTTGCCTTTCCATTGAACTTGTAAAACCCATTATCAGGGAATATACCTTTATATAAGAAGCTTCTATTTACAAAGCGCATCTTGGAATGCATCTTTCTTTCTAGGTTATCCAACAATGAATTAAACATATCATTATGTATTTTATACATTTCAAAATTCATTAATTCTCTTTCAGAGTGGAGGTGAAGATCATTTTTGTTTTGAATTTCCCTCTGAATTTTAAGTTGTTCTAATCTGTCCTGCTCGCTCTTCTTTTGTTGTTGTAGCAAAAAAATTAGCGTTGCTAAAGATGCAATTGCCCCGAGCAGGGTAAATACACCTGCTAAAAGGGAACCAAAGTCAGCCCAACTTCCTGATTCTTTAGATAGGCTTACATTTATACCTTTTGATAGAAGGCTAAAAAACTCTCCACTCATAGAATAATCATACAACGTTAGAATAATTAATGGAGGTAACACGCCAAAACAAATAATCGCAAACGATAGCATTTTACTTTTGAACATTTAGTTTTTACTCATTAATCAGATTTTTAGTGATTTTATCCTCGTTGTACCAACGATGCCACAATCTAGATAAATTGTATGCCGCCTGACAGGGCGGCATTCTTTTATCCATGAATACATCCATCCTAAACAACGATATTCCGCGCCTGCTGCGCAATTTGATCCGCATTGGCACCGTTGCCGAGGTGGATTTAGATGCGGGCACCTGTCGCGTAAATACCGGCGGCAACGTCACCGACTGGCTGCACTGGCTGACCTCCCGCGCGGGGCGCTCCCGTTCCTGGTGGGCACCGTCCGCCGGTGAGCAGGTTCTGCTGTTCTGCCTGGGCGGCGAGCTGGATACAGCCTTTGTGATGCCCGGCGTTTTCTCTGATGAATTCCCTGCGCCGTCTGCCTCGGCGGATGCCGTACACGTCACTTTCCCCGACGGCGCGGTGATCGAGTACGAACCCAAAACCGGCGCGCTGCTGGCTACCGGCATCAAATCTGCCACGGTGAACGCTGCCGATAAGGTGGCAGTCACTGCTCCGCTGATTACCTGCACGGCGAAAACCCGCATCACGCTCGACACGCCGGAGGTGGTCTGCACGAAAAAGCTCACCACCGGCACTATCGAAATTAAACAGGGCGGCACCATGACCGGCAACCTCACGCATAGCGGCGGCAGCATCACGTCAAACGGCGTTGTTGTGCATACCCATCAACACGGCGGCGTCCAGACGGGCGGCGGCAAAACGCAGGCTCCCTCATGAGTAACGCAAAATACATCGGGCTGGCTCGCGATACGGGGCGCAGCGTCGAAGACCTGGCACACATTCAGCAGTCGGTCAGCGACATTTTGCGCACGCCCGTCGGTTCCCGCGTCATGCGCCGTGACTATGGTTCGCTGCTGTCTGAGCTGACTGACCGCCCGCAGAACGCGGCGCTGCGGCTGCAAATTATGGCGGCCTGTTACAGCGCGATCCTCAAGTGGGAGCCGCGCGTCAGCCTCACCGGCATCACCTTTGAAACGACGTTCGACGGAAAAGCGGTGGTTGAACTCACCGGCATCCGCAAAGACACGTCCGCCGCCATCTCCTTAACCCTTCCAGTGAGCTGAATTATGGCAACGATTGATCTCAGCCAGTTACCCGCCCCCGACGTGGTGGAGGTGCTGGATTATGAAATTCTGCTGGCGGAGCGCAAAGCCACGCTGGTGTCGCTTTACCCCGAAGACCAGCAGGCCGCCATCGCCCGCACGCTGACGCTGGAGTCCGAGCCGATTGTGAAGCTGCTGGAGGAGAACGCCTACCGCGAAGTGATCCTGCGTCAGCGGGTTAACGAGGCGGCGCAGGCCGTGATGCTGGCCTACGCCACCGGCGCAGACCTGGACAACATCGCGGCGACGTTCAGCGTGGAACGCCTGACCATCACGCCTGCGGATACGGTCAGCGTGCCCGCCGTGGCGGCGGTGATGGAAAGCGATGCGGATTTACGTATCCGTGCGCAGCAGGCGTTTGAAGGGCTGAGCGTGGCGGGTCCGGTCGGCGCGTATGAGTATCACGGGCGCTCTGCCGACGGGCGCGTGGCGGACATTTCGGTGATCAGTCCGTCGCCCGCCTGCGTCACTATTTCCGTGCTGGCACAGACCGGCAACGGCACCGCGCCCGCTGACCTGCTGGCGAAAGTGCAGGCCGCGCTCAACGATGAAAACGTGCGCCCCGTAGCCGACCGCGTGACCGTCCAGTCCGCAACCGTCGTGAATTACACCATTGATGCCGTGCTGTATCTGTTCCCTGGTCCCGAAGCCGAACCCATCCGCGAAGCCGCCGAAGCGAAGCTTATTGCCTACACCACCGCGCAGCACCGGCTAGGCCGCGACATCCGGCTGTCGGCCATTTATGCCGCGCTGCACGTTGAGGGTGTCCAGCGGGTAGAGCTGAAAAGCCCGAAGGCCGACATCGAGCTTGATAAAACCCAGGCGTCATTTTGCACCGCCTACACCCTGAAAGTGGGCGGCTACGATGAGTGATCGCCTGCTGCCCGTCGGTTCCTCGGCGCTGGAGGTGGCCGCCGCCGACGCCTGCGCCGCGCTTGAAAACGTGCCGGTGCCGCTGCGGCAGCTCTGGGATCCGCTGACCTGTCCGGCAAAGTTTTTACCTTACCTGGCGTGGGCGCTGTCGGTTGACCGCTGGGATGAAAACTGGCCGGTCGCCACCAAACGCCGCGTCATTCAGTCGGCCTGGTTCATTCACTGCCACAAGGGAACTATCGGTGCCATCCGGCGCGTGGTGGAGCCGCTCGGCTACCTGATCAACGTGACCGAGTGGTGGGAGACGAATGACGAACCGGGGACGTTTCGCCTGGACATCGGCGTGCTGGAAACCGGCATCACTGAAGAAATGTATTTAGAGATGGAGCGGCTGATTGCCGATGCCAAACCCGCAAGCCGTCATCTGATCGGGCTGACCATTACCCAGGATATTAAAGGCGACGTTTACATTGGCGCAGCGCAGTACGTCGGCGAGCTGCTGACCGTTTACCCCGCATAGAGGACGATATGAGCACATTTAAATCCGTTGTCACCACGCTCGGCCAGGCGCGCATCGCGGCGGCCATTGCGGCGGGGACTGACATTAACATTACGCAGCTGGCCGTCGGCGACGGCAACGGCAAGGCAACAACACCTGTTGCCTCACAGACCAAACTGGTTAAAGAGGTCTACCGCACGCCGCTCAACTCATTGAAGCTTGATCCGTCGCACGGAAACTGGGTCATTGCCGAAGCGGTGCTGTCTGCCAGCGTCGGCGGCTTCTGGATGCGCGAAATGGGGTTGTTCAGCAGCGACGGCGCGCTGATTGCCGTCTGCAACATGGCGGACACCTATAAACCGACGCTTGCGGAGGGTTCAGGCCGCACGCAGACGTTGCGCATGGTGATTGCGGTCAGCAACACCGAGGCAATCAGCCTGCTGATCGACGACTCGGTGATTATGGCAACGGAACAGTATGTGAATGACCTGCTGGCCGCGCATGAAAAATCCCGTAACCACCCTGACGGCACCACGACGGCAAAGGGTTTTGTCCAACTGAGCAGCTCGGTCAGCAGTACCAGCGAAGCGCTGGCCGCCACGCCAAAGGCGGTGAAGGCTGTGAATGACAACGCCAATACCCGCGTACCGGCCACCCGTAAGGTGAACAATAAACCGCTGTCTGCGGATATTACCCTGTTACCTGAAGACGTCGGCGCGTTCAGTAACACATTGCCGATTGTTGATAACACCAAAGTCACCAGGCTTTCAGATCCGTCACTGGTTGCGAAATCAGGCGCTGTCACGCTTGCAGGATATTTTGACGATCATCCCCTTGGTGCTAAGCCCAATCAGGCCGCTGATACTCTGGTGACGTTTCGCCGCGCTTACAACGCGGGCGCGGCGCTTACACAGTACCTTCACAGCACAAACGGCACGATCTACGTGCGAACGGGCGCCGCAAGTACCACTGAAGAAAGCGGCTGGTTATGGAAACAGGACGGTGTTACACCGCTGCCGTTCGGATGGCGCAAACTTTACGACACCGCCAACCCGCCGACGGCTTCTGAGGTGGGGGCGCTTCCTGTCGCGTCCGCTGTTCTCGGCACGTCCAATATCAACACGTTTAACCTGGCAAAAATTGGCCTTTACGTGCAAAGCACCGGCGCGAATGCCACGGTCGCGAATGGCTATCCGCCAGGCTCGCAGGCGGCGGGCGTGCTGGAGGTGATGCCCGCGTCCTGGACGGGCGGCGTATTACAGCGTTATACGGTACAAAATACCGGCATGGTGTGGACGCGTGCGCTCAATGCTTCCTGGAATGGCAAGGATGGACCATGGCGCGATTGGGTGCAGGCCAGTTCCGCCGGTTCTGTCGCAGCAAACACGGCGCTCGGTGCTACTGACCTGAACACGGTGGGTTTTGGCCTGTCGGCGGTTCAGGCGGCTGTTTATCACCAGTCAGCGAACGCCTCCGCGACACCTGACAGGAATTATCCGGAAGCCAAAGCGGGCACGCTGTTTGTCACCGGCAGCGCCTACGGCTGTCAGCAGATGTATATCACTTTTGATACCTGTAACGTCTGGATGCGTGGCCTTTCTACCAACTGGAACGGGAAGGATGGACCATGGCGCCCGTGGGTCGCCGTATATGGCACCAACAATAAACCGACTGCCGCAGATGTAGGCGCATGGACGGCAGCGCAAAGTGCCGCCAGTGAAAAGGCGCTGTCTGATGAAATTGCCACGGCCTTTAAAATCCGCACGAACTTAACCGCAGCGGACACCCCGAACATCTTGCGCGGCAGCGGCATGCTTGGGCATTACGGCGTGCCAGGCGTTGCAGCGGCGACGACGGCAAAAGGCTACCCGATGAACGGTTTTGTCGGGGTGATTTTCGTTACCTGGGGTCCGAATGCCACACAGCAAATTGCCTTTAACAGTAACGGGCGGCAGTTCACCCGCTACGCGACCGGAGCTTGGAATGGTGTTGATGGTCCATGGTCTGCCTGGGTTGAGGTGTACAGCCCGAACAACAAACCCACTCCGGCGGATATCGGCGCGGTTCCTGCTGCCGGTGGCAATGTTAGTTATTTAAATAACGCCAGTCATTACGGCACGAAACCTGGAACATGGGAGGGGGCTGGCTCATTTGCCGCTCAGTATAGTAACCCTGTGGCACCCTTCATCATTCCATCAGGTTTTGGTGCGCCTAAAGGTGTGAGTTCATACTCTCCTATCATCAAAGGGATGATTCAAACACAAGGGTTAGGTTGGGCGACAGCAATCAGCTTTGGTGCATATACGACCGGGGGCGGAAATCATGCGCAGGCGTGCATTAATGTCGTTGGTGATAACGGGGTGTCGTCAGCGTGGTTATTCAACCCTAGCGATAGTTCTTTTTATTCTCCTGGTGATATTAAATCGGGGCAATACATCTATGCCACTAAGGACGTGAGCGGTGCGTATATTGCATCAAGAGGCGATATACACGCAGAGATCAACATTAGTAGCAAAGGATTCATTCAGTCTGGTGCGGGGGTTTATGACACACCCGGCGTCAGATGCTACAGCCCTAACTACCAACCAACTCCGGAAGCGGTAAATGCCATTGCGCGCGACGTGTGCAGCGTTGCGGGGTTTGTCTCGGGCAATCCCAATGACGCTTATATGCGTAACTCTACGACTAATGAAGTCGTCATTCTTGCGCGGCGGGATTGGGTAAACGGTAATTTTATTACCGGCCAGCGTCAAGCCTCGGCGCAGTGGTCGGGCTGGATTGGAAACGGATTACAGGTGCCAGCTGGCTGCGTGGTGATTGGTGCCAGAAATAACGGCAGTTCTAACGCATCGAATTTAGGACTTTTGTATGCGGCTGAGCAAATTTGTATTAATGGCAACTGGGTGACAATAGGACTGGTTTAATGATTACTCTCAAAAATTTTCAAATTTATAAATCAACATTACATTCCGGATCATCTGTGCTTTTTTTAAAAGATGAGTCGGGTTTGGATTGGTATGAATCACAAAAAGAGTTCAGCGAAAAAACGCTTAAATTTGTATTTGATAGCAACGGCGTCATTATTTCTTTTGACTATGACGTGTCGAAACTTTGGCCGGTCGGTAATTCAGTTTCTGAGGTATCGACAGTCCCTGATGGTCTAGACATTGCTGGCGGCTGGGTCTTTGATGGCAAAAAGATAACCCGGCGCAAATACACGTCTGATGAATTTATCATTCAAGCCACGCTTAATCGTGATTCGTTGATGTCTGAAGCAACGACAGCAATTGCACCGTTGCAGGACGCCGTTGATATTGACGACGCAACCGACGAAGAGCGGGCGACTCTGCAAGCCTGGAAGAAATACCGCGTTGCGCTGAATCGGCTGGATTTGTCAGCAGCGCCGGATGTTGACTGGCCTACAATGCCTGAATGAACATAGCCCCCTGGAGGGGCTTTTTTGTATCTGGCCTTCACCACGTTGTGCCATTTCCCACACACCCCGCCCGCCGTGCCTGCGCGTACACAACACGCGATGATTGACCTCACCCCAATCACAGGAAAAAACACCATGGCTGATTATCATCACGGTGTGCGCGTTGTTGAAATCAATGACGGCACCCGCGTTATCTCCACCGTTTCCACCGCCATCATCGGGATGGTCTGCACCGCAGCAGATGCGGACGCCGACGCGTTCCCGCTTGATACGCCGGTGCTTATCACCAACGTACTGACCGCCGCCGGCAAGGCCGGTAAAACCGGCACACTCCGCGCCTCACTGATGGCAATTGCCAACCAGGCGAAACCCGTTGTCGTTGTTGTGCGCGTGGCAGAAGGTGACACCGAGGCGGAAACCACCTCGAACATCATCGGCGGCACCGACGCCACCGGCATGTATACCGGCATGAAAGCCCTGCTGTCTGCTCAAACCGAACTCGGCGTAAAGCCGCGCATTCTCGGCGTGCCGGGGCTGGATAATCTGGACGTCGCAACGGCGCTCGGTGCCGTCTGTCAGCAACTGCGCGCCTTTGGCTACGTCAGCGCATACGGCTGCAAAACCGTGTCCGATGCCATCAAGTACCGGGAGAATTTCAGCCAGCGTGAGCTGATGGTTGTCTGGCCGGATTTCGTCGCCTGGAACACCACCACGAACGCCAGCGACATCGCGCCCGCCACCGCCTATGCCCTCGGCCTGCGTGCCAAAATCGACGCCGAAACCGGCTGGCATAAAACCCTGTCAAACGTCGGCATCAACGGCGTCACCGGCCTGTCTGCCAGCGTCTATTGGGATTTGCAGACCACCGGCACCGACGCTGACCTGCTGAACCAGGCGTGCGTCACCACCCTTATCCGCAAAGGCGGCTTTAAGTTCTGGGGGCAGCGCACCTGCTCTGACGATCCCCTGTTTCTGTTTGAGAACTACACCCGCACCGCGCAGGTGCTGGCGGACACCATGGCCGAAGCGCACTTGTGGGCAATGGACAGACCGCTGACTCCGACGCTTATCAAAGACATGATTGCGGGCATTAACGCCAAGCTGCGCGAAATGAAGACCGCCGGTCTGATCATTGACGGCAACTGCTGGTATGACCCCGAGGCGAACACCGTCGAAACGCTGAAAGCGGGCAAGCTGTTCATTGATTACGACTATACGCCGGTGCCGCCGCTGGAAGATTTAACCCTGCGTCAGCGCATCACCGATCAGTACCTGGCGGAGTTCGTTCGCCACGTCCATTAATAGCTAAGAGGCGCTAAACCATGGCACTGCCAAAAAAACTGAAATACCTAAACCTGTTTAACGACGGTCACAACTACGTCGGCGTGGTCAGCGCGCTGACGTTGCCAAAGCTCACCCGCAAGCTGGAGAACTATCGCGGCGGCGGCATGAACGGTGCCGCGCCGATTGACTTCGGGCTGGACGACGACGCGCTGACGCTGGAATGGACGATGGGCGGGCTGGATACGCTGGTGCTCCAGCAGTGGGGGGCGGTTGACGCTACGCCGCTGCGCTTTGCCGGCTCCTTCCAGCAGGACGACACCGGCGAGACGCTCGCGGTGGAAGTCGTGATGCGCGGGCGTCACAAAGAGATTGATTTTGGCGAGTACAAACAGGGCGAAGACACCGAAACCAAAGTGTCCACCCAGTGCACCTATTTCAAGCTGAGCATCAACGGGCAGGACGTGATCGAGGTGGACACCGTGAACATGGTGGAAATCGTCAACGGCACTGACCGCCTGGCGGAGCACCGCAAAAACATCGGCCTGTAACCCCTGAGCGGCGCTGGTTCGCGGCGCTGCTATACCCCTTACGATTTAAGAGAATGTCATGAAACAGATTAATGAAGCCGCTATCGAAAACGAAAACGTCATTACCCTGGAAGAACCGATCACCCGTGGCGAGATGGTGATTAGCCAGGTTGAAATCATCAAACCAAACGCCGGTCATCTACGCGGCATCGGCCTTGCCTCCTTGTCGAATGCGGACGTTGACGCGCTGGTGACGGTGCTGCCGCGCATCACGCTGCCGATCCTCACCAAACAGGAATGCAACGCGCTTTGCCTGCCCGACCTGATCGCCCTGGCGAGCAAGGTGGTCGGTTTTTTATCGCCGAAATCGGAACAGTAAAACTGCCCGCCTCTTTGATAGTTGACGACCTGATGGCTGACATTGCGGCGGTGTTTCACTGGCAGCCCTCGGAACTCTTTGCGATGTCGCTGACCGAGATTTTCGGCTGGCGGCGTCGCGCGTTACTGCGTAGCGGAGCCGAAAGTGAGTAATTTACGATTGCAGGTGCTGCTGAACGCCGTGGATCGGGCGTCGCGCCCTTTCCGCTCGGTGGAAAAAGCCAGTAAGGCACTCAGCGGAAATATCCGCAACACGCAGGACACCCTGCGAAATCTCAACGCGCAGGCGTCGCAAATCGACGGCTTTCGCAAGGCGAGCGCGCAGCTGGCCGTCACCCGTGCCAGCCTGAAAAAAGCCAAAGAGGAAGCCAGCAGGCTGTCGCAGGCGTTTGCCAATACGGCGAACCCGACGGCTAAGCAGACGCGGCTGATGGAGGCCGCCAAGCGCGCCGCCAGCGAATTGCAGGCCAAAGAGAACAGCCTGCGCAACTCCGTGCAGCGGCAGCGCAGCGCGCTGGAGTCGGCGGGGATTTCCACACGTAACCTCGCCGCCGAGCAGCGCCGGTTACGAGCCAGCTCGCAGGAGGCGAACGCCACGCTTGCCCGTCAGCGAGAGGAGCTGGCACGGCTGAACCGGCAGCAGCAGCGGCGGGACAACAGCCGCAGGCGTTTTCAGGCAACCCAGCGCGCAGGCGACACCATCCGAAATAACGGCGCGGTAGCGATGGGCGTGGGTTCGGCGGCGCTGTATGCAGAGGGGAAATTTATCGCCCCAGGCATCACTTTTGATAAAGAGATGTCCGGCACGCAGGCGATCCTCGGGCTGGATAAAACCGACAAAAAGCTGGCGGCTATCCGGCAGCAGGCGCGCGATATCGGCGGAAGTACGGCATTTTCTCCGATGGACGTTGCGCGCACGCAGGGCGTACTTGCCCGCTCCGGCTATAACGCCGACTCCATTCTCAGCTCAACCGAATCCACGGTGAACCTCTCGCTGGCTTCGGGGATTGATATCGCCGACGCCGCCGACATCGTCACTAACATGCAGTCTGCGTTCAACATCCCGATGGATCAGATTAAGCGCGTCTCTGACGTGATGACCAAAGGGTTTACCAGCTCTAACACCAACCTGATTGAGCTGGGCGAAGCGATGAAATACGTGGCACCTATCGCCCAGGCAGCGGGTGCCAGTATCGAGGACACTACCGCGATGCTCGGCGTGCTGGCGGATAACGGAATCAAAGGCAGCATGGCGGGCACCGGTGCCAGCGCGATGTTTAGCCGGTTGCAGGCACCGACGGGGCAGTCACCGGCGGCGCTGAAGGAGCTGGGGATCAGCACGCGGGATAAGAAAGGCAACATGCTGCCTATTCAAAAAATCCTTACCGACATCAACGCCTCATTCAAAAGAAACAAGCTCGGGACGGCGCAGCAGGCCGAATACCTGAAAGTGATCTTCGGTGAAGAGGCGATGAAAGGCGCGGTGAAACTGGTGGAGGCCGCAGGCAACGGCAGGCTGACCGAAAAGAAAACCGCGCTGGAAAACTCGCGGGGATCGGCGGCGTCGGTCGCGAAAGTGCAGACTGATAACCTCGACGGTGACCTGAAAAACATGCAGTCCGCGTTTGAGGATTTGCAGATCGAAACCTTTGATAAACAGGACTCCAGCCTGCGAAAGCTGACGCAATCCGCGACTGACTGGCTCGGCAACGTGGGCAAATGGGTGAAGGCCAACCCGAAGCTGACCGGCACTATCGTTAAGTCAGCGCTGGCGGTGACGAGCCTGGTTGTCGGCCTCGGCGTGCTGGGCGTGGTGGTCGGTCCGGTCGTGAAAGGCCTGGGTTATATCGGCATGGCACTGAAAGGCGTGGGCACCGCGCTGCTGTGGATGGGACGCGCCGCGATGGCAAACCCGCTGCTGGCCGTGGTCGCACTGATCGCGATGGCGGCGATTTATATCTGGGCGAACTGGAGCACGCTGGAGCCGAAGTTTAAAAAGATGTGGGACGCGATTGCCGCCTGGACGACCGAAGCCTGGGCAACCATCACCGACTGGCTGACCGGCACCTGGAACAGCATCGTTGCCGGTGTGCAGGGATTATCGGATAAGTTCGCAGCGGTCTGGACGGGCATTAAAGACGGGGCAAAAGCGGGGTTTGCGGCCTATATCGATTTCCTCAAGTCTTTTGGGCAGAAGATTTTCGACGTGGTGAAAAGCCTGCCAGGTAAATTTAAAGAGGCGGGCAGCAATATGATCACCGCGCTGATGGACGGAATTGCCGCGAAGTGGCAGGCGCTGAAAGACAAGCTTTCCAGCATGACCGATTTCCTGCCGGACTGGATGAAATCGGACGGCGATAAAACCATTTCGGTGAGCGTCAGCAACGGACTGCCGAAACCGGCGGAAGGGCTTTCTTCCCCTGCGCAGTTTTATGGCACCGGCGGCGAGGCTTACGGCTATGCGGGCATGTTCGACAAAGGCGGCGACATTGCCGCCGGTGAGGTCGGCATTGTGGGCGAGAACGGCGCGGAGCTGGTACGTGGTCCGGTAAGCGTCACGGGGCGTCGTGATACGGCGGCGCTGATGCGGAATCAGGCACCGGCTGCCGCCCCCACTTTCAACGTCTACGCCGCGCCCGGGCAAAGTGCGAAGGATGTCGCCGCCGAGGCAATGCGTTTATTTGAAGATTACATGCGCCGCCAGCGTTCTGCGGCGCGAAGCTCAATGAATTACGGCTAAGGAGGTTTCTATGATGCTGGCTTTGGGGATGTTCGTGTTTATGCTGCAAACCCTGCCCTATCAGAGTTTGCAACGCTCGGCGGAATACCGCTGGCCGACCAATGACCGGATCGGCCTGCGCGCCGCGCCGCAGTTTCTCGGGCAAGGAGATGAAAAAATCACCCTGACCGGCACGCTGCTGCCGGAAATCACCGGCGGCAGGCTGAGCCTTGACGCGCTGCGCCTGATGGCCGATCAAGGCCGCGCCTGGTCGCTGATTGGCGGCAACGGTGCGATTTACGGGATGTTCGTGGTGGAAAGCCTCAGTGACGAACATTCGGAGTTTTTCGCTAACGGTGCCGCCCGCAAAATTGAGTTTACGCTGAGCCTCAAGCGGGTGGACGAAAGCCTGACCGCCATGTTCGGCGATATCAAAACTCAGGCCGACGGCCTTCTGGATCAGGCGGGCGGGATTGCCAGCAATGCGCAGAAGTATGCTGGCGGGCTGATGTCATGATGTCCACGATCGCAATGGATAACGGCGCACAGATTGCGCCGGACTACATGGTTAAACTCGCCGGTTCAGACATCACCGCAGATATCAGCAGGCGACTTATTTCGCTGTCGCTGACCGACAACCGCGGCTTTGAGGCTGATCAGCTCGACATCGAGCTGGACGACGCGGACGGCCTGATGCAGATGCCTCCTCGCGGCGCGGTGCTAAGCGTCTTTCTGGGCTGGAAAGGTCAGGCGCTGTTCCATAAGGGGGAGTTTACGGTGGACGAAGTGGAGCATCGGGGCGCGCCGGATACGCTGACGCTGCGCGCCCGCAGCGCGGACTATCGTGGCAGCCTGAATTCCCGCCGCGATCAGTCCTATCACGACACGACGCTGGAGGCGATTGTCTCCGCCGTGTCGGCGCGCAACAGTCTTGAGCCCGCTGTCGCCGAGTCGCTCAAGGGTGTGAAGGTTTCGCACATTGACCAGACGCAGGAAACCGACGCGGCTTTTATCACCCGTCTGGCCGAGCTGAACGGCGGGGTTGTCGCCATCAAGGCCGGTAAACTGATTTTTATTAAGCCAGGCTCAGCCCTCACCGCCAGTGGCAAACCAATCCCACAAATGACGCTGACCCGCAGCGACGGCGACGGCCATACGTTCAATATTGCTGACCGTGATGCTTACACCGGCGTATCAGCAACCTGGCTGCATACCAAAGAACCAAAGCCCAAAAGGGTAAAGGTACAGCGGAAGAAAAAAGAAAAGCACCTGCGCGCCCTGCAACATCCGGCGGCTAAAAAGACCACGGCTAAAGTGCAGAAAACTCAGGAGGCAAAGGAAGGTGAATATCTGGCCGGCAGTGATGAAAACGTGTTTGCGCTGACGACAGTCTACGCCACGCAGAAGGCCGCGATGCGGGCGGCACAGGCCAAATGGGACAAGCTACAGCGTGGCGTCGCACAGTTTTCTATCTCACTGGCTCGCGGACGTGCCGACCTGTTCCCCGAAACCCCGCTGGCGGTGTCAGGCTTTAAAGCAGTGATCGACGCGCAGCCGTGGATAATCAGCAAGGTCACGCACAGCCTGAACAATGGCGGCTATACGACAGGGCTGGAACTGGAGGTGCTGCTGTCAGATGTGAGTTATGAGGCCTCGGAAAGTGGCGAGGCGTATTAGCGCCTCGTTCTTTTGTCAAGATTTTGGTGTAAACACCCACTCACCCGGTGAAGAGTATTCGGTACCATCATCATCCATAACTTTCGCATTTAGAACTTTAGCGACTTCAAGCATTTTCAAATACAAGGCTGTATCAGGCCATTTCGTTGAGATATTGCCATTACCCCACTCAAGCCATGATTCTGGATAAGCGCTTTCACCAGACCATAATGCAAAGAACTCACCATTTGGCTCATAAATGGAAAACTCAGGATCGGCATTAACAACATTCAACCATTCTTCGCTGGAAATCTGACTATCTTCATTATCAGCCCAGAACTCAGCACGTGTGATATGAAACTCGACGCCCACTGCAACCTCTTTGTTTAATGTAAAACACTGTAATAGCGAGTGTATGATTTTCGAAATAACATACAATGATTGAATCTGATTTAAATGATTATATGGTGATTATTATGATGCATTGCCCCAAATGCCAGCACGCAGCTCACGCCCGTTCAAGCCGTTACCTCAGCACCAATACCAAAGAGCGTTATCACCAGTGTCAGAATATCAATTGCAGTTGCACGTTCAAAACTCATGAAACGATCGCCGATATTATTGTTGAGCCAGGAACCGTCCATGCCGTGCTGCTGCATCCGGATAAACATAGCCAGCAGTCGTTGCAAATGCACTGAGACGAAGCCCGCGAAAGCGGGTTTTACTTTCATAGATTCAGTGAATTAATCCCCTTACATGTATACGACTGACTAAATCAAACATTTACACTGTTTTTATATACAGTAAAATTCGCATTCTCAAAAAGGAGGATGTGATGAGTGTAAGAAAACTGTCTACAGGCAAATGGTTATGTGAATGCTACCCGAACGGGAGTGGAGGTAAGCGATGCCGCAGGCAGTTTGATACCAAAGGTGAAGCCGTTGCCTTTGAAACTTACACCATGGATCAGGCAAAGAACAAACCGTGGTTGGGTGAGAAAGAAGACCTGCGGAAGCTGAGCGAACTGGTCGATCTCTGGTACAGCCTGCACGGCTGCTCTCTGAATGATAAGAAGGGGCGGTTGGGCAAACTGAAGATTATCAGCGCGGGAATGGGTGACCCGATAGCCAGTACCATCACGCCGAGAGACTGGGCGCATTATCGCGATCAGCGACTGCGCGGTGAGATTGATAATGGCTACAGTACCAGTCTGGCGACCCGTAAAGTGTCAACCGGCACGGTTAACTGTGAGCACGCTTTCCTGCGGGCTGTATTCAACGAGCTGAAACGCCTGGGAGAATGGTCGCTGCCAAACCCTCTCGAGAATATCCGCGAGTTTGATCAGCCGGAACGCGAAATGGCATGGCTGAACCAGGGACAAATTCTGCGGCTCATGGCGGCCTGTGAAGAGCATGGGAATGATGAATTAACGCTGATCGTTAAACTCTGCCTTTCGACCGGCGCACGCTGGAACGAGGTCGCCAAAATCAAAAGCTCGCAGATCTCCCCGTACAAACTCACCTTCATCAATACCAAAGGTAAAAAGAATCGTACCGTTCCCCTCGCCCGCCCGCTGTATGACGAATTGATCGCCCGCAAAGGTGTGCCCTTCTCGCCCTGCTATAAGCAGTTCTATCGGGTGATCAGGCTGGCGGGCATCGAACTTCCAGAAGGTCAGATGACGCACGTTCTAAGGCACACGTTTGCCAGTCACTTCATGATGGCCGGCGGCAATATCATCGTGTTGCAGCGCATCCTCGGGCACTCAGATATCCGCGTCACGATGCGTTACGCACACTTCGCTCCCGATCACCTGGAAGACGCTATTTACATGAATCCGCTGGCTCAAATCAGTGGCGATAAAATGGCGATGGAGAATCCAAATGAGTAACATTGCGGGTAAGTGAGAATAGCCTAAGTGATTGTTTTTATTATAAGTGGTTGATTTTAAAAACAGGCAAAAAAAAGACCGAATACGATTCCTATATTCGGTCTAGGGAAATGGCTCTTGGGAGAGAGCCGTGCGCTAAAAGTTGGCATTAATGCAGGCTGTTAAGCCGTACAATGTAAAGGATAGCCGACAGCTGACTATTTTCCACTCAACTCGTAACACAGTGATAATAACAATGCTGTATTATTTTCATTATGTGACAACATTCGCAAAGCATGAGTTTAACAACAGTCACTTATTAGCCGCACAGCAACTCAGCAGAGTGATTCCGCTTTGGTGATAAATGGCGCGAGGCTCATTTTTTGTCCCGGATTCTGCGGGTCATCAAGCCAGATTTTTTCAAGCGGAACCGCCTGGACCTGACGATTTTTCACCTGTTCTTTCGCCACATCGTTCAAAGGATATTGCGCCAGTGTGCTGTCGTTGATCACATATAACGCCTGGCCGGGACGGCACTGCAGCATCACCTCTTCCCGGGTGAAAGCCCATGCCTTGCCGTATTGTAAACGGCTGACGGTTTCCAGTTGTGGCGCGGCCAGACTGCTGGCGGACAAGGTCAGCAATACGCAGGCAAGCAGTGATTTCCTCATGATATTTCCTCGGTAATAATTTTATTCTTAATACGTTATTAATAACTGTTTCAGCGCGGTGCCAGCGTAGCAAAAAGGCTCACCAGCAGCAGAACGATCAACGCCAGAGCCCATTCTATCCGGGTCATCAGCACGAAACGTCGTTCGGCCTGCTCGGGTTCTTTGCTCATCAGTGGTACCAGATGATAACGGTTATATACGGCGACGGCGGCCATTATGCCAACCAGCACGATTTTGATCTCGAGCAGACACTGGTAAAGCGAGGTCATATCCGTCGGCCAGCGTTGCAGGATAATGGCAGTGTTGGCGATGCCGGTCAGTATCACCAGCGCGACTGCCGCGTGGCCCCAGGTCGAAAAGCGGATAAGCGTGGCAATAGCGTAAGGCCGGACTTCAGGTTTTCGGGCGTAGAACATGCATGTCAGCAGCGGGAGCAAACAACCAAACCAGTAGGCGGCGCTAAGCAGATGAACCATATGATTGAGGCGTTGCACCAGCCCTAATAACCCCTGATGCATGGCGGCATGGCCTATCAGCGCCTGACTGAGCAGCAGGCCTAGCGAGCACAGAAATACCAGCAGGTTGCGAACCGGAAGCCAGTCCATCAGTAACACCAGCAGCAGCGCGGCAGTCAGCAACAAGTGCCAGCGCCATACTTCGCCAAAAGTGGTGGTCAGCACCAGCAACCAGACATTCAGGTTCAGGCCATCACTCCAGCCATTGCCCATCAGCGCAGCCTGAATCGCCAGCATTCCGACAGACGTGATCGCGGCGACCACGCCGGACCACATCATCAGGGTCTGATTTCTTTGCAGTAACATCCCCGAAAAGCCGGCAGGCGCCAGCAGGGAGCAAAACACACTCAACCCGAAAATTTGCATCAGCGACGCAAAGTGGGCAAACCGGCACAGGACGAACAGTGCAGTCAGGCTCATAACTTATTTAACGGTAAAACTGTAGTTACCGTGGGTTTTATGACCGTCAACTGATACCACGTTCCACGACACCGTATATTTGCCGGATGTCAAAGCCTCTGGCAGAGGAACGACCGCCTGAGTATTGTCATTGGCAGCCAGTGTCATCGCCCCGGTTTTAACGGCTTTTTTGGCGGCGTCTGCCAGGGTAATTTTGCTGAAGTTCGGTTCGATACCTTCACTGAACCCAAGAGAGAGTTCGGTCGGGCTGGCAGTCAGAACGGCGTTCGCAGCGGGAGTTTGGGTTTTAAGATGTGCATGCGCGAGGGCTTGCTGTGAGATAAATCCGCTCAGCAATACGGCTGAGACTGCCATGGCACGGCAAAGAGAGGAGGTTTTTTTCAACACGATAGTTCCTTGGCTTGCGTAATGATGAATTTATAACGCCGCCACTTTATCGCAATCCCATGTAAAACGTTTGTCATAAATGCATAAAAAAACGCAGAAGCCGGAGCATTCTGCGTTTTATGACCATCACAAACCGGGTTTATACGGCCGGGGCTTGTGCCGCCATGGTTTTAAGATCTTTATCGACAAAGAACAAGCCGTTGCCGGTGTTGCTGACCAGAGCCAGTTTATCGAGAACGGATTTGAACAAGGTTTCTTCTTCATGCTGCTCTGCCACATACCATTGCAGGAAGTGGAAGGAAGAATAGTCTTTCAGCGTCATCGCCAGATCGGCCAGTTCGTTGATTTTTTGTGTGATCAGTTGCTCATGCTCATAGGTCTGCATGAACAGATCAGACAGGGATTCGAAGCTGACCGGCGGTGCGGCGATAGCGCCCAGCAGCGGCAATGCACCTGTATCACTGACATATTTGAACAGGCGGTGCATGTGATCCATTTCTTCCATCGAGTGCTTTTTCAGAAACGCTGCCGCGCCTTCGTAGCCTTTGTCACTGCACCATGCACTCATCTGCAAATATAAATTGGCTGAATAAAATTCAAGGTTCAGCTGTTCATTAAGCTGATCGATCATTTCTTTTTTAAGCATGATGCGGCTCCATAAAATAATTAAGGCAGGCGGATGTGTTTATTTACCCGCATTATGCCCGTATCAATACAAAATAAAAACAGCCAATTCACATTATTATCCATACAGGCAACATTTAAAATTAATTCATTGATATACCTGGCTTTATTTTTATCGAAAATATCCAATAATGATAACCATTAACATCTAAATGTATATTAAAAAGAATCATTCCTATTCGCAAAATTAATTAAAAGCATGTTGATGAATATAATTATCACTTCCATAACCTGAATAGTTCTTATTTACTTAAATTGCATTTAACGAAAATGGATTTTTGAGCGGAACGTAAAATTGAGCCAACGACGTTCACCCCGACGATGTGCTCGGGTACAATGCGCGCAAATGAGATGCACGGGAGGTTGCAATGAGTATCAATCTGGCAGAAATCAGTAAAGATGAGATGGATCGGATTAACATCGATCTGGCGGCTTCAGCGGTCGCTTTCAAAGAGCGTTACAACATGCCCGTTGTGGCCGAAATGGTAGAACGGCAACAGCCTGAACATCTGCGCACCTACTTTCGTGAGCGTGTGATGCATTATCGCGGGGAATCCCATAAATTCTCCCGTTTACCTTATGAACCGAAGCAAAAGTAACGTAGCTTTAGGCAAACGGGAGGGGAAAGCGATTACCGGCGGGTGGCGAATTGCTGGTTGGTACGAATCAGCTGATCGAGGATCCCAGGCTCATCAAATGAGTGCCCTGCCCCTTCGATAATATGAAGTTCAGCTTCCGGCCAGGCTTTCGCCAGGTCCCATGCGTTTTGCACCTGACAGGCCATATCATAGCGACCATGCACGATCACCGCCGGGATATGCCGGATACGGTCAACGTTACGTATCAACTGGTCATCACTGTCTATAAAGCCAAGATGCGTGAAGTAATGGTTCTCGATGCGGGCGAAGGCCAGCGCAAAGTTATCCTCACCAAATGACGCCGAACCTTCCGCAGGCAGAAGCGTGACCGTCTCCCCTTCCCACAAGCTCCAGATTTTTGCAGCCTCGAGCTGCACTGCGCGATCGCTGGATGTCAGGCGTGCGTGATAAGCGGCGATAACATCCTTGCGTTCTTCCTCGGATAAAATTGAGAGGATACGCTGCCATTTTTCAGGGAAGAATCGCGACGCGCCGTCCTGGTAATACCAGGTCAGCTCCTGTTTGCGCATGGTGAAAATACCGCGCAACACCATTTCACTGACGTGTTCGGGATGGGTCTGGGCGTAAGCCAGTGCCAACGTGGAGCCCCATGAGCCACCGAAGACCAGCCATTTTTCCACGCCCGCCAGCTTGCGCAGACGCTCAATATCTTCAACCAGATGCCATGTGGTGTTGTTGTCGAGGCTCGCATGGGGTGTGGAGCGCCCGCAGCCACGCTGATCAAACAGCATGACGTCATAATCATTGGGATCAAACAGCTGGCGATGTACCGATGAACAGCCGCCGCCCGGCCCGCCGTGAATAAAGACAGCCGGCTTGCCTTTCGGGTTTCCGCTGCGCTCCCAGTAAACCTTGTGACCATCGCCGGTATCGAGCAAGCCGCTGGCATAAGCCTCACACGGAGGATATAACCCTTTTAATTTTGGCATGACATTTCCTGTTCTATTTGGCCAGAGTATTGATAGATGTTTTTACAACTCAATAACAGCGCATCGGCCAGCCAACGACAAGTTGTTCTGCATCAAAATCGAATTTTTGTATGCTGTTCGCATACTTATCACGCAATTTCATCAGGAACTCCCGGTGATGAACCGGAAGACATGACTGTAAAGTCCTGTCAGAAACAAGAAGGGACTTGCAACCTGAGCCAATTTGGCACTAAATAGACGGGCAACCCAATCCACCAGCTTTAAAGAGAGGCAATCATGAGTAAAGGAATGGATAGCAAAAAGAATGCGAAGAAAAAGCCATTGAAAACCCCTGCCGAAAAAAAGGCTGATAAAAAAGCCAAGAAAGCATCTGCTTAACAATGTACTTCGTAGAATAAACCCGCTCAGCGCGGGTTTTTTTATGGGATTTTTCCAGGACTTGCAGGCTTAGTTTTTTGCCGCCAGCGCCAGCACAAAGGCGTATTCCAGCGCGATATCTTCGTAAGCTTTGAAACGGCCAGATTTGCCGCCGTGGCCGGAATCCATATCTGTGTGCATCAGAAGCTGGTTGCTGTCCGTTTTCACATCACGCAGTTTCGCCACCCACTTTGCCGGCTCCCAGTATTGCACCTGAGAATCATGCAGGCCGGTGGTGACCAGCATGTGCGGATATGCCTGGGCGCGCACCTGATCGTACGGGCTGTATTGCAGCATGTAGTCGTAATAGGCTTTGTCGTTCGGGTTACCCCACTCGTCATACTCGCCGGTGGTCAGCGGGATAGATTCATCCAGCATCGTTGTCACCACATCAACAAACGGAACCTGTGCCACAATGCCGTGATACAACGCCGGTGCCTGATTGATGATAGCGCCCATCAGCAAGCCGCCTGCGCTGCCCCCCATGGCGTACACCTGTTTCGCATCGCCATAACCTTCAGCGATCAGTTCTTTGGTCACGTCGATGAAATCGTTGAAGGTATTCAGTTTGTTGAACAGTTTACCGTCGTCATACCACTGCTGACCCAGCTCTGCGCCGCCGCGAATATGCGCCAGAGCAAAAACAAAACCGCGATCTAACAGGCTGAGGCGGCTGCCGCTAAACGCCGGATCCATGCTGCTGCCGTAAGAGCCGTAGCCATAAAGCATCAGCGGATTCTGGTGCGGCTTAAATAGCTCCGCGCGATAAACCAGTGAAACCGGTACTTTAACGCCGTCGCGGGCAGTGACCCAGACACGTTCACTGCGATAGTTCGCCGGATCAAAATCTTTCACTTCCTGCTGTTTGAGTAAGGTGCGTTCCTGCGTATCCAGATCCAACTCAAATAACGTACTCGGCGTGGTCATGGAAGAATAGCCATAGCGCAACAGCGAGGTGTCCGGGTCAGGGTTATAGGCCAGCCAGGTGGTGTACGTCGGGTCGTCAAACGCCAGCGACTTTTCCTCACCGGTCTGCCAGTGGATCTGGCGCAGATGCGTCAGCCCCTGCTCACGCTCTTCCACAACCAGCCAGTCACGAAACAGGCTAAAACCTTCGAGCATCACTTCATCGCGCGGCGCAATCAAAGCCTGCCAGGCGGACTCTTCACCGCGGTCACTTTGATACAGACCGAAGTTTTTACCGTCTTTATTAGAACGGATATAAAACTTGCCGAGATAATGATCGAGTGCATATTCGTGATCTTTCCGACGCGACAGGAAGACCTGCGGTGTCGCCTGCGGATCGTCAGCATCCAGCAGCAAAATCTCCGAGGTGGTGGTGCTGTCGAGATGGATCAGAATGTATTTTTCTGAGGTGGTTTTATCCAGACCCACATAGAAGGTGTCGTCTTTTTCTTCGTACACCAGTTTGTCTGTTTTCGGGTCGGTGCCGATAACGTGGCGATAAACCTGATACGGCAGCAGCGTTTTTTTGTGTTTGCGCACGTAATACAGCGTCTGCGAATCGTTCGCCCATTCGCTGCTGCCGGAGGTATTTTTCAGCAGATCGTCGGTCCAGGTTTCGTCATCCAGATTTTTGATGCGGATGTCGTACTGGCGGCGCGACAGAAAATCTTCAGCAACGGCCATCAGTTTGTTATCACGGCTGATATCCAGCCCGCCCAGCGTATAAAACTCGCTGTCTTTGGCGCGTTCGTTACCGTCGATCAACGTGCGCCAGTTTTCCGTCTCGTCTGCAGGTTGACGAAGATAGAGGGCGTATTCGTTGCCGGGCTCATAGCGTGTCTGATAACGGAAACCGTGTTTAACATAAGGAACGGAATGATCCTGCTGGGCAATGCGTGCCACCATCTCGCCATAAAGGGTTTCACGCAGCGCCTGATGCGGCTGCATGGCCTGATCGGTGTAGGCATTTTCGGCGGTCAGATAGGCCAGAACCTGAGGGTCGGTGCGGTCATCGTCACGCAACCAGTAATAATTATCGACGCGTTCATCGCCGTGTACGCTCAGGGTTTCAGGGCGTTTTTCAGCCTTTGGAGGTGTCATCATCGCGGGATCTCTTTGTCCTCTTAGTGGTGTGGTAAGAGTGACAGGTTTATGCGGGGAAACCAAGGGACGGAAAAGAAAGGAATAATGCGTCCGCTGGCTGGCAACGAACGCAGGAAATGCTTAAACGGGTGCGCTGTAGCTGATTTCGCCAAGCTGACAGTTGAGCGTCACCTGATAAGTTTTGTCAGTGTGATCGCCACGAACTTTCAGCGGTATCTCCCAGCGGGCATTATCGCCGCTGATGCTGTCCGGAACGACCCACGCCACCGGTGTGGAAGTCCCGAGGGTTTTCTTATCGGCATCCCAGCGCGGAATACGGTTTTGCAGGAAATCACGTTTAACCAGCGCTGCAATCTCATCTTTGCTGGCGGTGGAACAAGGTGCGACCGTCGCCGTTCTGACTTCAGGTTCAGCGGCCTGCGCCATCTGACTCATCCCGCTCATTCCTGCTAACGCTATTACCACGCCTGTGATCATCTTTTTCATTGTGCGTCTTCCCGCTTTTTGTCGATCGTTATCACTGACCTTGCAGGATCCATATCCCTACAACTGACAAGGTCATCGCTTGCGTCAGATAATATAATCCTCAACAAGGTAATAACACAACATTAACAATAAGACCTGCAACGCAAAAGCGGGATGAAAATCCGTTAACGCAAGATAATAGCCTTACAGTTTTTGCCTTTGATCTTACCTTCCTGCAAACGCTGTAACGCTTTTTTAGCGCTTTTCTGACGGATAGCCACGTAAGCGTGGATCGGGAACATATCGATTTTACCCACTTCCGCAGCCGTCAGACCCGCTTCACCGGTCAGAGCACCGAGGATGTCGCCGGGACGAATTTTGGCTTTACGCCCCCCGTCAATGCACAGCGTCGCCATCTCAGGATCGAGCGCCACCGGTGTCGCTGCCAGCGCCTGCGCTGCGGGCTGCCAGGTAAAGGTCTGACGGGTATAATCTTCCAGCGCGTGCACCCGCACCATCTCCTGTGGCGTCACCAGACTGACCGCCAGACCGCTGGTGCCTGCACGGCCTGTACGACCGACGCGGTGAATGTGCACTTCAGGATCGAAAGAGAGTTCGTAGTTGATGACCAGACCGAGATCTTTGATGTCCAGCCCGCGCGCAGCCACGTCTGTCGCCACCAGTACGCGGCAACTGCCGTTAGAGAAACGCACCAGCACGCGGTCACGGTCGCGCTGTTCCAGATCGCCATTCAGCGCCAGTGCGCTGATGCCTTTACCGGAAAGTGCATCACACACGTCCTGGCAGTCGCGTTTGGTATTACAGAACACCACACACGACGTCGGCTGATGCTGATACAGCACCGCCGCCAGCAGGGACAAACGCTGATGCTTATCGGCTTCGATGAAGACCTGCTTGATATCAGCAACATCTTCCTCGCCTTCAATTTCGACTTTCAGCGGCTGACGCTGAAATTTAGAGCTGATGCGCTCGATGCCATCCGGATAGGTCGCGGAGAACAACAGCGTCTGACGGGCTGGCGGTGTATAGCTGACCACATCTTCGATATCTTCGCTAAAGCCCATATCCAGCATGCGATCGGCTTCGTCCAGCACCAGCACTTTCAGCTGATCCAGTTTCAGGGTGCCTTTACGCAAATGTTCCTGAATGCGGCCCGGCGTGCCCACAACAATGTGTGGCTGACGAACCAGAGATTCCAGCTGTGGCCCGATGGACTGGCCGCCGCACAGGGTCAGGATTTTGATGTTCTGGGTGAATCGCGCCAGACGACGTAACTCTTTACTGACCTGATCCGCCAGTTCACGGGTCGGACACAGCACCAGCGCCTGCGCGTAGAACTGTGCCACGGTGATGCTGTTCAGCAGGCCGATACCGAAGGCTGCCGTTTTACCGCTGCCGGTTTTGGCTTTCGCCAGAACGTCCTGACCTTGCAGGATGGCAGGCAGAGAAGCGGCCTGAATCGGGGTCATTTCGGTATAACCCAGTTCGGTCAGGTTAGAAAGTTGCTCAGCGGGCAATGTCAGGGCTGAAAAGGAATGCGTGCTCAAGGCGATAACTCTTTATGTGAGGCAAAAATCGGGGCAGCGGCAGAGGGTCTGACGCCATGGTTTGGCTAAATGATAACAGAGACGCCCGCCGACTGCCTTAAACGGCAGAAAACGGACTGAAAAAATCCGCAGATGCTCTGGCCGGATTGCGTCGCTGAAATCGTTCGAGATACTGCGCAATCGTTTTCGTATGACATAAATTCAGATATACTGCGCGCCGAAATTCTCATTTTTCTTCATCACAGATCTGGGTACGAAGCTATGTTAACCATTGGTACTGCACTGCGCACCGGCGCCACCCGCGTCATGTTGTTAGGCTCTGGCGAACTCGGTAAAGAAGTGGCGATCGAATGCCAGCGTCTTGGCCTGGAAGTGATCGCCGTCGATCGTTACGCTGATGCACCGGCGATGCAGGTCGCTCACCGCAGCCATGTCATTAATATGCTGGACGGCGACGCCCTGAAACAGGTGATTGAAAGCGAACGCCCTGATTTCATCGTGCCGGAAATCGAAGCTATCGCCACCAGCATGCTGGTTGAACTGGAAAAACAGGGTCACAACGTGGTGCCTTGCGCTGAAGCGACGCGCCTGACCATGAATCGCGAAGGGATCCGTCGCCTGGCCGCAGAGACGCTGCAATTGCCAACGTCGAGCTACCAGTTTGCTGATGATGAAGCGTCTTTCCGCCAGGCGGTAGACGCAATCGGTTACCCGTGCATCATCAAACCGGTGATGAGCTCCTCCGGTAAAGGCCAGAGCCTGATCCGTGGCGCAGACCAGCTGCAAACCGCATGGGATTATGCGCAGCAAGGCGGCCGTGCTGGCGGCGGGCGCGTGATTGTTGAAGGGCTGGTAAAATTTGATTTCGAAATCACGCTGCTGACCATCAGCGCCGTTGACGGCATCCACTTCTGTGCGCCGATCGGCCATCGTCAGGAAGACGGTGATTACCGTGAATCATGGCAGCCGCAGCAAATGACCGAACTGGCGTTACAGCGCGCGAAAGACATCGCCGAAAAAGTGGTGAAAGCCCTGGGCGGCAAAGGCCTGTTTGGTGTCGAACTGTTTGTGTGTGGCGACGACGTGGTCTTCAGCGAAGTGTCACCGCGCCCGCACGATACCGGCATGGTGACGCTGATTTCTCAGGATCTCTCTGAGTTTGCCCTGCACGTTCGCGCCTTCCTCGGCCTGCCGGTGGGCAATATCCGCCAGTTCGGCCCTTCCGCCTCTGCCGTGATCCTGCCTGAACTGACCAGTAACAACGTGACTTTCAGCGGTCTGGAAAATGCACTGACCGGATACAATCAGATCCGCCTGTTCGGCAAACCGGAAATCAGCGGTAAACGCCGTCTGGGTGTGGCGCTGGCCATTGCCGAAAATGTGGAAGATGCCGTCGAGCAGGCGAAGCTGGCCGCCGCCGCCGTGAGTGTGAAAGGCTAATCTCAGTCAGTTCATCGCGAAAAAAAGCCGGACACCTGTAAAGGGTCCGGCTTTTTTTCATCACGAGATCGGCTCTTATAAAGCGTCTCAGGTTCGAATGTTATTCGTCTTCGTCATCAAAAATGACGGTCACGCGATCGCCTTTATGCGTCTCACGGATTTCTGCCGCAACGGTGGCAATGGCTTCGCCGCTGCTCATGCCGTTTTCCATTAACTGGCGGATACGATCGGCGGCCTGTTCTTGTTCGTTATGTGAAAGTGAAGGCATACCTGTCAGCATAGGAAATTCCTGTTGTACGTGTTGGATGAGGCAAGAGAGAAACAACACCCGCAGGCTGCGGGGTTGCACAGTATACGCCTTATTCACGCAAATCGCCTGCGCTGGTTTCCGGTGGCCTGATCTATGTTAGGATCACAGGTCTATTACATCATTTATCGCGCCAGAGAAACTGAAACCCGCCATGCAACCCGCTCACTCCGTTGTTCATCATTCGTTGCCCTATCAGCCAGATGCCTTGCTGACGCTGTTCGCGCCACTTTCTGCGTTGCCCTGGGCCATGTTGCTGCATTCGGGTGCCGCACAGCATCAGCATAACCGCTTCGACATTCTGGTGGCGGATCCGCAGATAACGCTGACCACACGTGGCAACGTCACCCTGATTGAGCAAAACGGCAGCGTGGCATCGCGAAAAGAAGATCCTTTCACCCTGCTGGAAGAGCAGCTTTCGGCCAGCGGATTACAGGCAACCAGCGCGGATGATTTTCCTTTTCAGGGCGGCGCGCTGGGTCTGTTTGGCTATGATTTAGGCCGTCGTGTCGAGACACTGCCGGATATCGCACAGCGCGATATTCATCTGCCGGACATGGCCGTCGGCATTTATGACTGGGCGCTGATCGCCGATCATCATTTACAACGTCTGACGCTGGTATGTCATGGCGATGTGCAGGCACGTCTGCGCTGGCTCGAAGCGCATGCGCAGCCGGTAAACACCGCGTCTTTTCGCCTGAATGCGCCCTGGCAGGCGAATATGAGCCGCGGGGAATATGGCGAGAAATTCCGCCAGATTCAGGAATATATTCACAGCGGTGACTGTTATCAGATCAATCTGGCGCAGCGTTTTTCCACTGATTATCAGGGAGATGAATGGCAGGCTTTCCTGCGGCTGAATCAGGCCAACCGCGCGCCGTTCTCGGCATTTCTGCGCTTGCCGGAAAACGCCGTGCTCAGCCTTTCGCCAGAACGCTTTATCTGGCTGAGGAATAAGCAGATCCAGACCCGCCCTATCAAAGGCACGTTGCCGCGCTGTGAAGATCCGCAGGAAGATGCCCGTCAGGCTGAGCGTCTGGCCGCGTCGGAAAAAGATCGGGCCGAAAATCTGATGATCGTCGATTTACTGCGTAATGACATCGGTCGCGTGGCGACGCCCGGCACCGTGCGGGTTCCCGAACTGTTTGTGGTCGAGCCTTTCCCGGCTGTTCATCATCTGGTCAGTACCATTACCGCGCAGTTACCCGACGACTGCCACGCCAGCGCCCTGCTCCGTGCCTGCTTCCCTGGCGGATCGATTACCGGTGCGCCGAAAGTACGCGCGATGGAAATCATCGAAGAACTCGAGCCGCAGCGACGAAACGGTTACTGCGGCAGTATTGCTTACCTCAGTTGTTGCGGCACCATGGACAGCAATATCACTATCCGCACGTTGCTTACCGAGCAGGGGAAAATCTACTGTTGGGCAGGCGGCGGCATCGTTGCAGACAGTCAGGAACAGGCCGAATATCAGGAGACGTTCGATAAAATTGCCCGCATCCTGCCACAGTTAGGAGACGTACAGCCGTGACGTTGCTGGAACAACAGCCGACCTTGCAGGCATTTTCGCCCGCCGTGGAAGATTTTATTCTGCGCTTTCAGTTGCAGCAGCCGCGCCTGCCCGCACCACAGCTACGTGGAACCCGTCATGCCGCGGTGCTGATCCCCATTATTTGCCGTGAACAACCAACCATTTTACTGACCCGGCGATCAGACAGCCTGCGCAAGCACCCCGGCCAGGTGGCGTTTCCCGGCGGCGCAGCCGATGCCACCGACGCGTCGATTATTGCCACCGCGCTGCGCGAGGCGCAGGAAGAAGTCGCCATTCCGCCCGAACAGGTACACGTGTTAGGCACGCTGGCACCGCAGGACAGCAGCAGCGGGTTTCAGGTGACCCCGGTCATTGGCCTGTTACCGGTGGATGTGACACTCCACCCGCAGGAAGACGAGGTGGCAGAACTGTTCGAAATGCCGCTTCAGGAAGCGTTCGATCTGGCCCGCTATCACTCTCTGGATATTCATCGCAGAGGGATCCACCACCGGGTGTATTTATCCTGGTATCAGCAACAATTTGTCTGGGGACTTACCGCGTCGATCATTCGTCAGCTGGCCCGGCAGGTTAAAGACTGACCTCAACGGTTACACATCGATCACACTTTCGCATCAAATAAGTTTATTTCATGCGAAAAATGAAACTATTGGTCTTAACCCCTTTTACACTATGGATCTACCCATAAGATCAGATCTCCCCTCGGGGCCAGATTTCAGTTATGGGTGTCAGGGATCCCGTTCCCTGCCGTTATCAATTACAGGAGTATTCGACGTGATTAGCGTTTTCGACATGTTCAAGGTCGGGATTGGCCCTTCCAGTTCCCATACTTTGGGCCCGATGAAAGCAGGCAAACAGTTCGCTGATGACCTGCTCGAACAGGGCATGATGCCTGCCGTTACGCGTGTCGCCGTGGACGTTTTTGGCTCCCTGTCACTGACAGGTAAAGGCCACCACACAGATATCGCCATTATTTTAGGTCTGGCGGGTAACCAGCCAGATACCGTCGACATCGACGGTATTCCCCACTTTATCCGCGACGTTGAGCAACGTCAGCGTTTGCCGCTGGGTGAAACGCAGCACGAAGTCGATTTCCCGCGCGACACGGGCATGGTTTTCCGGAGCGAGAATTTACCGCGTCATGAAAACGCCATGCAGATCCACGCCTTTGCCGGTGACAAACTGGTTTACAGCAAAACCTACTACTCCGTCGGCGGCGGCTTTATTGTCGATGACGAGCATTTCGGCCAGCCGGTGCTGGATGAAGTGGCGGTGCCTTTCAGCTTTAATTCGGCCAGTGAAATGCTGGAGAAGTGCAAAGAAAATGGCCTGTCGCTGTCCGGCTTGATGATGAAAAACGAGCTGGCGCAGCACAGCAAACAGGAAATCGAGCAGTATTTCGAGAAAATCTGGCACACCATGCAGGCCTGTATCGATCGCGGTTTAAACACGGAAGGCGTGCTTCCCGGCCCGCTGCGTGTCCCCCGCCGTGCCTCGGCACTGCGCCGGATGCTGGTATCAAACGATCAGCTGTCAAAAGACCCGATGAACGTCATCGACTGGGTGAACATGTTTGCGCTGGCGGTGAATGAAGAAAACGCAGCCGGCGGACGCGTGGTTACTGCACCGACGAACGGCGCCTGCGGGATTGTTCCTGCGGTGCTGGCGTACTACGACAAGTACATTCAGTCGGTCAGCCCCGACATTTATCTGCGCTATTTCCTGACGTCCGGCGCCATCGGTATTCTTTATAAGATGAATGCCTCTATTTCCGGGGCTGAAGTCGGCTGCCAGGGCGAAGTCGGCGTCGCCTGTTCTATGGCCGCTGCCGGTCTGACAGAATTGCTGGGCGGAAGCCCGGAGCAGGTCTGCGTCGCCGCAGAGATCGGGATGGAGCACAACCTCGGCCTGACCTGCGATCCTGTCGCCGGTCAGGTTCAGGTGCCGTGTATTGAGCGTAATGCGATTGCCTCGGTAAAAGCCATTAACTCAGCACGCATGGCGCTGCGCCGCACCAGTGAGCCACGGGTTTCTCTCGATAAAGTGATTGAAACCATGTACGAAACGGGTAAAGACATGAACGCCAAGTACCGTGAAACCTCCCGCGGCGGTCTGGCGATCAAGGTACAGTGCGACTGATATTACCGAGGTTTTCCTTGTGCCTGCGGCGGCGAAGAACTGTTTTTTTACCCGTTCGCCGCAGGATATATCAGCCTGGAACTGTCACTTAGTCATTAAATCTTTGTTAAGAAAAACCTGTTGTATTATCAATACTTAATGGCCGTGAGACTTGCTTATACCCTGCAGGTGCGGCATGCTGATTTCCGCTTGTTTTGCCGCACAGACTGCTTCACTCTGTACCACCACGTATAAGATAAAATGAACAGACGCTAAGTAAGTGACAACGTCACAGATCTGGATTTTCTCTGATTTTCCTTCTTCACGCAGGAAGAGCATCCGGCGATTTACGGCTACTATCAATAATAATGAAACGGCTGTTTTGCATCGGTAAACCTTTAAAATGAACACTTGTAAGCCTGCACTTTACACGGGATAAAAGGATTAGAACGATGCTGTTCTCCCAGACCGGACTTGCGAAGTATCGCTACTATCGCCTTGCACTGGCCGGCGCGATGGGTATTTTTACCCTGCTGTTAACACTCAGTATCCGTATTTATGAACAAAGCCAGGTGATCACCGCCGATCAGCAACGCGTCGCCTTACACACCGTTCAGAAACTCGAAAAACTGCTTGAACCCGCTATACCTGCTGCGCAATCCACCCCTGTCGATCCGGCGCTGACCTGCCGTGAATTACAACCGGCCTTGCAGCAAACTGTCGCTCTGATGCAGACATTGCGTTCTATCACCCTCGTCAATAATGGCACCATCACCTGCTCAAGCCTGATTGGTGCACTGGATCTCAGCCTCGATAAAACGCTGCCCGATATCGCGCAAGGCAAAACGCGGCTGGAACTTCGCGCTGCGAAATTAAGCCGGCTGAACATTCCTACCCTGCTGCTCTGGCAGCCCGCTACGCCCGATAATCTCAACGGTCAGCTGTTTGTGTATAACATCGGGATCCTGTCGAATTTCCTGCTCGAACCGCAGCCGCCGTATGCGCGCCATATTGTTCTGAACGTCATGAAGCAAAGTCTGGAATATGGAAAGAACGAAATTATTCCCAGTGTGAATTTGCCGCAGCAGCCATTACTGACCGTCACGTCGCCAAATTATGATTTCACCGTGTCCATTTATGGCGAAGAGGCCTCGGCGCTGGCGTGGTCAGAGCTGGCGTCTCATCTGCCTCTTTCCATGTTGATAAGCTTACTGACGGCGACAGCAGTCTATTTATTGTCAGGCAGCCGGATAAGCCTTGCCTATCCGATAAGCCACGGGATTTCGCACCGCGAATTTAAGGTGTATTGCCAGCCCATTATTAACAGCGTCGATGGCCGCTGCATCGGCGTGGAAACGCTGATGCGCTGGAAAAATCGCAGGCAGGAGTGGGTGTCGCCAGATGTGTTTATTCCGCTCGCCGAGCAGCACGGATTAATCATCGCGCTCACCCGCTATCTGATTAAAACCGTCACCGATAATCTCGCCGTTTTCCCCGCCACGTCGGGGTTTTACGTCAGTATTAACGTCGCAGCGCAGCACTTCAATAATATGGAAATTGTGGATGATATCCGCAAAATCTGGCTTCCGGCAGAGCCTTCCGTCTCACTGATGCTGGAACTAACGGAACGCACGCGGTTGCAGGAGCTCAGAGCTGCCGAGATTTCTCAACTGAAGGAGATGGGAATTTTACTGGCCATCGATGATTTTGGTACCGGCCACAGTTCACTGAGTTATCTGAAAACGCTCAACCCAGACGTGCTGAAGATCGACCAGGCGTTTACTGCCTCAATTGGCACCGATGCCATCAATGCCACGGTGACGGATACGATCATCACGCTGGCGCAGCGCCTTAATCTGAAACTGATTGCCGAAGGGGTGGAAACCCGTGAGCAGGTTGATTATTTACGTAAACGTAAAGTCGACTCCCTGCAGGGCTACTATTTTGCCCGGCCAATGCCGATTGAAGTGTTTCCGATCTGGCTGGCGCGCTACGAGAAATCGACCCAGGCACTGCAGCCGGTTGAAGATGAGTCTGACGAATAACAGCCATAAAAAACGGCGACCGAAGTCGCCGTTCTCAGCAGAAGTACACCGCGGTTACTGGTCTTCTTCCCACCCGTTTTCAGACTGAATTTTCGTTATCCGTACACGCTCAATACGGTAATCCGTCACTTCAAGGATTTCGAAGTGCAGCGACGCCATATCAATCACTTCACCGGCCACAGGCATCTGACCTGATTTCGACAACAGCAGCCCCGCCAGTGATGCAAAATCATCGTCCGGGCTGACCAGGGTGTTGATGTCCAGGATCTGCTGCAACAGATGTAAATCCGTGCCCCCTTTGGCAATCCAGGCGTCGCCATCAGCAATCACGTCAGGCGTTTCATCTTCATCAGGGAATTCACCGGCAATCGCCTCCAGCACGTCCAGCGGCGTAACCAGCCCCTGAATCACACCAAACTCGTTGCTGACCACCACCAGACGCCCTTTCGCTTTGCGCAGCACCGCCAGCAGATTGATGACATCCATGGTTTCCGGCACCACGATGGGCGGCGTTTTTTCGGCAAAGGCCACGATACTTTCACCGTTTTCCAGCGCCACCAGCAGATCCTTCGCACGCACCACACCGATCACGTCATCCAGTGAATGGCGGCAAATCGGGAACAGGCTGTGCGGCGTATCCAGCAACTGACTGCGGATTTCTGCCGGAGAACGTTCGCAGTCCACCCAGGATATTTCGGTACGCGGCGTCATAATGCTGCGCAGGGAGCGTGATGCCAGCGTCAGTACGCCGGTGATCATGTGTCGCTCTTCTTCGGCAAACGTCTCATTCGCAGGCAGCACATCACCGGAAGGTTCATCTTCATTCTGATGCTGGCGTTTCCCGCCCATCAGACGCTGAATCGCCTCGGCGGTACGTTCACGCATCGGCCTGGTGGACTGGCTTTTCAGGAAGTTACGACGGGCAATCTGGTTAAACAATTCAATCAGAATGGAGAAGCCGATCGCAGCGTACAGATAACCTTTCGGAATGTGGAAGCCAAAACCTTCCGCAATCAGGCTCAGACCGATCATCAGCAGGAAGCTGAGACACAGCACCACCACCGTCGGATGATTGTTCACAAAGCGCGTCAGCGATTTCGACGCCATCAGCATGACGCCCATGGCAATGATAACCGCCGTCATCATGACGTACAGGTTATTCACCATGCCGACCGCCGTGATCACCGCATCGAGAGAGAAGACGGCATCCAGCACCACAATCTGGGCGACGACCGACCAGAAGCTGGCGTACCCACGATTTTGTGAACCGTGCTCTTCATGCCCTTCCAGCCTTTCATGCAGCTCTGTCGTCGCCTTGAACAGCAGGAAAACCCCGCCGAGTAACAGGATCAGATCACGACCAGAGAAACTAAACTGAGCAATGCTGAACAGCGGCGTGGTCAGTTTGACCATCCACGAAATCAGCGACAGCAGACCTAAACGCATGATCAGGGCTAATGACAAGCCGATGATACGCGCTTTATCACGCTGTTTTGGCGGCAGTTTGTCCGCAAGAATGGCAATAAAGACCAGATTGTCGATACCCAGAACAATTTCCAGTACGACAAGTGTCAGCAAACCGACCCATATTGAAGGGTCCATCAAAAATTCCATGTCAGACTCCGCAATGAGTTAAAGAAAAAAGACGCAAAGAAACGCGATTCGCGGAGCCTTCAGACGCCCGGCAAAATGTTTTAACTGGATAACTCACAGATGAAAGCGGTTTCAGTGCGGCAAAAATCAGGCCCATTGGGGCGGATTTGCCGGTATTGATGAGGTGAAGAAGCGAAGAATAGTGACGTCGGTGACAGTCCATAGGGAGGGCTGAGGCCCGGTACTCCTGTTCAATTATTTGGAAAATCACTTTATCAGGAATGATTATCAGGGGAAAGTATGATCTTTTACCTCCAGCATCATTCTGAAACATCTATGCTGTTTTATTGTGCACGTGAAAGCGTATTCACAATACGTCGTTGAATAACGGACAGTCGTCACAAAAATTATTTTTTCACACACTAAAATAAATCACGTTGCACAACCTGTTGAGGTTCTGCTGTTTTACTGTTTATCAGTGTTATCAGAAATTAACGGACGTTCTTTGAGTTGAGTCTCATGCAGGGAATGCCCTGTCCGCCTCAGGAATAAAAACGGGCGGATGTCATCGTCAGCACCATTACTTATGTGCATAACTCTTAACGGAGTTAACAGAGGAGGTAGCGAGTGAGTATTGCTATTATCATCGGCACGCACGGGTCAGCAGCTGAGCAGTTGCTGAAAACAGCGGAAATGATTTTAGGTGAACAGGATAACGTCGCCTATATCGATTTCGTACCCGGCGAGAACGCCGAAACCCTGATCGAAAAGTACACGGCAAAGTTGGGTGGTTTAGACACCAGCAGCGGCGTCCTTTTCCTGGTCGACACCTGGGGTGGCAGCCCGTTTAACGCCGCTAGCCGCATTGTTGTCGATAAGGAAAATTACGAAGTTGTCACCGGTGTGAATATCCCAATGCTGGCAGAAACGTTCATGGCACGTGATGACAACCCCTCTTTCGCAGAGCTGGTTGCCATTGCCGTGGAAACCGGACGTATTGGCGTGAAAGCGCTGAAAACCCCGGAACCTGCCACCGAAGCGCCTGTCGCCGCACCTGTGCCAAAAAAAGCCGCCCCGGTTCAACCTTCCGGCCCGAATGACTACATGAAGATCGGTCTTGCCCGTATTGATGACCGTTTGATCCATGGCCAGGTAGCGACCCGCTGGACCAAAGAAACCAACGTCAACCGCATTATTGTTATCAGCGATGAAGTCGCTGCCGATACCGTGCGTAAAACGTTGCTGACTCAGGTTGCCCCTCCCGGTGTTACCGCACACGTTGTCGATGTGGAGAAAGCTATCCGTGTCTACAACAACCCAAAATACGCAGGCGACCGTGTGATGTTGCTGTTCACCAATCCAACCGACGTGTTGCGTGTGGTGGAAGGTGGCATAAAGATTACGACCGTCAATATCGGTGGTATGGCATTCCGTCAGGGTAAAACCCAGGTGAATAATGCCGTGTCCGTCGACGAGAAAGATATCGAAGCATTCAAAAAACTGGATGCCAAAGGTATTGAACTTGAAGTGCGTAAAGTGTCCTCGGATTCACGTCTCAAGATGATGGATCTTATTAATAAGATGAATTAATAAGCACATGCCTTTCGGGCAGATGACCTCAACGTTATCTGTACCCTGTGTGCTTGTTTTTACTCAGCGTCCTTTGGTCATAGGAGAAGTGCAATGGAGATCACCACACTACAAATTGTGCTGATATTTATTGTTGCATGTATTGCCGGGATGGGTTCGATTCTGGATGAGTTCCAGTTTCACCGTCCGTTAGTTGCCTGTACTTTGATCGGTTTTGTTCTGGGTGATGTTAAAACCGGGATCATCATCGGCGGTACTTTGGAAATGATCGCTTTGGGCTGGATGAACATCGGTGCTGCTGTTGCGCCAGATGCTGCTCTCGCCTCTATCATCTCGACCATTCTGGTTATTGCCGGCGGACAGTCTGTCGGTGCGGGTATCGCGCTGGCGATCCCTCTGGCAGCTGCCGGCCAGGTATTAACCATTATCGTTCGTACCATCACCGTTGCCTTCCAGCACGCTGCTGATAAAGCCGCTGAGAAAGGGAATCTGAGCGCCATCACCTGGATCCACGTTTCGGCACTGGTTCTTCAGGCAATGCGTATCGCCATTCCAGCCGTGATTGTTGCTGTTTCTGTGGGTACTGCCATCGTTCATGATCTGCTGGCATCGATTCCGGAAGTGGTCACCAACGGCCTGAATATCGCGGGTGGTATGATTGTTGTTGTCGGTTACGCCATGGTCATCAACATGATGCGTGCTGGCTACCTGATGCCTTTCTTCTACCTCGGTTTCGTCACTGCGGCATTCACTAACTTCAACCTGGTTGCACTGGGTGTAATTGGTGTGGTGATGGCAGTGCTTTACATCCAGTTGAGCCCGAAATACAACAAATCTGCGCAAGCAGCGGCGGCTCCGGGTGTTAACGATCTCGATAACGAATTGGATTAAGGGTGAAGGACATGGTTGATAAAACTGAAGTTAAAAAACTCACGGCAAGCGACATTCGCGGTGTGTTTATGCGCTCCAACCTTTTCCAGGGGTCATGGAACTTCGAACGTATGCAGGCTCTGGGCTTCTGCTTCTGTATGGTGCCTGCAATTCGTCGTCTCTATCCTGAAAATAACGACGATCGCAAAGCGGCGATCAAACGCCATCTGGAATTCTTCAACACCCATCCTTACGTTGCAGCGCCTGTTTTGGGTGTAACGCTGGCGATGGAAGAACAGCGTGCCAACGGCGCACCTATCGACGACGCAGCCATCAACGGTCTGAAAGTCGGTCTGATGGGGCCTCTGGCCGGTGTGGGTGACCCGATTTTCTGGGGTACTGTGCGTCCGGTGTTTGCTGCGCTGGGTGCAGGTATCGCGATGACCGGGAGTCTGCTCGGACCGTTGCTGTTCTTTATTCTGTTCAACGTAGTGCGCCTGCTGACCCGTTATTACGGCGTGGCATATGGCTATAAAAAAGGTGTCGATATCGTTAGTGATATGGGCGGCGGCTTCCTGCAAAAACTGACTGAGGGGGCGTCGATTCTCGGCCTCTTTGTCATGGGGGCGCTGGTTAACAAATGGACCCACGTTAACATCCCGCTGGTGGTATCGAAAATTACTGACCAGACAGGCCACACCACGGTCACCACGGTACAGACGATTCTGGACCAGCTGATGCCAGGTCTGGTGCCATTGCTGCTGACCTTCGGCTGTATGTGGTTGCTGCGTAAGAAAGTGAACGCGTTGTGGATCATCGTTGGCTTCTTCGCCATCGGTATCTTCGGTTACTGGATTGGCCTGTTAGGTCTCTGATAACCACAAGCCGGGGGATCACTCCTCCGGCTTTTTTATTGCCTTAATTTGCCCATTTCTGATTTTATTTAGTTTTGCCTGTTGGCAGTGAGCTGGAGTTTTTTTTCATGTCCGTGACCGATATCGTCCTCGTCCTCTTCATCGTGCTGCTGCTGGCTTATGCCATTTACGACGAATTCATCATGGGAACCCGCAACGGAAAAACACGTCTGAGAGTCAATCTCCGACGCCGTAACAAACTGGATTCCATCATTTTTATTGGTCTGCTGGCGATACTGCTTTACAACAATATTCAGGCGAATGGCACGCCTTTGACTAATTTCCTGTTGATCGGCCTGGGGCTGGTCGCGTTCTACCTTTCTTTTATTCGCTGGCCAAAGTTGCTGTTCAAACCTGCGGGTTTTTACTTCGCCAATGCGTTCATTACCTACGACCGGATCCGTGGCATGAACCTCTCAGAAGATGGCGTGCTGGTGTTTGAACTGGAACAGAAGAAGTTATTGATTCGCGTAAACGAGTTGGACGATCTGGAAAGGATTTACAAAATCATGGTTGAAAATCAATAGACTGACCTTCAACCACTGAATGCCGTGAGCGGACTGACGCCGCACAGTGCGACGCTCAGACTGAAATTATGAGTGGCCGCTCTCGTCATCCGCTTTACGCTGGTACAACCTGATAACGAAATCAGTTTCACACTCGAAAGCCTGCTCTGCCTTGAGATTTTTCATCACCTCTTCGGTGGCACGCCACGCAAATGGCGTCATCTGCAATAAATCAAATGCCTCCGCGCCGTTAAGCTGCATCCCGTAAGCCAGCGACTCCGTTGCCACGCGCTCAAATCCTTCCAGCTGTTCATCCAGTTCGGCATGCAGTTGCACATCCTGATAAATCAGCCCTTTCAGCTGATAAAGATGACGTGGCCCTGGTGCGACGGTTAAGACTATGCCACCCGGTTTTAACGCGCGGTACAGCTCCTGAGCCTTACACGGCGCGTAGATACGCACTACGGCATCCAGCGAGGCTGCGGCGAAGGGTAAGCGGTGGCTGGAGGCGACACAGAATGACACAGCGTGGTAGCGCTTGGCCGCATAGCGAATCGCGACTTTTGCCACATCCAGACCAAACACTTTCATCGCGCGCGTTTGCATCAGGCGCTCTGCGATGGCCGTGGTGTAATACCCTTCCCCGCATCCGATGTCGAGTAGCGTAACGGCACTTTGCGGCAACACATCATCAAGAATGGTCATCAGACGGTCGCGCAGCGGCTGATAATGACCGGCGTCCAGAAAAGCACGTCGCGACATCATCATTTCGGTGCTGTCCCCCGGTTGCTTCGAACGCTTGTGCTGCACGGGCATCAGATTGACGTAGCCTTCCTTTGCATGATCGAACTGATGATTTTCCGGGCAACGCCATTGCTGGCCGGTCAGCTCAAGAGGCTGGAAACAAAGTGGACACTGATAAGTCATGCGGGAAACCTGCAAGGAAAGTCTGAAGGGGCGAATATTCGCAATAAGGTTAAGTCTAAAGAAGGCGACTTGCGGTTGCAACTGCTGGAAAATCGGGTGGAAAGCCAGCTACACTGGTGCCATAACATTTTATTAACGAGACTTGAGATGAGTGACAGCTCAGCCTTACTCCGTCAAATCCCCGGTATTCTTCATGGTTTCGGCGACAAACGTGCCCTGCTTCCCGCCGGGTTACAACCGTATGAGGCCACCCGTCCGGTAAAAAAACAGGTGCATGGCGTCAGGATTGTGGATGTCTCCCGGCCAGAGCAGGCCTGTGGTGAAGCTGATGGGCTTTTCACGTCCACACCCGGCATTCTTCTGACTGTGTACACGGCAGACTGCCTGCCGGTCATTTTCAGCCGTAAAGATGGTCAACACATCGGGGTGGTGCACGCCGGCTGGCGCGGGCTTATCGACGGAATTCTGGAGCAGGTCGCGGCCCGCATTACGCTGTCAGGCGATACCGCCGACTGGGTTGCCTCTGTTGGCCCGGCGGCGGGGGCCTGCTGCTATGAAGTCAGCCAGGAGCTGAACGATACCTTTATACAGCGCCTCGATTTGCCTGCGTCGCTGATTTCTCCCCGGCCCCGTCATCTTGATTTAGCCGCTATCGCACAAGCCAAGTTACTCGCACTCGGTTTCACTGAAACAGACCGAGCAGGCCGCTGTACCATTTGTACGCCGGATGAAACCGGACAAGGGTTCCACTACACCAGTTTTCGTCGCAACAGCCATCAGCGTGCGTTGAATCCATCGCATCCCGGGATCAGCGGGCGAAATCAGCAGTCGGGGATCATCATCCTCTGAATGCCGGACACAAAAAAACCCGCCTTAGCGGGTTTTTTTACAGCTGACGCTGCTTAGATTGCAGTTACGTTAACTGCAGACGGGCCTTTCTGGCCGTCCTGGATTTCGAACTCTACGTTCTGGCCTTCAGCCAGAGTTTTGAAGCCATTACCCTGGATTGCAGAGAAGTGTACGAACACGTCTTTGCTGCCGTCAGCAGGAGTAATGAAACCGAAACCTTTAGACTCGTTGAACCACTTAACTTGACCTTTGATCTTTGCCATCTTGAGTATTTCCTTTGGATTGTTTAAACCGCCCGTAGGCGTTACATAGACAAACTAGAGTCGTTACTGCTTGAGGCACTAAGATAAGAATCGGCAGAGAAGCGGTATTCAACGTGAACGTCTTTACTCAGAACTTCTATACTGAAAATGCCACACATATACAGAACTGTACCTCGTTTTACCCAGAAGGGTTATCACATACTCTGAATTCGATGGCAAGCCATTTTTAATCAGCGATGGACATGTCGCACATATTTGAGCCGCTTAATGGCACTTCGTGTTCAGTTAAGCTGAAATATGTTGATAGACATGCTTTTTTCTGCTTTACAGGCACAGCGGTATATCAAACAAAACAATAACGACCTTTTTCGATTATTGATCATTTAATGCAGAACCGTAAGCGTAAAAAACATCTTTATTTGAATTTTTATGGAGAAACTGACTACAGAAGCCTTACACATCAGCCTTCAGCGCCACCTCCACGGGCAGGCTGCTGACAGTGAAGCCGGTTACCGGTGCGACCCGAACTTAAACCCTCCCCACTTTCGGCGCAATTTTTGTCCCCACCTGCATTGTGACTGGTTATGCAATAATCAATAACGCCATCGATGAATAAAATGGTGCAATAAAAACAAGGAAAAGAAATAAATGCACCTTAACTGTGCGTCTTCAGAGGGGCACAGATATTATTGCTTCAGAATTTTTCCTGAAGGCTTCCAATTCCAGAAACCCTGTTCACAATATGTATATTACTTACTCAGCGTTTTTTACATTATAATGAATTAAATTTTGCGACTTAGTTAAATTAGCATTAACATTTCGCCTGTTATTTGAGCAGCCTTATTCAATAATAAAATATCATTATAATTAATAATTATTTAATACCGTGACCTGCCTCGCAAAAAATCTATTTTCCCGAACACAATCGGGTGAAGGCTTTTGCGTCTGAACTTGCTGCATAGCTCACTGTAAAATCCGCGAAAAATCTCGTCTGCGGCAGCTCCGGTGCGCTTTTCTGTTCCGGTTCAGCACAAATCTCTTTGTCTGTAAGCGTTAAGCGATGTCTTGCGGTGATAAACACCCTATTTCACCGTCAGACATGCCAATATCCTGTCTGCACCGCTCTCCAGAAAACGCGATTTAGCGTTATTTATTATAAATACTAACAATTCATTAACCCCTTCATTGATTAAGGTGAAGCATTGCCGCCGCTCAGGTGATAATACTTCTCATTAATAAACATAATCCCTCAGGCGTGATGAGCAACATTCCTGCTTTCACTCTTTAGATATGCTTGCTCCCATTTTTAATGGCTTGAAATTCATTTCTGGATTAACGCTTTGAGCAATCGCCTGGGTTAATTCCTTTAAGGGCTGATCAAGAGATTCATCCGCTAATTCAAAAACGCCCCAATGGATCGGCACAGCTTTGTGACAACGCAGTTCTGAAAACACCCCGACAGCCTGCTGCGGATCCATATGCTGCGCGCTCATGAACCATCTTGGTGCATAAGCACCTATCGGAATGGCCGCCAAATCGAAGGGGCCCAGGCGCTGCCCTATCACTTCAAACTGATTGCTGTAACCACTGTCGCCTGAGAAATAAAAACGCATTGCCGGATGTGCAACCACCCAACCACACCACAGGGACTGATTGCGATCCCAGGGGGTCCTCATGCTCCAGTGGCGCGCCGGTACGGCTGAAAAGGTCATTTCGCCAAACTGCCGTTCCTCCCACCAGTCAAGCTCCTCCACAAACTTAGCGCCGCGTTTTTCCAGCCATCTTTTCATACCGAGAGGCACCATAAACTGTACCTGCGGGAAACGACGCAACAGTTTACGCACCGTGGTTTTATCCAGATGGTCATAGTGATTATGTGAAAAAAGCACCACATCAATGGGAGGGAGTTGGCTGACCGCCGCCGGAACCGGCGTTTTACGTTTAGGGCCGTAAAACCTCAACGGCGACGCCCGTTCTGAAAGCGCCGGGTCCGTGAGAATGTATCGCCCCGCAACGCGTAACAACAAACAGGCATGGCCCAGAAACCATAATCGGTCATCAGTGCCGCTGAAGTCGGCCTGTTGCCACCATTGAGCAACAAAATGATCATAGCCCTTCTCCGGCGGGACAGGCAGTTGCTGCGCTTTCCGCTCCTGCTGCCAGCGTTTCAAATCGCCCTTCTGGCGATTATGTGGCTCGATGTTGGTGAAGCCTTCGGGTGTGTGATGACTTTTGGACGGATCGTAATACGGATTTTTACCCGGCATATAACTCCTGATGATTGTCATTCAAGGGGCGTCAGCGCCTCCTTTATCCGGATTAATTATCATACTTCCCGATATCACCACAGGCTAAAAGTGCAACATTGTGTGGGACTGCGAGTGGAGGAGGGAGTTAAGAAGATCTTAATAACTCTGTGTTTAACTGGTGACGTTCAAAAAGGAGGACATTTATGACCCGGAATACAACCGATCGCCGCAGCTCATTTTCTGCGCGTTTGACCCATATTATGCAAATTCAGACGCAATACGGACGCTTATGGCTTCGCTCCCGCTTTCGCCGGATGAGCGTTCCGCCAGCCCTTAAGCTTGTCACATTCGCTGTTTTCAGCCTGCTGATACTGGCGCTGACGGGAACAATGCTGCTGATGTTTGATCTTATCGCGATGGTTTTCCGCACGCTAAAGCGCCCTTTCCCGCGCGGCGGTTTCCGTCAGCCCCCTCTCATCAGGAAAGCCCTGTAAAACAAAAACCGTGCAGGAAGAGCCCGGCACGGTTTGAAGTAAAATTGATGTACGCTGATTATCAGGCAGGCATACCGCAAAGTTTGGTCAGATTTCTGGCTCCGATCATGAGAGTAGCAACATAGGATTGTCTGCGGGTCACCACTTCTACCGCAACACGCGCATCTTTATATTTGATGAGATAAGTCGAAGGCCAACCCTGACGCCGTTTGCCATAGGCTTTTTCATGACTATCGATAGCTGCGTGAGCAACCACCAGATGGGAGAGAGTTTTATCACCTTTAATGATGCGCTTCATAATGGACTCCGCCTTAGACACAACTGTCAAAATGAGGAAACATTAATCACTTGATACTCATCGCTTTGCGCGACGCTTATTCGAATCACTTCTTTGCAAAACCTTGTCACAATCTGAGTATCTCTGCGCTTTTTACTCTGCGCAAGCCTTACTTTCTTTACTTAGCAGGAAACAGACCATGGCTGCCCGCAATGGACGTTTACTTTGCGCCTGCCACTGGCCATGAGGGCTTTGAATTTCTGCAAGCCAAAGAGGATCGCTCTGTAACTCTTTAAAATTTATGCTGATTTTGTTGGCGCAAATAATAGGCCACGCGTCGGAGGGATTGTTGCAATAATCTTTGCCTTTGATGCCGCCGTAGGGATACCACTTCTCAGGCTCTTCCCCGGTCAGTAAGGCGATACTGTGGTTTACATCGGTGTCGTTTTCTTCAGACCATTTAATCATCGGTTCTTCCCTCTCACAGAGCACATGCGTGGAGACTACCGGATGATTAAGACAGATTTATGAATGGAAGGTCCAGGCGGTCATGAGCAAGTGAAGGGTAAAAACCCGCACGGGGCGGGTCAGTAAAACCACTTATCTTTCAGGAATAAAACCACGCAGGCTGAGAGCGGAATCCTCTTCTGCGTCGGCAACAGGCTCGGCGCCTTTTGCCCTGGCGGTCAGGATCTTGAGCAACTCCGTTTGCTGACGTTGCTGCTCAGCAATTTCCTGAAGCAATTCAATCTGCTGGTTTGCCCTGACACTGGCCCGGCTGACAAAGAACCAGACCAATAAGAATAACAGCGCTGAAAGTGCACACAGCGCCAATGAAGCCAGGCTGTTTTGGCCCATAGCGAAATCAAACATTTACGACCCTACCACTGGATGTTCTGAGCGCACATCTTATCATTCCCGACGGGACAGTGAAGTGGATCACAAAAAAACAGGAATTTCTTACGCAGGGCTCACGGCTGGCGGCGTTTAAAAAGGGATAAAGGAGGTGATGGCGCACACGCCGAGGTCAAAGTTCCCCCCCTGATCGCAGTAGCTGTTGAGCGCCATCAGGTAAAGGCCAACGCAAATAAGCAGGAAAAGAACGAACACGACGATCTTCCTGAACTTGAAAACAGGTTTTTTCAATTTGATTGCGGTTCTCTTCTGGTTTACTGCGCGTCTGTCAGGGCTCAATGGCAACGTCCAACATGATATGGAACAGATTTCCATAGTACGACGGAAATCTTAAACAACGATATAACGAAGCGCGGCCTTTTGCACACAGATTGGCGTGAAATAATCACGTACGTAAATCATACATAAAAATTCATAATTCTTATCAATATATTGACCTCTTACCTGCTTGATCTGAATCAAATAAAAACGAATCTCTCTGCTCCGCGCGCTGTTCATTATTTCATTGTGTTGTTTCCTGAAAAGAGATTTTTTTAATCAATTTATATTTACGCGGATTTCCGAATAATAAAGACTGAATAAACCGAAAATAATTTCATCCTGAAAATGGTTCAGTGCTGACTGAGCGCCTTATTCTCTGGTCAACGTCACTGTGTATCATGATTTTTCTTTGGCGCCCTCTCACACTTTAAAGCAAGTTATAACTACCATTTGGAAATTATAGAGAAATACGCTGCTTTAAATAACACTAATAAACATCAATTCCTTTTGACGTATAAAAAAATAATTCATTTTTCCCTCTGTTTTCTTTGAACTTATTTATTGAATTACACACCTCATTAAAATATTATCCCGCCGTCGAACAGGTATTCTGTCTCTTCGTTATATAAATGAAAGCATAATAACCGGGGTCATTCCCGGTTGATTCATGCTGATGATTTTTTGTTGAGGGATTAATAAATGCATGCATGGAATAAAAAGTTCTTCGTTTCTAAAATAGCGCTGGCCTGCGCTGTTGCAGTCGCTGCACCTGCGGCGATGTCAGCCGACATCTCCGGTACCGTATATGACACGTTCTATCATGACTCTACACTGGCGAATCATATTGGCTATCGTGGTTATGCGGATAATGATGGTGCAGATAACGGTTACGTTGGCGGAGACATCTACTCTTCAATCAATAATGCTGTGGTGAACGGCGTTATCTCAACTCACTATTTGGGCTTTGATAACGGCACAAATAATACGCTCAATATCACTAACACTACCGTCAACGGCATGATCACCTCAGAGTGCATGACCACTGATTGCGGTACTGCACGAAATGATTATGATCAGTCTCCATTACAGCTGACTATCGATAACTCCACCATTAATGATACATACGAACATTTCGACTACGACGTTACTGACGCTAATAAAGTTCGTGACCATGAAACCCTGAATACCTATGACATGGGTGTGGCCGTGACATTGGATCAGGAAAGTAATATCGTCATCCAAAATAACTCACACGTTGCTGGCATTGCACTGTCGCAAGGTTACGAATGGGTTGATACCGACGTTAATAACGCGAACACGTTCGATAATAACCTGACCGTTAATGATTCCGTGCTCACTTCCGGTTCTTATACCGAATTGCAGACCAGCGGATTCTACGGTCAGTCTGACAAGCCAAGCGATTACGGTAATATCAGTGCAAATGGCGTTGCTGCTGACGATGTCGCCTTATCGGTTGTCGCCAATGCAACAGCTGATAATGCTATGAAAACCAATGCTGTTTTCAATAATTCCACGATCACAGGCGATGTTTCTTTCGTCAGTACCTTCGATGAAAACTATTATCCTGGCGGCCAGGACAACAATGCTGATGGGGTGCCGGATAGTAATGGCTGGGACGACACAGACGAACTGAACCTGACGCTGAATAACGGCAGTAAATGGGTCGGTGCGGCAATCTCTGACGTTGACGCAGATGCCTATCTCTATGACCGCTCAGCTAACAGCATCTGGCCTGGATCTGTCTTAAGCGACACAACGGGTTACCTGATTGGCAAAGATGTTTACCAAAGCGGCCTGTTTAATATTGCTCTGGATAATGGTTCAGAATGGGACACGACCAAGATGTCTAACGTTGACAATCTGACCGTAGACCACAAATCACAAGTCAACGTTGCTGAGTCTGGCTTGCTGGCGGACAACATTTCTCTGGCTAACCAATCCAGCCTGAAAATCGCTGCACATGGTGCAGTCTATACCAATGCCCTGAACCTGAACTCAGGCAGTAAAGCGACGCTGACAGAAGAATCAGCCTCCCTGTATGCCAATACCGTCACCGTAGGCAACGGTTCTGAGCTGAATTTAGGCGCAGGCCAGGTTGATACGCACAATATGGTGCTGACCGACGACGGTACGTTTAACACCGGCAGCCGCGAATATGTGCTGAACGCCGACCTGAACAATGCACGTGACAAAACTGCCGCTGATTATGTTTACGACCGCGGGACTATCGGCATGAATTCCGATGGTCACCTGGCCGTAAATGGTGTGGCTGACGGTAACTATCAGGTGCGTATCAACAACGCAACGGGCGAAGGCCGTGTCGCGGATTACCAGAACAAAGAGCTGATCCGCACTTATGGGGGTAACGCCTCCTTCACCCACGCAAATTCCGCTGATCTGGGCGCCTACAAATATCAGGCCCAACAAGTTGGCGATACCGTGGTTCTGGCTAAACAAGGCATCACGTCTACTGCGAACGCTGCGCTGAGCCTGCCTTCTTCCAACGCTGCAACCTGGCATATGGAGCAGGATACCCTGAGCAACCGTATGGATAGCTCTCGTCATACCCAGGGTAATGACAAAGGCGGCGTCTGGGTGAATTACTTCGGTGGTCAGCAGAACGGTGACAATGGCGTTGTTGATTACGATCAGGACGTTAACGGCATCATGGTCGGTCTTGATACCGTGACAGAAGGTGGCGGCGATCGTCAGTGGCTGGTGGGTATGGCGGCAAGCTTCGCGAAATCCAGCCTTTCTATGGATGATGCAGACGCAGACACTGACAGCCAGTCAGCACGCGTTTACTCCAGCCTGGACTTCAAAAATGGCGTATTCATTGATACCTCTCTGAGCTACAGCCACTTCAGCAACTCGACTGACAGCACCATGAGCGATGGTCAGCAGGTTTCTGGCGATAGCACTACCGATGCCTGGGGCTTTGGTCTGAAAGCCGGTTATGACTGGAAATTCGCGCCACAAGCTTACCTGACACCTTATGCAAGTATCACAGGCGTGTTCATCGGCGATGACGACTACAGCATGAGCAACAACATGAAAGTCAGCGATCAGGCCTATGACAGCATGCGTTACGAACTGGGTGGGAATATCGGCTACACCTTCGATCTGGGTGCCGATCAGGCGATCAGCCCTTATGCAACGCTGGCGTATGTCTATGAAGATGCCAATAACGATGCAGATATCAACGGTGACCGTATCGACAACGGTATCGATGGTTCCGCAGTTCGCGTTGGTTTAGGTGGACAGTTCGATATGAGCAAAAACTTCACCATTTACGCAGGCGCTAACTACCTTGGCGGCAGCGATGTTGACCAACCCTGGGCTGCAGATCTGGGTATGAAATACCGCTGGTAAGTGCTGTTCTGAATTGACGCAATGACATCAATTGGCTCCTTTTCAGGGGCCAATTTTTTGCTTTGACATAAAGAAAGCCAGATTAAGACTCTGCTGAGATGACAACGCACCAGAAATAACATCTACTCTGTTTATCAATATCCTGAATGTCAGGATAGATAATCAGGAGTTTCTCGAATGAGTGTTATCAAAGGCATTATTGTGCTGGCCGTTATTTATGCGATTTTTCTGTTTTCGGGCTACGGTGTTACCGTTGGCAGCAGTGAAAATGCAGCGGGCTTAGGCCTTAAATGTCAGTATCTGACGGCCAGAGGGATTGTCAGTTCGCAGTATATTCATTCGGACAGCGGCGTGATTGGTGTGGCGAATTGCCCGATTTTCAAGCAAATGGGTGAAGTGGTCGATAATAAATAACGCAGGCTTTCCGATCTTCCACGTTGTGATGCCTGTCTGACAGGCATCACAACGTTGGATATCAGCTGTCGTGTTTCGTGAATTTAAGCTCGATGAGTGAAATCGCTTTTTCGATAGCACGTTTGGTCACCGGATCAGCTCCAGCCGGGTGATGATTAAAATCGATACTTTTTAACTGATGAGACATTTTGTCGCGCACTTCAGCAGGCGCAATAATCTCAATCACATCCAAAATTTGCTTAATCACCAACTGGCAGGCGACCAGATCAGACTCATATTCTTGTTCTCTGGTTAAAGCGTCAGACATCGGGTGCTCCTTTCATCAAGATCATTCGTAAAAATTATGGCCGCGAGGATATCACGCTCTCTGATTAAATTCTCGCTACGCTAAATAACAGCCCCGCTCTCGCGCTTCAGCGAACAATTAAACAGCAAACAAACATCGACATATGTTGTTAACGGCAGAATGCTTCTATGCTTATCCTTGCGGGAAAAGGAAGGAGGAGCGCTATGTTTGCACTTGTGTTGACCATTTGTTATCTGGGAGGGGGTTGCGAAGAATTTGTCGTGGATGCCTTTAATACTCAGCAACAATGTACCCTCGCGATGCAACAACAGGGGCTGCGTCAGGCAGGTTGTTATCCTATCGAAGATTTCATCGATGGTTACTGGATCCCTGCGCATGACAATGCTGACTTTTGATGCAGTGCGTGAGCATTCACAGAGTCACTACTAATAATCTCATAAAGATTGCTAAACTGCCCGAACAACGGTATGAATATCCTGTTACTCATTGATATTTAACCATATTGACAGGGCAGGAAATGGCAATGACGATACGTAAAACTTATGGCTGTTTTAAAAAGCTACCGTTCGCACTCCTTCTTTCAACCAGCTTTCTGACTTCTTTTTCTACCTGGGCCGCGAATGTTCCCGCAGGCGTCGAACTGGCTGCAAAACAAGAAATCGTCCGCAATAACGGCAGTGAACCGGCATCACTGGATCCGCACAAAGTAGAAAGTGACGTTGAATTCAATATTCTCAGTGACCTGTATGCCGGGCTGATAACGATTGACGACAACGGCAATGCACAGCCTTCGCTGGCGGGCAGTTGGGAAACGAAAGACAACATCACCTGGGTCTTCCATCTTCGTCCCGGGATTGTCTGGTCTGATGGGAAGCCGATCACCGCGCAGGATGTGGTTTTCAGCTGGCAACGCCTGATCGATCCAAAAACCGCCTCACCTTATGAAAGCTACCTCGGCAGCATGCATGTGCTGAATGCGGGCGACATTATTGGTGGCAAAAAAACACCGGATCAGCTGGGTATCAAAGCGCTTGATAAGCAGACCCTTGAAATTACCCTCGATCAGCCGCTCTCCTACTTCCTCGGTATGCTCGCCCACCCTTCTCTCTCGCCGATAAGTCAGGCCGATGTGGAGAAGTTCGGTGATAAATGGACGCAGCCAGGCAACATGGTCAGCAGCGGACCGTTCAAACTCGATACCTGGACAGTCAATGAACGCATCACTGCCGTCCGCAACCCTACCTACTGGGATAATTCGCACACGGTGATCAACAAGGTCACCTATTTACCTATCGCTTCTCCGACTGCGGACGTAAACCGATTCAAAGCCGGAGAAATCGACATTACGGCAACCATACCTGCAACCCTGTTTGCTTCACTGAAGAAAGAGCTGGGTTCGCAGGTGCATGTCAGCCCTTACCTTGCCGTTTACTACTACGCAATGAATACCCAAAAGCCGCCATTCAACGATGTTCGCGTGCGTAAGGCGCTGAATCTGGCGATCGATAAATCCATTATCGCCGATAAAGTATTAGGTCAGGGACAAACACCGGCCTGGCACTTGTCTCCGGATAACACCGGTGGGTTTACTTTCGCAAAACCGAAAGAAGCCAGTCTGACGCAAGAGCAACGTAATGAGGAAGCGAAGAAACTGCTGAAAGAGGCGGGCTTTGGCCCTGATCATCCGCTGAAATTCAACCTGCTTTACAACACTTCAGAATCACATCAGCGCATTGCTATCGCGGCCGCCTCGATGTGGAAAAAGAACCTTGGGGTAGATGCGACATTGCAGAATCAGGAATGGAAAACCATGCTTGATACCATGCATCAGGGCACCTATGACGTTGTCCGTTATGCCTGGATTGCAGACTACAACGAGCCATCCACCTTCCTGAATACCCTGCGCACCGGCAACAGTGAAAACACACCGAAATTCAGCAATGCTGCCTACGACAAAGCGCTGGATGATGCGCTGAAGGCCACCGACAAAGCCGATGTCGGTAAGGCTTATCAGCAAGCCGAGGAAGTGCTTACAGAGCAATCACCGGTCATTCCGTTGTATCACTATGTCAGCCCGCGGCTGGTGAAACCTTATGTCGGCGGTTTCAAAGACAACCTGCTGAACTACGTCTACACCAAAGATCTTTATGTGATTAAGCACTAACGCGTCCCGGCCTCTTCCGCTCACCCGGTGGAAGAGGCATCACAATTTTGCGCCACTTATCTCTTCCGCTTTCACCTCGCCCCCTCTTTGCCACCTGCGACTCAGATGATAGATTGTACGTAAATCACACAAACGGGAGCGATGATGAAATTCTCGGAAAGTGAGATACAACCACTATGGGATGAAGTTGCGCGGATTATTGGCGACGGCGTGATTCAGATGCGCCACAGAGGCGAGCCTCTGAGCGTTGATGCGCTGATTGGGTATCTTGATGGGCAACTGGCCAGCGCAACCGGCGTTCAGCGCCGGATACTGCTTGGTGCGGCGATCAACATGCTCAAAGCCGACCGCCGCTCCTGACCCCAGACACACAAAATCCTCGTCACCGTTACCGATGACGAGTCTGCTAAATTACGACGTCGTGCGACGTTACGTCACGTTATTTAGACTGCGCAGCGCGGCCTTGTGCAAACAGGAAAATGCGCTGAGTGATGTCATCCGCGCCGAGAATATTCCCTTTCTGCTCCAGATTGGCCCTGGCATACGCCATGTCGTGAGCCTGATCGACCATATTGATCACCCGGTCACGCGTGGATTTATCAAGTGTTCCTAACAGCGTCGTCAGAATGGCCTGATAAGCGTTTGAGGCGTAAGTGAGCTGCTTTTCACGTTGTTCCAGCGCGTCAATGCGAACCATCAGGGCCTGCAATTGTTCTTGATGCGTCATAGCGGCATCCTTCTTCACGAGTGGAAATAACCGGAGACAGCAGAGAAGGAGGATCTCCGCCGGTTACTTTTCTAAGTTTAGCAGAGTTATGAAAAGGAACGGCTTACCCGACACTTCGCCAATGTAAACCTTACATCAATGAGACTTTTAGCCCCTCTGACAGATGTAACCGTGACTTATCACAAACTCCCCGTCAGCAAAGCCACATTCCGGACCAACCGGTAACAGCGGCAGTAACTGCTTACAGATGCCGAAATGACAACGTGCAACCCGATGTGACATTTTCTGGCTCAGCACTATTTGTTCATTCAGGGGGATATGTGGGTAAGAAAACAATTTTTGGCGCAATCATGGCTGGCATGTTGCTGACCAGTTCATTTGCTCAGGCAGCAGGATGCCTGAAGGGGGCGGTGGTGGGTGGCGTGGCCGGACATCTTAAACATCACGCGGTGCTCGGCGCCGTGGCCGGGTGTGCCGTGGGGCATCATCTGGCAGCGCAGGCGAAAAAGCAGCAGGCTTCGGCGGCAAAATAACGCATGAACATCAGGGCCGGTGTTGCCCTGATGTTCATCGCGCAATCGGGGTTATTGCGAAATCACTACGCGATTGCGCCCTTCTTTCTTAGCTCTGTACAGCGCTTCATCCGCGCGCTTCAGCGCTTTGTCAGGCTCGCCCTGTTGCTGATTCCAGTACGCGACGCCGAGAGAAATGGTGATCGGCTGAATGCCTGGCAACGTCAGCGTTTCTACATTTTGTCGCAGACGTTCAGCAATCATTCCCGCTTCTGCAAGCGGCGTTCCCGGCAGCAAGACCAGAAACTCTTCGCCCCCCACACGGCACAAAATATCGCTTTCACGCGCACTGTGACGAATCTGCTCAGCCAGTGACTTGATCACTTCATCGCCGATATCATGGCCATAAGAGTCGTTAATTGCCTTAAAGTGATCGATATCGAGCGTGATGGCGGAAAACTGCTGACGCAGTTGTACAACGCTTTCGAGCGTCATCGCCAGCCCCCGTCGGTTGAACAAACCGGTCATCGGGTCAGTCTGTGTCTCGAATTTCAGCTTGCCGATTTTCTTTTGCAGCAGGCTGATGCCAATCAGCAACGCGCGCTTGAGCTGCGTAGATTCGAAATACCAGGAAGGAATTTCGCGAATATTGCTCGAAACATCCGGCTTATCCATCTCATTGGCGCTACGCGCAAGCAGCCAGAGAGGCCGCGCGATTAATCGGGAGAATAGCCAGACAATCAACAGCGTGACAATCGCCAGTGGCGTCAGATGCCGGAGAACTTTATACATCAGCCCCTCAAGCGGCTTTAGCGTGGCGTCGGTGGGTCGCTGCGTGACAATCTCCCACCCCGATGACGGAACCACCGCATACCCGGCCAGCATCGCCTTGCCGGCGAGGTTAGTGACCATCAGGCTACCGTTGGCACTGCTTTTTGGCGCCTCCGTCAGAGGGCGCGGCTTGACCACTTCTCCGACACGATTTGCATCCGGGTGATAAAGAATGCGCCGTTCATTATCAAGCACGGCGATATAGGAACCATCGCGGTAATAATGCTCGCCCAGCAGCTCGTTGAGGATGCTTTTCTGCCGCAAATAAATAGTGCCGCCAATGTAGCCCAGGTATTCCCCTTGCTCAGAAACTACCGGCGTTGAAATAACGATCACCAGGTTTTTAGCCAGAGAAATATAGGGTTTGCTGATCATTGGCCGCCGCATTTTGAGGGCTTCCAGCGCGCCCGGCGTGTTCACCGTGTGGCCGATAAGTTGCAGACTGTCAGGCGAGGTCGCGAGGATCTTTCCTTTCATGTTGGTGATCACGACCGAGTTAAAACTGTCGGTCTGATACTTCAGACGGGCGGTTTCTGCCTGCAATATTTTGGGATCGTCGAAATGACTCGCTGCGATAACACTGCTGTAAGCGAGCTGCTTTTGCATGCTTTTCAAAAACTGTTCAGTGCTGGCCGCCAGTTTTGCGGCATAGACACGGTTCTCTTCAAGCGTATTGTCGATTAACAACTGGCGCTGGACGCTGTAGCTGGCATAGAAGCTGTTTGCCAGCGTCACGAAGGCGCTCATGACGGCCAAACTGAGGATCAGGCGTCGAAGATCGATACGAAACAAGGAGTTGGAAAGGAATAAGCGCAACGAGAATTCAATCCACTGTCAAAAAAGTGGCTCATATTTAACACCCGCGGCCCGGATGCACAATAAGGCTGAAAAAATAAACAATAAGCCCCTGAAAATGAGATAAAAAAAGGGAACCCTCAGGTTCCCTCAGATAGCGTTAATCAGGCATCAGATTCTGATGACTGTCAGCTTACATATTGGCGATCATGTCGTCGGCAAACTCGCTACATTTACGCAGCTTAGCGCCTTCCATCAGACGTTCGAAATCGTAAGTCACGGTTTTAGCCGCGATTGCGCCTTCCATGCCTTTCACGATCAGGTCTGCCGCTTCGAACCATTCCATATGACGCAGCATCATCTCTGCAGACAGAATGATGGAACCTGGGTTCACTTTATCCTGACCCGCATATTTCGGTGCCGTACCATGAGTGGCTTCGAACAGCGCGCAATCAGAACCGATGTTTGCGCCCGGTGCGATACCGATGCCGCCAACCTGTGCCGCCAGGGCATCAGAGATGTAGTCACCGTTCAGGTTCATACAGGCAATAACGTCGTATTCAGCAGGACGCAGCAGGATCTGTTGCAGGAAGGCATCAGCGATGACGTCTTTGATGATGATGTCTTTACCGTTGTTCGGGTTCTTGATTTTCACCCACGGGCCGCCATCGATCAGCTCACCGCCGAACTCTTCACGCGCCAGCTGGTAGCCCCAATCCTTGAAGGCACCTTCGGTGAACTTCATGATGTTGCCTTTGTGAACCAGCGTCAGTGAATCACGATCGTTAGTGATGGTGTATTCAATCGCCGCACGAACCAGACGCTTGGTGCCTTCTTCGGAGCAAGGTTTGATGCCGATGCCGCATTCCTGTGGGAAACGGATTTTCTTCACACCCATTTCGTCTTGCAGGAATTTGATCACTTTGTCGGCTTCAGCAGAGCCGGCTTTCCATTCGATACCCGCATAGATATCTTCGGAGTTTTCACGGAAGATCACCATATCGGTATCTTCCGGACGTTTAACCGGGCTTGGCGTGCCGGTGTAATAACGCACCGGACGCAGACAGATGTACAGATCGAGCTGCTGGCGAAGGGCTACGTTCAGGGAGCGAATGCCGCCGCCAACTGGCGTAGTCAGTGGGCCTTTGATAGCAACACGGTAATCACGGATCAGATCCAGAGTTTCTTCTGGCAGCCATACGTCTTTGCCGTACAGTTCTACTGATTTCTCACCGGTGTAGATTTCCATCCAGGAGATTTTACGCTCACCTTTGTAGGCTTTCTGAACTGCCGCATCAACAACCTTGATCATGGCTGGAGTCACGTCAACGCCGATACCATCACCTTCGATGAATGGGATCACAGGATTATTAGGAATAACCAGTTTACCCTGAGCGTCTACTGTAATCTTTTTACCTTCAGCCGGAACAACTACTTTGCTTTCCATTAACCTCTCCTTCGAGCGCATTTTTGTTAAAAATTTGTAAGATGCCGGTTGATACTACTCGAATATTTCCCGCTAGCCAATCCGAAACATTTTTCAAGTATAATGCGCTAATTCTCTCTAACTTCAATGCCTATGAACCCGCTATCTTTTAAAAATCACAACGTTAAACGTTTCAGCAAACGGCCTACCAAAGAACAATCTGCCCCAAAAGGGCCGAGAAAAGTGATTCTCTTCAATAAACCGTTCGATGTACTGCCACAATTCACTGATGAGGCGGGTCGCGCGACACTAAAGGATTACATTTCGTTAACAGATGTCTATGCCGCAGGCCGTCTGGATCGCGACAGCGAAGGTTTACTGGTGTTGACCAACGATGGCAAACTGCAGGCTGCGCTGACACAACCGGGCAAGCGTACCGGGAAGATTTACTATGTTCAGGTCGAGGGTGAACCCGATGCTGCGGCGGTTGTGGCGCTGCGTGAGGGCGTTGTGCTGAAAGATGGTGCCACCCTGCCCGCTGGCGCTGAAATCGTTGATGAACCGGAATGGTTATGGCCGCGTCATCCGCCAATCCGTGAGCGCAAAGCGATCCCCACTGCGTGGCTGAAAATCACGTTGTACGAGGGGAGAAACCGGCAGGTGCGCCGCATGACGGCACACGTGGGTTTTCCGACGCTGCGTCTTATCCGTTACAGCATGGGCGAGTTTACACTCGGCGACTTACAACCCGGCCAATGGAAGGAAATTTCACATGTTTAAACCGCACGTTACCGTTGCCTGCGTCGTACAGGCTCAGGGAAAATTTCTGGTGGTGGAAGAAACCGTCCAAGGTAAAGTCACCTGGAACCAGCCCGCCGGTCATCTGGAGGCTGACGAAACATTAGTCAGCGCCGCGAAACGTGAATTATATGAAGAAACGGGCATTCATGCCGAACCTCAGTCGTTCCTTGGTCTGCACCAGTGGCAGGCACCGGACGGCACGCCCTTCCTGCGTTTCGCCTTCGTGATTGATCTGCCACACATGTCCGACACCGCGCCGCAGGACGACGACATCGATCAGTGCCGCTGGGTCACTGCCGAAGAGATTATGGGCTCCTCACAGTTGCGCTCGCCTCTGGTGGCGGAAAGCATCCGCTGTTACCAGCAATCCCCGCGTTACCCTCTGGAAATCCTGCACAATTTCAACCTGCCGGAATAACCTGCCGGGCCGGTTGTTGCTTTCCTGTGAATCAGCGATGCAGCAACCGGCCTGACGTGATAAAATTTCGCGCGTTCTTTTTTGCGTAATCTTTAAGAAGTAACCGATGTCCGGGTTGCTGTGGTGTTTTTTGTCGCGCGCGGCCTTCATCCTCGTGGGACAAATACCCTGAAAAACACCGTCAGCGCCGGGCAATTAATTCCTATGTTTCGGGACTATTATGTCTGACAACAGCCAGAAAAAAGTGATCGTCGGGATGTCCGGCGGTGTCGATTCCTCCGTATCTGCCTACCTTTTGCAACAGCAGGGTTATCAGGTCGAGGGCCTCTTCATGAAAAATTGGGAAGAGGATGACGACGAAGAGTATTGCACAGCAGCCACCGACCTCGCCGATGCGCAGGCCGTGTGCGACAAGCTGGGCATTGAACTGCACACCGTGAATTTCGCGGCGGAATATTGGGACAACGTGTTCGAATTATTCCTCGAGGAATATAAAGCCGGACGCACGCCGAACCCGGATATTCTGTGCAACAAAGAAATCAAATTTAAAGCCTTCCTCGAGTTTGCGGCAGAAGATTTGGGCGCGGATTACATCGCGACCGGTCACTATGTGCGCCGTCAGGATATCGACGGTGTCAGCCATTTGCTGCGTGGCGTTGATGGCAACAAAGATCAGAGTTATTTCCTCTACACGCTCGGTCACGAACAGGTCGCACAAAGCCTGTTCCCGGTGGGTGAACTGGAAAAACCGGAAGTCCGCCGCATCGCGGAAGAACTGGATCTGATCACTGCTAAGAAAAAAGACTCTACCGGCATCTGTTTTATCGGTGAGCGTAAATTCCGTGATTTCCTTGGCCGCTATCTGCCTGCACAACCGGGCGTGATTAAAAGCGTTGAGGGTCAGGTCATGGGCCAGCATCAGGGGCTGATGTATCACACGCTTGGTCAGCGTAAAGGTCTGGGCATCGGCGGCCAGAAAGACGGCAGCGAAGAGCCGTGGTACACGGTGGAAAAGGATGTGGAAAACAACATTCTTTACGTCGCGCAAGGCCATGAGCATCCGCGTCTGATGAACGTCGGTCTGATTGCCCAGCAGTTGCACTGGGTCGATCGCAAAACGCTGACCGCCCCGCTGACCTGTACGGTGAAAACCCGTTATCGTCAGGAAGATATTCCCTGTGTGGTGACGCCGCTCGGCGAAGACCGCATTGAAGTGCGTTTTGATGCGCCTGTTGCGGCCGTGACACCCGGCCAGTCAGCGGTATTTTACCTCGGTGAAATCTGTCTGGGCGGCGGCATTATCGAACAACGCCTGCCACTTCAGGTCTGATACTGAACAATCTGGCGCATGAATACGGGACGCTTTCGGGCGTCCCGCTTTATTTCTGCCCGCCTGTGACGTTCTGCACTGATTCCGAACTGTGTTTAGGGGCAGTTTTATGGCATGATCTGTCGCCATTAGTTTGGGCTATTTTCTTTGGCACCGCGTCTCATCGTTTCGAAAACGCTTACAGGAGTAAACGTGGCTAAAAATTACTATGACATTACGCTGGCATTGGCGGGGATCTGTCAGGCAGCACGCCTGGTTCAGCAACTGGCACATGACGGTCAGTGCGCTCAGGAAGAAATGTCAGTTTCACTGCGCAGCCTGCTGGAGATGAATCCGGCGTCCACGCTGGCGGTGTACGGTAATAATGAAGCCAATTTGAAGATGGGGCTGGAGACACTGTTAGGCGTGCTCAACGCCAACCGTCAGGGGCCTGGCGCTGAGTTAACGCGCTACGCATTAAGCCTGATGGTGCTGGAGCGCAAGCTTTATGCCAATAAGCCGGCGATGAATCAGCTTGGTGAACGCATCGATCAGCTCGACCGCCAGCTGGCACATTATGAGCTTGAATCCGACACCATGATAAGTTCACTGGCCTCAATTTATGTCGATGTCGTCAGCCCGGCCGGTCCGCGTATTCAGGTGACCGGTTCACCGGCCATTTTACAAAATTCTCAGGTGCAGGCGAAGGTTCGCGCTATTTTACTGGCCGGTATCCGTTCCGCTGTGCTGTGGCATCAGGTCGGCGGTGGCCGCCTGCAGCTGATGTTTTCCCGTAATCGTCTGTTTGAACAGGCGAAAAATATTCTCGCTCATTGTTAATAAGATCCCAGGAGTTGCTACCGATGGAATTATCCTCACTGACCGCCGTTTCCCCCGTTGATGGACGCTACGGTGATAAAGTCAGCGCGCTGCGCACTATTTTCAGCGAATTTGGCCTGCTGAAATTCCGTGTGCAGGTTGAAGTACGTTGGCTGCAAAAACTGGCCGCCTGTGCAGAAATCAAGGAAGTTCCTGCTTTTGATGCCGACGCAAACGCTTTCCTTGACCAGTTAGTGGCCAATTTTGATGTCAACGATGCGCAGCGCATCAAAGACATCGAAAAGACCACCAACCATGACGTCAAAGCGGTGGAATATTTCCTGAAAGAGAAAGTGGCTGCCATCCCTGCCCTGCACGCGGTGTCTGAGTTCATCCACTTCGCCTGCACCTCAGAAGACATCAATAACCTGTCCCACGCACTGATGCTGCAAACGGCACGTCAGGACGTTGTACTGCCGTACTGGAAACAAATTATTGATGCGGTCAAAGGTCTGGCGCATAAATACCGCGACATTCCGCTGCTGTCCCGCACCCACGGCCAGCCTGCGACGCCATCCACCATCGGTAAAGAACTGGCTAACGTCGCTTATCGTATGGATCGCCAGTTTAAGCAGCTGGAAAACGTTGAAATTCTGGGGAAAATCAACGGTGCTGTCGGCAACTATAATGCCCACATCGTTGCCTATCCGGAAGTGGACTGGCACCAGTTCAGCGAAGAGTTTGTGACCTCTTTAGGCGTGACATGGAACCCGTACACCACGCAGATCGAACCGCATGATTACATCGCGGAATTGTTCGACTGCGTGGCACGTTTCAACACCATTCTGATCGACTTCGACCGCGACATCTGGGGTTACATTGCCCTGAACCACTTCAAACAGCGCACCATCGCTGGCGAAATCGGTTCTTCCACCATGCCGCACAAAGTCAACCCAATCGACTTTGAAAACTCAGAAGGTAACCTGGGTCTGTCCAACGCCGTATTGCAGCACCTGGCGAGCAAACTGCCGGTATCACGCTGGCAGCGCGACCTGACCGACTCCACCGTACTGCGTAACCTCGGCGTGGGTCTGGGCTATGCGCTGATCGCTTATCAGGCAACCATGAAAGGTGTCAGCAAGCTGGAAGTGAACGAAGCGAATCTGGCGAATGAACTGGATCACAACTGGGAAGTGCTGGCCGAGCCAATCCAGACCGTGATGCGCCGTTATGGCATTGAAAAGCCTTATGAAAAACTGAAAGAACTGACGCGCGGCAAGCGTGTTGATGCTGCGGGTATGCAGACGTTCATCGATTCTCTCGAATTACCGGAAGAAGAGAAAGTCCGCCTGAAAGCCATGACACCGGGCAATTACATTGGCCGTGCAACCAAAATGGTTGATGAACTGAAGTAATGTTCTCTTCACGGACGCGCCAGCTCAGCGGGCGCGTCCGTGTTGTTTGTAAGGCTTAACTCTGGGTCTGGAATTTACTTTGACGCAAATCGCCGATGATGTCGTTCATCCGGTCTTCCGTTAAACGGTAATAGCGGATGGAGAACGCGGTAATCAGATAGAAAAGTGCCGGTAAAACGGTAAACAGAATTAATACACCCCGTATCGCTTCTGCTGACTGTTGTTCAACGCCTGCCTGATAACCAAACCATGCCAGCCCCCAACCTGTCAGCGCACCACCGATTGCCACGCCGAGTTTAATCACGAAAATATTCGCCGCAATATTCATGCCCGTAATACGACGTTGCGTTTTCCACTCGCCATAGTTATTGGCATCGGTAATCATTGACCATTGCAGCGGTGCATTTATACCCTGTAATAAATTCAGCGCGATATGCACGATAAATGCGGGGATCCAATATTCTGTTGGCAGTACAAAGAATAATAACCCGACCAGCGCACTTAATACGTTAACCCATACGGAAGCACGGATTTTACACATCCAGGTACCCAGTGATTTCGCGAATAAACTCCCGATAACAGAAGCGACTGTCGTTGCCAGCATAAAGATAGAAATAATACCGCTGCCCTGATGCAACACATATTGTACGAAATACACCAGCAGGCTTCCGCGAACTACTACCCCACATAGCATGGCAAGATTATAGACAGACAGGATCCGCCACTGGTCATTTTTCATCAGAATACGCACATCGCGAAGGATATTCATATTCTCTTCTTTGACGGGCGTAATACGCTCACGCGTGGTCAGGAAGCAGGTCAGGAACATCAGGCAACCAATCACACCAAAAATCCCCATCGCCCACTGCATGCCGGTGGCGCGATCGCCGGGAGCGATAAAATCAGCCAACGGCAGGATGAGCGCAGTCCCCATTGCGCCACCGATAGGAGCAATCGCAAAGCGCCAGGACTGGAGTGACAGGTTGTCCTGCGGGTCTGCGGTAATTGCTGCCCCTAACGAACAGTAAGGAATATTGATTGCCGTATACATGATGGTCATGAAGATATAGGCCAGCACCGCGTAAACAATTTTCGCCGTTTGTCCGAAGTCAGGTGTGGAATACACCAATACGCAACTCACGGCAAAAGGCACACAAATAATCAGTAACCAGGGGCGGAAACGTCCCCAGCGACTTTTCGTCTGATCGGCAATTGCGCCCATTATCGGATCAGTAATCGCATCAAGTATGCGCACCACCAAAAATAGCGTGCCCATCACGGCGGGAGAAAGTCCGTAAATATTGGTATAAAAGTAAGCCAGAATTGCGACAGAGGAATCAAAAACGATATGGCTTGCCGCATCACCTAATCCAAAACCCAGCTTTTCTTTGTTGGTGATCCTTTCAGTTAACGCTGACATGCATTCACCTTAATTTTTAAATTAGAATTCCTTTGTCTTTATAATTCCTGACATTGAAGCGGGATATTCTGATATTTCACTTATGTTTTATGCTTTTAATCAAATGTGACGCAGGCACGGCTTATTCCTGCTTTTTGTAATAAACAAAATTAATATATTCGAGCCGCATCACATTTAAGGGAGAAAACCAAAAAACATAAGTTGGATGGGGGTTTCGGCAATTGTTGTGTTTGCTTTGCCCTACCAGTATTGATGGTCAGAAAACATATCCGCGCCGTCGTGCGGATGGCAACACTTACAAGGGGAAAGCATGTCTGCCATTTATAAGGATGCCCACCGTCCGGTGCATGAACGTGTCGCCGATTTGCTGGCACAAATGACGCCTGAAGAGAAATTCGCACAAATGCACGCGTTCTGGCTGATATTGTCCGCCGCGGGCGATCATCGCGAGCGCACCGATCTGAGCGATGAATTCGCCGGCGTCACTCAACAGGCGGCTCTCAGCGAACGCCTTAAACGCGGGATCGGGCAGATTACCCGTCCGCTGGGAACGCATATTGTCGAACCCAAAGAAGGAGTTCGCGCCCTTAATCGTCTGCAAAGAACCTTAATGGAAGAAACCCGTTTGGGTATTCCGGCTTTATTTCATGAAGAATGTCTGGTCGGTTTACTGTGCAAAGATGCCACGCTGTTTCCTTCGTCGCTGAACTACGCCTCCACCTGGGATCCGGCGTTGATGCAACGTATCGCTGCCGCCATTGGCGATGAAGCCCGCAGCACCGGTTGCCGTCAGGGGTTAGCGCCGGTACTGGATGTCTCCCGCGACGTACGCTGGGGACGGACTGAAGAGACGTTTGGGGAAGACCCCTACCTGACGGGTGTGATGGCGACCCGGTTTGTGCGGGGTTTACAGGGTGAAAAACGCGATGTGCTGGCGACGCTGAAACACTATGTCGGGCACTCTTTCAGCGAAGGAGCGCGCAACCATGCGCCGGTGCATCTGGGGTTTAGTGAGCTTAATGACACCTTTCTCCTGCCGTTTGAAATGGCAGTGAAACTGGCTAATGCCGGTTCAGTCATGCCTGCCTATCACGATATTGATAATCAGCCCGGTCACTCGGATGCCTTCCTGATGACGACGCTGCTGCGCGAAGAATGGGGCTTTGACGGTCTGATAGTGGCGGATTATGGCGGCATCAGTCTGCTGCACCAGCATCATGGCATCAGCCGCAACGCCACGGAATCCGCCGCGCTGGCTTTTAACGCCGGTCTGGATATCGAGCTGCCGAAAGATGACTGCGCACGCCATCTTGCGCAAGCCGTTGAACAGGGTCTGATCTCCATGGCAAAAATCGACGAGATCGTCGGACGCGTTCTGCAGGAGAAATTCCGTCTGGGGCTGTTTGAGCACCCTTATACTGATGAAAATGCCATTGCGCTGCAAACACCCGAAACCCGTAAACTGGCGTATGAAGCCGCAGTAAATTCCATCACGATGCTGGAAAATAATGGCGTTTTGCCGTTGGCTGGCCAGCAACGGCTCGCGGTCATCGGGCCGACGGCCGATGATCCGCTGGCGCTGCTCAGCGGCTACAGTTTTCCGGTTCATCTGATCATCAGTGATATGCAGGACAGCGCGTCGCAGGTCGTGACGCCCTTCCAGGCGTTACAAGAACGCGTAAGCAGCCAGAATCTGCGTTATGCCAAAGGCTGCCACATTATTGAACATCGGGTGGCGGGTGCTCCGGTCTTCCCCGGTGATACGGGTAAACCGATACAAACCTCCCCCGTCTCACGGGATACCCGGTTGATTGCACAAGCGGTTGAAGCCGCAGAACAGAGCGATGTTGCGCTGGTCTTTGTCGGCGATCTGGCCGGATTGTTCCAAAGTGGCACCGTAGGCGAAGGGTCAGATACCGACAGCCTGCGCCTGCCCGGCGTACAACAGGAGCTGGTCGCCGCCGTGGTGGCAACAGGAAAACCTGTGGTTGTCGTGATGACTGGTGGCCGCCCTTACAATCTCGGCGGGCTTGAGGATAAGGTCGCCGCATTGGTGATGGCATGGGCACCAGGCCAGGAAGGCGGAAATGCGATTGCCGATGTGCTGACCGGCGTGCGGGAACCTGCAGGGCGCCTGGTGGTATCCGTTCCCCACAGCGCGGGCGCCATGCCCTATTACTATAACCACAAACTCAAGAGCGGCGGCACACCCTATGCTTTCCATTTCGGCTCACGCTATCCCTTCGGATACGGTAAAACATGGACCACATTCCGTTATGGCGAACTGTCGATTGTTCAGCCACAGGTAGCGTCGCTGAACGGTAACGTCATCGCAAAAATTACCGTCAGTAATAGCGGGGATAAAGACGGCAGCGAGGTGGTACAAGTGTACGTTCGCGATCGCGTAGCCTCCCAGGTTCGCCCGGTTCAGGAGCTGAAAGCCTTCCAGCGGGTGCATCTGCGCGCAGGCGAAAGTGCTGAGCTGACCTTCACCCTGCCCACCGACATGCTGAATTTCACTCAGCGTAACGGGCAGCGCGTGGTCGAACCCGGAGAGTTTGACATTAGCGTGGGTGCCTCGAGTGGGGATATCCGCAGTCAGTGCGTAGTGGAAATCACCGGCGAAGCCCGTGCGCTGGAGAAAATGTGGCGGATGGAAAGCCACTGCGTCATCACACATTAACCTCACGGGGCGTTTGAATTTATCTTCAACGCCCCTTTTCCCTCCCGCAGATTTAATCCCGCATACGCGTAAAATGTCACTGCAAAAATTCTCTTTCCTTCTAAAATAGAGGCCATTACAGCCATCAGGAAAAGCCCGTATGAGCATGGACACTAACCAGCAGGTGCTGGAAAAACTGAAAACCGATCTGGCTCAGACAGGCACTATGCCGCTGTATTTGTGTTTTAACGAATCGGTTCGTCAGGCAATGGAATCGGGTATTTTGCAGGACGGCGATTTCCTGCCAAGTGAGCGACAGTTCACCGAAGCACTGGGGATTTCACGGATCACCGTGCGTAAGGCGCTGGCAAAGCTGGAGCAGGACGGGCACATAGGCCGCTCACGCGGTTACGGCACTTTTATCAAAAAAGCGGTTGATGCCAGGCTTTCTTACTCGCTCGCCGGGGTGAAAGGGTTTTCGCGCGAAGTGATGTTACAAGGCCGCAAGCCGGATACGCTGTGGATCAGCCGTGATCAGATACCGGCATCCGCGCTGATTGCCAGCAACCTGGCGATCACCGAAGGCACACCGGTTTATATGCTCAAGCGCATTCATTACATCGACACGCGCCCGATGTCCGTGGCGGTTTCATACGTGATCATGGCCGCCATCGGGGATGTGCAGGATATCGGCGTTTCGCTCTATGACTATTTCAGCCGCAATAATATTGAGCTCGGCGCATTGCAAAGCCGGGTCAGTGCAGCAATGTCCGACGCTGAAACGTTGCAATCTTTGCAGCTGACTGAACCCATGCCGCTGCTGATCATAAAGCAGACACTGTTCGACGGGCAAAACCGGCCGATTGAATACAGTGAAAGCTTTTGCCGCAGCGACATGTATGAGTTCATCAGCGAAGACTGATTCACAGCGCCGGTTCACTCTTTTCAAACGTACTGGCCAGTTGCGCCAGCGTCGGCGCGCAATCCCCGCCAGTCTGCGAAACAACATAGGCCGCCACGCAATTTGCCAGCGTCATGCTTTGCCAGTGTGTCAGGCCGAGTGAAAGCCCTGCCAGCAAACCGGCGCAATGGCTGTCACCCGCACCTATGCTGTCAGCCACGTTGATTTTACGCGCCGCAATCCAGCCGCAATCACTGGCCTCCGCAAAATAATAGCTTCCCTTTTCGCCGCAGCGCAGTACCACCAGTTCACCGGTTTTAGCATTCAGCTCACGGCAGAAGGCTTCGGCGTTATCGGTAAACCCCAGCAGTGTGGCTTCCCGTTCGTTGAGCGTCAGGATCACGCCGGGGCGGATCACGCGGCGAATGCGTTCTTCGGGCATCACATCCAGACGCGGGCCAAAATCCACCACCACGCGCACCGCATCGGGCAAGGTTTCCAGCCAGTCGAGCAGCACCGTTCCCTGTTTCGCGCCCAACTGATAACCCGACACATACACCAGCCCGTTTTGTGGCGTAGCGTCGGTCAGCCAGCCGGGCTGCCACTGATTTTCAATGCCGTCGATAGAGATAAATGTCCGCTCGCCGTCCGGCTCCACCAGCGCCAGACACCAGCCGTTATCCGCGCCGCGCACCTGCAAATCCGAGGTGATTTCCCGTGCCGCCATTTCACGTCTCAGACGATCGCTCCACATGCCCTCGCCCACCGGCAACAGATTACGGCTGTGAATGCCCAGCTGTTTCAGCCCGAGCGCAATATTCAGCGCGCAGCCACCGAGGTGAAAACCGGTTACGTCGGCGGCAATATCCCCGCCGCGCTCCGGTAACGCATCGGCTCTGGCAACCATGTCCATGACCGCAGCACCGACGACCATCACCGGTGCCTGCTGATGCCAGTCGCCCTGCATCAGTGTCTGTAATAATTCGCGATGGCCCTGGCTCATTCAGCCTCCTGCGCCTGCTGGCGAAAACGCTGAAATGCGTCGCTGTAGTGCGTCATATTCTGCGGATTGACCCGTTTCAGTTCATCCAGCCACTCTTTCTTAAACACCTCAATGCCGTTCAACGCGCCGCAAATGGCGGTTGCCATCGCACCAATGGTATCGGTATCGCCGCCGAGGTTGGCACACAACACTGCGCACTGATTCGGGCATGTTCCGGCCAGTTCCACCATCGCCAGTGCGGCAGGCACAGACTCAATGGTGCTCACGCCCGCACCGACCAGCTGATAAACCGCTTCGGACGCCTGCTCCGTTCCTTCGGCTTTCTGCACCGTGGCGAAAGCCAGTTCGATGCGTGCCGCCAGTGAAGCACTGAAAGTGGTGGGTTTGCGCGTTTGGGCATATTTCGCAATATCCGGCAGTGCCAGGCGGATTTCAGGCCAGCTCGCCCCTTCAATGGCCCGCGACACAGCCCAGGCAATCACCACCGCGCCTGCCACGGCGATATCAGATTTATGCGTCGGGCTGGACGCCAGCCACACCTGCTCGCAGAATCTCTCCAGCGGCGCCGAAGGCAGTACGCAGCCAAGCGGGGAAACGCGCATCGCCGCGCCATTGGTCACACCATTGTTTTCCAGCGCCTCTATGGCTACGCCTTTCTTCTGTTCGGCCAGCGCAAGTCTGGAGCTCGGGCCAAGAATGTTTTTATTAAACGCGTCAAAACTGTCTACCCAGCGGATCACATTCCGCGCAATCAGTTCAGGAACGACGCGGCCCTCCGCTTCCAGCAGCGCATCGGCCAGCGCCAGCGCCATCGACGTATCATCAGTAAACTGTGCAGCGGTGAAATAACAGGCGGCGCTATTTTCTGCCGGGCCATCAAGAAAACGATCGATCCAGCCGAAGTGTTGCTTAACCCGCTCGCGCGGCCAGAGCTCCGAGGGCATGCCCAGCGCGTCGCCCAGCATTTGTCCGTACAACGCGCCGAGCATACGGCTCTCAAGGCTTAGCTGTGTCATGTAAATCTCCTGCTATCAATGTCAGAGGGGCAGCCTGCCCGCCTGTGGTGAAAAGAATGCTTAGGAAGGCTGGTTCAGGCTGACCGGTGTAATGGTTTTGCTGCGTTCGCGAAAGAACAGCAGAAACAACAGCATCACGCCGACAACCATCGCAGCACCCACGCCCCAGACCGCAAACCAGTCGAACGTCATGCCATTTTTCGGCGTGCTCAGTGCGAAAGTGGTCATCGCCCGGCCGCCCAGCCAGTTGCCGATAAAACTGCCCAATCCCTGACAAATCAGTGTGATCAGGCCCTGTGCCGCCGTGCGCATATGCGGCGGCGCTTTTTTATCGACATAGATATACCCGGTGACAAAATAGAAATCGTAGCTGACGCCGTGCAACAGAATGCCGAGGAACAGCATGCTGTAAGCCCAGACATCCGCCGTGCCGCCATAAATAAAGAATACGTAGCGGATTGCCGCTGTGACAAAGCCCAGCATCAGCACTTTTTTAATACCGTAGCGTTTGAGCAGGAACGGTAATGCCAGCATGGCGAAGATTTCAGACACCTGGCCGAGGGTCATCCAGCCGGTTGCGTTGGGCAAACCCACCTGCGTCAGGTAACCGTTGGCGAACTGGTAGTAAAACGCCAGCGGCATACAAAACAGAAATGAGCACAACGCGAAAATCGCGAAAGAGCGGTCTTTCAGCAAGCCCAGCGCATTCAGGCCGAACAGCGCTTTGATATCCACTGGCCCTGTGCCTTTTGCCGGTGTCTCCGGCAGCCAGAAGCTGTAAACCCCAAGCACCAGCGAGGCAATAGCCGTGATCCACAACGGCAACCCGGTATCAGAAATGTTGTTCATGCCAAGCAGCGGCGGCAGCACAAAACCGATCACCAGCCCGGAAGCAATCCAGCCCAGCGTGCCAAGTACGCGGATGCGCGGGAAATCCTTCTCGGTGTCATTGATGTTGGCGAACGCAATGCTGTTGGTCAGCGCCACCGTTGGCATATAGGTGATGGCGTAAACCACCAGCAGCGGGAAGAAGGTGGAGAATTCGGTTTGCAGCGCGATAAACGCCATCAGCACACCCCCGGCCAGCAGCAGCCAGCCAAGCACTTTTTGCGCGGCGAAGTAGCGATCAGCAATCACGCCCACCAGCACCGGCGAGAGAATGGCCGCTATGGCGGTGCTGCTGTAAGACCAGGCGATTTCGGAGGGAGTAAAACCCAGCTTATTCAGGTATTGCCAGAGAGGCACAAACCACGCTCCCCAGATAAACCACTCGATAAACATCATAACGGACAGCTTCAGATGGGTACGTTTCATTATTATATCCTTGCTGAATGAGGGGCCCGCGCGGTGCGATACGCACCCAAAGCGACGGAAAGAGTCAGGCATTCAAGATACCTTTGAAATACCTTAATAGTACCTTTGGTATTTAACAGCGATCGATCTCACATTTTATGCTTCTGCCCGGCAAGCCCGTTTATAATTGGTTTAGGTTTTGTTTAGATTGCCGGTCACGGCGTTGATGTGAGGTTGATTAAAATGTTTCTGAATCATTTACAATTACACTCAGAATGTTTCTGTCGCCTTACGCGCCACAAGGATAAGGAATTACCATGCGAATTTTAGTCATTGAAGATAACGCACTGTTGCGCCATCACCTTTCAGTTCAGATGAGAGAAATGGGGCATCAGGTTGATGCCGCTGAAGACGCCAAAGAAGCCGATTATTTTTTGCATGAACATGCACCGGATATCGCGATTGTCGATCTCGGTTTGCCGGGCGAAGACGGCCTGAGCCTGATCCGCCGCTGGCGCAGTCACCAGGCTAACTTGCCGATTCTGGTGCTGACCGCCCGCGAAAGCTGGCAGGATAAAGTCGCGGTGCTGGAAGCCGGTGCCGACGATTACGTCACCAAACCTTTCCATCTGGAAGAAGTGCTGGCACGTATGCAGGCGCTGATGCGCCGCAACAGCGGTCTGGCATCACAGGTCATTACCCTGCATCCGTTCCAGATTGATTTATCCCGCCGTGAACTGACCGTTAACGAAAACCCAATTAAACTGACCGCATTCGAATACACCATTATCGAAACGCTGATCCGCAACGCCGGAAAAGTGGTCAGCAAAGACTCACTGATGCTTCAGCTTTACCCGGACGCAGAACTGCGTGAAAGCCATACTGTGGATGTCCTGATGGGGCGTCTGCGCAAAAAACTTCAGGCAGAGCACCCGGAAGATGTGATCACCACGGTACGCGGCCAGGGTTATCGTTTCGACATCCGCGCATAACGACGTGGTTTACTACCGCCTGATGCCTCACTACGTAAGGACGCGTCATGAAAGGACGTACTAAAAAACCCTTCTCCCTGCGCGTGCGTTTTATGATGGCGACGGCCGCCGTTGTGCTCGCGCTTTCACTGGCCTACGGGCTGGTGGCGGTGGTTGGCTACATGGTGAGTTTCGATAAAACGGCCTATCGCCTGCTGCGCGGTGAGAGCAATCTCTTCTTTAGCCTGGCGCAATGGCGCGAGGGCAAACTCTCCATCAATGTTCCGCCCGATCTGGACCTTAATACGCCCACGCTGGTGTTTATTTACGACGCCGACGGTAAATTGCTGTGGGCGGAACGCCGCATCCCGGAACTGGAAGCTCAGATCAATAAAGCCTGGATGAATAAACCGGGTTTTTATGAGCTGGATACCGACACGCAAATCAGCAGCGAAGTGTTAGGGAATAATCCGCAGGCGCAGGACAAGCTGAAAGATTACGACGACACCGATGCCAACGCCATGACGCACTCCATCGCGGTGAATACCTACAATGCCACCGCGCGCCTGCCGGCACTGAACATCGTGGTCGTCGATACGATCCCGCAAGAGTTACAGCGTTCCGATCTGGTCTGGGAATGGTTCAGTTATGTGCTGCTGGCCAATCTGTTGCTGGTGGTGCCGCTGCTGTGGCTGGCGGCGTACTGGAGCCTGCGGCCCATCAAAGAAGTGATCCATCAGGTCGCCGAACTGGAAACCCATGAGCGCGAATCGCTGGATGAAAATCCGCCGCGTGAGCTGCTCGGGCTGGTGCGCAATCTGAACATCCTGTTGCACGGCGAACGTGGGCGCTACGATCGCTATCGCACCACGCTGGCAGACCTGACTCACAGCCTGAAAACGCCGCTGGCGGTGTTGCAGTCCACCCTGCGCGCCCTGCGCAACGGCAAACAGATGACCATCGAAGAAGCTGAGCCGGTGATGCTCGAGCAAATCAGCCGCATCTCTCAGCAGATTGGCTATTACCTGCACCGGGCCACCCTGCGCTCGGAACAAAATTTACTGATCCGCGAAGTGCATTCGGTGCCTGCGATCCTCGACGGTTTGTGTTCAGCGCTGAACAAGGTGTATCAGCGTAAAGGGGTGGTGATCACCGTCGATATCTCGCCTGAAATCACCTTCGTCGGCGAAAAGAACGACTTTATGGAAGTGATGGGCAACGTCATTGATAACGCCTGTAAATACTGCCTGGAGTTTGTGGAAATCAGTGCAGTGCACACCGAAAACCAGCTGGTGATCCTGATTGAAGATGACGGCCCTGGCATTCCGGTCAGCAAACGTGAAGTGATTTTCCAGCGCGGGCAGCGCGCCGATACCCTGCGTCCGGGGCAAGGGCTGGGACTTTCTCTGGCGAACGACATCATCGAACAATACGACGGCCAAATTATCATTGGCGACAGCCCGCTCGGCGGGGCCAGCATGCGGGTTTGCTTTGGTTTACAGCAAGGCATCGAACTCGAATAACAGACGACGGGTGCAATCTCCGGCAAATTTCGGTGCTTTATTCAGCGGAGTACGAAATTTGCTGGCAATTGCCCAACGCAGCCGCAACACCTTCCGTTATAATCCTTTACAGACCCACCTTCTTTTGGAAAAAAAATGGATTACAAACTAGACCTGGACTGGAACGATTTCCTGCAACGTTACTGGCAAAAACGTCCTGTCGTGTTAAAGCGCGGTTTCAAAAATTTCGTCGATCCGATTTCTCCGGATGAACTGGCCGGTCTGGCAATGGAAAGTGAAGTCGACAGCCGTCTGGTCAGCAATCAGGACGGTCGCTGGAACGTCAGCCACGGGCCATTTGAGAGCTATGATCATCTGGGCGAAAACGGCTGGTCGGTACTGGTTCAGGCCGTCGATCACTGGCACGAGCCCTCCTCGCATCTGATGACGCCTTTCCGTCATATTCCTGACTGGCGCATGGACGATTTGATGATTTCTTTCTCGGTGCCCGGCGGTGGCGTAGGCCCGCACCTTGATCAATATGACGTGTTTATCATTCAGGGCACCGGCCGCCGTCGCTGGCGCGTGGGCGAAAAAATCGCCATGAAACAACACTGTCCGCATCCGGATTTGCTTCAGGTTGAGCCGTTCGAGGCCATTATCGACGAAGAACTGGAACCTGGTGATATCGTCTACATTCCGCCGGGCTTCCCGCACGACGGCTATTCGCTGGAGAACTCCCTCAATTATTCAGTAGGATTCCGCGCGCCGAACACCCGCGAAATGATCAGCGGATTTGCCGATCATGTCCTTTCCCGTGAACTGGGAAGCCATCGTTATACCGATCCGGATCTGGTTGAGCGCGAACATCCGGCTGAAGTCCAGCCTGCCGAACTGGATAAGCTGCGCGGCATGATGCTCGAACTGATCAATAACCCTGAGCATTTCAACAGCTGGTTTGGCGAATTCATCTCACAGTCACGTCATGAACTGGATCTGGCTCCGCCGGAACCTCCGTATCAGGCAGGTGAAATCTATGAACTCATGGCGTCGGGCGAAACGCTTGAACGCGTCGGTGGTTTGCGCGTACTGCGCGTAGGGGATGTGTGTTACGTGAACGGCGAGGCGATGACGTCTGAACAAACCGCCGCCGTTGACGCCATGGCACGCCACAAGACGGTGACCCGTGAAATGCTCGGTGATGCGCTTGACGATCCGTCGTTCCTCGCCCTGTTGTCTGCACTGGTGAACAGCGGCTACTGGTATTTCAACGACTGATATTGATAAAAAAATAAGGGCATTCTGATGCCCTTATTTTTTCCGTTATTAATTATTCCGTTCTTATTTATTTTTTCTTGTTTATAAAAACTAGCGCAAACGAAATACCGTTTTAAAGGGGTTTAAATTTCGGGTTTTCGCTGACATTCTTATTTTTACAGCCTTATTATTATCTCGTAAGAGATTACAAATTACAGCAATACGCTTAGGCGTTGAGACGTAAAAGTCACCGTCCATTATCCCAAACACTTTATGCCTGAGAGGGGAATTAATTAAACCAGCTTTTAATATCCTCCCCACTATATTTGCACAATTTTTTGATAATGTTCTGAAGGATGGCGAGTCTTTGGAGTAACAAATGTCATGCCATGTCCGTTTCATCGCTACTTCGTCCAGCGATCTGATACCATAAATGACATCCGGATCACAGGCTTCTCTTTCACAATCTATTTCATACCCCGCAGAGGGTCTGGCAGGGTATTTCCTGAAGAGAATTTTGTCGTCTTCGAACCGTGGCCACCAGCTGACATAAGTGCTTTCATGAGCAATCGGGCCAATAAACATGGCCGCATGACCAATATTCCCGTCTCCGGGATACCAGATAAATACCCATGCGTTAATTCCCTGACTGAAATCGGCGAAAGCCGTTCTTTGCTTAACAAACTCTCTGATCCCTTCTACTGTCTGCAATCTGGCTACTGTTCGTGCTGTCGGTGCTGTTTCCACGCTATCTCTCCATGATTAATCTGCCAAAATTATGGCATTGATGGAGGCGTAAATATAATGTCATTAATGAATAGAGGTATTATTGATATTGATGGGGGTTATCATTGATATTCAGATAAACTGTAAGTAATCTCTGCGGGTCATTTAATAAACACCTCCGGGTTTAATAATAAATCCGGAGGTGTTTAATCAACTTATCTCGATTTCTCTGCGGTGAGCTCTGCAATACGCATAATCACTGATACCGCTTTTTCCATTCCTTCCAGCGTGACGAATTCATGTTTACCGTGGAAGTTATAGCCGCCGGTAAAAATATTCGGGCAAGGTAAACCCCGGAAAGAAAGTTGTGCGCCATCCGTACCGCCGCGAATGGGCTTCATGATCGGTTCTATATCACAATCCTTCATTGCCTGTTGCGCCAGCGCAATAATGTGCGGATGCTGGGCCACTTTATCGCGCATATTGTAATAGTGATCGTCGAGCGTCACTTCGATATAGCAATCCCGGTGCAGGCCTTTACCGACCAGATGCGCGATATCAATAATCTTTTGCTTACGGGCTTCGAATGCCACTTTGTCGAAGTCACGGATGATGTAATGCATTTCCGCGCGTTCAACGTTGCCCTTAATGGTGGTCAGGTGATAGAAACCTTCATAACCTTCAGTCTGTTCCGGGGTTTCATCGGCGGGTAATTCGCTGTGGAATCGGGTGGCGAGAGAGAGTGCGTTCACCATCACGCCTTTCGCACTGCCGGGATGAACATTATTACCGACGATTTTAATGGTCGCTGAGGCAGCATTGAAGTTCTCGAACTCCAGCTCCCCTACTCCGCCACCGTCAACGGTATAAGCCCATTCAGCGCCAAAAGCCGGAATATCAAAGCTTTGTGCGCCTTTGCCGATTTCTTCATCCGGCGTAAAAGCAATGCGGATCGGCCCGTGCGGCACATTGCTGTTTTGCAGACGCACCATCGCGGTAACGATTTCCGCGATACCCGATTTATCATCAGAACCGAGCAACGTTTTGCCGTCTGTGGTGATGAGCGTCTGGCCCAGTAACTGATGCAGCACCGGGAACATTACCGGAGAAAGCACTTCATCACCGTTACCCAACGCAATATCGCCACCACGGTAGTTTTCGACTACCTGCGGATTGACGTGTTTGGCGGTGAAATCGGGGGCGGTATCAAGGTGGGAAATAAAACCGATAACCGGCACTTTCCAGGCCACATTGCCCGGCACCGTAGCCATGACGCAGCCTTTATCACTGAGCGTTACCTGTGAAAAGCCCAGCGCCATCAGTTCATTACGCAACGCCTGCGCCAGCTTAAGCTGTCCGTCAGTGCTCGGCGTATGTTTTACATTGGGCTTTGATTGGGTATCGAAAGAAACATAGTGAAGAAAACGGTCAAGCAACTTATCCATTTGGGTATCCTCTGGCGGCTGTATTTTATTATGCGCAGCATGAATACCGTGAATATTGCGTCAGGTCATTTTTCACCAAGTTTACGCAAAGAACTCTTAGGATCAGGCGCAATTTTTGGGATGTATCGTTAAAAAAGCCCGGCTATGACCAGGCTTCATCCTTCTTCGTCAGGAATTTATGGACGAATTCAGGCACCACTTCGCTCGCCAGCCCGTAGTGTTTCATATCAAATTCACTTTCAACCTGACTGGGTTCGAGGTTGAGTTCCACCGCACAGGCGCCGCCGATGCGCGCTTCATGAACAAATCCCGCCGCCGGATAAACATGGCCGGAGGTGCCAATCGCCACGAAGAAATCCGCCTTTGCCAGCGCATCGTAGATGTTATCCATACCCAGCGGCATTTCGCCAAACCACACAATATGCGGACGCAGCGGAGCCGGGAACTGGCAGCAATGACAGCGATCGTCAACGCTCAGATCACCCGGCCAGTCCAGAATTTGTCCTGACTGGGTGCAGCGCACTTTCAGCAATTCGCCATGCATGTGCAGCACGCGCGAACTGCCTGCACGCTCATGCAGATTGTCGATGTTCTGCGTAACCAGCAGGAAATTGTCACCGAGCGCTTCTTCCAGCGTGGCCAGTGCGTAGTGCGCGGCGTTAGGTTTGAGATCTTCCTGCTGCAACTGGCGGCGGCGTTCATTGTAAAAACGCTGCACCAGCTCAGGGTCGCGGCGATAACCTTCCGGCGTCGCCACATCTTCCACGCGATGTTCTTCCCACAAGCCATCGGCAGCACGGAAAGTGCGGATGCCGGACTCGGCGGAAATCCCCGCGCCGGTGAGCACCACCACGAACGGTTTCTTCAATGACGCGGCGGCCATTGAATCACGGTGGAAAATGTTCGACCGGAACCGCTGATGCCGGATACGTTTATTTTTGCGAAACCGACACAGACGATGACGTGTGCGCATGAAGTGCTCCTTACTCTCTGTGTCTGAACATAAAGGCTGTTTTTGACAATGTGATCACTGACCGCCACTGAGTACCCGGGCCGGATCGATACGGCTTGCACGGCGCGCAGGATACCAGCTGGCCAGCAAACTCAGCACCAGTGCGGTAAACAGTACGCCCGCCACGTCAGTCCAGTGAACTTCCGATGGCAGGAAGTCGATGAAATAAATGTCGCCCGACAGGAACTGATGTCCGGTAAGCTTTTGCAGCGCGTTAATGATATTGGTCAGCTGGAACGCGGCGATCACGCCGATCACTACCCCGGCGATACTGCCGACCAGCCCGGCCAGTAAACCGTACCAGATGAAGACCGCGCGGATAAGCCCGTCTTTCGCGCCCAGTGTGCGCAAAATCGCAATATCACTGCTTTTATCTTTCACCGCCATCACCAGCGTCGAAACGATATTAAAACAGGCTACGCCAATCACCAGCACCATCGCCATATACATAATCGCGCGCACCATCTGGATATCGCGGTACATATAGCCGTAAGTGCCCACCCAGCTGCTGATGTAAACATACGCCTGCGTCACTTCACCGGCGTCGTGCACCAGTTTTTGCGCGGCGAAAACATCGTTCACTTTGATATCGATACCGGTGACGCTGGTACCCATATCCTGATATTGCTGCGCATCCGCCAGTGGCACCATGCCGAGGCTGTGATCAAGCTGGCCGCTGAGTTGCAAAATGCCGGTGACCTGCAAACGGATCCGTTTTGGCTGCAACAGCTTCATCTCAGGATCGCTGTTTGGGATCATCACCGTCACCCAGTCGCCCTGCTTCACACCGACCGCATCGGCAACGCCTTTACCGAGGATCAGCTGTTGCTCCCCGGCTTTAAAATTCTGCCATGCGTTGTTTTGCACAAACTTCGGTGCGGCGCTTACGCGGGGTTCACTCTGCGGATCCACGCCTTTAAGCTGAATCGCGCGCAGTTTTGCGCCGTGTTCGATCAGACCGTTGAACTGGATATACGGCGCAGCGGCCACAATGCCCGGCACTTTTTCAACACGTTCCAGCACGCCCTGCCAGTCATTGAAAGGCTGATTCACCGGACGAATTTCACCGTGAGGCACCACCGCCAGCACGCGATCTTTCAGTTCGCGCTCGAAGCCGTTCATCGCACTCAGACCGACGATTAACACCGCCACACCCAGCGCGATACCCAAGGTCGAAATCACCGAAATCAGCGACACCATGCCGCTGCGACGGCGGCCACGGCTGAACCGCAGGCCGATCAGTAAGGAAAACGGAATGCCTGACATTACTTCGCTCCCAGCAACATCGAATCCTGCTGCAACCTGCCGTCGCGCATTTCCAGCTGACGCGTCAGGCGGTTCGCCAGTTCCAGAGCATGCGTGACCACCAGAAACGCGGTGCCCTGACGCACGTTCAGTTCGCCCAGCAATTCAAAGATACTGTCGGCATTGCGCTGATCCAGGTTACCGGTCGGTTCGTCGGCCAGCACCAGTGAAGGATTATTGACCAGCGCACGGGCGATCGCCACACGCTGACGCTCGCCGCCGGAAAGCTCGGAAGGACGGTGATGGCTGCGGTGTTGCAGCCCAACGGCTTCAAGCATCGCCATCGCACGTTCCTGCACTTCAGCGGATTTCTTTTTACCGATCAAAAGCGGCATCGCGACGTTTTCCAGCGCGGTGAAATCAGGCAGCAAATGGTGGAACTGATAGATAAAGCCGAGCTCGCGGTTGCGCAGTTCTGATTTCGCGGAAGAAGTCATCGAATTCAGCGACTGGCCTTTAAAAATGACTTCGCCGGAGGTCGGTGAGTCCAGACCACCCAGCAAATGCAACAACGTACTTTTACCGGAACCTGAGGTGCCGACGATCGCCATCATTTCGCCCGGCTGCATGGCGAACGTCACGTCACGTAATACGTCGGTGCGCAGTTTGCCTTCCTGATAAGTCTTACAGAGGTTGTCACACTGCAATAATAAAGAATTACTCATAACGTAAAGCCTCTGCGGGGTGGGTGGCAGCAGCGCGCCAGGAAGGATACAGCGTAGATAATAAAGCAATGATCATGGCGGACAGCGCGATAACCACGACCTGAACCGGTTCAATATCGACCGGCAGCGACGCGCCATCAAGCATCAGCCCGATAGCCGGCATAATTGTGTTGAGTTGGGTCGCGAGCACCACGCCCAGTATGGCACCGAGCAGCGCGCCGATCACACCGGCACTGGCGCCCTGCACCATAAATACGGCCATGATCTGACGGCGGCTTAGCCCCTGCGTTTGCAGAATCGCCACTTCGCCTTGTTTTTCCATCACCAGTAAACCCAGCGAGGTAATGATGTTGAACGCGGCAACCGCCACGATCAGGCTAAGTAGCAGGCCCATCATATTTTTTTCCATGCGCACGGCCTGGAACAGCTCACCCCGACGCTCACGCCAGTCTTTCCAGCTGGTGCCTTCCGGCAGCTTCTGAACGCTCAGGCTGTCGACATCCAGCGGTTTATCAAGGAATAAACGCCAGCCGGTCACGTTGCCTTTCGGATACAGCATCAGACGTGAAGCATCCTGAATATTGACCAGCATCTGATAACCATCGACTTCGCTGTTCGCTGAGAACGTGCCAATCACGGTAAACAAACGCTGACTTGGCACACGCCCGACCGGCGTGAACTGGCTGACGCTGGTCACCATCAGACGCAGCTTATCGCCACGCCGCACTTTAAGCTGTTGCGCGAGCTGATCGCCCAGAATGACGTTGTATTTACCGGGTTGCAGCTCCTGCTGGGCAACGCCAATCATATATTTCGCCAGCGGATCCTGCTGTGTCGGATCGACACCGAGCATGACACCCACGGCCACGCTGCCGGGGCTTTGCAGCACCACGTCACCGGTGGTCAGAGGCACAGCGCGGTTGACACTTTTCAGCGCCGTTATCTGTTGATGGGTAATTTTTTGAGGATCCAGCGATCCGGCCGGTGTGGTCACCAACGCCTGAGGCATCAGACCCAGAATATTTCCTTCCAGATCCTTCTCAAAACCGTTCATGACCGACAGCACCGTGACCAGCGCCATCACCCCGAGGGTAATGCCAATGGTGGACAGCCAGGAGACAAACCGCCCAAAGCGGTCCGAACCACGCCCGCGCATGTAGCGCAGGCCTATGAATAACGCGACAGGTTGATACATGACTTCCGTTTTAAGTGCTTGGCCGCAAATAAGTGCATGGCGCAGACTAAAGTGATGAAGGATAATAAAGGCTAGCACCGCTTTATGGAACCATTAACCCAAAGTAATCGGTTTAATCCCGGGGCTCTTTTGTCCTTTTTTATTGCAGAGCCGGGTTGACCCCGATTGTATGCGCATCGCAAGATACGGTCTGCTAATTGGCCCCCTGCTGCCGCCAAACGAGAACGCAAAACAGCCTATGTCTCAAGATTATCGTTATTCATTGCCTGAACGCCCCGGTGACACCCGCCTTTTAGGGCAACTGACCGGCTCCGCCTGTGCCCTGGAATGCGCCCAAATCAGTGAACGCCATGCGGGCCCGATCATGCTGATTGCGCCGGACATGCAAAATGCCCTGCGTCTGCGCGATGAAATTCAACAGTTTACCGATCATAAAGTGCTGAGCATTTCGGACTGGGAAACCCTGCCCTACGACAGTTTCTCGCCACATCAGGAAATCATCTCTTCGCGCCTTTCCAGCCTTTATCAGCTTCCAACCATGGAACGCGGCATCATTATTTTGCCGGTGAATACGTTGATGCAGCGCGTCTGCCCGCACGAGTTTTTGCACGGCCACGCGCTGGTGATGAAGAAAGGCCAGCAACTGTCACGCGATAAACTGCGTTCACAGCTGGAACAGGCCGGTTACCGCAGCGTCGATCAGGTGATGGAGCACGGTGAGTTTGCCACCCGTGGCGCCCTGCTCGACCTCTATCCGATGGGCAGCGATGAGCCTTTCCGCATCGATTTCTTCGACGATGAAATCGACAGTCTGCGCACATTTGACGTCGATACACAGCGCACGCTGAGCGAAGTTGATCACATCAATTTGTTGCCCGCGCATGAATTCCCGACCGATAAAAATGCCATTGAACTGTTCCGCAGCCAGTGGCGCGAGAAGTTCGAAGTGCGCCGCGATGCCGAACACGTGTATCAGCAGGTCAGTAAAGGCACGTTCCCGGCCGGGATTGAATACTGGCAGCCGCTGTTTTTCAGCCAGCCGCTGACCACCTTATTCAGCTATCTTCCGAAAAATACGCTGGTGCTTAATACCGGCGATCTTGACGTTGCTGCCGAGCGTTTCTGGCAGGACGCCAACCAGCGTTACGAAAACCGCCGGGTGGATCCGATGCGTCCGCTGCTCGAGCCTGAAAATCTGTGGCTGCGCGTGGATACCCTGTTCGCTGAACTCAAAGCCTGGCCGCGCGTTCAGCTGCGTACCGATTCGCTGCCGAAAAAAGCCGCGAACACCAATCTCAGTTATGAAAAGCTGCCGGATTTATCTGTTCAGCCACAGAATAAAGCGCCCATGGATAACCTGCGCCGCTTTAATGAATCCTTTGCCGGCAGTCTGGTTTTCTCAGTCGAAAGTGAAGGCCGCCGGGAAACGCTGCAGGATTTACTGGCGCGCATCAAACTGATGCCGCAGCTCATCACCCGTATTGAAGAAGCTGAAACGGCCGGTCGTTACATTATGATTGGCGCCTGCGAACGCGGTTTTCTGGATGCCGATAAACAGCTGGCGCTGATTTGTGAGAGCGATCTGCTCGGCGAGCGCGTGGCGCGCCGTCGTCAGGACAGCCGCCGCACCATCAACACCGATACGCTGATCCGCAATCTCGCGGAACTGCGCCCCGGCCAGCCGGTGGTGCATGTCGAACACGGCGTAGGCCGGTATCTGGGGCTGACCACGCTCGAGGCCGGTGGCATCAAAGCCGAGTACCTGATCCTGACCTATGCGGGTGAAGATAAACTCTATGTGCCGGTGTCGTCCCTGCATCTCATCAGCCGTTATGCGGGCGGTGCGGATGACAGCGCGCCGCTGCACAAACTCGGGGGCGAAGCCTGGTCAAAAGCGCGGCAAAAAGCCGCCGAGAAGGTACGCGACGTGGCCGCCGAGTTGCTGGATATTTACGCCCAGCGCGAAGCCAAAACCGGTTTCGCCTTCAAACACGACAAAGAACAGTATCAGCTGTTCTGCCAGGCCTTCCCGTTTGAAACCACGCCGGATCAGGCACAGGCCATCAATGCCGTACTGACCGACATGACGCAGCCGCTGGCGATGGATCGTCTGGTCTGTGGCGACGTCGGTTTCGGCAAAACCGAAGTGGCGATGCGCGCGGCCTTCCTCGCCGTCGCCAACAACAAGCAGGTGGCGGTGCTGGTGCCGACTACGCTGCTGGCGCAGCAGCACTTTGACAACTTCCGCGACCGCTTTGCCAGCTGGCCGGTGCGCATCGAAATGATGTCCCGTTTCCGCAGCGCCAAAGAGCAACAGGCGGTGATCGAAGAAGCCGTGGAAGGCAAAGTGGATATTATTATCGGCACGCACAAACTGCTGCAAAGCGACCTGCGCTGGAAAGATCTCGGCCTGCTGATTGTCGATGAAGAGCACCGTTTCGGGGTACGCCACAAAGAGCGTATCAAAGCGATGCGTGCTGACGTTGATATTCTGACCCTGACCGCCACACCTATCCCGCGCACGCTGAATATGGCGATGAGCGGCATGCGTGATCTGTCGATTATCGCCACCCCGCCAGCGCGCCGTATGGCGGTGAAAACCTTCGTCCGCGAATACGACAGCCTGGTGATCCGCGAGGCTATCCTGCGTGAAATTTTGCGCGGCGGGCAGGTGTATTACTTATTTAATGATGTCGAAAATATCGAGAAAGCCACTGAGCGCCTGGCGGAACTGGTACCGGAGGCACGTATCGCCATTGGTCACGGTCAGATGCGTGAACGCGACCTCGAGCGGGTGATGAATGATTTCCACCATCAGCGTTTCAACGTGCTGGTGTGCACCACGATCATCGAAACCGGCATCGACATCCCGACGGCGAACACCATCATTATTGAACGTGCCGATCACTTTGGTCTGGCGCAGCTTCACCAGTTGCGTGGCCGTGTCGGGCGTTCGCACCATCAGGCGTATGCTTACCTGCTGACGCCGCCGCCGAAAGCCATGTCTGTTGATGCGCACAAACGCCTCGAAGCGATCGCCTCACTGGAAGATCTCGGTGCAGGTTTTGCGCTGGCAACGCACGATCTGGAAATTCGTGGCGCAGGCGAATTGCTCGGCGAAGGCCAGAGCGGACAGATGACCAGCATCGGTTTCACGCTGTACATGGAACTGCTGGAAAACGCCGTGGAAGCGCTGAAAGAAGGCCGCGAACCTTCGCTTGAGGATCTGACCACCAGTCAGACAGAGGTCGAGATGCGCATGCCTGCCCTGTTGCCGGAAGAATTCATTCCTGACGTCAATACGCGATTGTCGTTGTATAAACGTATCGCCAGTGCGCGCAATGAAAGTGAACTGGATGAGCTGCGTGTCGAACTTATCGACCGTTTCGGCTCCCTGCCGGACGGCGCGCGCAATCTGATTCAAATCGCCATACTGCGTTTAAAGGCGAAAGAACTGGGCATCAAACGCATTGAAGGCAATGAGCGCGGCGGCTTCATTGAGTTTGGCGATAAAAACCGTGTCGATCCGGGCCACCTGATTGGCCTGCTGCAAAAGCAGCCGCAGGTGTATCGTCTCGACGGCCCGACTAAACTGAAGTTTATGCTGGATCTGACTGACCGGCCAAAACGGCTGAAGTTTGTCAGCGAGATGCTCGGAGAATTCGCTGAGCATGTGATCTGAGGGTCTGGTGATTAAAAAAAGCCCGGTGAACATATCATTCACCGGGCTTTTTTATGCCTTCAGGTTAACCGCTATGGCTTACGCAGGGCTTTCACCTGTTCCGGCGTGATATCTCCCGGCAGGCCACCAAAAGTCACACGCAGGTAATTCACCATTTCAGCGATTTGCGCGTCGTTCAGTCGGTCAGCAAAACCCGGCATGGACTGCATGCTTTCACCGTTCGGGAATTCCTGCGCCGGTAAACCGTCGAGCACTGAAACGATCAGGTTGCGACCATCAGGCTGGCGCAAAGTGGCGTTGTTTTGCATCGCCACCGCAACATGCGGTTTGCCTGCGCCGTCAGCCATATGGCAACCGGAACACTGGTCGAGATAAGTGATCCGGCCAGCGTCATTGCCGCCCTGCGCGATGCTCACCGGTACCGCTGCGGGCGGCTTGTCGCCCAGTAAATAAGTGACAATGGCGCGATGATCTTCTTCAGTCAGATGACGGGTGCTGAGATCAATAACCTTGTGCATCTCATCAAACGCTGAGCCCTGGGGTGCAAAACCGGTGGCAAGAAAACGGCTCAGATCGGCCGGATTCCAGCCACGCTGCGCCAGTGCATCCGTGGTGATCGCCGGTGCGGTGATGCGCCCGAGTGTCCCGCCCTTCAGGTTATTCTCCGTGTCCATCTGGCCGAGTTTGCCGCGCGGCGTATGGCATTCGCCACAGTGGCCGAGCACGTCCGTCAGGTATTTCCCGCGCTGCCAGTCGGCAGAATGCCCCTGCGAGCTGGCTGGCATCGGGTCAGACGTGCGGAACAACAGATTCCAGCCAATCATCGCCATGCGCTGATTGAACGGGAATGGCATTTCGTTTTCCGGCACCGGCAAATCCACCACCGGGCGCGTCATCAGAAACGCATACATATCGTCAGAATCCTGACGGGTCACGCCTTTGTACGAGGTGTAAGGCATCGCCGGATACAGATGACGCCCGCCCGGCGCCACGCCTTTGGTCAGCGCCAGATAGAAATCCTCAGAGGTCCAGCGGCCGATACCGGCGTCAGCAGACGGCGTCAGGTTGCTGCCGAAGATTTTGCCGAACGGCGTTTCCAGCGGATAACCGCCCGCCAGCGGTGCGCCGCCGGAGGCCGTGTGGCAGGCCGCGCAGTCAGACGCCTGCACCAGATAGCGGCCACGTTCTGTCTGCGCAGTGTCCGCCGTCACTTTCTGCACCGGTGCATCCAGCGTGCGGTTTTCCCGCCACCACAACACCGCAATAACGATGATAATCACCGCCAGCAGCGCGAGGAAAAGACGTTTTTTCATCACGCGTGCTCCCTGATCAGACCCGGCGTTTTCAGCACAACATCACGCACCGCTTCGTAGTAACGCACATAGCCGGTACAGCGGCAGATGTGGTTTTCCAGCGCACCGTTGATAGCACCTTCCAGCTCGTTGAGCGCAATCGGATGTTTTTCCAGGCGTTCAAGCAACAGCGTCGCGGCATTCACAAAACCGGGGGTGCAGTAGCCACACTGGAAACTGTAATGTTCCAGAAACGCCTGCTGAACCGGGGACAGCGTCACGTCGCCCTTATCATCGGTTTTGGCATGGCCTTCCACGGTACGGACTTTTTTGCCGTTGAAAAAATGCGCGCCGGTAATGCAGGTACGCACCTCTTCGCTGGTGCCGCTGTCGTGATCGAGAATAGCCACACAGGCATGGCAGATACCCTGACCGCAGCCGAGGCGGCAGCCGGTCAGCGCGACGTATTCGTGCAGGAAGTCGATCATCATCAGGCCTTCAGGTACGTCCAGCGGGCCGTAATGTTGATTGTTAATGGTCAGCTCTAAGGGCTTAGTTGGGATGCTCATTGTAAAACCTCACGAATATTTTCAGCACGAACGGGCAAATCACGGAAACGGTGGCCGGTGGCATGGGCGATGGCGTTCACCAGCGCGGCGACGACCGGGATCATCACCACTTCGGCCATGCCTTTCGGCGGATCGGTTTCCGACAGCGCAGGCAGGATGTCGCTGGTCTGTTTCCAGACCGCCACATCGCTGGCGCGCGGCAAATGGTAACGGTTGAAATTCCAGGTTCCGTTGCCCGGCCCGTCTTCGTACAGCGGTAAATACTCGTGCAATGCGTGGCCGATCCCCATCGCCAGCCCGCCCTGCAACTGGCCGGACACCAGCTCAGGCACGATCAGATTGCCGCACTCCATAATGGAATGGTGGGTGAGTAATTCGACCTTGCCGGTGGCAATGTCCACCGCGATTTCAGCCAGGGTGCCGACCGCGCTGTAATAGGTCACGGAGGCGTTGTTACGCTGCGTCGGCGGATAATACACCGCGTCACGCGCCAGCGTGCGGAACTCGCCCGCACCGTTTCGCACCGCCAGGCCATCCACCGGAATGCGCTGGCGCACCGTGTTCAGTGTGAAATCGGCTTCCGCCCATTGCCAGCGGTTGAAAACGTGTACCGCCGTGCCGGTCATGCCGTTCATTTCGTAGACTTTTTTCGCCAACGTTTCGAGGCTGAGAATTTGCATGCCGTTGGCGGTCAGGCCGCCTTCAACCCAGCGGGCATCTTCCTTGCGCACGATGTACGGCGCGGCCTGTCCGCCGCCGATGCCGGTTTGCCAGATAGCCATCGCCGCAGGCCATAACCCCTGGTCGAAAATCAGACGCGCGGCTTCGCGGGTGCTGTGGGAGAAATAATAGGCGGAGTTACTGGCGCTGGACGGCGAGCAATAAGACGGCGACCAGCGCGGATTGGTTTGCAATTTGTCCTGCTCTTCCTGCGACATCATGTACGGGTCGCCGCTGGTTTCCACCGGCAATACCGACCAGTCGGTCACTGAGAAATGCGCCTGTTCAGCCGGTTTCCCCAGCCATTCGGCGCACAACACGGATTGCGACGTGGACATCCCCGTCCCCATTTCTGCGCCGCTGTGCCACAGGCTGATTTCGCCTTTTTCACTGAGTTCGACGCGAGCGAAAGAGGTTTCCGCGCCGGTGCCGAAGTCTTTCTGCACGCAACCAAAACCGACGCCATAACGTTTACCCGGATTCTGGCTTTCGTATTCGGCTTTGCGCTTCTGGCGCTGCGTCCATAACGGATGAACAGCGGCTTTTTCCAGCACTTCATCAGCGCGAATTGCGCCCGCAGGAATAGCGCCCTGAGTGTTTTTCATGCCTGATTTCAGGACGTTGCGCAGACGGAACGCAATCGGATCCAGTTTCAGTTCGGCGGCCAGTTCATCCATCATCATTTCGGTGGCGGCCATGCTTTGCAGCGTGCCGTAGCCGCGCGCTGAACCGGCGTCCAGCGCGCGCGACGCCAGCCCGACAGCTGAAAGATCACTTTTCGGGAAGTAGTAAATCGACTGCGCAGCGGTCGCGCCCACCATCACCACCGACGGCGTAAAGTTACTGCGCCCGCCGCCGTCTGCGGTCATTGCCGCGTGGAATGACTGCAACATGCCGGTTTCACGGTTAACCGCGATGTCGTAATTCATATCAAACGCGTGGCGTTTGAGGGAAGACTGGAACTGCTCGAAGCGGTCATTGGCCAGACGCACCGGCAAACCGTCGCCGTACATCGCCGCGACGGCACCGTAATACGGGAAGTTGTAGTGATCTTTCGAGCCATAGCCGACGGTGTAGCAGGGATGCATAATCAGCGTTTTTACCGTGCGGTGCGATTTCGCCATCATGCGTGGCATTTCGTCGGCCACTTCCTGCGGCGACTGGGTTGGCACCACCATATGCAGCGTTTGCGTTGCCGCATCGTACCAGCCGTTGGCGTTATCCGGCTCGAGGGCGGAAGTATCGACGGATTGCGTGGTGAATTTGCGCGACATCACCAGCCAGTCCTGCGGCGGAGAGTTGAGCTCATCGGCCATTTCCCCGGCGTAGAACATGCCCTGTTCATCCAACTTACCGCCCTCGCGCCCTTCCGGCCACACCGGCAGATGTTTACGCATACTGACCGGGAAAACCGGCATGTCTTTCAGGCTGGAGAATTTATCGTCTTCAAAGGCGGTTTCACCCCCTACGCGCACAAAGCGGAAGGTTCCCCAGGGATCCCTTTCCAGCGGGCCGGTCTTCTCACCGTAGCGCACCACGCTGTCTTTGAACTTGAGGGCGTTTTTGGCGAAGCGGAATTTCGCGAAATCCTGATACACCAGAATCGCCACCGCCTGCCCCAGATAAGCCGGGGTTTTGCCTTCCGGCAGCAGCATGTCTTCACCATAGAATGCCGGGAAGGCCAGGCCGTCACGCGCCAGTACATCAGCGGTCACCAGCTGATCGGGCTGCAAATCATCGCCCAGCAGAGAGAGGTCTAACCCGGCATAAATTTTGTCGGCCTGGGTCACGCGAAGGATAAAGGCATGCGCCTGTTTTTGCGGCCAGTGCGGCATGTCCTGCGCGCGGATATCGCGGGCAAAAACCTTCTGCCCCATGACTTTCGCCTTTCCGTCAATGCGGAAACGAACGCGTTTGTTTTGTGCGTCCCATTGTGGCGATTGCAGAATTTTTTCTTCGAACAGCGCAGCGTATGCACGACTGTGCAGCGGCGCGAGATAAACGGAGACACCAGCGATCACAGCGCCTTTAACAAAGCGCCGCCTGGACGGGTTGAAATTGCTCATAAAGTTCCTTGCTTCTTATTGTCTTTCTTATAGTGCGGCGCTTTTACAATTTGTCATAAATTCTAAAAATACCGTTTAACGCGGGCGATTATAGGCAGTCATGTTGCGCTAAGTAATGACGTAATACACATTTTTAATATTTCGTTCACAATTTTGCGCAATAAAATGGGATAATTAATCCTGTTGCGCAAACAATGTACAAAAGGGATGCAAGGAAAATGGCAGGTATTATTCTTCTCGCCGCAGGGCTGGGGAGCCGGTTTATCGCCGCCGGAGGCACAGGTAACAAGCTGAATGCAATTTTGACCCAAACAGCACAAAATGCTGCCACCCTTTTTGACCTCACCCTCCGTCAGGTGCTGAGCAGCGGGCTGCCGGTGCGCGTGGTTACGCGTGCTGAAAACAGTCAGGTTCAGGCAAGTTGCCTGCGTGAAGGGGTGCCTTTCACGCTGACACAGAGCGCCGGCACCGGAGGTTCAGTCGCGGCCGGGGTGCGCGATACGCCAGACTGGGACGGGTGGCTGGTTCATCTTGCCGATATGCCTTTCGTCACGCCGGATATTTTTGCCGCCGTGGCCGCTTCCCTGCCTCTGAAGCCCGTGGTTCGGCCTTACTGGCAAAATCAGCCGGGACATCCGGTGGGTTTTGCCCGCCAGATGCGGGACGCCCTTTTACAACTGCACGGTGACCATGATGCCAGGGAACTTATCCGCAGCCAGCCGCTGTTACGCCTGGATGTCACAACGCCCGCCGTGATCACCGACATCGATTTGCCGGAACAACTTTCTCTTTCTGCGCTTTTTTCAAACGGATCTCCGCATGCAGCATCTTGATAATCAGGTAATTTCTCAGGCGCATGAATGGCTGACGCATCAGCCGGTGTGGTTGTGTACTGTTCTGACGACGTACGGTTCCTCCCCGCGTGCGCCCGGTGCCTTACTGGCGGCGACCGGCAATGGCCGCTACTGCGGTTCGCTGTCAGGCGGATGTGTCGAAGAGGATTTCTTACGGCGCATTGCAGCCGGAGACTATCAGCAGGCCAGCCAGATTGTGCGTTACGGTGACGGCGGGTTAACCCCCGATGTCGCCCTGCCCTGTGGCGGGTCGCTGGATGTGCTGATCGAATATCTGCCCGCAACGCAGGGCAATCTGGATTATCTGCAAAAAATGGGGATGGCGCTGGCCGGACATTTTGCGCTGGATAAATCACTCACCCTGCCCGCCGCCTGCGATCATCTGGCGCTCACGGGCTATCACAGCGCCACCCAGGTGATGCGTGACGGTGACTGCGTCAGATTACACCTGGCGGCACCGCCGCGTTTGCTGATTGCCGGGCTTTCAACCGTCGCGATCTACTGCGCAGACTTTGCCTGTGCGCTGGGCTTTGACGTGGTGGTGTGCGAATGCCGTGAAGAGGTGCTGGAAAATTTTCTGCCTGCGCTCAAAGCTGAGATACGGCTGGAGAAACAGTTTCCGGCAAAATATCTCGAGTTACAGGGTTGCCATGCCAATACGGCGATAGTCGCCCTCACCCATGATCCGCGCATGGATGACCTGACGCTCATGGAGGCAGTGAATACACCAGCGTTTTACATTGGCGCAATGGGTTCACAACGCAACAGCATCCGCCGTCGTGAACGCCTGCAAACCATTGCGGATTTTTCCGCTGAGGATTTCGCCCGTCTTCATGCCCCCGTCGGCTTGCCCATTGGCAGCAAAACCCCCGCTGAGATTGCGCTGGCCGTCATGGCCGATATTGTGAAACACAAAAACGGCCTGAATGCAGCGGATACTGCGGCCTGAGCACGTCGTCAGAGACATAAAAAAGCCTGAGGTTTGCGCCTCAGGCTTTTATTTCCCACTTACCGGTATCAGGAACGGGTAAGCTGCAACTGACCGCTTTTATCCAGCGGGATTTGTGTGCCCGGATCGTGGTCCATACGCACTTTGCCCTGCTGATCGCCTATTTTATAGGTCACATCATAACCGAGCATTTTGTCTTCTTTGTCGTAGACGGTTTTACAACGTTGCTGCTGCGTGCTGTAGGTATCGTTATCCTGCATGCTGCTCTGTACACGGTTACCCGCATAGCCACCGCCCAGCGCACCGGCAACTGTCGCCACATCACGGCCACGACCGCCACCAAACTGATGCCCCAGAACGCCACCCGCGACAGCGCCCAGCACGGAGCCGGCGATCTGATGCTCATCCTGAACAGGACGACGGTGAGTCACGGTAACATTGCGGCATTCCTGACGCGGCGTTTTGATGGTTTCTTTAATTGGCGTCGCGCTGACAACCTGCGCGTATTGCGGGTCAGATGAAAAGACATTCATGCTCGCCACACCGGCAATGCCTAATGCCGCAGCCACACCAATACCGACCCCAGCTAACATTGACTTGTTCACAGGACTTCCTCCGAAAATGTTACCACGCATATTGCGCCTGACTCAGGACACATACCTCAGTGGAAAACTTCACATCCTGAGGTTCGGCGTGCGTGAATCGCCGGCTGTAAACTTGTTAAAGTTTGTACCTGGAATGGTTAAGGAACAATAAGACGAAGTCTGTAAGTGAGAGAAATGCGGGTGTAACGAGGTGTTTCAGAGCATTCTTAGCGGACAAACTAGTTTTCGTTGGCAGGAGCATCTGGTCAGCAATAAAAAAGCCTGCGGGAAGCAGGCTTTCAGTGACCAAACCGTGAGGAAACGATTCAGCGGTCGGTCAAAAAAATCAGTGCAGTTTCAGACGCGGGCGGATCACCCGGTTGATTCCGCCTACCAGCATCATCAGGCCGGTTTTGATGTAACCGTGCAACGCAATCTGGTGCATACGGTAAAGCGACACATACACCAGGCGCGCCAGACGCCCTTCCACCATCATCGAACCGCGCATCAGGTTGCCCATCAGGCTGCCGACGGTGCTGAAACGGGAAAGAGACACCAGTGAACCATGATCTTTGTAGACATAAGGTTTCAGGCTCTGACCTTTGCGCTGCGCCATGATATTAGCAAAGCAACGTGATGCCATCTGATGCGCTGACTGCGCGCGCGGCGGCACAAAACCACCTGAGGGCTGCGGGCAGGATGCGCAATCACCGATCGCATAAATGTCAGGGTCGCGTGTGGTTTGCAGCGTTGGCTCAACCACCAGCTGATTGATACGGTTAGTTTCCAGCCCGGCGATGTCTTTCATGAAATCAGGGGCTTTGATACCCGCCGCCCAGACCATCAGATCGGCATCAATGAATTCGCCAGACTTGGTGTTAAGACCGTTTTTATCCGCACTGGTGACCATCGTTTGGGTCAGAACACGCACGCCCAGCTTGGTCAGCTCCTGATGGGCCGCCGCAGAAATACGCGGTGGCAATGCCGGCAGAATACGTTCACCGGCCTCGACCAGCGTGACGTTCAGCGCTTCGCTGTCCAGCCCTTTAAAGCCGTAGCTGTGCAGCTGTTTCACCGCATTATGCAGTTCAGCAGACAGTTCAACGCCGGTCGCGCCGCCGCCGACGATAGCAATGTTCACTTTCTTTTGCTTATCTGCGCTGGCTGAGAATTTGAGGAACAAATTCAGCATTTCGTTGTGGAAACGGTGCGCCTGATGCGGGTTGTCCAGGAAGATGCAGTGGTCTTTCACGCCCGGCGTGCCGAAGTCATTAGAGGTACTGCCCAGCGCCATGACCAGCTGGTCATAAGCGATATCACGCACAGGCACCAGCATTTCGCCGTTTTCGTCGCAAATTTCAGCCAGTTTGATGGTCTTATTTTCACGGTCGATATCGGTCAGTGAACCAATCTGGAACGTGAAACCGTGGTTACGTGCATGCGCCAGATAGCTCAGGGCATCAACACCATCATCCAGGCTGCCGGTAGCCACTTCATGCAACAGTGGTTTCCACAGGTGGCTGTGATTACGGTCGACCAAAATGATCTCCGCTTTCTTTTTACGGCCAAGCTTATGCCCGAGGCTGGTCGCCAGTTCCAGACCGCCAGCGCCGCCGCCAATTATGACAATTTTCTTCATTGGTGATGTCAAAATGACCCCCTCAAATGTGAACCATTTGTTATATAAGAGTTAAAAAATAATCCTTATATTACATAGGGTTGCTTAAGTTAATTCGGTATCTGAGTGGGAGGATATCATGCGTGGTGATTTGGTCATACCAAAATTGATGTAGGTCAATTTAAAATGATTTGGTCTGATTGTCCTGATGAAATGGCACGCATTTTGACATTTTTAAATCAGGCAGTTAGCGCGTTCCGCGTGAAAACACCACCCGATGCTCTCTGCCGCCCATAAAAAAACCACCGCGTGGGGCAGTGGTTTTGATGGGATATAAACATCTTCAGGCGATGGTTTTGAAGGCTTTGATCCGCTGCAAATGCCTCGAGATATCCTTGAATTTATGGCTCTGTTTTTCGTCCCATTCCACAGGATAATAATGATGCAATTTCTCGGCCGTCTTGCTGCTGTCGAGCACGCCGTCTTCGCGGGACAGAATCACCAGGCAGCGGTCGCGGTTTTTCTCACGAAAATCGCTGATGCACTTGGTGGCAATGTCTTCATACTCTTCGGGACGGTCAATCTTTCCGGCCATATTGTCCTGCGGAGATAAATTCGGATTGAACATCACCTGGCGGATACCGCACAGGAAACCAATGCGCTCCGCCCAGAACCCCCCGAGGCCGACGCCGCAAATCAGCGGGTGCGGATCCTGCGTTTCGTGCAGCACTTTATCGACTTCTTTCAGCAGATGCTGCATGTCATGGCGTGGATGCAGCGTGCTGTAACTGATAAAGCGCACGTCCGGGTCAATAAACTGAAGCTGTAAAACCTTCTCGTGGTTACCGGGGCTGGTTGAATCGAAACCATGCAAATAGATAATCATCGTTTACCTCATCCTGAATGTGCGTTGACACCCTCTGCGGTCCGAAAACCGTTACCGGGCAGCCTGTTTGTGTTCCTGCCAACGGGCATCGAGCGCCGTTAAGTCACGGTTTGCCTGCTGCCAGCGGGTTGAATTGAGCAAATCCTGACGGGCCTCTTTTCCACTGTACCGGCCGCGATGATACAACTGTGCAACACGCTCTGCGTTGACCGGCGACAGGTTATCGAGCACGCTGACCGCGCCCTGACGGTTGTTACAGGCAAGGATCATATCGCAACCCGCATCCAGCGAAGCCTGTGCCCGCTCCGGATACGTGCCCATGATGGCCGCGCCTTCCATCGAGATGTCGTCAGAGAAAATCACGCCGTCAAACTTCAGTTCCTTGCGCAAGATTTCCTGCAACCAGTAAGGCGAACCGCTGGCCGGTCGTGGATCGGCCTGGGTATAAATCACGTGCGCAGGCATGACCGCATCCAGCAATTTACGCTGGTTGAGCTGACGGAAAATCGCCATGTCGTGCTCGCGGATTTCTTCCAGCGGACGATCGTCACGCGGTGTCTCTTTATGAGAGTCAGCGCTGACCGCGCCATGCCCCGGGAAATGTTTGCCGGTGGTTTTCATACCGGCAGAATGCATCCCGAGAATATAGCGTTCGGCCATCTCCAGCGCTTTTTGCGGCTCTGCGTGGAAGGAACGTTCACCAATGGCGGCGCTGATATGTCCGATATCCAGCACCGGTGCGAAACTGATGTCGATATCCATCGCAATCATTTCAGATGCCATCAGCCAGCCGCTTTCCTGCGCCAGCCTCCCCGCTTCCTGAGGCGCATTCAGCGCGGCAAAAGATTGCGCGGCGGGCAGACGGGTGAACCCGTCACGAAAACGCTGCACGCGGCCGCCTTCCTGATCCACCGCCAGCACCAGCCGGTCGTGCGATGCCGCACGGATCTGACGGATCAGTTCATGCAACTGTTCGACGTCGTGATAGTTACGGGTAAATAAAATCAGCCCGCCAACCAGCGGATGCTGCAAAATTTCACGTTCTTCGGCATCCAGCTCATAGCCAGCCACATCCAGCATTACAGGTCCCAACAAGATGGCCACTCCTTTTCAATCAATTCAGATAAGCAATTCAGCATTCATCACAGGCGCAGTTCAACGCTGGCGGTGCAGCGGCTGGGCCCATTCACAATATTTCAGCTCGCCGGTTTGCTGCCAGCGCACTTCAAACCACATCAGCATCAGGTAATCCACCCAGGGTAACCAGCGGTTGACCTGCTGCTGTAAAAGCGCTAAATCCCGATAACCGCCCGCGGACACGTAGCGCTGTAAAAACGCGCGCTGTTGAGCAAAACTCCAGCCGTTGCCCCGAATAATGGCAGCCAGCTCCAGCGCGATGTCAGCGTCAGCGGCGTATTCCCAGTCAATCAGCCGCAGCCCCTGCGGCGTTGCCAGCACGTTGCCGGCGTGAATATCCATGTGAACCAGGGATAACCGCAGCGGCGCGGGAGGCGGCGTACGCATCATCTTTTTATGCCATCGCAACCAGCGCGGCGTCAGACGACGGCGGTCCACGTGCTGCCAGTAACGGGCAAATTGCTGATGTAAATTCAGCCGGTAACCCGACAGAGGCAACTGATGCAGTAACACCAGACTCTCGCTCAGCGCCTGCTGCCCGGCCGTGGCGGCAAAAGCCTGCCCGGTCAGCGGTGTGCCGTTGATCCAGTCCACCAGCAACCACGGCGGTGAATAAAGTCTGACACAGGGGCCGGGATAATGCCGGGCGATATGCCGCAAAACACGATGTTCGCGGCGTCTGTCCGCTCCGGAAATCTGACGATCAGGTGACTGATATCGCGCCAGTAAATCACCGGCAGGAGAGCTGATTTTCCAGCTCTCCCCCGTCAGACCGGCCACCGGCGACAAATGAAAACCGGCGGTTTTCACCGCCGGATAATGCTGTTCAATCAGTTGCTGTAATTGCGCGTTAATTCTGAACGGCGCCACGGCCAGACCAGACAATTTCACCGCTCGGCGCGGTAATCAAACGCATGGACATGGTCGGTGATTTCACATCGCCGCTCACCGTGCTGTAGAGCACGTACTGCGCTTTGACGATATTGGCCAGACCGATGGCCTTGCTGACTGACGCCAGGCTGTCATCCGGCGATAACCCCAGCGATTGTTTGGCAGAAGCCAGCTGTTCAGCCGGGATCACCTGGAAGGTCGTGTTGTTCGCCAGCGCCGTGCGTAAAGCATCGGTGGCTTTGGCGGTTTGCAATGAGCCGTTGGTGCTATTTTTCACACTGTCGACCAGCAGAACACTGCCTGACTGAACGCCATCTGCTTTCAGCATTTTCGCCAGCATCGGTTGAACAGTGGCTGTCCAGTCAATGTTGGCAAACTTAGGAGGCTGAGGAACAGGAGGAACGGTCGGTTGCTCTGGCACCGGCGGATTCACCGGCGGCTGAGGCTGCTGCGGTTGCTGGGGTTGTTCCGGCTGCTGTGGCTGTTGCTGGTTTGGCAATGTACAACCGCCGAGGATCAATGCGGCCATTGCCACAATGAGGAAATACTTTTTCATCAACCTACTCCGTCGAGAACATTAGAGATAAAGGTAAAGACGCACGCTGTCCGCATCAAGATTACCATTCAGGGAACTGACTTCCAGACTGCTGTTGGCAGGCACGGTGACCGTTCTGGGTTCGGCAACGGGCAGTAAATCCAGCCCTTGCTTGTCGTACCAGAAGAAACGGTAATGCAACGTCACGGCGTGCGGCTGGTTGTTATTAAGCGTACTGGTGGCTTGCTTTTGTCCACCGGATTCACCGACAGAGGGCGAGCTGGGGATAATCCCTGCCGTCAGCACGGGCGATTCCATGACCACTTTTTGTTGATTATTCAGCGCAATGCCCGGACGACTGCTGCACCCTATCAACAAAAGCACCGGCAATATTGCCATCAAAAATCGCATTTTTTATCCTTACTGACGTGACAGCAATGGACCCAGCGCGCGGCCACCGACCAGGTGCATATGAATATGATAAACCTCCTGCCCGCCGTCACGGTTGCAGTTCACGATCAGGCGATAGCCGCTTTCAGCAATCCCTTCCTGCTCTGCAATTTTCGCCGCCACGATCATCATGCGGCCAAGCGCTGCTTCGTGCGTGGCATCCACATCATTCATGGTCGGGATCAGCACGTTCGGGATAATCAGAATATGGCTTGGCGCCTGAGGAGAAATGTCGCGGAACGCGGTGACCAGTTCATCCTGATAAACCACATCGGCAGGAATTTCACGGCGGATAATTTTGCTGAAAATTGTCTCTTCGGCCATCTTAACTGTCCTTAACAAAGTAAAAAGCGATGTACGCAGTATGGGTCAGAATTTCCATTCCTTTCAACCTGATTACGCTTTTAGCTGCTTAATTGCCGCAGAAAGCGTCAGCCTAAGCCCGCGCACGCCCTTGCCTTAAATCGCAGGCATGAAAAAAGGAGGCCGAAGCCTCCTTTCTCAGAACAGGTACCGCTCAGCATTAATGGCTGCGCATGTACTCATCCATATCGGTTTTCAGGTTGTCAGACTTGGTACCAAAGATTGCCTGAACACCAGAACCTGCCACAACCACACCGGCTGCACCCAGTTTTTTCAGGCCAGCCTGATCAACTTTGGAAATATCAGCCACGCTGACACGCAGACGGGTGATACAGGCATCCAGGTTGGTGATGTTGTCTTTGCCGCCGAAAGCCTGAACCAGAGACGCAGACATTTCTGAACCGCCCTGAGTCGTGGTTTCGCTTGCAGAGTCTTCACGACCTGGCGTTTTCAGATCCAGTTTGGCAATCAGGAAACGGAAGATGCTGTAATAAACTACCGCATAAACCGCACCCACCACTGGGAACAGCCAGATGCGGCTGCTGTTGCCGCTCAGCACGATGAAGTCGATCAGACCGTGTGAGAAGCTGGTGCCGTCACGCATCCCCAACAGGATACAGATTGGGAACGCCAGACCTGCCAGAATCGCGTGGATCACATACAGGATCGGCGCAACGAACATGAAGGAGAATTCGATCGGCTCAGTGATACCGGTCAGGAACGCAGTCAGTGCAGCGGAGATCATGATGCCGCCGACTTTTGCACGGTTCTCAGGTTTCGCTGAGTGCCAGATAGCCACAGCAGCTGCCGGCAGACCGTACATTTTGAACAGGAAGCCACCAGACAGTTTACCCGCAGTCGGGTCACCCGCCATGTAACGTGGGATGTCGCCGTGGAACACCTGGCCCGCAGAGTTGACGTACTCGCCGATTTGCATCTGGAAAGGAACGTTCCAGATATGGTGCAGACCAAACGGAACCAGTGCGCGTTCTACCACGCCATAGATACCGAATGCCACTACCGGGTTCTGGTAAGCAGCCCATTGGGAGAAGGTTTGGATCGCGCTGCCGATAGGAGGCCAGATGAAGGACAGAACCACACCCAGAATAATCGCCGCCATACCGGAAATGATTGGCACAAAACGTTTGCCCGCGAAGAAACCCAGATATTCAGGCAGCTTGATGCGGTAGAAACGGTTGAACATGTATGCCGCAATCGCACCGGAGATAATACCGCCCAGTACGCCGGTGTCCGCCAGATGGCTGGCTGCAATTTCTTCAGCCGGTAAATGCAGAACCAGTGGAGCCACAACCGCCATGGTTTTGACCATGATGCCGTATGCCACAACGGCCGCCAGTGCAGAAACACCGTCGTTGTTCGTAAAGCCTAAAGCAACGCCGATAGCGAAGATCAGAGGCATGTTAGCGAAGACTGAACCACCAGCCTCGGCCATGACATGAGAAACGATCAGCGGAAGCCAGCTAAAGTTTGCAGAACCGACGCCAAGCAGAATACCTGCGATTGGCAGTACGGAGACTGGCAACATCAGCGATTTACCGACCTTCTGAAGGTTTGCAAACGCGTTCTTAAACATAATTGAGTGTGCTCCTGAGTAATGATGCTTTTTGATACTTCATGCGGTGTAGCCTGATAACTCACCGCGTAGCAAGCGGTCTGAAACCCCGTTGCCGTCGGGTGTCTGAGCACCCCTTTTAATTTTTACGCAGGGTAAAATAAATCCCTTTGTTAATGTTTGATGGCAGTCACGTTTTTCTGAAAAATGCTGAAAAACTGGATTAAAAACCGTCACTTTCACACGAAAAATCCGAATGAGGCTTTCCCGACAACCGAAAAACGGTGCCAAGATACCTCATTCAGACGATTAATTACGAGGTGAAAAATAAATCCAGCGAATATGACTAAGCTACAGCCTAGATCAAGGAGGAAGTGTCGACATGAAATAATCGTGAAAAGTTCTGAGTTGTCGCCTCTGCCAGTTGCTCCAGACTGACGCCTTTAAGCACCGCCATGTATTCGGCAACATCACGCACGTAAGCAGGCTGATTTTCTTTTCCACGATGAGGCACCGGTGCCAGATACGGCGAGTCAGTTTCCACCAGCAGACGATCCAGCGGCACGTAGCGGGCAACTTCGCGCAAGGCTTCGGCATTGCGGAACGTCACGATGCCGGAGAAGGAAATGTAAAAACCCAGATCCAGCAGGAATTCTGCTGTCGGCAAATCTTCAGTGAAACAGTGCAGAACGCCTCCGCATTCCCCGGCATTCTCTTCTTTCAGAATATCCAGCGTGTCCTGGCGGGCATCGCGGGTATGGACGATCACCGGTTTATTCAGCGCACGGCCAATGCGGATGTGCTCGCGAAAAGAGTCCTGCTGCAACTTCAGCTGGTGCGCTTCTTTCTGATAGAAATAGTCCAGACCGGTTTCGCCCATCGCTACCACTTTCGGGCTGGCGGCCAGACGGCGCAGTTCCGCAAAGTCATAACCGTCATCAATATTCAGAGGATGTACACCGCAGGAAAACGCCACATCAGGGCGATCGCCAATCAGTTGGGTCATCGCCTCATAGCCAGGCAGCGTGGTGGCGACCGCCAGCATGAATTTCACATCACGCTCACGGGCCTTTTCCAGCACGTTGTCCACGCCGGAATGCAGTTCGTTATAATCCAGGCTGTCGAGGTGACAATGGGAATCGACTAAAAACATAGTGGTTAACTCATTACGATTGAAAGTGGGGTTCAGCGCGACAGGTCAGAACTGAAGTAAGAAGGGACAACTGCGCCCTGCAACATATGTTCCCATTCGAGCAATTGTTCCGTCAGCAGCAGTTCGCGGTTCACACCTGTAATGGAGAGCAACTGCTGACGGCACTGCATCCATGCCGATACGGATTGTTGCAGTGACGCATTGGACTGCGCGCTGGCAAGCAACGCGATCAGAGGTTGCTGGTCATGATTAACGATAAACTGCGCAGCCTGTTGCTGCCATTTGATGGCATCCAGCAGCAGCGAAGCCAGCCAGCTGATGCGGTCTGCGGCATCATCATGGTTCAGCTGTGGCAGCAGAGCCAACATATCCTGCTGCTGACACTGGGTGAAAAGCTGCTGGCATAGCGCCAGACGCTGTTTCCAGCGTTCCGGCTGCAACAGTTCGAGCGCAGAAAGAGGCGCCCCCTGAGTCAGGCGTAATGCGGTTCTGACCGTTATCACATCTGCGCTGAGCTGACGGTTGATCCACTGAACCGACAATGCTTCTTCGGGCACCGGCAGATGCCAGTAGAAACAGCGGCTGCGGATAGTCGCCAGTAACGCAGAAGGTTCACGGCAGCCCAGCAGAAAATAGGTTCCGGCCGGAGGTTCTTCCAGCGTTTTGAGCAAAGCATTGGCTGCCGCTTCCGTGAGTAATTCAGTCTGCGGGATCCACACAACTTTCGCCCCGCCCTGCTGCGAATAGTTGTAGAGCGTCTCAATCAGCTGACGCACCGGATCAATACCCAGTGAGCTTTTGCCCTTTTCGGGCTGCAGCACATGCCAGTCAGGGTGGTTTCCGGCGATCATCAGCTGGCAGCTGTGGCATTTGCCGCAGCTTTTCTCGCCGTCTTTATGCTGACACAACAACCAGCGGCTTAGCCCGTAGACCAGCGCATCGTCGCCCATGCCTGCCGCAACATGCATCAGTACGGCGTGATGGCCCCGGCCGGTCTGATACTGTCCAATCAGCTGACGATAGGGGGCGCTGAGCCACGGATACCAGCTCATGATGCGCGGCCTTGCGCCAATGATTGTTCATCGAACCAGTTTTTCAGCGTCTGTTCGATAGACGCAGTCACCTGTTCGATAGTCTGAGAGGCATCAATGGTTTTGATGCGGCTGTCCTGACCAGCAAGTTCCAGATAACGGGCACGCGTGCGTTCGAAAAACGGCAAGGCTTCCTGCTCAATACGATCCAGCTCGCCACGGGCGCGGGCTCGTTGCAGGCCAAGCGCGGGTGGAAGGTCAAGATAGAGCGTCAGATCGGGACGAAAGTCACCCAGTACGGTGTCACGCAGCGAACTCATCAGCGCCGCATCGATACCCCGGCCACCGCCCTGATAGGCCTGGGAAGAAAGATCATGACGATCCCCCACCACCCATGCGCCGCGCGCCAGAGCGGGCAGGATCACCGTCTCAACCAGCTGAACACGCGCTGCGTAGAGCATCAGCACTTCAGCTTTCACGGTAGGTTTTTCACCGTCCACGCCGCGTTTAAATAAATCCCGCAGCTTTTCCGCCAGCGGCGTGCCGCCGGGTTCACGGGTAAAAACAATTTCTTCGACACCATGTTGGCGTAACGCATTCACAACCACTTCATGAGCGGTCGTTTTGCCCGCCCCTTCAAGGCCTTCAATTACAATGAAGTTACTTTTCATTCTTATTCTTCAGAGCCTCTAAATACACGCGAACCGCCTTGTTATGATTCACAAGGTTAGTGCTGAAAGTATGCCCGCCTTTGCCGTCAGCGACAAAGTAAAGATAGGGCGTTTTTGCAGGGTGTGCCGCAGCCTGAAGAGAAGCTTCACTTGGCATCGCAATGGGCGAAGGCGGCAAACCGGAAATGACGTAGGTATTGTAAGGCGTTGGTGTCTCGAGATCTTTTTTGCGAATATTGCCGGTATAACTTTCGCCCATGCCATAAATGACCGTCGGATCGGTTTGTAAACGCATTCCAATGCGCAAACGGTTAATGAATACCGATGCCACTTCTGCGCGTTCACCCTTGACTGCCGTTTCCTTTTCGATGATTGACGCCATTGTCACCAACTCAGCAGGCGTTTTATAGGGTAAGGCATCCGCGCGCTCCTTCCAGATATCCGCAACGGTTTTTTCCATGCGCACGTGCGCACGTTTAAGCAGCGATAAATCTGTCATGCCCGCCGTGTAGTGATAGGTATCAGGATACAACCAACCTTCGGCATTTTTCGTGTCGGTCATGCCCAGCGCTGCGGCGATCTCTTCCCCGCTTTTGCCTTTTAATTCGTGTTTAATAAACTCTGAATTATCCAGAACCTTCATCCAGTCACTGAGCTTAAAGCCTTCGACGAAACGAATGCTGAACTGCGCTTCTTTGCCACTTTTCAGCAACTCGAGCATCTGGCGCACGGTCATACCTTTCTCAAAACGGTAAGTGCCCGCTTTGAATTCACTCAGTTCAGGCTCAAGGCGCAACAACCATGGAAACCACGGATTGGGCTTCATGAGTTTTTTATCGATCAGTAATGTTTCCAGCACCACGCGCCCGGTGCCCGCTGGCAGGGTAAAAATGGTTTCACTGCTGACGTTAATCGGACGGTCAGCGAACTGTTTCACTTTATGGTAGGAAAATGCCGCCATCCCGAGCAGGATCAGGACAATCAGGGCGAGGATTTTAGTTTTTTTGTGTGTCATAGATTGTTCACTTTTTAACAACTGTGGCGCAGGAAATCGTATAAATGTCGCGAGGAATAATGGCGTTCATTCACTTGCGTCACCGGTAATAATGGCATTAATGCGTTACAAATCAGGATCTCATCAGCATCGGCCAGTGTTTCCGGCGTTTCACTGACAATATCGACTGTCCAGTCTGACCTTGTACGCAGCTCCCGAATAATGTGCTGGCGCATAATGCCGTCCACACCGGACTGCGATAAATCCGGGGTGTAAACGCGATTCCCCTTGCGCCAGAATAAATTGGCCGCACAGCATTCCACCAGGCAACCGGAAGTGTCAACCACCAGTGCCTCATTGGCGTCCGTCTGGTCAAGATGCATGCGGATCATGACCTGTTCAAGCCGGTTTAGATGTTTGATACCGGCCAGCAATGAATTTTTGCTTAACGTGACCGGGCTTGATATGAGCTTCACGCCCTGCTCACGCCACAGGTGATAATGGGCAGGATAATCTGAGAAAGAGACAATGCGCGATGGGGCACTGCATCCTGCGGCGCTGTAACCGCGCCCTCCCTGACCGCGGGTGAGGATCGCTTTCACCACGCCCTGAGCATGTCCCGACGCGGCCTGCATCATTTCGGACTCAAGCGCCTGCCAGTCAGCCTGAGTAATACTGAGGGCGCTGGCGGCTCGCTGCATGCGGGCAATGTGTAAGGGCAGAAACTGAATGTCTCCCTCAATCACCCGCGCGGTTGTAAAGCACCCGTCGCCAAACTGCACCGCCCGGTCGCCTGCCGGCAATGCATTTGTCACCACACCGTTAATCCACATGGTTACACCCTCCGGGCATCAAAATTTCTGTCAGCAGAGCCTGCGGGAGCAGGCTCATCTCAGCAAGTGGAGCATTCCGACTTTACCGCACTGCAATATACAGCTGGCATCAACACGCATTCTGTTGAACTGCCGTTTGAGGGCGCCCTTTCATCCAGACAGCAAAAAGGCCCGATCAACGGGCCTTCTATTTCAGTCATCACCGACTGACTCAGATCTTACGGAACACCAGTGAACCATTGGTGCCACCGAATCCGAATGAGTTACACAACGTGTACTCCATATCTTTGACCTGACGTGCTTCGTGAGGCACGAAGTCAAGGTCACAACCTTCATCCGGATTATCCAGGTTGATGGTTGGAGGAACCGCCTGATCGCGCAACGACAGAACCGTGAAGATAGATTCTACCGCGCCGGCAGCGCCTAACAAGTGTCCGGTCATCGACTTAGTGGAACTGACCAGCACGCGATGCGCATCCGCACCAAAGACAGATTTCACCGCCTGAGCCTCGGCTTTATCTCCCGCAGCGGTGGATGTGCCGTGCGCGTTGATATAACCCACAGAAGAGGCAGAAATACCTGCATCACGTAACGCATTTTCCATTGCCAGCGCAGCACCTGCACCGTCTTCCGGTGGTGAGGTCATATGGAAGGCGTCGCTGCTCATGCCAAAACCGACGATCTCAGCGTAAATCTTCGCCCCACGTTTGCGGGCGTGTTCATACTCTTCCAGCACCATAATGCCTGCGCCGTCACCCAGTACGAAACCATCACGATCTTTATCCCAAGGGCGACTTGCCGCCTGAGGGTTGTCATTGCGCGTCGATAACGCACGGGCCGCGCCAAAACCACCCACACCCAAAGGGGTACTGGCTTTTTCTGCGCCGCCTGCCAGCATCACGTCAGCGTCGTTATACGCGATAATACGTGCCGCATGGCCAATGTTGTGTACGCCAGAAGTACAGGCTGTAGCAATAGAAATGCTCGGTCCACGCAATCCAAACATAATGCTCAAATGGCCTGCGATCATGTTTACGATGGTGGAAGGAACGAAGAAAGGACTGATTTTGCGTGGTCCGCCGTTAACCAATGAGGAATGGTTTTCTTCTATCAGACCAAGCCCGCCGATACCGGAACCGATCGCCGCACCAATGCGGGGCGCGTTCTCAGCCGTCACTTCTAGCCCTGAGTCTTGCATCGCCTGAATACCGGCGGTAATACCATACTGAATAAAGGCATCCATCTTGCGGGCATCTTTGCGCGGGATGAACTCTTCACAGTTGAAATCTTTAACTAAGCCTGCAAACCGTGTTGCGTAGGCGCTAGTATCAAAATGGTCGATCAGGCTAATGCCACTCTGACCGGCAAGGAGAGCGTTCCAAGTGGACTCTACAGTATTGCCGACAGGAGACAGCATGCCCAGTCCAGTCACTACAACTCGACGCTTAGACACGGGTGTCCTCCAGGGAGGGAAAAAAGTAGTAATACCGTGGGATAAAAAAAACTTAGGCGGTCAAATGACCGCCTAACTATCTAAACTTAAAGCATGTACGCTTACTGTTGGCTAGCGTTGATAAAATCAATTGCTGCCTGAACAGTAGTGATCTTTTCAGCTTCTTCGTCAGGGATCTCGGTATCAAACTCTTCTTCCAGAGCCATAACCAGCTCAACGGTGTCGAGAGAATCAGCGCCAAGGTCGTCTACGAAAGATGCAGCATTCACTACTTCTTCCTGTTTAACACCCAGCTGTTCAACGATGATTTTCTTAACGCGTTCTTCGATAGTGCTCATACTCTTAAATTTCCTATCAAAACTCGCTTTCGCGATGGTTTTCGTAGTGTATAAAATGTTGAAAAAGATGCAACTAAATCCAGGCTGTTCAAACCACGAATTTGCTCTATTTTGCGGTTTTTACCGCAAAAAACGCAAATAATTTCGTAATTTTTAAATCATGTACATGCCGCCATTGACATGTAATGTTTCACCGGTGATATAGCTGGCCTCGTCAGAGGCTAAAAAAGCAACGGCGCTGGCAATTTCTTTGGCATCGCCCAACCGGTTGGCTGGAACTGATGACAAAATGCCTGCGCGTTGATCATCTGTCAACGCCCTTGTCATATCCGTCTCAATAAAGCCGGGAGCCACGACGTTGACAGTAATGCCACGTGAAGCAACTTCACGCGCCAAAGACTTACTAAAACCAATCAAGCCAGCTTTAGCCGCCGCGTAGTTCGCCTGCCCTGCGTTACCCATGGTGCCAACAACGGAACCAATTGTAATAATCCGTCCACACCGTTTCTTCATCATAGCCCGCATGACAGCTTTTGACAGCCGAAACACTGAAGTCAGGTTTGTATCCAGGATATCCTGCCACTCATCATCCTTCATACGCATGAGAAGGTTATCACGGGTAATGCCGGCATTATTAACTAAAATATCAATTTCGCCAAATTCAGCTCGAATCGTCGTCAATACTTGCTCAATAGATGCAGAATCAACCACATTGAGCATAATACCTTTGCCTTTATCGCCTAAATATTCACCGATCGCTTCAGCACCTTTCTCGCTGGTCGCCGTGCCGATCACTTTCGCGCCGCCAGCAACCAGTTTTTCTGCGATAGCGCGGCCAATACCACGGCTGGCACCTGTTACCAGTGCAATTTTGCCTTCGAAGCTCATAATATCCTCTTTTTACTGTTCCAGCGCCGCTGTCAAGCTTGCAGTGTCGTTCACTGCGACAGCCGTCAGGGTATCAACAATACGTTTCGTCAGCCCTGTCAGCACCTTACCAGGCCCTACTTCGACCAACTGCTCTACACCCTGAGCCGCCATGAATTCGACAGATTCAGTCCAGCGTACCGGGCTGTATAGCTGACGAATTAATGCACTGCGGATCGCGTCAGGCGAGGATTCTACTTTAACATCCACGTTGTTGACCACAGAGAACTGTGGTGCACTGAAGGTAATGTTTTCAAGTGCTACGGCCATTTTATCTGCTGCTGGCTTCATTAAAGCACAGTGAGACGGCACGCTGACAGGTAACGGTAAGGCGCGTTTTGCACCCGCGGCTTTACAGGCAGCCCCGGCACGCTCTACGGCTTCTTTGTTACCCGCAATCACAACCTGCCCCGGCGAATTGAAGTTCACCGGAGAAACAACCTGACCCTGGGCAGAATCTTCACACGCTTTTGCAATGGCGTCGTTATCCAGACCGATGATGGCATACATCGCACCGGTGCCAGCAGGAACAGCTTCCTGCATCAATTTGCCACGCAGTTCAACCAGAGAAATAGCCTGTTTGAAATCCAGAACACCGGCACAAACCAGCGCAGAATATTCACCGAGGCTATGACCTGCCATCAGAACGGGTTTAGCACCGTTCTGTTGTTGCCACACACGCCAGATAGCCACGGAAGCAGCCAGCAACGCAGGCTGTGTCTGCCAGGTTTTGTTCAACTCTTCAACTGGTCCTTCTTGCACCAGCTGCCATAAATCGTACCCCAGCACCGAAGAGGCTTCGGCAAATGTTTCTGCTACCACCGGATATGCAGCGGCTAAATCCGCCAACATACCGAGAGTTTGAGAACCCTGACCAGGGAAAACAACTGCAATATTTGTCATTTTTTATGATCCTGTTAAATCAAAAACGAACCAGCGCCGAGCCCCAGGTAAAGCCACCGCCAAATGCTTCAAGCAACACTAATTGCCCGCGCTGAATTCTGCCGTCACGTACCGCTTCATCAAATGCCGCTGGCACGGAGGCCGCTGACGTGTTGCCATGACGATCCAGCGTAACCACAACTTTATCCATCCCCATGCCCAGCTTTTTCGCTGTGGCACTGATGATGCGCAGGTTAGCCTGATGCGGCACCAGCCAGTCGAGTTCAGAGCGATCCAGGTTATTGGCCGTCAGTGTTTCATCAACAATGTGCGCCAGTTCAGTGACCGCCACTTTGAAGACTTCGTTCCCCGCCATGGTGACGTAAGCAGGTTTTTCCGGCTCCGTCTGGCTTGGATACGGTAACGTCAGCAGATTGCCATAATGTCCGTCGGCGTGCATATGGGTGGAAATGATGCCTGGTTCTTCGGATGCGCCGAGCAAGACCGCACCGGCACCATCACCAAACAGAATCACCGTACCGCGATCCTGAGGATCGAGTTTACGCGACAGTACATCTGAACCGATCACCAGCGCATGTTTTACCGCACCGTTCTTGATGTACTGATCGGCTACACTCAGCGCATAGGTGAAACCTGCGCATGCAGCAGCCAGATCGAACGCTGCGCAATCCTTAATGCCCAGCATATTCTGTAACTGGCAGGCTGAGCTTGGGAATGCATGTGAAGATGAGGTTGTTGCAACAATGATTAAACCCACGTCGCTTGCGCTGACGCCGGCCATTTCAAGTGCTTTTTCTGCTGCGTGCAGGCCCATTGTGGCCACAGTCTCATCCGGAGCAGCGATACGACGTTCACGAATACCTGTGCGGGTGACAATCCACTCGTCGGAGGTATCCACCATTTTTTCTAAGTCGGCGTTGGACCGAACTTGCACGGGCAAATAGCTCCCCGTACCGAGAATCTTTGTATACATGTACGATCAGTCACTCTTGGGTAATACAGCTTCAAGGCGCGCGGCAATCCGCTGAGGGACCTGCCGCTGCACCGCCTGCACAGCCTGTTCGATAGCAACAGCAAACGCGCGCTGATTTGCTCCACCGTGGCTTTTAATAACGATGCCCCGTAATCCTAACAAACATGCGCCATTATACTGGTCGGGGTTGAGATGGCTAAAACGCTTTAGCAATTTCTTCTGTAAAATCCGACCTAACCACTTCAACCACCAGGCCTTCTTGCCACCCTCTCCAGAGGATTTTAACAGTGACAAAAACATCCTTATTACACCTTCCATGGTTTTGAGCGTAACGTTTCCGACGAAACCATCACACACCATCACATCTGTCTTACCGGTCAGAAGGTCATTGCCTTCAAGATAGCCGATATAGTTGATAGAGGTGGTTTTTTTTAAAATAGCTGCGGCTTCACGGATGTTATCCAGCCCTTTGCTTTCCTCTTCACCGATGTTCAGTAAGGCAACGCGGGGGTTACTGATACTCACCACCTGCTCCGCCATTACTGACCCCATCACGGCAAACTGAACCAGCATCGTGCTGTCACACTCAACGTTAGCCCCCAGATCGAGCACCACCGTTTTACTACGCTGCTGATTGGGCAATACGCTCATCAGCGCCGGGCGCTCAATACCTTCCAGGGGTTTTACAACCAGTTTCGCTAATCCCATTAACGCGCCGGTATTTCCCGCGCTGACGCACGCCTGCGCATCACCACTTTTGATCAATTCCAGCGCCACACGCATTGAGCTTCCTTTACTGGCACGTATAGCTTGCGACGCGCGCATGTCGCTGGCTATAACGGACTCAGCAGGAATTATCCGAATTCGTTCTAAAAGAGAAGGATCGGCTTTGGCTAAAAAAGGTGTGATGTCGTCGGGAATGCCGACCAGAAGAAGGTCTAATTCAGAATTAGAGATAAGTGCCTGCAATGAAGCAGGCACTGTGACGGATGGACCGAAATCCCCGCCCATTACATCTAACGCGAGGGTTAGACGAGTCAAGGTATCGCCTTGCTAGCACTTATCACGTGAATAAGTAGCTGGCAGATATCAGCCGATTACCTTGCGACCGCGGTAGAAACCGTCGGCAGTGATGTGGTGACGCAGGTGAGTTTCACCAGAAGTCTTGTCCACAGACAGAGTGGAAGTGGTCAGAGCATCGTGTGAACGACGCATGCCACGTTTAGAACGGGTTGGTTTATTCTGTTGTACGGCCATGGACCTTACTCCTTAAGTACTTTTCTTTAAACTCGCTAATACGGCAAATGGATTTGGTTTCTCCACCTCTGCAGGCAGTTTACCAAATACCATGTCCGCGTCGGACACTTCACAGTGTTCAGATTCATGTACCGGAACGACAGGCAGTGAAAGAATAATTTCGTCTTCAATCATCGCCAGCAGATCGACTTCGCCAAACTCATCGACTTCAATCGGCTCGTACGCTTCCGGTAATGCTTCAGCCTGTTCATCATTACGGACAGGACTAAAACAATATGTTGCGTGAACCTGGTGCTCAAACGTCTTACCACATCTCTGGCATTCCAGAGTCACAGTAACATCAGACTGACCATTAATAACGGCCAGACGAAGATTGTCGATATCAAATGACAAAGAAGTCTGGACATCAGAGTCAACGCTCACCACTGATGCTGCTAATCGTGTCACCTGACCAGGCGTATAAACACCGGAGTAGTCTAAACGCTTTTGGGCGGTACGAATCGCATCAACGGCTAAGGGTAATTTTACTTTTTGCATAGGGCGCGCATATTAACTTTGTAACGACAGAGAGTCAAAGAAAAAGGCCTCAAAACCGCACCTTTCACCAATATTCGCTTCCACAGCGGCCAACAGTTTAAAATGTACTATTCAATAACGCTACGCTTTGTGAAAAAAATTATGACTATGCCTTCTCCACAACTGCTTTTAGCCTCAACCTCGGTCTACAGAAAAGCACTGCTTGAAAAAACCGGCCTCGTCTTTCGCTGTGCTGCGCCAAATATTGATGAAACACCGCGCGCAGAGGAAAAGCCTGAAAATTTGGTGCAACGCCTGGCACAAGCTAAAGCCAGCGCACTCAGCGTCTCGCATCCACATCATCTGATTATTGGATCGGATCAGGTCTGTGTTATCAATGGCCAAATCACAGGCAAACCCTACACATTTGAGAACGCCTTTCACCAATTGCGCGCTGCCAGCGGCCAAACTGTCACGTTCTACACGGGTTTGTGCCTGTTGGATGTACAAACCTCCCAGGCACAAACGCTGTGCGAAACTTTTAACGTTGTATTCAGATCATTATCTGATGACGAAATTTCCGGCTATCTGCACCGAGAAAAACCTTACGACTGTGCTGGCAGCTTTAAGTGCGAAGGGCTGGGCATCACGCTGTTTGAAAGCCTGAACGGGCGTGATCCTAATACACTGATTGGTTTACCGCTTATCGCCCTGCTTAGCTTGCTGCGTGAACACGGCATCAATCCACTTCTCTAAATTTAATCCAGAAAAAGGGCGCAACCTGTGCGCCCTTTTTAGGATAGACGATGACTTATCGGGCGCCGCTTTTACCACGCAGTGCTTTCAAACAGTTACGCAATTTGGCATCCATCGGTGCCTCAATTCGCATCGTCTCGCCGGTGCTGGGATGCTCAAAACGCAATGCCGCTGCGTGCAGGAACAAACGATTCAGACCTGTTCCTGACAGTTTTACATCAAAATCACGCTCACCATAACGGTCATCAAACGCGATAGGATGACCGGCGTGCAAAGCATGGACGCGGATCTGATGGGTTCTGCCCGTCACCGGACTGGCTTTAACCAACGTGGCAAACTCGTAGCGCTCTTCAATTTTAAACCGGGTTTCGGAAGGTTTACCTTCGGCATTCACCCGGACGATACGCTCGCCGCTTTGCAGAATATTTTTCAGCAACGGAGCCTGAACGACTTTGCAATGGGAAGGCCATTCACCCCGTACCAGTGCAAGGTAGTCTTTCTGCATACTCTTAATGCGCAACTGCTCATGCAATGAGCGTAACGCAGATCTTTTTTTCGCAACCAGCAAAACCCCGGAAGTATCGCGATCCAGACGGTGAACCAGTTCCAGGAAACGGGCTTCAGGGCGCAATGCACGCAAACCTTCAATCACACCGAAACTCAACCCGCTGCCGCCATGTACTGCGGTGCCCGACGGTTTATTAAGGATAAGGAGATGATCGTCTTCATAGAGGATGCAATCCGTCAGAGCAGCGACTTTATCCAGTTTGGCGGAAACCGGCGCTTCATCTCTTTCAGCAATTCGCACCGGAGGAACACGGACTTCATCACCGGCAAGAAGCTTATATTCTGGTTTGATGCGTTTTTTATTAACCCTGACTTCGCCCTTACGCACGATGCGATAAATCATGCTTTTCGGCACGCCTTTCAGGATTTTAAGTAAGAAGTTGTCGATGCGCTGACCGGCTTCATCTTCCGAAATGGGAATTAATTGTACAGTTGGATTATCAGTTTTCATGGCTCGGGATTCTAAATATCAGGCACGATTCGCGCCACAGATTTTTATGTGCTTAACTCATAGCTTACCAGCAACTACCATGGAAAACCTGCAAGAAAACCAGATAAAAAGCATGAGCAATGTGCATTGCCTCGCAGATGGATAAGATTCTTGGTCAGAACGGGAAAAGTCACCTTGCTATCACAGTGCCTGCAATGGAATAATGAAGTCACTTTCCGCGTTGTTTCTCTTAAGTTAGGGAAAACGCAGGAATTATAGATTTGCCTGATCGCACAAAAACGCAGCAATGGCGTAAGACGTAATGTGAAATCAAGCAATTAGCGGGCTGCGGGTTGCAGCTTGGCCGGCAAACGGAATGAGATCTGTAAACTTAAATTCAGAAGCTATTCCCCTAATAAAAGTGCTGCTTTCATAACGCTGGTGTCTTTAATACAGCAAAAGCAGACTTACCGAAATAATGCGCCCCTATGCAAGCGACAGCCGTGAGGTTGACGATTTGCGAGAAGACTCGGGGCCAACGGTTTATCCGGTCATGACGTCATTTTGCCCGCAGCTCTGTCAATAATGGAAAAATAACGAGTAAGTTAAGATGAAAAGAATGTTGATTAACGCAACTCAGCAAGAAGAGTTGCGCGTTGCCCTTGTAGATGGACAGCGTCTGTATGATTTGGATATTGAAAGTCCGGGCCATGAACAGAAAAAAGCGAATATTTACAAAGGTAAAATCACCCGCATTGAACCTAGTCTTGAAGCGGCATTCGTAGATTACGGTGCAGAACGACATGGTTTCCTTCCTCTGAAAGAAATTTCCCGCGAATATTTCCCAAACAATTACGCCTCACATGGCCGCCCGAACATCAAAGATGTTTTACGCGAAGGTCAGGAAGTGATTGTTCAGGTTGATAAAGAAGAGCGTGGAAATAAAGGCGCAGCGCTGACGACGTTTATCAGCCTGGCCGGTAGCTACCTGGTCCTGATGCCAAACAATCCACGTGCTGGGGGAATTTCCCGCCGGATTGAAGGTGATGACCGCACTGAATTAAAAGAAGCGCTGTCTTCTCTGCAACTGCCTGACGGCATGGGCCTGATTGTGCGTACTGCCGGTGTCGGCAAATCCGCAGAAGCCCTGCAATGGGATCTGACATTCCGCCTGAAACACTGGGATGCCATTAAGAAAGCTGCTGAAGGCCGCCCTGCTCCGTTCCTGATCCATCAGGAAAGCAATGTTATCGTTCGTGCGTTCCGTGATTACCTGCGCCCGGACATCGGTGAAATCCTCATCGATAACCCTAAAGTCCTTGAACTGGCTAAAGAGCATATCGCTGCTCTCGGACGCCCAGATTTCAGCAGCAAGATTAAGCCATACGTAGGTGAAATCCCGCTGTTCAGTCATTACCAGATTGAGTCTCAGATTGAATCTGCATTCCAGCGTGAAGTGCGTCTGCCTTCCGGTGGTTCAATTGTTATCGACAGCACCGAAGCGCTGACCGCTATCGACATCAACTCCGCGCGTGCAACCCGCGGCGGCGATATCGAAGAAACGGCCTTCAACACCAACCTCGAAGCCGCTGATGAAATTGCTCGTCAGTTACGCTTACGTGACCTCGGTGGTTTGATCGTTATCGACTTTATCGACATGACGCCAGTACGCCATCAGCGTGAAGTGGAAAACCGTCTGCGTGATGCGGTTCGTCAGGACCGTGCTCGTATCCAGATCGGTCGCATTTCCCGTTTCGGTCTGCTGGAAATGTCCCGTCAGCGCCTCAGCCCGTCATTGGGTGAATCGACGCACCATATCTGCCCACGCTGTGCCGGTACCGGTACTGTGCGCGATAACGAATCACTTTCCCTGTCGATTCTGCGTCTGATTGAAGAAGAAGCACTGAAAGAAAACACCAAAGAAGTTCACGCCATCGTACCGGTGCCGATCGCTTCTTACCTGCTGAACGAAAAACGCGAATCGGTGAATGCCATCGAGAAACGTCAGGGTGGCGTGCGTGCTGTGATCGTACCAAACGATCAGATGCAGACTCCGCACTACCACGTTCTTCGTGTGCGCAAAGGTGAAGAAATTTCTGCACTGAGCTATCTGCTGCCGCAGATTCATGAAGCTGAAATGCTGCAACCTTCAGAAGAAACTCCGTCTGAGCGTCGTCGTCCTGAGCAACCCGCTCTTGCCGCATTCGCTCTTCAGAGCGAAGCACCGCCATCAAGCTTCGAGCAGACAGCAGTTCCGGATGAGCCAGTACAGACACGCACGACAACCGTCAACGCACCTGCTGCACCGGCCGCTGAAAAACCTGGATTTGTCAGCCGTCTGCTGAGCGGCCTGAAGGGCTTGTTCGCTGCGGAACCTCAACAAGAAGTTAAACCTGTTGAAGAGCCAAAAGCGGAACCTGAAACCACTGAAGCTGCAGAAAACCGCCGTAACAACGATCGCCGCAATCAGCGACGTCAGGGTGGACGTCGTGAACGTAACGGCGAACGAGGCGAACGCGGTGAGCGCACCGATCGCGGTAATCGTGGTGAAGGCCGTGATAACAATCGTGATAATCGTGGCGAGAGCCGTGATACCCGCGAAAACACCCGTGAACCTCGCGAACCTCGTGAAGACCAGCGCCGTAACCGTCGCAATCAGGAACCTGTTGTTACTGAAACGCGCAACGAAGAAGTGGAAACTGTCGCCCGTGAAGAGCAGCAGCAACCTCGTCGTGAGCGCTCGCGTCGCCGTTCTGATGATAAACGCAGAACACAGCCGGAAGAGAAAGTTCAGGACGTTGTGGTTCAGGAAGTGGAAGCTCCGGTAGTTCCTGCTCCAGTGCAGGATGATGCTGAGCAGGAAGATCGCCAGCCAACGCATCGTCGTCAGCGTCGTCAGTTGACTCAGAAAGTGCGTTTTGAGTCAGAAGAAGTGGACTCCGAAGCTGAAGCTGCTGCTCAACTGCTGATTACAGGCAGCCGCCCTGCTGAACCTGCATTCACTTCACATGAAGAAGCGGGTGCAGAAACGACTCATGCGTCTGATAACGACGAAAACCTGAATGACAATGCCCGTGAAAACGGTATGCCACGTCGTTCACGTCGTTCGCCGCGCCATCTTCGCGTCAGCGGACAACGTCGTCGCCGCTACCGTGATGAGCGTTACCCGACTCAGTCACCAATGCCAATGGCTGGTGCATTCGTTTCTCCGGAAATGGCTTCAGGTAAAGTGTGGATCACCTACCCGGTGGCTCAGGCATCTGAGCAAGGTCAGCGATTTGAAGAGCACACTGCAGAAACAGAAGCGCCAGAAGTGTTAACTCAGCAAGTTGAAATCGCACAGGAAAACACCCCTGTTCTGAATGAAACCATTGACGTTACACCTCAGCAGCCAACCGTTGAAGCGACTCGCGTTGAAACGCCAGACGTTGAGCAGGTAAATGTAGCTGATACTGCACAGCAAGTTACGCAATCCGAAACTGCTGCAGTAGCTGAACAGCCTGTTGCCGAAGAACCTGTTCTGGTTGAGCCAGAGACAGCAGAGCCAGTAGAAGAAACACCAGTTGTCGCGATTTCGCCTCAGGCGCAAGAACCTGCTGTTGTTGAACCGGTAGCTGTCATCGCTGAACCAGAAGTTCAGATTCAGGCTCCGGTAGCTGCACCCGCGGTGGAAGTTAGCCCTGTGCCAGCTCCGGAAGTGAAACCTGTTGTTGAAGCGGCACCTGTCGCGGAAACTCCGGTAGTCAGTCAGGCTGCGGCTGTTGCACCACGCTTTAAGCATCATGCAACGTCACCGATGACTAAAGCACCGGCGCCAAGCTATGTGCCAGAGCCTTCCCGTCAAAGTGACTGGGTTCGCCCTGAGTTTAACTTTGAAGGTAAAGGTTCTGCAGGGGGTCATTCAGCAGTAAGTACGGCTACAGCCCCAGCGACTAAACCTGAAATGCCGACAAAGTAATGCTCTGACTCACTGGTAACTGGTTTACTGGTACAAAAAAACCCGCTTCGGCGGGTTTTTTTACGTTTCAGACTCTGTGAATTGTTTTCAACTCAGTGGAATCAAATGTTCAGGCCAGAGTTTTCAAACGTCGAATGGTGAGTTCATCGAGTTTACCTTCCAGACTCGCGGCGAAGTGCTGGAAGTGAGAGGTGTTATTGTGTTGATTCAGGGCTTCTTCTGATTTCCAGCGCTCATAAAATACGAACGTTCCTTCTTTATCCAGATCCCGATGAAGCTCATATTGCAGGCAACCCACTTCCTGGCGGCTGGGCTCAATAACTTCGAGCAAAGCTTCCGTTACCTGAGCCTTAAATTCCGGTTTAGCAACAATAGTGGCAACAACTCTGATTTCCATAGTAGTTCTCCTGTTATTTTGTCCTGCTTCCGGGTGATCCCGTGAAGCCCGGCGAGTAAAATCTGTGACTACTATGACCCCTTCTCTGCATTGATTTCAATACGAAGTTTATTTAACAGATGCAAGCCAGCGGTTTTGCGCTTATTCTTGTTCCCCGCCGCTAATGCTCCCATTACCGCACCTGATCCAACATATTGTCTCTCAATGCCGGAGTTTTGCCTGATGACCGCAACACCGCAAGTTTTAAGAATCCGCCGCCCAGATGACTGGCACATTCACCTACGTGACGATGATATGCTCAGTACGGTGTTACCTTTCACCAGTGAAGTATTTGGCCGTGCGATTGTCATGCCAAACCTGACACCCCCTGTCACCACTGTGGAAGCTGCTCTGGCCTACCGCAGCCGCATTCTCAACGCAGTGCCCGAAGGCCATAATTTCACACCGCTGCTGACCTGTTATCTGACCGATTCAGTAGATCCTGACGAAATTGCCCGCGGATTCGACCAAGGTGTTTTCACCGCTGCAAAACTGTATCCGGCAAATGCCACCACAAATTCCCAGCATGGTGTGTCTGATGTGAAAACCATTTATCCGGTGCTGGAGCGTATGCAGAAAATCGGCATGCCGCTGCTGATCCACGGTGAAGTGACTCACAGCCATGTCGATATTTTCGACCGGGAAGCGCATTTCATTGATGAAGTGATGGATCCGGTTCGTCGTCAGTTCCCTGAACTGAAAATTGTGTTCGAACACATCACTACCAAAGATGCTGCTCAGTATGTTCTGGAAGGTAATCAGTATCTGGGCGCAACGATTACGCCGCAGCATCTGATGTTTAACCGCAACCACATGCTGGTGGGCGGCGTTCGTCCTCACCTGTTCTGCCTGCCAATTCTCAAACGCAATATCCATCAGGAAGCACTGCGTAATGTGATAGCCAGCGGCGCCGAGCGCTTCTTCCTTGGCACTGACTCCGCGCCTCACACCAAAGGGCGCAAAGAATCGAGCTGCGGCTGCGCGGGGTGTTTCAATGCTCCTTTGGCAATGCCCGCGTACGCCACTGTGTTCGAAGAGATGAACGCGCTGCAGCATTTGGAAGCCTTTAGCTCACTGAATGGTCCGCGCTTCTACGGCCTGCCGGTCAATGAAGATTTTATCGAACTGACCCGCACGACGGTGACACAGCCGGAGGAAATCGCCCAGGGTGATGAGTGCGTTGTGCCATTCCTGGCGGGGCAGACCCTGAACTGGAAAGTGACGGCCTGCTAAATACCCGTCAGACAAAATCGTAAGTAACTGCACTGTGCGATTTTCTCTTCATCTCCTTATTGCGTAACCCGCAGATTGACTGTATAAATATACAGTCAATCTATTCAGGAGGTCCTATGCGTGTTGAAATCACTATCGATAAAACCAAACCTCTGCCTGTCGGTGCGCTTGATGCGTTATCAGGCGAATTGAGTAAAAGAATCAACAAACAGTTTTCCGACCGTGAAAATAATATTCAGGTCCGTTATGCCGGCGCTAATAGCTTGTCCGTTCTCGGTGGTGCAAAAACTGACCGTGATCTGATCGAGGAAATTCTTCAGGAAACCTGGGAAAGTGCCGATGACTGGTTTTCTAATCAGAATGATGAGTAACGCGATGAAACGCCTGAAAATCAATCTTACTGACCCATCTTATTTATAATAATCAGGTTTTTTACAAACCACGCCGCAAGGCTATTTCAGTATTTTACCGGGCGTCGCAGTCCGGTTTTTTATTGCTCTTTTCTGCTTAACATTGACTCACCGCTAAAAATCGAAAAAGCATAAATCCCCAGATAATTCTCACTCCACAGTTTTTCACTCACTAACAAATACAATTTTTTTACAATTAAATTGAATCAAACACTCCTCAAAGCGATTTAACTGTTTATACTGAAATAGCTCACCTGATAATGAGCCGCATTGATCCTCAGATAGTCACTCACGTTAGTCACTACAAGATAAGGGGTCTATATGGACAGAAATGATGAAGTTATTCAGACACACCCGCTTGTGGGTTGGGATATCAGTACCGTCGACTCTTATGACGCGATGATGATACGTCTACATTACTTGTCTTCTAAAGACCAGACTCCCGAAAATGCTCAGGTAGACAGAACACTTTGGTTGACTACCGACGTTGCACGGCAACTGATTCACATTCTCGAAGCCGGTATTGAAAAGATTGAATCGAATGAGTACGAATACAGTGATCACCGAAAACACTAATCTTTATCTGCCAGTCTGAGGCACCAGCGATTTCCATCCTGGTGCCTTTTTCTTTGCTGCCGCCCCGCTTGCCTTCGCTGCTGTAAACTCTCTATCATGCCCCTAACCATTTGTTAAATATTTGTCAGAGGAGTCTGAGAAACATGGATTATGACCTCATCATTGTCGGCAGCGGTTCAGTAGGCTCTGCGGCAGGCTACTACGCCACCCGCGCCGGATTGAAAGTCCTGATGATCGACAGCGCGATGCCACCGCATCAGACCGGCAGTCATCACGGTGAAACACGCCTTATCCGCCATGCCTATGGCGAAGGTGCGCGTTACGTGCCGATGCTGTTAAGGGCGCAGACGTTGTGGGATGAACTGGCTGAAGTCAGTGAAGAAAAGGTCTTCCACCGCAGCGGTGTGCTGAACATCGGCCCGGAAAATTCAGATTTTATCGGAAATGTAAAAAACAGCGCCGAAACCTATGACCTGATAACGCAGGATATGAGTGCAGAAGAAATCCGCACCAGATGGCCGCTCTTCACACTGCCCGACGGCTACTGCGGCGTATTTGAGCCTGACTCCGGGTACCTGCAAAGTGAAATCGCCATCAGCGCTTACATACGACTGGCGCGTGAGGCGGGCTGCGCGCAGTTGTTTAACTGCCCGGTCGACAGCATCCGCTGGCTGGAAAATGGTGTGGAAGTGTCCACGGCAGATGGTGTGTACAGTAGCGCAAAACTGGCAGTCACCGCCGGAACATGGGTGACAAAAATTCTGCCTGAACTTCCGGTTAAACCGTTGCGGAAGGTATTTGCCTGGTTCCACGCCGACGGACGTTACAGTGAAGAAAATCACTTCCCCGCCTTTACGCTCGAAACCCAGCAGGGCGATCAATATTACGGTTTTCCTTCGGTAAAAGATGCTCTCAAGCTCGGTAAGCACAACGGCGGGCAGTGGATAAATTCGCCGGAAGAACGTAAGCCTTATGGCGGATTCAGTCAGGACGGTACAGAGTCATTTAACTTTTTCCGTCACTTCCTGCCGGGTGTGGGGGTCAACCTGCGTGGTGCATCCTGCACGTATGACATGACGGAAGATGAAGATTTCATCATCGACACGCTGCCTGACCGTGATAACACGCTGGTCATTTCGGGTCTGAGCGGTCACGGTTTCAAATTTGCCAGTGTGTTAGGCGAAATAGTAACGCTATTCGCTAACAATCATCCTATCCCCTTTGATTTAAAGCCTTTTTCACTTTCGCGTTTCAAATAACGCAATGAAAGAGAACCGTCATTTATATTCTGCTGACCGTTCTCTTTTATTCTTTACACTTTATCGGTGGGTTTCACTTTGAACCAGGTCAATAGACTGGTATTTCCGAATTGACAGCATTATAGAAAAAAACCTATGCTAGCCCAAGAAATCACAGGAGTGGTTTCCAACGCGTAAATCATACGCTTACACAAGGATGTAATATGAAACTCTCCGTTATTGAACCCTGTGGTTTCACCCGCTTAGGTGTTTTCTCTTATCTGATCGAGAATAATGATCTCGATATTATTGATTCGGTGAATATCTCGCAGGCACTCAAATCTTTCAATGAATTCCAGCCTGATTTGATTCTCGTTAACATGACGCAATATTGTCATAGCGCAGAGTTATCTGAAGAATTGAAAGCTTTCTTTGAATTCCGCCATGGTGCCCGGATTTACTGCTATATCGACGCAAACTACCCGGAATGTGACGATCCGATCCCGATTACCCGCGATGTTTTTATCCTCAATAAACAATCACTGACAACACTGTTGAAACAGATTGCTTCAGATCCTGATGCTTACTTGCAGGGGAATAATGTTGGATTACCGCGCATGTTGTTCAGCGATCAGGAAATTCTGGTGATGAACTACTGGATGTCGGAGATGCCGAACTACCGCATTGCCAGAAAATTGAATATCAGCAGCCGTACCGTTTATGTTCATAAACGTCATCTGGCGCAGAAAATAAAAGTCCGCAACCGCTTAGAGTTCTGTTTCATATACAATTTGATTAAATATTTGTTCTGGCCCATTGATGACATATCGGCCAGTCCCATCAGCCGCCAGATCAAAGACGATTTGTTAATGATCTATAAAGCTCACAGCTAAAAACAATCGCCCTGGCCCGCCGGGGCATTTTTTTGTCCTCTCCGCCAACCTCATCGCAATATTCAGACACGTTTTCCCTTTCCATAACGCGGTTGCAGTTTTAATGCATAGGCCTACAATCGGTTCAGATTACCCGCCTCATTTTGAGGAGCCTCACAAAATGGCCGAATTGAACATAGTGGACGCGACTCCCGCCGAGATCACAGAAACATTACTTTCCGTTATTCGTCTGATGCGTAAACAGGTGGATGCGGCAATGTCCGCTCAGGGGCTTTCACTTGCCCGTGGAAAACTGTTAACCGCCATTGCACATGAAGGCACCTGCCGTCCGGGCGAACTAGCGCACGCGCTTCAGCAATCACCGCGAACGATCACAGACGCGATCGATGCAATGGACAGAGACGGTTTGTTAGTGAGAAAGCCGCACCCCAGCGATCGCCGTTCACAGTTGCTTGAACTCACCGACGCCGGGAAGCAGGCGCTGGAACAGGTGAAGCAACCAAAACAGGCCGCCATTGACCGCCTGTTTGAAGGTTTGGATCCCCTTGCCCGCCAGCAGTTGCTGATTTCCCTGCGAAGTATCGAATCGCATGCGCAAGATATTGAGGAGCAAAACAAGGTCTAGCGGTTTGGTGCGCCATCGCCCAACAGGACAGCAATTTTATGTCCTGCGGCGGTGGGCTCCAGGGCGATTTTCATTACAATCGTCAACGGCACAGACAACAGCATCCCCACCGGCCCCATCAGCCAGCCCCAAAAAATCAGGGAAACGAAGACCACCAGCGTGGACAGCCCAAGCCCGCGCCCGAGGATCCTGGGATCAATAATGCTGCCAAAAATCACGTTAATCAGGATGTAACCCGCCGTCACCATCAATCCGTCGCTCACGCCGTTGAACAAAAACGTCTGAATAATTGGCGGGATGGCCGCCAGGAAGGATCCGATATTCGGAATATAGTTAAGGGCAAAAGCCAGCATTCCCCACAGAAAGGCAAACCTGACGCCGATGAACGCCAGTAATCCCCAGACCGCCAGACCAGTGACGACGCTAATCAGCGTTTTAATCACCAGATACCGCGTGACACTGTCCAGTGCACGCTGGATATTAGCCCTGCCCTTGCCGGGATCGTCTGAGAGTTGTTCCAGTTTGTAGGGCAACTGCGGGACTTCGATCAGCATAAAGGCGACGGTCATCAGCAATAAGAACAGGCCGGCCATGGCGTTCGACAGATAGCTGATGAGCTTACTCACCAGATTCAGCGTGGCAGCCGGATCAATGTAGCCTGCAAGCTGTTCCGGTGTGAACGTCAGTTCGCCCTGAGGAAAATAGGCATCGTACTGGCGCAGTTTCTCGGCAATGATCCCGCGGTATTGCGGCAGGGTGCGTGCGAAATCATTGAGCGTGACCAGCAACGTCGTTGTCAAAAACACCATCACACAAATCACCACCGTTGCCACCAGCATTACCGCGAGCGCTCGCGGCACCCGCGCTTTCTCCAGCAGAACAATCAGCGGATTGAGGACGAAAGCCAGAAACAGCGCCAGAATCAATGGGACGATAATATCTGCGGCGGATTTAATGCCGGCAAAAATCACCACCAGCATCGCCATCATCATGACAATTTTCAGCCCCTGATCCGTCACTATTGTCTTTCGCATGGCTTTCTCCTGTTCATGGCCTGTGCAGCAGATTAACGCGATTTCGTCCATTCACGGAAACGTTGAATATGGACATACAGTGCCGGGATAAACAAGATCCCCGCCGTCGTTGACAGCAACATGCCACTGAATACCGTGACACCAATAATGTGTCGGCTCATCGCGCCGGCACCGGAAGCCAGTACCAGCGGCAAGACACCGAGAATGAAGGAAATTGCCGTCATCATGACTGCACGAAAACGCTGTTTCGCCCCGTCCTGTGCCGCCTCCCGTACAGACGCTCCTTCTTCACGGCGTGCTTTCGAGAATTCCACAATAAGAATAGCATTCTTGGCCGCCAGCCCTATCAGCAGCACCATACCAATCTGCGCATACACATCATTGCTCAGCCCGGCCAGATGTAATCCCGCGATAGCGCCAAACACCGCGAAGATAACTGAAATCATCACCACCAGCGGAATACTCCAGCTTTCATACTGCGCCACCAGGAACAGGTACGCGAATAACAGTGCCGCGGCGTAAATCAGAATCGCCTGACCGCCAGCCTGAATTTCCTGTAATGACATTCCCGTCCATTCGTATCCGTAACCGGCTGGAAGCTTTTCACTGAGAATATGTTCCATTTGCGCCATAGCTTCACCGGAACTCACGCCCTGCGCCGCCGAACCGCTGATGGCCAGTGACGGGAACTGGTTGTATTGCGTGATAAATGGCGCGCCGAGTGAAGGCGTCAGATCAACCAGTTTGCCCATGCTGACCAGCGAACCGTTATCGCTACGTACGCTCAGCGTGGAAATCTGGTCGGCGCGCTGGCGGTCCTCCATTTCATTTTGCATCTGCACATTGAACAGACGGTTATTGATAATGAAATCACTGACATTCACGCCACCCAGAGAGGTTTGTAGTGTGCCGAAAATCCGGCTGACCGGCACCTGCAACTGCGCGGCGCGGTCACGGTCAACGCTCAGGGCGATTTCAGGTACCGAGGCGCTGAAGGTGGTGAACACGCGGCTGAGCTGCGGGTCCTGATTTGCCGCCATGATCAGCGCCTGACCGGTCGCTGCCAGTTCCTGCGGCGACTGCCCCTGCAATGCCTGCAGGCGAAGATCCAGACCCGATGCGGTTCCCAGGCCGGAAATGGCAGGTGGATTAATCGCCATGATCATCGCCGACGGGATGCCAGCCATCGCGGGTTGCAGGCGGCCTATCACCTGATCCACGCTGCTGCGTTCGCCCCAGGGTTTCAGCAAGACAATCCCGAACGCCGAATTTGGCGCACTGCCGCCGCTCAGCAGGCTGAAACCGCTGATGGCGATGACATCGTCAACGGCCGGGTCGTTTTCCAGCAGCGTCTGCATTTGTCCCAGGACCGCATCGGTTCGCCCGAGCGATGCGCCATCCGGCAACTGTACGTTGACGAAGAAATAGCCCTGATCTTCATCCGGCAGGAAGGATTTTGGCAACGTGGAATAACCCCACACGCACGCAACAAGAATCACCATCACGGTGAGGGTACTGGTCAGCACGTGTTTACTGAGCCCGCCGGTCGCCGTGACATAAACATCACGCACCTTGTCCAGCCCCCGGTTGAAAGCGCCAAACAGGCGTGCCGGTTTTTCAGGGCGGGGTTTGAGCAAGGTCGCACAAAGTGCGGGAGTCAGGGTTAATGCATTGATACTTGAAAGAATCACCGCAGCCGACAGCGTTACCGCAAACTGACGATACAGCGCGCCCGTGATGCCGGGTAACACGGCGATCGGCACAAATACCGCCATTAACACCACCGTTGTGGCGATGATTGGTCCGGCGATCTGTTTCAGCGCTTTACGGGTGGCTGCCACCCGGCCCAGCGAGGGGTCTTCCGTCATCAGGCGTTCGACATTTTCTACCACCACGATGGCGTCATCCACCACCACCGTCAGCGCAAGAATGATGGCAAATAAGCTCAGCGTATTAGCGGAATAGCCAAACGCGTAGAGCACGGCAAAGGTGCCCAGCAAAGAGACGGGAATGGTCAGTGCGACAATAAAAGTGGCGCGTGCACTTTGCAAAAACAGGAAGACAATCGTCAGGACAACCAGAAATGTCAGGACGAGAGAGACGGCGATTTCATCCAGCGTGGCACTGACAAACTGGGTCGAGTCGAATTTAATTTCGTAGTTGAGATCGTCCGGGAAATAACGCGCCTGTCGGGTCATCTCCTCACGCACCGCATTTGCCACGTTCAGCGCATTGGCACCGGGCGCAGGATAGACAGAAAGGAAAGCCGAAGGTGTCTGATTCAGCGTCGCGTTGACCTGATAATCCTGCGCACCCAGCTCAATGCGCGCGACGTCGCGCAGCCGCACCGCTCCGCCCTGTTCATTCTTACGCACGATAATATTGGCGAACTCTTCCGGTGAGCTGAGACGCCCGGCACCGCTGATCGTCAGGGTTTGCTGCTGTAACGAAGGACTCGGCGATGCGCCAATCTGACCGGCCGCAGCCTGAACGTTCTGGCTCTGGATCGCGGCGCTGATTTCTGTACTGCTGACGTTCAGCGCCTCCATCTTGCGCGGATCCAGCCAGATACGCATGCTGTAATCACGCGATCCGAAAACCTGTACGTCGCCCACACCATCGATTCGCGCCAGAGCGTCCCGCAACTGAATGCTGGCGAAGTTGCTGATAAACAACATGTCATGGGTATTATTTGGGGAAAGCAGGCTGATGCCCATTAAAATATTGGAAGCCTGTTTACGAACCGACACGCCCGTGTTCAGCACTTCGGCGGGCAATTTTGCGCTCACCTGAGAAATCCGGTTCTGCACTTCAACCGCCGCCGTATCCGGATCGGTACCGCTGGCAAAGGTGATATTCAGTGAGTAGCTGCCGTTATTGCCGCTGTTTGAGGACATGTACAGCATATTGCTGACGCCGTTAACCTGCGCTTCAATAGGCGCCGCCACAGATTCAGCCACGTCCCGCGCACTCGCCCCCGGATAGATGGCGCTGACAGACACAACGGGAGGCGTGATATCCGGATATTGCTCAACCGGGATCACCTTGAGCGCCACCGCACCCATCAGGGCGGTGACCAGCGCGATGACCATCGCAAAACGGGGTCGCTTGATAAATTGCTGAAGCATCGTCGTTCCTTAACGTTGAGTCGTCTGAGCCGTTGAAACACCCTGAGCATCCCGCGTTGAGACTTTCATCCCCGGCTGGATCCATTGCAGACCTTCGGTTACCACCTTGTCTCCGCCCTGCAAGCCGTCCAGCACGAAATAACCCTGAGGATTTTGAGCCCCCAGACGTACCGGCCGCGCTTCAATTTGCTGTTGCGCATTGACCAGCAGGACAAAATGACCGGCCTGATTTTGCTGCAATGCATTGGCTGGCACGACGGGCAGACGGGCATCAGATTGCGGTTCCGCCAGCACGTTTACCGTACCGCCCGGCAGCAAACGATGCTGTGGATTCGCCACCGCCAGCCTGACGGCGACGGTGCCCGTTTGCGCATCAATGCGGTTGCCCAGGGATTCAAAGGTCGGCGCGACCATGTACGGAGAACCATCTGACAGACGCAGCGACAGTGCCATATTCTCCCCGGACATCGCCTGTTCAAGCGAACCGGTATTCTGGCTGGCGCTGAGAAAATCTCGTTCATTTACGGAAATCACCACCCGCACCGGATCAAGCTGAACGATTTCCGTCAGTGTTCCGCTGGCCGGGTTCACCAGGCTGCCGGTATGAAAATGGCTGACGCCGATACGCCCGGAAATGGGCGCAGTAATGCGCGTATAACTCAGCTGTAATTCCTGCGTTTTTAGCGCGGCCTGTGCTTGTGCAACCGCTGCCCGCGCGGTATCACGTGCCGCCACTGCAGCATCCACATCAGACTGGCTGACAGTGCGGGCATCTCCCAGACGCTGAATACGGTTAAGGTGAGTTTGCGCGTGGCGCGCGGTGGCATTGGCGCTGTCGAGCTGCGCTTTGGCCTGGGCGACGGCAGATTTATGCAATGCGGGCTCAATCTCATACAACAGATCGCCCGCGTTAACGAATTGCCCTTCCTCAAAGACACGGCGGGCAATAAAACCTTCCGTACGGCTGGCAACGTTGACTGATTGCACCGCTTCCAGGCGACCAAGATAGGTGCGGTTCACACCCTCGTTCTGTGTGGCGATGGTCACGGTGCCGACAACCGGGAGTGGCTGCGCGCTCACTGCGCCGCAATGGAGCAGGAAAAAAGCCATGACCGCCGCGATAGCAGTAATATGTGTACCTGTAGTCAGGCGGCGAATTGCAGGAAATACCATAGCGTCACTCTCCATGTGATGTCTCAGGCCTGCGCTGTCAAAAATGTACCAACAAGCATCAGCAGACATCAGATATAAGGAATATAAGAAAATTCCTAAGCAAAATTTCCGGTAAGTATAATTTCGGAAATATTTCGCAACCTGATCTCGATCACTTACGTCGTCACCCTTATATTTCTTTACGTTCTATTTAAGAAACATTTAAACTTTAGGATCATGTACAGAGAATTATATGGGGATATTCCATCCTCATATTTAGAGCCTCAGCGGGATACATCAGAAATTATTAATCACGGGCGAAATTACGTTTTTTACTCAAATTTTTAGAAGTGGAATAATCTTTACCTTGCATGACAAAACCTGACAATCCCCCGCCAGTCCGGGCTTCCTTCAATTTTACGGCGTACCTCGCTAACAAAGCCGAAACCATTGAACAAGCAGTGGTCATTAGCATCAAAAATAATGAACAAATGAAATTAATCGACATTTTTGATAATTAAATATTGCCAAGATGTTTCAATATGTTTAGCTTTCGAAAATATCATATTGAACGAGAAGCTTTATATGCAGTGGAGAAATACGCCTGTCCGCTTTGGCCATATTTCCGTGTTGATTCATTGGGGCGTTGCTCTTGCCGTTTACGGATTATTTGCCCTGGGTTTATGGATGGTGGGACTGGGTTATTACGATACCTGGTATCACCGCGCGCCCGAAATACATAAAAGCATTGGCGTATTACTTTTCGTCGCGATGGTATTCCGGCTGGCGTGGCGGTTTATTTCCCCTCCGCCAAAAGCCCTGAGCACGTACAGCGCTAAAACACGACTCGGCGCCTGGTTGGCACATGTGCTTCTGTTTGCCGGTCTGTTTGCCATCCTGATCAGCGGTTATCTGATTTCTACGGCAGAGGGTCAGGCTGTCAGCGTGTTCGGCTGGTTTGAAATCCCCGCGACGCTTTTCGGGCTGAACCAGCAGGCAGATCTCGCCGGGACGATCCATTTATGGCTGGCGTGGGGAATTGTGATTGTTTCTGCATTCCATGCACTCGCGGCACTTAAGCACCATTTCATTGACCGGGACAGCACCCTGACACGCATGCTCGGACGCTGACCCGTTTCACTTTCTGCTCTTCACATATGGACAATGGAGAATCACCATGTTGAAAAAAACGACCCTGGGACTGACGCTGGCATCGCTGTTACTGGCAGCCGGTTCAGCAACGGCCGCAAATTACAAAATCGACAAAGAAGGCCAGCACGCCTTTATTGAATTCCGTATCAAACACTTAGGCTACAGCTGGTTGTACGGCAGCTTTAATGATTTCGACGGCGGTTTTACTTTTGATGAAAAAGATCCGTCAGCCGATAAAGTTGACGTCACCATCAACACCACCAGCGTTTTCACCAATCACGCTGAACGCGATAAACACCTGCGCAGCGCAGAGTTCCTGAACGTCGGCAAACATCCGCAGGCAACGTTCAAATCAACGTCAGTGAAGAAAGAAGGTGAAAACCTGGCCGTAACCGGTGATTTCACGCTGAACGGCGTGACGAAACCGCTGACGTTGCAGGCTAAATTACTGGGTCAGGGCAAAGATCCGTGGGGCGGTTACCGCGCAGGCTTTGAGGCGGCTGGCACTATCGCCCTGAAAGACTACGGTATCACCACCGATCTGGGCCCGGCCTCTCAGAATGTTGAGCTGATCATCTCTGTTGAAGGCGTCCAGGAGAAATAATTCCTGCCTCATAAAAAAGGCCCTGCATGGCATTGCCAGTCAGGGCCTTTTTACGTTCGGGAAAACGTATCAGTCGTTTTCAGGCGCAGGAATGTGCATGGTGGTTTGCAACAATCCTTTGGACTTATTGAAAATCTTGATCCCGTTCTCACGTCCTGCACGCAGGGAACGCTGTTCTTCCACCGGCAGTTTCAGTTCTGTCATGCAGATTTCACTGCAACAACCGTCAAACTTCGCCGCACAGGTCGGGCACTGAATAAACAGCAAATGGCAGCCGTCATTTTTGCAATTGGTGTGGTTATCGCAGGCCGTGCCGCACTGGTGACAGTGTGCGATCACGTCGTCTGAAATACGTTCACCCATGCGTTCATCAAAGACGAAGTTTTTGCCTTTGAATTTCACCGGTAAGCCCTGCTCTTTCGCCCGGCGCGCATATTCAATTATGCCGCCTTCCACGTGATACACATTTTTAAAACCCTTGTGCAGCATGTAGGCGCTGGCCTTTTCACAGCGAATACCGCCGGTGCAGTACATGACGATCTTCTTGTCTTTGTCTTCTTTCAGCATATCGACGGCCATCGGCAGTTGATCGCGGAAAGTATCCGAAGGGACTTCGATCGCCTTGTCGAAATGCCCCACTTCGTATTCGTAATGGTTACGCATATCCACAAACAAGGTGTCCGGATCGTCGATCATCGCATTGACCTGTTCGGCTTTCAGGTATTCACCGATCTTTGACGGGTCAAAACTTTCGTCGTCAATACCGTCCGCCACAATGCGGTCACGCACTTTCAGGCGCAGAACCCAGAAGGACTTGCCGTCATCTTCCAGTGCGATGTTCAGACGGATCTGATCCAGCGCCGGATGGCTGGTAAACAACTCGGTTTTGAAGGCCTCAAACTGACTTTGCGGGACGCTTATCTGAGCGTTAATTCCTTCTTTTGCCACGTAAATACGGCCAAATACATTCAGGCGCGTCAGGCTGATATAGAGGGCGTCGCGAAAGGCTTTCGGATCGTCGAGCTGGAAATACTTATAAAAAGAAACAGTGGTGCGCGGCTCAGTTTCAGCCAACATACGCGCCCTCAGTTCCTCATTAGAAATACGGTTATGTAACACTGGCATGGTGTACGTTCCTGTCTTTCGGGGAATTTAAAGATTGGTCACTTTTAAGCGGCAAGATTATACATTAAAGCAACATTGAGGACATCTCCCGTTGCAAATTCCTCAACAGAAAAACACCCGCTGCACCTTGCCGCCGGGATAATTACGATAACCTATGCTTAGGTGTTATCCATTTTCGGGATTTAACGACGATTCAACTTTTCGCAGGAGCAGGAAACATGAGCAAGCTTTTTGAACCGATTACGCTGGGCAAGCTGACACTCACAAACCGCATTGTGATCGCGCCAATGTGCCAGTATTCCTCGGATAACGGCAAAGCCACATCCTGGCATCATGCCCATCTCGGTCAGTTATCTTTTTCCGGGGCAGGTTTACTGATCCTCGAAGCGACCGCCGTGGAAGCCGTCGGGCGCATTTCTGCCGAGGATTTGGGGTTATGGGATGACGAAACCGAGGCTGCACTGAAGGACCTTATCACGGGTTTGCGCGAAAACAGCGATATGCCCCTTGGCCTGCAGCTCGGCCACGCAGGGCGAAAAGCATCCTGTGCCGCACCCTGGAAAGGAGGCGCACAAATTCCTCAGTCCGCCGGAGGCTGGCAAACCGTTGCCCCTTCTGCCGCAGCCTTCGCTGAAGGCACTGAAGCCCCGGAGGCGATGTCGCTGGAACGCATTGCACAACTGAAACAGGCGTATGTCGACAGCGTCCGCCGCGCCGATCGTCTTGGGTTTGATTTACTCGAACTGCACGGAGCGCACGGCTACCTGCTGCATCAGTTCTTGTCACCGCTGTCGAACCAGCGCACCGACCAGTACGGCGGCTCACTGGAAAACCGTATGCGGCTGCTGCTTGAGATCTTCCAGGACATCCGCGAGGCATTTCCGGCCGACAAACCGGTGGGCGTGAGGATTTCCGCAACTGACTGGGTGGAAGGTGGCTGGGATCTGGAGCAGTCTATTGCGCTGGCAAAAGCGCTGGATGCGCTGGGTTGCAGTTATATTCACGTCTCCAGCGGTGGCCTGAGCACTCAGCAGAAAATTGCCGTTGGCCCGAACTACCAGGTGCCTTTCGCGTACGGCATAAAACGTTACGTGAAAATGCCGGTGATTGCCGTTGGCCTGATCACCGAGCCGGAGCAGGCAGAAGCGATTATCGGTACCGGTCAGGCCGATATGATCGCGCTGGCACGCGGTATTTTATATAACCCGCGCTGGCCGTGGCATGCTGCTGCCAAACTGGGCGCGAAGGTAGCCGCACCGAAACAGTACTGGCGCAGCGAGCCGCACAGCGTGAAAGGTTTATTCCAGCCGGATTAATCCTCCTTTGTAAATTTCCCCGCGGGCAGCCCAATTGGCTGCCCGTTTATTTGACAAAAACCGGTTCTCTGCTGATATTCAGTCGGAAAGAAGCGCGTTTACTTAACGGCGGCTTATAAATAGAGCAGATTGCTTTCCATTCAGGCAGTGAATACCAAAAAATGAGGTATTAGTGCCGACGCCTTTCACCTCGCACCAAAAAAGTGCCACAATATGTCACTTTGCTACAAATAATTAACGCATAACACGCACTCCATATGGGGAGTGAACGTACTTATGTAGCGGGCTGCTGCACCAGACAGAGCTTATATATTTTCTACTTCGATTATTATGACGCAGAGATTTTATGACTCAGGTACCAACTTTTACTCTTTCATTACTGCATCCGCGTTACTGGATGACCTGGTTAGGTCTGGGATTACTTTACGCGCTGGTGTTACTGCCTTATCCGGTTATTTATCGTATTGGTACAGGCTTAGGCCGCTTTTCAATGCGCTTTCTGAAACGCCGCTACAAAATCGCGTCGCGTAACATCGAACTTTGTTTCCCTGATATGCACCCTGACCAGCGGGAAGATATGGTGGTGAGAAACTTCGAATCCGTCGGCATGGGGTTGTTTGAAACGGGCATGGCGTGGTTCTGGCCTGACAAGCGTATCGAACGCTGGTTCAGCGTCAGCGGTCTTGAACACATTCAACGTGCACGCGACAACCAGCAAGGCGTGTTGTTAATCGGTGTCCACTTCCTCACCCTCGAGCTTGGTGCGCGTATCTTTGGTATCCATAATCCGGGTGTCGGCGTCTACCGACCGCATGATAATAAGCTGATGGATTGGATCCAGACCAAAGGCCGTATGCGTTCTAACAAAGGCATGCTGGATCGCAAAGACCTTAAGGGCATGATCCGCAGTCTGAAGCAGGGCGATATCATCTGGTACGCACCGGATCACGACTACGGCCCGCGTGCCAGCGTATTCGTGCCGTTCTTTGCGGTGGATAAAGCCGCGACCACCACGGGGACTTACCTGCTGGCGCGAATGGGCAAACCGGCGATCATTCCTTTCACCCCGCGTCGTCTTGAAGGCGGGAAAGGCTATGAGATGATCATTCATCCTCAGGTCGCCGATTTCCCACTGGATGATGAAGTCGTTGCCGCTGCGTACATGAATAAAGTGGTCGAAAATGAAATTCGTCAGGCACCGGAGCAATATATGTGGCTGCATCGCCGTTTTAAAACGCGTCCGCAGGGCGAACCTTCACTCTATAAAAAGTTGAGTGACTGATGAGAGGGCCGGTTCAGGTTCACTGCACCGGTTCTTATTTTTGATTTGCTTAAACAGTTTTTTTGACAGACTTCTTCAAAGTTATCAGATTTTATCTCATGGCGTTTAGGCCAATACTCTCAGCATAATTTCCCCACGTGATTACCCCGGAACGTTAGGGGCCGCGTGATCAACGAGTCTCTCCCGAAAGGAAACTGTTATGCTGGCTAAACTGAACACTGCTTTTACCCGCGCCACCGATCACCCTGATTTTGGTAAGCTTCTGTTACGTCTCACTTTCGGTATTCTGATCCTGTTTCACGGCGTGGCTAAAATCGAGAACGGCGTCGGCTGGATCGCCAACATGTTAGTCGCCGCTGGCCTGCCTGGCTTTATCGCTTACGGCGCGTATATCGGTGAAGTGATTGCCCCGGTACTGATCATTCTGGGCATCTTCACCCGCCCTGCCGCACTGGTGATGGCATTCAATATTCTTGTTGCCGTTTTCCTCGTTGTCGCCGGTAAATTCTTTACGGTCACCGACGTCGGCGCATGGGGTCTGGAAGGCGAAGCGCTCTATTTCTTCGGCGGCCTGGTGATCATGTTCCTTGGCAGTGGCCGTTATTCCGTGATGAAAAACCCGGCCCTGCGTTAATTACGTTTTATTTTGGTTTTTTGTGTCTGTCGCGGCCAGCCTCATCACTGGCCGTTTTTTTTTGCTTTTTGCCAAATTATTGATCTCCTTCAGTCCGCCAAATTTTTTAAACCTGTATTTTACTCCGCTTGTTACAGTTCATTAACATCATTGAAGTGGATGATAATTAGGCGCATAATTATCCATCTGACTGATTGTTACTTGTGCTCTGCCTTGTTTCTTTCTGCCATCACAGAGCGAACCTGACCTCTTTTTTCCGGTAATTTATGACCTCGGCTCCTGAACCTGAACTCGCCCCAGAACCCATTAACTGGAAACGTAATCTGTTTGTTGCCTGGATTGGCTGCTTTCTTACCGGTGCCGCATTCAGCCTGATCATGCCCTTTCTGCCGTTATACGTAGAAACGCTGGGCGTGACGGGCCATGAATCCCTGAACATGTGGTCCGGTCTGGTATTCAGTATCACCTTTCTGTTTTCCGCTATTGCCTCGCCATTCTGGGGCGGCCTCGCCGACCGTAAGGGCCGTAAGATCATGCTGCTGCGTTCCGCGCTCGGTATGTCGATCGTCATGGTGCTGATGGGATTCGCACAAAATATCTGGCAGTTTCTGGTGCTCCGCGCCCTGCTCGGTTTACTCGGCGGCTTTGTTCCCAACGCCAATGCACTGATTGCTACCCAGATCCCGCGCAATAAAAGCGGCTGGGCGCTGGGTACACTTTCCACCGGCGGCGTCAGCGGCGCGCTGCTCGGGCCACTGGTAGGCGGGTTGCTCGCTGACAGCTACGGACTGCGTCCGGTTTTCTTCATCACCGCTGCGGTACTTTTCCTGTGCTTCGTGATGACGCTGTATTGCATTCGTGAGCAGTTCGTTCCCGTCAATAAAAAGGACATGCTCAATCGCAAGCAGGTATTCGCTTCCCTTAAAAATCCAAAACTGGTGCTGTGCCTGTTTGTCACGACGATGATTATTCAGGTAGCGACAGGCTCTATCGCGCCCATCCTCACGCTGTACGTGCGTGAACTGGCGGGGGATACGCAGAATCTTGCCTTTATCAGCGGGATGATAGCCTCCGTACCGGGTGTGGCCGCGCTGATGAGTGCACCGAGGCTGGGCAAACTGGGAGACAGGATCGGGCCGGAGCGTATTCTGGTGGCGATGATGGGGATTTCAGTGTTGCTGCTGATCCCGATGGCTTTCGTGCAAACGCCGCTGCAACTGGGGATTTTACGTTTCCTGCTCGGCGCGACGGATGGCGCATTGCTGCCCGCTGTTCAGACGCTGCTGATTTATAACTGCACCAATCAGGTGGCCGGTCGGGTATTCAGTTACAACCAGTCGTTCCGTGACGTCGGTAATGTCACCGGCCCGCTGCTCGGTGCAGCGGTGTCAGCAAGTTATGGCTTCAGGACAGTATTTTGTGTCACGGCGCTGGTGGTGCTGTTCAATGCATTTTACTCGTACTGGTGTCTGCAACGGCGGCCACGCCAGGCGATGACCGATTAAACGCGGCCGCCCTGCCAGACTGACGCGCTTTAAGGTGCTTTGTCAGGTTGCGGCGGCACCGGCATATCGTCGGGCACTTCAACAACCACCAGACGCACTTCGTAATGCTTGCCGGCCGTCGTGGCAGGCAGCACAGACGTCAGTTTTTGAATGGTGGCTGTCGGGTTATCACTGGCCACGCTGGCACAAAACAATTGCCCCGGATGGCAGAACCCCATCATCATCGGTGGCGGCGGCAGCGGCAAACCTTCTCCGTGGAACATGTTCACAGGAGGTTGCGGATGCGTATTTTCACTGGCCTGACTGGAAACGCTGAATATGACGCCAAGCGCACACAGCGGCAGGAATAAAGCACGGGAAAGAGTCTTCATAAAAGTCACCTTAATCTTGAAAGTTCAGGATTAATGTAGCCCTCAATTTCACGCCCCGCCGGGGGTTTGCTAAACCTTTACCCCTCCCCTTCACAGCCTTTGCAAATCAGGGAAAGTGCTGACAGTTGTGTCTGTGCGATTCCTTTTTCCCGCCAGCTTTCCAAAAAAACATCACTGGTCAGACTGTTTTTCTCTGAAAACTTGCATCCTGTCATTTATCGACAACACTCATTGAATCAGCATTTTTACTGACGAGTGGTTGTTACCTGTTCATTCATAACACTATTTACACCACACGCTTTTTAGCTACACCCCATTTCAACTCAGGAGACAATAATGAGCATGTACGTAACGCTTGAAGAAGCTATTGATGCCGCCCGCGAAGAATTTCTCGAAGCCGCGCAGGACAGGATCCAGGGCGATGAAGAGCCGCTTCCCGATCAGTTCAATTTGCAGAAATACATCATGCAGGATGGCGACATCATGTGGCAGGCAGAATTTCTCAGCGCCGAAGGGGAATCCATTGATGCGCTGACCTTCCGCAGCGGTGCCGCTGCACAGGCCATTTTCGATGAGGATTACGACGTCATCGAACTTGAAGAAGAGTGGCTGGAAGAGGCGACGCTGTACGAATGGGATGAAGGGGAATTCCAGCATGAACCGCAGACCGACACCGAAGAAGGCGCGGCAGCAGCAGAAGAGTGGGATGACGAAGACGATTATCCGGGCCGTGACATCGACTGACGTTTAATTGTAAGGGCCGTGGCGGGCGTCAACTGGCAGCATGAAGGTGTCGACAATCATCGACAGCGGAACGTCGATCACAGTGACATAACGCCACGGACTGTCCCGAAGGTCCCATTGCACGCCAGGATAATACTGATTGCCATGCCCCTGCCCCGGCACCGTGCGGCTGATGATACTGCCACATCCCGAGAGCGTGACGGCCAGCAAGGCCAGAACAGATCCGCGAAAAACACCCCGATTAATCACTCACACAACCTGTCAAATTGAATCAAATGAAGCACTCCGTTGAGCGCTGAATAGCGCTGTCAGCTTAGCATGCGCGTGAAGACCGGCCATGTTAAGACAAAGTAAAATTTTATACGCTGCGGGTTAAAGAGTCACTGAACTTCACACCATAAAAAAACGGACAGTATGCAAATGACATACTGTCCGTTTATCTTTACTGCCCCTTTACGTCAACTCAGGCCGGTTTAACTTCCAGCGTTTGAGTTTCAGGGAAGGCCTGCGCGTTACGCGGCAACTTACTGTAATACTCGCCCCACGCTTGCTGATCAGGTTGCGTCCAGACCGCAGAGTGTAAACGCGCCATCAGCACCGGATCGCTCAGAAGAATCAGGCGATCGGCTTTGCCCAAATCTTTCGGCCCGGTTTTCAGCGCCTGCTCAAGATGAGCGCGACGTCCGTTTTCAACCGCATCGCGCAGCAGGTGGCGTGATGTGGCCATGGCGGAGGCCAGTGCGTTGAATGCCGGATCAAACACTGCGTGCATAAAGCCGTTTTGCAGTTTACGTTCACGGTTGAGCTTGAGGTATTCCTCGGTGGCGACCAGTTCGCGCGGAGGATCGTATTCTTCCGGGATCAGGAACAGTTTGGCTCGCTTACTCTTAATCCCAAGCGTTGCACGGCTCGACAGCACCGAAACAATTGGCGAGAGGATCAGGGAGAAGACGATTGGCGCCAGCCACCACAGGAAACGCAAGTCCAGCCAGGCCATACCGGCCGCCCAGACAGCACCCAGCAACAGCTGAGATCCGTGACGTTTAAAGGCTTCGCCCCACGGCGTGTCATCATCGTCACGCTGCGGTGAATTCCAGACCACTTCCCAGCCCAGGAACGCACTGACCACGAAGACTGTGTGGAACAGCATACGCACAGGGGCCAGAAGAACCGAGAACAGCATTTCCAGCAGCATGGAGATCAGCAGCCGGAAACCGCCACCAAACTGTTTCGCACCCTTCGCCCAGATCAGGACGATACTCAGCAGTTTTGGCAGGAAGAGCAGCACCATGGTGGTCGAGAACAAGGCGATTGCCAGTTCAGGACGCCATTGCGGCCACACCGGGAACAGCTGACGAGGTTGCAGGAAGTACTGCGGTTCCATCAGCGTATGCACCACCTGCAAGGCGGTAGACAAGGCCAGGAACGTAAACCACAACGGTGCGGAAAGATACGACATGACACCGGTCAGGAACACCGCACGGTGAACCGGGTGCATCCCTTTCACCAGGAACAGGCGGAAGTTCATCAGGTTACCATGGCACCAGCGGCGGTCGCGTTTCAGCTCATCCAGCAGGTTTGGCGGTAACTCTTCATAACTGCCCGGCAGATCGTAGGCGATCCAGACACCCCAGCCCGCACGACGCATCAGTGCCGCTTCCACAAAGTCATGCGACATGATGGAGCCCGCAAATGAACCTTCACCCGGCAACGGTGCCAGCGCACAGTGCTCAATGAAAGGTTTCACGCGGATAATGGCGTTGTGCCCCCAGTAGTGGGATTCACCCAACTGCCAGAAGTGCAGACCCGCGGTAAACAGCGGGCCGTAGACGCGGGTAGCAAACTGCTGACAACGCGCATACAACGTATCCATTCCGGACGCTTTCGGCGAAGACTGGATGATACCGGCATTCGGGTTAGCATCCATCAGACGAGCCAGACCGGTCAGACATTCGCCACTCATCACGCTGTCGGCATCGAGGATCACCATATAGGCATATTCCCCGCCCCAGCGACGGCACCAGTCATCAATGTTTCCGCTTTTGCGTTTCACACGGCGACGGCGGCGGCGATAGAAGATACGGCCATGGCCGTCTACGTCGCGGCAGACTTCCATCCAGGCTTTCTGTTCAGCCACGCAGATATCCGGATCATAGCTGTCGCTCAGGACATAGATATCAAACTGATCCAAATCACCGGTCGCTTTCACGGATTCGTACGTTGCACGAAGACCCGCGAATACGCGCTCCACGTCTTCGTTACAAATCGGCATGATAAGCGCGGTACGGTTATTCGGGTTCAGCGGCTCGTCGCCTTTGGTGGACGCCGTGATGCTGTATTTATCGCGGCCAATGAGCAGTTGTAAAAAGCCCATCAGTGCGGTCCAGAAACCGGCCGATACCCAACAGAACAAAATGGCAAACAGCACCAGAATTCCGGTCTGCAACACATAAGGCAGCAGTTGCAGCACAGACTGTTGCCAGTCCTGATTCAACATATCTGCGGGGTCGATCAGCGCCCAGCCCTGATAAGGCAGGATGGTTTTCATGTACCAGGTGGCGATCGCCGTTTGCACCAGCATCAGAGCCAGCAAGATATAACGGCGAACGGAACCGGCATGACGCCAGCGTTTTTCGGATTCAGGCATTTCTGAGGCGCGGTGACGGGAAGCCGCGCTGCGCCCCATCAGATTGTCCCAGAAACGGCCTACCGGGTTGGTGCGCCAGACATCAGGGAACATGCTGGAACGCTTAACCGGTGGCATAGCGCTGGCGATGGTGCGGCCTTCGTTATCCACTTCATCCAGCGAGCCCTTTTCCAGAGCGTAAGGCCAGCTGCCGCCTACGCGCGCTTTCACCGAGGCCAGAGGCGCATCGATGTCAGCCGCAGCGGCAACCGCTGAAGCCGTATCATCGGCGCCTAAGCGCCGGTGCACGGTGGCAAAAGCTTCCCCTTCAGCAGCCGGAAGCTGCTGGAGGAGCGCCGCTTTCTGTTCTTCAGTAAGCGGCAAAGCTTCTACGTAATCATGTGTAGAGTGCGTTGACTTATTCATTTGCAGGCAGCTGATAGCTCCAGGTTTCACTCAGTGTTTTATCGCCATTGGCCAGAGAAGCGCGCATTTCGATCGCTTTCTTCGGATCTTTCACTTTCAGGCGCAGCGTCAGACGCCAGCCTTTGGTTACCGGATTATAGCGGACAGTGTTTTCAACCAGATCGCCGTTGTCGCCTACGCTGACCTGAGACGCCACCGGCGTATCACTTTTCAGGGCTTTGAGGTTTGGACCGACAAAATCAACCAGGAAGGCAACGCTGCCATCTGGTTCACGGATCAGATTTGACTGCTTAACATCACCGGTTGAGCGCATGGTACGTTCGACCCACGCCAGATCAGGTGCATGCAATTTGTCTTCTTCAATAGTGAAGTGCAGACGATAGTCCATGTTCAGCGGTTTACCTGCATCAGGTAACTGATCCGGCGTCCAGAAGGCAACGATGTTGTCATTGGTTTCATCGGCGGTAGGAATTTCTACCAGCTCAACTTTCCCTTTACCCCAGTCGCCTTTGGTTTCAACCCAACCGCTCGGACGCAGATCGTAACGATCGTCCAAATCTTCAAAGTTGGAGAAGCTGCGGCCGCGTTGCAGCAAGCCGAACCCTTTCGGGTTTTCCATGGAGAACTGGCTGACGGCCAGATGTTTTGGATTGTTCAGCGGACGCCAGATCCACTCACCGTTACCGGCGTGGATGGACAGACCGTTGGAATCATGCAGCGCCGGACGATAGTTCATCACCGGAGACGGCTGATTTGCACCGAACAGGAACATGCTGGTCAGAGGAGCAACACCCAGTTTGCCCACTTTATCGCGCAGATAAACTTTAGACTGCACGTCTACGGTCGCTTCTTTACCTGGATACACATCCATGCGGTAAGCACCGGTCGCACGCGGCGAATCCAGCAAGGCATAAATGACTAAATGCTTTTCATCAGGATTAGGGCGTTCGATCCAGAATTCGCGGAAACGTGGGAACTCTTCGCCCGATGCCAGTGCGGTATCGATAGCCAGACCACGGGCAGACAAGCCATACACCTGGCCTTTACCGATGACGCGGAAGTAGCTGGCACCCAGCACACTCATTATTTCATCATCTTTGTCTGCTTTATTGATCGGATAAAGCACTTTGAAACCGGCAAAGCCGAGGTTTTTCACTGAGTCAGCGTCATGTTTGACGTTGCCAAAGTTGAAGTAGTCCGGGCTGTACTTAATTTCTTTGACTGCGTTAGCCGTCACTTCATTGATTTTCACCGGAGTGTCGAAGTACATCCCCTGGTGGTAGAACTCAAGCTTGAAAGGCGTGTTCTGGTCTTTCCAGTACGCTTTGTCATGATTGAATTGAATTTGTTGGTAGTCTGCGAATTTGAGATCGCGGAACTGGGACGGTAAATTGCTTTTAGGCGCTTCGTAGCCTTTATCGGCTAATGCTTTCGCTTGTTTTGCAACATCGTCAATAGAAAAAGCCCAGGCAGATGAGGTGAACATGGCCATCAACACTGCGGCACTTAGCAAACGGACTTTGATCATACGTGACCCTATGGAAAAATTTTTATCCGACACCTTGTCTCCTTTAAGCGCGCTTAAGGCAATTGCTGTCACTGTTTCATGAGAAGTGTCAGGTTTCCGACAACCTGAGCTGTCGATGGTTCATTCATTGAAGAACCGTTTAAGCGCAACAGGGTACAAGGATATCAATTCGTTGAAACACAGGCTATGGAAACTTGTCCTATAAGAAAGCCTGATTGAGGTTCGGAGTAATACTATTGTCAGTCACGTTCATTTCTGGTTACCTGAGAAAATAAACCTAAAGACAAATTACGCTCTAAAATTAGGATGAGCTGCATACAACGGATACGTGATGAAACCACAAAAACCACAACGTGAGTTCTTTTTAGACTCCATCCGCGCATATTTGATGCTGCTGGGTATTCCGTTCCATATATCATTGATTTACTCCAGTCATATCTGGGCGGTAAACAGTGCAATACCCTCGCACGGCCTGACGATCTTTAATGACGTGATCCACGCCTTCCGCATGCAGGTGTTCTTCGTTATCTCAGGCTACTTCTCATATATGCTCTACGAGCGGTATGACTCGCACCAGTGGCTTAAGGTGCGTCTTGAACGGGTCGCCATCCCGCTGGCTGCCGCTTTCCCGTTGATTACTCTGCCGCAACTCTATTTCCTGATGAAGTACACCAGCAAATTTTCCGACTGGAGCACAATGGGGCTCTATCAGAAAATTAACATCACCGTCTGGGAATTAGTGTCCCATTTATGGTTCCTGTTAACGCTGGTTATTCTCACCAGCATTTGTTTTTACCTGTTTAAATTCATAAAAGAAATTAAGACTAATCGCATTCAATTAATTAAAAGCCGAACAAACAGTTTAGGAAAGCTCTCAATCTTATTTTTATTTATCGGCTTAATTTATGCGACCTTTAACCGTGCATTGTATCTTTTCGCGCCGGATTTACTTTCCAACGGTGCCTTTAACTTTATCGTGATGCAGACGTTGTTTTATCTGCCATTTTTCATTATTGGCGCTTTTGCTTATAAGTTCTCATGGTTAAAGGAACTGTTCATCAAGCCATCGGCTACCGCCGGGGTAGTGAGCCTTCTGCTGTTTGCGGTTTACATGTTCAATCAGCACGTGAACACCCCGCAGCTGTACTCGATGGAGATTGACGCCATTGTCACCACCTTGCTGGGTATCCTGATGGTGAACGTGGTGTTCTCCTTCAGCCACTATCTGTTGAACTTCCAGGCGCCGTGGATCACTTACCTGGTGAACTCCTCTTTGTTCATCTACCTGATTCACCACCCGTTAACGCTGATTTATGGTGCGTTTATTACTCCAAAAATTCACAGCGACTGGATGGGATTCTGGCTGGGTCTGGTGTTCGTGTTCGGTATCGCCTTTGTGCTTTATGAGGTGCATAAACGTATTCCGCTCCTGCGTTTCCTGTTCTCAGGCAAACCGCAGCATGTGGCTAAAAAGAATGAAACCGGCCCTACCCCGCCGCAAAATCAGGCTTCATGATCGTTTTATAATGCCGGACGGAAGATCAAAAAAGGCGGCCCCGCACTTACGCAGGGCCGCCTTTTTTATTCAGTTCGGATGACCGGCGACTGAATTATCGTTCGGCGGTAATGATCGTCGGAATCACTGACATGCCCACTTTAAGACGATTCGCATCGGGCTGATTGGGTTCCAGCACAATTTTTACTGCCAGACGTTGCACCACCTTGGTGTAATTCCCGGTGGCATTGTCCGGGGATATGGGAGAAAAGGTCACGCCGGTCGCCGGAGAAATACTGTCCACTTTTCCCTTCAGCACCAGACCCGGCAGTGCATCAACTTTTATGTCCGCAGCCTGACCGGCTCTGACATCCCCTAACTGTGTCTCAAGATAATTCGCCACAATGTAGGCCTCGTGAAGCGGAACGACGGCCAGAACGCGGGAGCCCGCACTGACATAACCGCCGATGCGCAGGGAACGCTGCCCGACAATACCGTCAACCGGTGCTGTGATTTCTGTGTAAGAGAGATTCAATTTCGCCTGGGCCAGCGCCGTTGCGGCTGAATCGATTGCCGCCTGAGCTTCCGCCTGTCCGGCTTTAAGCACGTCAATTTGTTTTATCGCCGCCTGCGCCGCCGCCATATCACTTTGCTGAGCGGCCAGTTTTGATCGCAAATTCGCATCTGATTCATCCCGCGCGTCGGCGGTGCCTGAACCATTTTGCAGCAGACGTTTATAGCGGTCAGCACTCTGGCGCGCATAGGCAATCCCGGCGCTGTCTGCGTTCACCTGCGCCTGTGCCTGCAAAATAGTTTGCTGTTGTTTTGCAAACTGGGCAGTCAGGCTGAGCATTTTGGCATTCGCCGTTTCAAGGCTGGCGGCTGCCGTCAGCACCGCATTCCGATAATCCCGGTCATCAATGCGCGCCATCACTTCCCCGGCTTTCACCGCCTGATTATCCCGCACATAGACCTGAGTGATGGTGCCGGAAATCCTTGGCGCGACCAGCGTGGAGTCAGCAGAAACAAAGGCATCATCCGTGCCAGGGTTGCTTTCACCGGTCAATATCCAGAAGGCCATCCCAGCCAGCAATATCACGACGAGGGCGGCGACCAGCCAGCTCAGGCGAACGGGTAATTTTTTTATCATGATTCTTTTCTCTCATTTTTTCTTATAAAGAAATGCACATATTTTGGTAATGACGGGTTCAGGTCACTGATGGTTCAGGAACGATTGACCAGCGACTGCGGCGGATAAGTACGCTTTGGCAAAATGGCCGCCAGCAGGATCAACAACAGCGCCAGCCCGATGATCACCAGATAGGTGTCTGCCAGCCCCAGCACCAGCGCCTGCTTTTTCACCAGCCTGGAAAACTGGGTGATCACTTCGGTCGAGATCGCCGTTCCGTCGCCGTTGAGCGGTGCAAGGAAACTGCTTTCGCCGCCGTAAGGCTGTGAAAGCAGATAGCTCACGCTACCGGCGTGGTTAAGCAATACGTTGGAATGAAACTGTTCCCGGTGGCTGACAAAAACGCCCAACATCGCACCGCCCATCACGCTGCCCAGACCGCGCGTGGTGTTGAACATCGCCGAAGCAAAAGGTCCTTCCTGCGGCTGAACGACACTGGTCGCACTCATCAGAATGGGCAAAACGGCCATCGGCTGGCCTAAAGCCTGCATCATCTGAATCAGATAGAAATTATCCCGCGCCCAGGCGCTGGTCATGTACGTGCCCAGATAGCAGGAAACACCGATCAGCCCCAGCCCGCAGGCCAGCACCCAGCGGCTGTCCACGCGGCGGATGGTGAGAACAAACGCCACCAGCGGCGCGAGTATGAGTTGCGGCAGCCCGATGGTCAGCGCCAGCGGCCCCACCTGGACGGCGCGGAATCCGCCGACCTGTTCCATGTAACTGGACGGCAGCGCAGAGCCTGATAAAAACAGGAACATCAGCGCAAACAACGTGATCAACCCGTGGGCCAGATTGTGGCGTTTGAGCATTTGTAATTTGAAGAGAGGCAGCGGATGGTGCCATTCATTAACCAGAAAAATCGTCAGCAGCGCCAGCGCGGCAAAAAACATCAGCGTGATCAGCGGAGAGTTGAACCAGTCCAGACGCTCTCCCTGCTGCAATGACAGCACCAGAAGGGAAATGCCGCTGCACCCTGTCAGCATGCCCACCTTATCCATCTGTTTAAAACGCTCGAAGCGCAGAGGATCCTGTGGAATGCCATAACCGACCATGATGATTGCCAGAAGACAAGGCGGGATCACCTGCCAGAAAACCCATTCCCAGCCCACATAGTCTGTCCAGAGGGCGGCTAAAGAAGTGGCCATATTTGGACCAAATGTCGCCGTCAGGGCATACGCGCTCAGGCCGTATAACTTGTAATGGGGCGGCATAAAGCGCAGGGCAGCCGTCATCAGCAACGGCGGCAACGCCCCGCCGAATATGCCCTGCACGGTGCGCAAGGCAATGAATACCGGCAAATCAGGCGCGAAAGGCAGTAACGCAGCCAGCAGCAAAAAACCGAAGGTGACAAACAGCGTAAATCGACGCAGCGAGAAGGTCATGGCAAACCAGGGAGCAAGCATCATCGCCGCCACTTCGGCAGCCTGATAAACACCAATCAGCCAGGAACCTTGATCGCTGCTGATACTCAACGCGCCACGAACATCGGCCAGCGCGATATCAGTGACACGATCGTTAAGGCCTGAGCACAGCGAGGCAATTAATACGCCGAGTAATCCGATCACCAGCCTCAGAGTAAAGGCCGGCGGAACGGGCTGCGCGGCACTGCCGGGGGCAGATGCGGGTGTGTCTGATGGGTTCATCATTTCGCTCATTAACATCGACGCATAATCATTGATACGCCGACCGTGGAAAGGCAGGTGTGGGGCAACACAAAGGGAAATGCGATCGCTATCACTTTAATTTCGATGCATTGCACCACAATGCGGTACATGCTTAAATACTATAATACGGTGCACTGTATTGCAATGTGATTAAAATTGTTTTCAGAGCGCCCAGCCATTACATTGGCAGTACAGCTTTGGTAAGGATCACCCGACGGTGACAAAGGAGAATTGATGGCACAGGACATAGCAGGAGATGAAGAACGCAGCGGCGGGATCCAGGTGATTTCACGCGCGGCAACCATTCTGAATGCGCTGGGGAAACATCCACACGGGATGAGCCTTGGCGCGATCGCGAATGATGTCGATTTGCCCCGCTCCACCGTTCAACGCATCGTCGCTGCACTCGCCGAGGAAGGGCTGGTGCGATCCGAAGGCAGCGGCGGCGTCAGGCTTGGGCCAACGCTGCTTAAGCTGGTGTCTACGGTGCATACCGATGTCATCGCCATTGCCTCACCGTTTCTTCGTCAGCTCAGCGAAATGACCGATGAAACCGTCTCACTGGGGCGCGCCAGTGGCCGCCAGATAGCCAACATTCACAGCATTGTCGCTGAGCGGGAATTACGCGTGGTGCCAAGAGTGGGTCTGAACCTGCCGATTTACAGTACCTCCGGCGGACGGGCACTTTTGTCACTCAAAACAGATGACGAGATCCGCGCGCTGGTCGGGGATGTGCTGGAACCGGCCACCGAACATACCGTGCGCACTCTCGATTCTCTGCTGGAAAAAATTGCAGACGTGCGTGAAAGCGGGATCTCGATGGAAAACGGTGAAACCGTAGACGGCGTTTCAACGCTGGCTGTGGCCATCGACACCATCTTAGGTCGCTACTCAGTTTCGGTGCTTTTTCCAACCCCGCGCCGTGAAGCAAAAGAAGCGCAAATCCGCGAAGCCCTGCTTGATTGCAAAAACGCATTGATTGGCGAAATTGGTAAGCTGAGCCAAAACAACTAAACCCAGGAGTGACCGTGTTTGATGTTATTTTGCTGGCCGTAGATGGCTCTAAACAATCCGCCGTTGTCGTCGATCTTGCCCGTCAGCTGGCAAGCAGCCATCAGGCAACGGTATATGTCACCTGCTGTATCGATGAATCCTATGCACTTGAAGATAATGGCGATATTCCCGGTGAAATCATCGATTATCCTCCCGCTGAAGAAGAACAAAATACTGCACGGGCTGTGGTGGGTAATGCACTAAAAACGCTGGAGCTGGCAGGGGTCAAGGCTAAAGGGAATCTGATTGTCGGTGACGCAGGGGAAGCGCTGGTCTGCGAAGCCAAAAGGATTCATGCATCGGTGATCGTCATCGGTCACCGTCAGCTCTCTGCATTCGGTCGTATGATGAAAGGTTCCGTCAGCGCTGACGTCATCGCCCATGCGCCCTGCCCTGTTTTGGTCGAAGTTCGCGGAAATTAATCCCCGACGATAAAATGCAAAAAGCGCCTCTCTGGCGCTTTTTTTATCTCTGAGCAATTCGCCTGTTAACTATTCATCAGGCCCATGGACATCGCCCAGTCATTAATGTTGTTGCGATAGAAAAACATGATATCGCTGTCCAGAGGATTCTGTTTTGACGGTGTCACCATGCCGAGGCAAGGATATTCCTGCGGGCGGGAGTCAAAAAGAAAATCTTCCATCTCTTCTTCGGTCAGAAGGGTATCACCGTAGATATTATCCTGGCGGAAATAGGCTTCAAGCATCCAGGAACGGTATTCAAAATCATTTTTAATCAAGTGCATAAGAGGAGCTCACAGTAAAATAAGTCTGACGCACCTGATGAAAAGCTTCCTTAAAATACTGAATATGAGATCAGGCACGCGTTGCGTTCGGGCCATCCATTGCTGATTTCACATAACAGAAAATTAACATATTAATTGCAGTTAGCAAGCTGCAATCCGTCCTAAATGCCTGTTTACGGGCTTCATTGATTAATTATTTTAAAATGGACGTCATTTTCATAAATCTTATTAATGTGTTTTTGTATTCACATATTTTTAATCAATTAATTACCAAAGTAACAATCGGTTTTTGACGTAATAAAAACGTAAAAGGAACAGAACTGACGTTAGGGATGCATTTGCATCACCACCGCCAACCCTGTTCCCAAAATTTGTTTAATTCTGTGTAGTCTGTTCTGTCGCTCTTGCTTTACCAGCGACCGGGAGGTGGCCCTTCACGCCAGTGTCCCGGTGGCCCATCGCGCCAGTGCCCAGGAGGGCCGTCACGCCAGTAACCGGGTGGCGGACCTTCATGCCAGTGTTCATGGTGCCAGTAGCGAGGCGGCGGTGGCGGAGCGGGTTCGTAATACACCCAGTGTCCACGCCCCTCATCACGATAATGTTCATCCCACCAGCCCGGCGGACGCCAGTCTCCGCCATCCCAATAATATCCGCGCGGGTCGCGGTCACCGATATGCAGTGACAGCCCCGGCATGTTCACCCCCAGCTCGACGTTTGCATGCGCGAGAGCAGGCAAAGTCAGCAAAACGGCGAGAACAAGAATCAGTTTTTTCATTATAAACCTCACGACCTGCTTATCAGGTGGTGACAAATTACCTCCCGCTATCTTCCTGTTCTATAGGAATTTATCCCAAAAAAAATGTCCTTTCGCTATCCTTACAATTGCGTCAAAAAGGGCTGAGGGAGATGACTGCGCAACGCTATGTCAGTAAAGGAGATTCGGTGAAAAAAACGTGAACGCCCATAAATGTCAGACACAAAAAAACCGCCGAAGCGGTTTCTTGTTTTACTGTACTTTGGGGCAAAAATTAGATTTTGCAGCCTTCACAGTCACTTTCATCCTGAACAGCCTCAGGCACTGCTGCTGCTTTCTCAGCCGCTTTTTCTTCCGCGGACACAAGTGCAGCATCAATGTCAAAATCAAAAATATCGTCGCTCATGTTCATCACCTTAAATGTTCAAATCGCCCTCATTATAAACGACACTGGCATACATCTGACGCCTTTTTTGTGCCCTGATGACGCTTTTATTCCCCCGGTACTGAGCACAAAAAATCACCGGAGTTTGCAAAAGTGGTTCACGGAAACCATAGTTATAATGATTATTCTGGTGTTCCTAAGACACTATTTGCGAACCCTTACGAGGAGAACCTGATGACAACGTCAAACATCAAAGCCTGGGCCAACACCCGTGAAACCTCTCACGAAATCGCCGAAGCGATTTTTGAGCTCGCCAAGAATGATGAAACACTGGCGCAGAAAATTTGGGAAGAAGGGAACGATGAAGTGTTACCGATCGCCTTCGCCAAAACGAAGGAAGACCATCTGTTCTGGGGTGAAGAAAAGATCGACAGGAAAAATGTCTGAGGGCTAACGACTGTCGGAGCATGATTGGGCCCTGAGCCATGCTCAGGGCTGGCAGGAAATTTACGTCGGAGTTAGCTGTCGAATCCAAAACCCATCTGATGCGCCCACTCAAAAATCTGCTCTTTGTAGACAAACCGCGGTTCGCACACGCCCGGCTCTCCGGGTGTCTGGATCATCACCGCGACACAAGGGTATGACAGCGGCCTGGCATCAAAAATAAAATCATCGACTTCCTGATCGGCAAACTCAGAGGTTTCACTTACCGCGCTCGCCTGGAAAATTTCATCCATTATCCACTTACGGTATTCCACTTCGTTGTTGATAAACTTCATCATTCACCTCAGCTTTTGCTCTCTCTGTATTCTCAACCGTGAAGCTCGTCGCCACCACAGCACGGACAGACTTCTGCACGGGAAACCGACATTTCAGCGAATCCGTCGCACTCCCACTCCACGCGTAACGGTTTCCCGCTGTCATCATCAGCCTTGATATAGCGATTATAGTGGAGAGCCTGCCCGGTCATGGTTTCAGTCAGCAGCAAATGTTCGCCAGCATAAATGCGTGCGACAGCCTGCGCATCCTGTTTTTCACCCGAAACGATTTTGTGAAGATGATGAATAGTCAGTTTAATTCGTTCCACGGCAGCTCCGGTAACGGCTCAACATACAGTGTGTTTCGTCCTGTGCATCGACGATTCATACAAAAAATGTATATCCAGCCGCTATTTTATCAGAGCTGACGGGGTGACGTCATGGGCGGAAGCCATGTGAATGGGGGCAATTAGTGCGCTAGCTGAACGCTGTTCAGTGTTGAGGGCTGCTGATGCTCGAGGCGCGCCAAATCATACACATCGTAAAAATCGACAAAACCTTTGTTTTTCACGATCGACTCAATGCGGTTTTTAACTCCGGCACTCACGCTCTCGGCGCTGAGGATTTGACGTACTGCATCTTCAGATAATTCGCGGCTGAAATACCATTCCCCGTTGTAGCAGACACGCAAATCCAGCACACCGATATCTTCATAGCGGTAGACCGGTTTGATTTCCAGCAACAACATAGCGGACATGAAAACCAGAAAAGCCGTGAATCCGATAAACCAGCCGATACCCATATAAGGTGAAACATACATCACAATACCGACGGCAATATACCCCACCAGCATCGCGAGACACAGCCAGGGATGTTTCACAAAAAACTCAACGTTGACGCGCGCCCTGCCGTCACGACCTTCCTGACGGTTGATACGGTCAATTTCACTATTTAATACATTTTTGATCACGTCCATTTCATAACCTCGTTGCAGTCACGACTATAATGCAATCTGATAATGTTATTTTATCATGACAACTGTTATAGCGCGTAGAGCAGTTACCGGCCTCAAAACGGGAAACTGTTATAGCTGGCATTTGCGTCACTGATATTTTCATCATGGAATTCTCTCTGTTCATGTCAGATAAAAGGAGAACATCGTGGCACTATTAATCGTAGAAAGACCGGCTAAAAAACTGGTGAGTTACCGGGTGGTCGGGCCATACAAGGAGTCAATCCACAGCGGTTTTCAGCAGTTGACGAAATGGGTCGCACGACACCATCAGCCACACACAGAATGGCTGACATGGTTTCACGATAACCCCGATACCACGCCAGCCGAGGCATTGCGGGCGGATCCTTCCGTGTGTGTGGCTGATAATTTCATACTGGATGATGCTGACGGGCTGGCACTGCAAACCTTACCCGGTGGCACCTATGCGGCCTATCACACCACCATCACGGACGGTAATTTTGAACACGCCTGGCGGGAATTTTATAGCCAGTTGTTGGCCAGCAATCACTACCGGCCGGATGGCAAAGCCTGTTTTGAACATTACCTGAGTGATGGCACTAAAACCGGCATCTGGGAAGTGGTGTTTTATCAGTCGGTCGAGAAGATCCCGGCCATTCGCTGAAAGGTTCAGACATTGAGTGTGATGTCTGCCTGCTGGCAAAAATCAAGGTAAGCCTGTGGCGGTCTGGCATCGCTGACCAGCGTATTGAAACGGGCTAAAGGTGCGATCGCCGCCGGTCGCACCTGATCAAACTTACTGCTGTCGGCGACTAAAATACTCTGCGCAGATCGCTCCATCGCCTGATGTTTCATCAGCAGTTCATCAAAATTAAAACAGGTCACCCCGTGTTCGATGCTCACACCGGCGGCTGAGATAAACGCCTTCGTTGGCCGGATAAAATCGAGCTCACTGCTGCGACCAATTGGCGTAAAAATACTGTTGCTGGATTTAAACGCGCCGCCGCATAAAATCACATCGCAGTGAGGTTTTTCCTGCAGCGCCAAAAAAGTATTCAGCGAATAACAGATCGCAGTAAATACCCTCGCCTCGGGGATACTCTCGATGACATACGGCATGGTGGTTCCGCAGTCGAAAAATACCGTGTCATTATCGAGTATCAAACTGGCTGCGTTTTCGGCCAGGCGACGCTTTTCCGCCACCTGGCGCATTTTCTGTTCACTGATAAAATAATGCGTCGCCGGGTTATTTTTCGGATCCATCACGATATAACCGCCGAGCAGGATAACCGGCGCAGGGTCGCTGCTTAAATCACGCCGTATAGTCATTTCGGAAACATTGAGCAGTAAAGACGCTTCTTTCAGGTGAATTTTGTCGGTCTTTTTTAGTGCCAGCAACAGACGCTGGATCCTGTCTTCACGCTTATTTTCCATGATGTTATCTCAGCTTTCCGGTTCGCAGCCCGCCACTATACCTTCGCAGCCATCTGGCCGCAAACCGGTGCGTTGTGTGAATTAAAGGGATAATAATGAACAATAAATTACCCATGCACACTTTGAGGTTTTTCCCATTTCTTCAAATGGTTGAACGCTCCCTACACCTTGTCGCGGCTGAAATCCACTGATAATTTATTTATCGTTAAGTAACTGCCGCCTTTTTGTGCTAGACTACTGGCCGCTCTAAGTAAAACCGGAGGTTTTATGAGTTCTACCGTTGTAAACGCTCAAGACGAGTGTCCGTTGTGTCAAAACACGAATAAGACGTCGGTGAATATGTCGGCGAAAATTGTTACTGTGACCTGCACATCATGTGGCCGTTACAGTATCTTCCGCAAAACCATGGAAGAGATTTCGATAGACCGGAAGAAACGCGTCGCGCTTCAGGCGTTTTTCACCAGCCAACCGAACTACCACCTGCCTTTATCTATCCGGGCACTGAGTAATACAGAAGCACCGGGTGAATTTTAGCCCTAAAAAACGCCCTTCGGGGCTGTTTTAATCTGCATTTCCTACATCTCACACTAACGATCAGCGCAAACCTCACCGGATACTCACGGAGGGAATGATTTCGTCTCAGGGCTGATAAGATGTCGTGTTGCTGTAAAAACATAAAGGCCACTCTTAGAAGTGGCCTTTATTATATTTAGACATATCGTTATCACACGCGTGTTTCTCACGATGCCTGACTGAATTTCAGACATAAAAAAACCACCCGAAGGTGGCTATAACGACATTACTACTTTATTGCTTTTGATTATTCAGCTAATTTTCCATGGTACCCGGGACGAGACTTGAACTCGTACAGCCTAAGGCCGAGGGATTTTAAATCCCTTGTGTCTACCGATTCCACCACCCGGGCTCCGGGAAAATTGGAGGCGCGTTCCGGAGTCGAACCGGACTAGGCGGATTTGCAATCCGCTACATAACCGCTTTGTTAACGCGCCTTAAATCTTACTACTTGTCTTGCACTTAAACCAATCACGAGGATCAGTTTAATAAAATTTGGAGCGGGAAACGAGACTCGAACTCGCGACCCCGACCTTGGCAAGGTCGTGCTCTACCAACTGAGCTATTCCCGCTTTAATCAGAACGTACTGATTTTTTTAACTATCTTCCGGCTCATTGCTGTCTGCCTTCCGATGCGTTGCATTCTACTGACCTGAGAGAATGAGTCAATAAAATTATCTGCATCCTTCGCTCGTTTGACGTTTTTTACGTCAGTTTGATCAGGGTTCCAGCAAATCGTGACGTGCAGCGTTCAAATACTGGAACATTGACCAGAATGTCAGCACCGCCGCGATATAAAGTGCGACCACACCGACACCCACAACGATGTTGTCCGGACGCCATAACAAGGCTACCAGCGATAGCATTTGCGCTGTTGTCTTCACTTTGCCAATCCAGGAAACCGCCACACTGCTTCGCTTACCAATTTCAGCCATCCACTCGCGCAGCGCCGAAATGATAATTTCACGGGCAATCATGGTGGCAGCCGGTAACGTTATCCACCAGGAGTGGAAATACTCCGCCACCAGCACAAGCGCAATGGCCACCATCACCTTATCGGCAACCGGGTCTAGGAACGCACCGAACCGCGTGGTTTGTTTCAGGCGGCGCGCCAGATAGCCGTCAAGCCAGTCTGTCATGGCAGCAAAAACAAAAATGAGCGCGCAGGCCATCGGTGCCCATGGGTATGGCAGATAGAAGGCGAGCACGAAGAAAGGTATCAGCGCAACGCGGAACAGGGTGAGGCACGTCGGTATATTAAATTGCATAGCGAAGGTAACTGTTTGTCCAGTTTAGATATTATGAGTATGTTGCTACAACGGCTTTAGTGTTTCAACGCATTATGAATCTTTTCTGCTAATGCGGTAGAAATACCGGGTACCTGTGCAATTTCCTCGACGCTGGCATTCAGTAATGGCTGGATGCCTCCCATATACTTCAATAATACCTGACGTCGTTTCGGCCCGACGCCTTCAATCTCTTCAAGTGCGCTGGTAGTCCGCACCTTGGCACGTCGCTGACGGTGCCCGGTAATGGCATGATTATGAGAATCGTCACGGATATGCTGAATAACGTGTAAGGCTGGCGAATCTGACGGTAAGGCAATCCCCTCACCTTCAGGCACAAAGAATAACGTTTCCAGACCTGCTTTACGATCGGCACCTTTCGCAATACCAATCAGTAAAGGTTTCGATTTATCCCACGTCACATCCAGTGAATGAAACACATCCAGCGCCATTCCTAACTGCCCTTTCCCGCCGTCGATAAAAATTACGTCGGGAATTTTTTTGTCATCCAGCGATTTACTGTAGCGGCGGGTCAGCACCTGACTCATCGCGGCATAATCATCGCCCGGCGTAATACCGGTAATGTTGTAACGACGGTATTCAGAGCGAACCGGGCCGTTGTTATCAAATACCACGCAGGAAGCGACCGTTTGTTCGCCCATAGTATGGCTGATATCGAAGCATTCCATGCGGTTAATTTCCGCAAGATTAAGGGTTTCCGCCAGTTCAGCCATGCGCTGATGGATTGTTGACTGCTGTGCCAGCTTGGTGGTCAGCGCCGTGGAGGCGTTAGTGCGCGCCAGTTTCAGATAACGGGCGCGGTCACCGCGCGGTTTACTCTGAATCAGGACTTTACGACCCGCTATCTGGCTCAGGGATTCAGCCAGTAACTCTTTCTCTGGCAGACTGAAATCCAGCAGGATTTCGCCGGGCAGCGTTCGCATCTGGCTACCCTGGAGATAAAACTGACCGACGAAGGTTTGCACCACTTCGCCGAGGTCAGTGCCACCGGGGACTTTCGGATAGTAGCTGCGGCTGCCCAGAACTTTACCCTGACGAATAAACAGAACGTGAAGACAGGCCATGCCGGATTCGAACGCCACACCGATAACATCAAGATCTTCGCTGTTGCCCGAAACGAACTGACGCTCAGTCACCCGGCGCACTGCCTGAATCTGATCGCGGATACGCCCGGCATCCTCGAAGCGTAAATCTTGACTGGCTTCTTCCATGCGATTAACCAGTTGCGTCACAACCTGCTGATCTTTCCCCTCGAGGAACAGACGCACGTAATCAACCTGGTCTTTATAATCCTGATCGCTGACCAAACCTTTCACGCAAGGCCCGAGACACCGACCAATCTGATATTGCAAACAAGGGCGGGAACGGTTGCTGTAAACGCTGTTTTCGCACTGACGGATCGGAAAAAGTTTCTGTAACAGCGCCAGCGTTTCACGCACCGCATAGGAGTTGGGGAACGGCCCAAAATACTCGCCTTTTGCGTGCTTGGCACCGCGATGCACGGTAATGCGTGGATGGTTATCGGCGCTGAGAAAAATCAGCGGATAGGATTTGTCATCACGCAACAGTACGTTATAGCGCGGCTGATACAGCTTGATGTAGTTGTGTTCGAGGAGAAGCGCCTCGGTTTCCGTATGGGTCACGGTGACATCGATTTGCGCAATATTTTTGACCAGAGTTTCCGTTTTACGGCTGGAAACCTGAACACGAAAATAGCTGGAAAGACGCTTTTTAAGGTCTTTAGCTTTACCTACATAGATTACGGTGCCGCTGGCGTCATACATCCTGTAGACGCCCGGTTGGCTGGTGACCGTTTTCAGAAAGGCTTTAGGGTCGAAACGCTCATCATTCACTGCCTGATAAAGTCTCCGTATTGAACAAACCGTGTCGAATAGCTAGATGGGTCAACTCAACATCGCCGCTGATATTTAATTTACTAAACATCCGATAACGATAACTGTTAACTGTCTTAGGACTCAAGTTAAGTTGTTCTGAAATTTCATTCACTTTTTGCCCTTTGGTAATCATCAGCATGATTTGTAACTCACGCTCTGATAACGAATCGAAAGGCGTTTCAGACTGCGGTTCAATCTGACTGAGTGCCATTTGTTGCGCGATATCAGACGCAATGTAGCGCTGACCCGAGTCAACCAGGCGGATAGCATTGACCACTTCCTGTGGTGCTGCACCTTTACTCAGATAACCGGAAGCCCCCGCCTGCATCACTTTTGCGGGCAACGGGTTTTCAGTGTAAATCGTTAACATGATGATCTTGATATCCGGCGAGAAACGGACGATTTTCTTCGTCGCTTCCAGCCCGCCAATACCCGGCATGTTCATATCCATCAGGACAATATCAACGTCATTGGTACGGCACCATTTCACGGCATCTTCGCCGCATTGTGCTTCCCCGACAACTTTGATGCCTTTGATATCTTCGAGAATGCGTCGGATCCCTGCGCGCACCAATTCGTGGTCATCAACAAGAAGAACGCTAATCAAAGAGAATTCTCCAAAAAATAAGGGCGACACACCATCAGGTTCTTCCGCTGGCCTTTACACAATAAGAGGCATTAAACATTAATATGTACAGACAGCGTAGAGAAGAGAAGGTGGCAATAAGAAGCCAACATCAACTCAGTTACCCCACTAGCGCACAGCGATAGTGTTTTTAAATCAGGCATTCAGGTTATTTATTATAGCCCGCGCATTTTACTCTATCTCGCCAGCTTCACCAACAAATGTCTGCAAAAAACTAGTTTGCTGAATGTAAATGAGAACTGCCATCACCTGTATTAATGATACAGAAAAAAAGCATTTTGAATCAAACAATAAGGTCTGTATCAAGCTACATCTTTTTTCCTGTAAAAAATAATGTATTCACCATTCCTTGGGTTCAAATAACGTGTTTTAAAGAAAGGTGATTAAATCAGCAAAGCATCAATTTCATATATCTATGATATACCCAATGATTATTTGCAATAGCACGAAATGTCGCGGTTTTTATAAGAATAAACTTAGCTTTTAACATGCGAAACATCCTGTTCCAAATATGTTTAGTATTCTGTACTGACTTCCGGGAAATGGATTTATCTCAGGTTATACGTTTCGCTAAATGTTGCATCGCCCCTCCTTTTAACCCGCGCCAGCCCTGTCAGTGCCCTAAAACCTGTGACTATGCTAAAATGCTGTCACTTTGCACCCCGCCCTTTCGGGTCAACCTGTTAATACCCCCTTCTTTTTACTGTATAAAGTCGGGAGCGCTGCCTTGCAGCCTGCCTGAGGAGAAATAATGAGTAACTGCGATTTTACCACTGAAGCAAACGTTGAAACCCTGGCGACAGAAGTTGCCTGCCTGAAAGCCACTCTGACCCTGATTTTGAAAGCTATCGGTCAGGCTGATGCCGGTAAGGTCATGTTGAACATGGAAAAATACGCTGCGCAGATGGAAGATGAACAACAGGCAGAAATCTTCAGAAACTCCCTGCAACAAATCAAATTCGCTTACCGCCAGTAATGTTTTCCCGGAGTCTGTCGCCCGACGGACTCCGCCTTTCCAGCGCGTCCCCGCACGAAATCTGCTATAATTACGCCCTCTTATCATTTCATCAGGACAACGGTTATGAGCGAAAATAATAAAGAAAACAAAAGTAAAGCTGACGACGTTCACGTTAGCGACGGCCTTGCAGAACTGATTGAAGTCTCAGAACAACTGACTGAAGAAGAAATTCAACAGGCGGCAGAAGAAGCAAAACAGGCAGTTGAAGACGCTAAGAACCAGAAACATCACTGATTCATGCATTATAACGTTCTCGCCCCGTATCAGGCCATTGTGCCGCTGGCCATTGATTATCAGCATGGCGACAGCGAACCTGCGCACAGCCATAACTGCTCGCAACTGATCCATACGTTGTGTGGCGTTGTTGAAGTGCATACCGCGCTCGGCACCTGGATGGTTCCGCCGGGGCGCGGCGTTTGGTTACCCGCCCACGTTGAGCACAGTCTGCGTTTTATCGGGGGCGTAAAAGCCCGCACTCTCTTCGTCGATCCGCTGGCACGCGCCGATTTGCCGGCTCAGTGTCAGGTGGTCCAGATTTCTCCGCTGCTGCGTGAACTCATTCTCGTCTCGCTGACGCTTCCTTCAGACTACCTGCCCGGTGGCCGTGATGAACGCATCATGGAATTACTGCTTGATGAACTGCGCCTCTTGCCGACGCTGCCGCTGCATTTACCTGAACCGCAGGAGCCGGAACTGCTGGCGCTGAGCCAGCATATTTGCCGTGATCTGAGTGCATCATGGGAGCTGGAGGATGTCGCGCAACGCCTGAACATCAGCAGCCGCACGCTTTCCCGCCGATTTCAGCGCGAAACCGGTCTGCGTTTCAGTGACTGGGTGCGTCAGGCTAAATTGCTCGAGGCGCTTCAGCAATTAGCGGCAGGAAATTCAGTGATTGATGTGGCGCTGGCGCTCGGCTATGACAGCCCGAGCGCCTTCAGTGCAATGTTTCGTCGTTCACTGGGCGTTTCGCCGAGTGAGTATTTTAGTCAGCCAGAATCCCGCCCGCCGCATTAAACAGCGCCTGCAAAGATGCGCTGGACACATCACTGTCGATGCCCACGCCGTAGCACGTTTCCCCATGCTTACCCTGACAACTCACATAAGCCACGGCCCGGCTGTGGCTCTGATGCCCTAACGTATGCTCGTGATAATCACCAATCTCGAGCTGAATGTCGTAACTACGGCGTAACGCATCCACTGCGCCGGACAACAACCCGTTGCCGCTGCCGGTAATATTCTGCTCTTCATAACGGTAACGGATACGCGCGTTGAAATGACAAACGTTCTGCTCATCGCTGCGGATGTCATAACTCAGCAGTTTCACCACCGGTTGCTCGGTCAGGCCGTAACGCTGACGGAACAGCCGCCAGATATCGCTGGTGCTCATTTCCTTGCCGTGGGTATCCGTATCCCGTTGCACGGCTTTACTGAAATCAATTTGCAGGCCGCGCGGCAGTTTCAGGCCATGATTCTGCTCGAGTAACCATGCGGCACCGCTTTTCCCCGACTGACTGTTTACGCGGATCACTGCTTCGTAACTGCAACCGACATCCGCGGGATCCAGCGGCAGATAAGGCACGCGCCACACCGCATTTTCTGCGGTTTTCTGCGCAGCAAAGCCTTTTTTGATGGCGTCCTGATGCGATCCGGAAAACGCGGTAAACACCAGCTCACCGGCATAAGGGTGGCGCGGGTGAACCGGCAACTGATTACACTCTTCGACCGCTTCGACAATCGCCTGTAAATTGCTGAAATCCAGCTGCGGCGCGACGCCCTGCGTATAGAGGTTCAGCGCCAGCGTCACGATATCCACATTCCCGGTGCGCTCGCCATTGCCAAACAGACAGCCTTCGACGCGATCGGCTCCCGCCAGCATCGCCAGCTCGGCACAAGCGACGCCGGTTCCCCGATCATTATGCGGATGCACGCTGATAGAAACCTGCCCGCGACGGCTGAAATGACGGCAGAACCATTCAATCTGATCGGCATAAATATTCGGAGTACTGACTTCAACGGTGGCCGGCAAATTAATGATCATTGGCCGCGACGTGCCCGGTTCCCAGACATCGGCTACCGCTTCGCACACTTCCAGCGCAAACTCCAGTTCGGTAAAGCAGAAGGTTTCCGGGGAATATTCAAACGTCCAATTCGTTTGTGAATATTGCTCACAAAGCTGACGGATTTGCTGCGCGCCGCGAACGGCCAGATCCCGCGTGGCTGCCTGATCCTGATTGAAAACCACTTCGCGAAACACCGGCGCAGTGGCGTTATATAAATGCACGATTGCGCGCGGTACGTCCTTCAGCGCTTCAAAAGTACGGGCAATCAGATCTGGCCGCGAAGGCGTCAGCACCTGAATCACCACGTCATCCGGAATTAATTTGTCTTCAATCAGCCCGCGAACAAAATCGAAATCGGTTTGCGAAGCCGAAGGAAACGCCACCTCAATCTGCTTAAAACCACATTTCACCAGCAAATCAAAAAACTGACGTTTACGCGCATTATCCATCGGTTCTGCGAGTGCCTGATTGCCGTCACGCAGATCGCTTGAACACCATTGCGGGGCTTTATCGAGTACCTTTCCCGGCCACTGGCGGTCGGGTAAATTCACCTGCGGGAAGGGGCGATATTTTTGCGACGGGTCGTTTAACATACGATTCTCCTTTTATCATGTGGGCAGCGTTAATCTTGTGTTAAATCCATAGTACGCAAACGCTATCTTTCTGCGCCTGACTAACTGACAGCAACCCTCGCAAAACGGACAAAAGAAAATGATAAATGAATGAGACTCACGCTATAGTGCATAACTAAACGCGTCCAGGTTGGCGATCAGAGGTCGTACAGAATGAAAAGGGTTCTGAATCTAAACGAAAAAAAACGGCTCTCGGCGCTGCAAAACCTCAATATTGCGGACAGCAATCCGGATGAAGTGCTTGATCTGATTACCCGCCTTACCCAACAGATTTTTGATATCCCGATGTGCCTGATTACCCTGGTGGACGAACATCGCCAGTGGTTCAAATCAAAGACCAATATGGCCATCAGCCAGACGGCACGTGATATCGCCTTTTGCGATCACACCATTCGTTCTGCCTCCGTGATGGTGGTGAACGATGCGGAACAAGATCCGCGTTTCAGTGACAATCCGCTGGTCACCGCCGAAAAAGGTATGCGTTTTTACGCCGGTGCACCGCTGATTACCCGCAAAGGGTTTGCCATCGGCAGCCTGTGCCTGATTGACAATCAGCCGCGCGATTTCACCGTGCAGGAGATCGAGATGTTGTCCGATCTCGCGGCCATCGTCATCGATATTATCGAATCACGCAGCTCCGTCGGTTTTACAGATATCGTGACCCGTCTGCCCAATCGCCAGCGATTGATGGAAGACATCGCAACGCTTATCAAAACCGCTGATCACACGCCTTATTTGCTGATTCTGATCGACACGCTCGACACCTTGTATGCCTACGATATCGGCCGCGCGATCGGCATTCCGAAAGTCGAAAATATTCTGAAAGATGTCGGCTCATTTTTGCGCACGGAGCTCAATGAGAACGACAAAGTCTACAGCCTGATGCTCGGGCGTTTCGCCCTTATTAAACGGCTGGATGAACAGGAAGAGACATTCAGGCAACTGGAAATCGCCGCGACCAAAATTCAGCAAAGCATTACCAGCGACATCCCGATTAACGTGCGCCTCCACGCCGGTTACACGGTATTTTCGTCCACCTCTGAGTGCGCCGAAACCATCATGCGACAAGGCATGTCTTCGCTGCATGAGGCGATAAGTCACAACCGTCTGGTGATGCCGTACCAGCACGAATCCGATGTAATTCAGTTGCGTGCGTTTAATCTGCTCAATGATTTGATGGCGACGGTGTCTTCCTGCGAGGATTTTCATCTGCTCTATCAGCCAAAAATCCGGCTGGCGGATAAAAAATTCCACGGCGTCGAAGCGTTAATCCGCTGGCATCATCCGACGCTCGGCATCATTTCGCCCTCAGAATTTATTCCTCTGGCAGAAAAAACGCCGCTTATCACTCCGCTGACGAACTGGGTGATTACGCAGGCGGTGAGGCAGATTGCCGAGTGGCAAAAGCGCGGTGCACAAATTCAGGTGTCGATTAATCTGACCGCCAATAACCTGGTGGAACAGGATTTAGTTCAGCGCATTCATACCGCGTTGATCCTGCATCAGGTTTCGCCCTCCATGCTGGAAATTGAGTGTCTGGAAACCCAGACACTGATGAATAATCCTCACGCCGTTGCCTCCCTCGACGCCCTGCGGCACATGGGCATCAGTATTGCGCTGGATGACTTCGGCTCCGGCTACAGCAACCTGAATTACCTGCAAAAAATACCGGCGGACACCCTCAAACTGGATCAGTCACTGATTCAGGGCATCAGCCGCGACAGTAAAAGCAAAGTCATCGTGAAATCGATGATTGATATGGCGCACGCGCTCAGCTATCACGTGGTCGCCGAAGGCGTGGAAGACAATGACACGCTGCGTTGTCTGGAAGAGCTGCAATGTGATTCCGTGCAGGGGTTTTACTATTCGCGTCCGCTGCAACACGATCAGATTCTGGAATGGTCGAAACCTTACATTTGATTGTGCCCTTCGCCTCAGAAACAAAAAAAACCGCCGCGGCGGTTTTTTTATATCCTCTGCTGAGCGCTTACTGGCCGCTTTTAAGACGAATATTGTAGGTGCCAAAAATGCTGCGGTCAGTTTCAAGATCAACGCTCTGCCCCTTCGCATCCACTGTGATGGCGCCGGTGGTTTTGGTCAGCGCGCAGGCAAGACGGACTTTAACCTTGCGCATCCCATTCGGCACATTCAGGTCCACGAACTGATTGAAATGCAGCGAAGCCACGGTCTGACCATCGAGAATCACAATCAGCGGACAGGTTTTTTCAAACGGGATCATTGACCACTGATCGATGCGATGCAATCTGATGTGCGTTTGCCCTTCCGGTGCCTTGGTGCTGGCATTGGCGAAAGAGGATTTGACCTGAAGGGTCGGTTCATAAGGATTGCTTGCGCACCCGGCTAAGAGTAAAGCAGCCAAGGCCACCAGTGTTTTTTTCATCGTTATCTCCCTGAGTTTATGCACGAATGATAGCAGCGTGCGCGGCGCGGGCAACAAAAACCGGTGGGAGTTCGGCAGGCAGGAATGAGAAGCCTGAAAACCGGGACAAATCTGTGATGTTCGTACGAAAATCAGCCACCCGAATTGCTAATCACCGCCCACTCGTATTTGATACTCTAATTAAGAGTTATCCGACCCGACGTTCACTTCAGATTCAGGAAACACCTATGTACAGCTACACACTTATCGCACCCGCCGGGATCGTAAAGACGTATGAAGACGAGTTCCGCGAAAAAGGCATTGAGCTGCTGGTGGCCAAACAAAACCGTTCAGAAATGGTGGTTTTCCGCAGCAGCAAGTTTACCGAAGAACGTACTTTTATCACTCACGTTCACCTGCTGATTTTCAGCCTGTGCATGCGGGTACAAAAACAACTTAAAAATGGTAATAAGCCTAATACGACAATTATGTATTAATTTTTTCTATCCGAAAGAGAATGTTCCGGCCTCAGATATTGAGGCCTGACGCACCGCTCCCTGTTATTTCCCCCTTTGTATTTCGCGTCAACACGACAAATAATCTTATTCCACGATTTACAATTAACCCTCACGCTCAGCGCTTATTTATATGCGATAAATGCGGCATGATTTTTTTCAGGCATTGCCTGCTGAAAGGGTGAAGAAAAAATGCAGAGGGATAAAAATTAAAACTCAGAGGGGAAATCTATCACGTTGATTTACTGAATGTTGGTGGGTCGTGCTGGGTTCGAACCAGCGACCAATTGATTAAGAGTCAACGGCTCTACCAACTGAGCTAACGACCCAACGGGACGGATTATTCGCCTCTTGAGCGGTGATGTCAAACGCTTATCCTTACTTTCTTTGCCGTTATTCTCGCGTAAATTTGTGAAGCCCATCACACCTAAAAGCGTTATTATTCCCCCGCAGTCACGCTCATCTGATTATTTAACACGCGGTTATCCTCGATGTAAAAATTACGATACATTTCTTCGATTGGCATTTTTCATGCCCGTTATAATAAATGCGCGCTTAACATTACTATTACATCGTCAGCCCGTCGCTGTCGTTCCAGTGCCGGTCAAATTAACAACGGTTTAAAACATAATTTGTTGAAATAAAGGCGATATGGCGGAGTTCATACGCAAAAAGCAAAAAAACAGGAATCAATACAACATGCAAGAAGAGTCAAAAATCCTCGCTAAGCCGGAGGAAGAGAACGCGGAAGGTCTGCGTCGCAATCTCTCCAACCGGCATATTCAGCTGATTGCCATCGGTGGCGCCATTGGTACGGGTCTGTTTATGGGCTCCGGAAAAACCATCAGCCTGGCTGGTCCGTCTATCATCTTCGTATACATGATCATCGGCTTTATGCTGTTTTTCGTGATGCGCGCGATGGGCGAACTGTTGCTGTCCAACCTCGAATACAAATCCTTCAGCGATTTTGCCGCCGATCTGCTTGGCCCATGGGCCGGGTATTTCACCGGCTGGACCTACTGGTTCTGCTGGGTGGTGACCGGCATTGCGGACGTGGTGGCGATCACCGCCTACGCCCAATTCTGGTTCCCCGGACTTTCCCAGTGGATAGCCTCGCTGTTATGCGTTTTGCTGTTACTCAGCCTGAATCTCGCTACCGTAAAAATGTTTGGCGAGATGGAGTTCTGGTTCGCGATGATCAAAATCGTCGCCATTGTCGGGCTGATTATTGCCGGGCTGGTGATGGTACTGACCCACTTCCAGACGCCCGCTGGCACCGTCGCCTCTTTCAGCAATCTGTGGAATGACGGCGGCTTCTTCCCGAAAGGCATCAGCGGCTTCTTCGCCGGTTTTCAGATAGCCGTGTTCGCGTTTGTCGGTATTGAATTGGTCGGGACTACCGCGGCCGAAACCAAAGATCCGCAGAAATCGCTGCCACGCGCCATCAACGCCATCCCGCTGCGCATCATCATGTTCTACGTGTTCTCGCTGATCATGATTATGTCTGTCACGCCGTGGAGCCACGTGGTTGCCGATAAAAGTCCGTTTGTTGAACTGTTCGTGCTGGCCGGTCTTCCGGCGGCGGCGAGCATCATCAACTTTGTGGTGCTGACGTCGGCGGCGTCCTCCGCTAACAGCGGCGTGTTCTCCACCAGCCGCATGTTGTTCGGCCTGGCACAGGAAGGCAATGCGCCGAAGGCGTTTGGCAAACTGTCATCGCGCGCGGTGCCGTCAAACGGCCTGACCTTCTCCTGTATCTGCCTGCTCGGCGGCGTGGTGCTGATTTATCTGATCCCAAACGTGATGACCGTCTTTACGCTGGTGACCACCGTTTCTGCGATTCTGTTTATGTTCGTCTGGACCATCATCCTCTGCTCTTATCTGGTCTACCGCCGTAAACGTCCGCAACTGCACGAAGCGTCAATCTACAAAATGCCGCTGGGTAAAGTGATGTGCTGGGTCTGTATGGCGTTCTTCGCCTGCGTGCTGGTGCTGCTGACCCTGCAGGATGACACCCGTCAGGCGCTGATCGTCACGCCATTGTGGTTTGTCATTTTGGGTATCGGATATTGGTTGCGCTGCCGGAAAGCCTGAACAATGTCCTGATGTAACAAAGGAGCCTTATGGCTCCTTTGTTTTTAGTGCGGATCACTCAACGTCCAGCGCCTGCCTGAACTGTTGCCACATTTTTGTGGCCGAGGGTCTGGCTGAGGCTACTTTCACCGGCAGCTCGGGCGGTGCACCGGCTTTTATGTCACCGAGATCGAACACAAAGCTGTAATCCGGCTCCTGACCCATGCGTAAGTCGCTGACCAGAATATGCCCGCCCTGCTCTTTTACGCTGAAGAACCCGTGGCTGAACCAGGCGACGCGGGCCATAAATGCGTTATCTTTATGCGCTTCATACAGGGCTTCACCGCGTGGATAAAAGCGGAAACGGATCGGCGAATCCGGGTGCAGCAGCGAGGTAAAGCCTTCGCCGTAACTGTCTTTATTCATCACCACAACCCGCCATACCAGCGTATTGAGCGGTGTGGGCGTCACCAGTACCTGCGTGCTTTCAATGTTCTGACGTTGCAGTTCCTCGCCCACGTGGCGCGTCACCTGATGCTGCTCGACCACGGTGCAGGCCAGATATAAACAACTGACGCCCAGCAGTACGTTATTCCACATGATCCCGCGTTGCTGCTCGCGGTACAGCGCCAGCCCGACGCCGATGATCAACGGCAGCGTATAGAGCGGGTCGATGATAAAAATGCTGCCGACCGCAAAAGGATAATTCGTGAACGGCAGGCCGAGCTGGGTACCGTACACAGTCATCAGATCCAGCAGCGGATGGGTGATCAATGCCAGCCAGACCGCGCCCCACCAGTGCCTGAAATGCTGCCCGGCGCTGAACAGTTTTGCCATCAGCCAGGCCAGCAGCGGCGAAATCAGCGTCAGATAAAACAGCGCATGGCTTTCCGTGCGGTGCATTGTCATATTGCTGATGGCGTCACCGTGATCGTAAAACACATCGAGATCGGGCAAGGTGCCGCACACCGCGCCTGCCAGCGCCGCTTTCCACACCGGCGTGCGTTTGCCCATCACCGCGATACCAACCGCCGCGCCCAATACTAATTGTGATACCGAATCCATCCTGACCTCTTTAAGCCCGAAGCTGTATGCCTTCGGTAATAATGCGCTGCACGTTACTCACGGTCTGCTCGAAAAAGTCAGGATCGTTGAGCGTTTTGCCGGTAATGGCTTCCACCTGCACCCCGAAATCAGCGTAATGCTGCGTGGTTGCCCACAGCATAAATATCAGATGCATCGGGTCAACCGGCGCGATCAATTCGGCTTTTATCCAGCCGCGGATCACGTCTGATTTATCTTCCACCAGCGTTTTCAGGCTGCCGCCCAGTTCCTGTTTCAGCAGCGGCGCGCCCTGCACCATCTCCAGACAAAACAACTTTGACGCCTGCGGGTGATCGCGCGAAACGCACAGCTTAAGGCGGATATATTCCCGGATGGCTTCCAGCGGATGCTGATCCGACTGCAAGGCTTTCAGCGGCGCCAGCCAGATATCCAGCAGCCCTTTCAGCACCGCGATATACAAATCTTCTTTCGACGGGAAGTAATAGAGCAGATTGGTTTTGGACACGTCCGCGCGCTCTGCCACCTGATCCAGACTGGTGCCATGAATACCGTACAACGAAAAGAATTCCAGCGCGGCGGCCATGATATTGCCCCGTTTGGCGGCAACGGCACGCGAGCGGCGGGTGGGGGCTTTCGCCGCGGCTTTACGGGGTTTACTTTCCCCGACGGCTGACAGCGGATGTTCATCCATTGGCTTCACAATGTCTCCCTGAGACAAACGGCAAGGCAGAAATCATAACAAATGGGGATACCAGCGACTATCGCTATGCGTCGGGATGATGAAAGCAACAAACCATCTAATACCAGATAACCACAAAGGGTTATAAATTTAACAAATTTGCACCATTTCCGCACATTCCTGCCTGATTTATGTGCAGTTTGTTTTGACCAAATGGTCTGAAACAGACCATTTGCTCCACCCGCCTGTCAGGATCCTTTTTAACCCACTGAAAATAATAACAATTAAAAAACTGGCATCCCCTTTGCAATAGTTCTCCCGTCAGGAGATTTCAGCACGGTGCAATTCGGAACCCGCAGGACGCACTCAAGCCGCGCAGAGATTTTCGCAAGCCCTTGTTTTGGTACTACTTATTTTCAATCGAGGTGAGCTATGAAAATCGGTGTCTTTATTCCTATCGGCAACAACGGCTGGTTAATTTCAGAAACTGCGCCGCAGTACAAACCAACCTTCGAACTGAACAAAACCATCGTGCAGAAAGCGGAGCACTACCATTTTGATTTCGCGCTTTCGATGATCAAACTGCGCGGCTTCGGCGGTAAAACCGAATTCTGGGAACACAACATGGAGTCGTTCACGCTGATGGCCGGTCTTGCCGCCGTGACGTCGCGCATTCAGCTTTACGCCACCGCCGCCACGCTGGTGATGCCACCGGCGATCGTCGCGCGCATGGCCGCCACCATTGATTCCATCTCCAATGGCCGTTTCGGTGTGAACGTGGTCACCGGCTGGCAGAAACCGGAATACGAGCAAATGGGCATGTGGCCGGGCGATGACTATTTCACCCGCCGCTATGACTACCTGACCGAATACGTCAGCGTGCTGCGCGACCTGTGGGGCACCGGCCACTGCACGCTGGACGGCGAATTCTTCAAAATGGACGACTGCCGCGTCAGCCCGCGTCCGCAGAGCGAAATGAAAGTCATCTGCGCCGGACAAAGCGATGCCGGTATGGCCTTCTCCGCCAAACATGCCGATTTCAACTTCTGCTTCGGCAAAGGCGTCAATACCCCGACCGCCTTTGCGCCGACCGCCGCGCGCATGAAAACGGCGGCCGAAACCGAAAACCGCGACGTCTCCTCTTACGTGCTGTTTATGGTGATTGCCGATGAAACCGACGCCGCCGCCCGCGCCAAATGGGAGTTGTATAAATCCGGTGCCGACGCGGATGCCCTGGCGTGGCTCACCGACCAGAGCAGCAAAGACACCAAATCCGGTGCCGATACCAACGTTCGCCAGATGGCTGACCCGACTTCGGCGGTCAACATCAACATGGGCACGCTGGTCGGTTCTTACGCCAGCGTCGCCAGAATGCTCGACGAAATCGACACCGTCCCCGGCGCCGGCGGCGTGCTGCTGACCTTTGACGATTTCGTGGAAGGCATTGAAAACTTTGGCCGTTATATTCAGCCATTAATGAAAACCCGCCAGCACATCGGCATCGGGCATAAAGAGGTCGCATGATGAACGTTGTTGAGAATCAAACCGTGGTCCGCCGCGAACCCCAAAATACCGGCGAGGAAACGATCCTCACAGCACGTCCTGAAGCCATTGCGTTTACGCCGCAGCAAACGGCGCTGATTGTGGTGGATATGCAAAACGCCTACGCCTCACAGGGCGGTTACCTGGATCTGGCCGGTTTTGACGTCTCCGCCACCGCGCCGGTGATTGCCAATATCAAAGTGGCGATTGCTGCCGCCCGCGCCGCCGGGATCAAAGTGATTTTCTTCCAGAACGGCTGGGACAATCAGTACGTCGAAGCCGGAGGCGCCGGTTCGCCGAACTTCCACAAATCCAATGCGCTGAAAACCATGCGTAAGCGGCCTGAACTGATGGGCAAACTGCTGGCGAAAGGCGACTGGGATTATGACCTGGTGGATGAACTGCAGCCGCAGCCGGGCGACATTGTGCTGCCTAAACCGCGTTACAGCGGCTTCTTTAATACCCAACTCGACAGCCTGCTGCGCAGTTACGGCATTCATCATCTGGTGTTCACCGGCATTGCCACCAACGTGTGCGTCGAATCCACCCTGCGCGACGGGTTCTTCCTCGAATATTTCGGCGTGGTGCTGGAAGACGCGACCCATCAGGCAGGCCCGGAATTCGCCCAGAAAGCGGCGATTTATAACATTGAAACCTTTTTTGGCTGGGTGTCCAGCGTACGCAATTTCTGCGACGCGGTGGGCTATAAAACTGAACAAAACGCGGCCTGACCGCTTTCTGAAAAGGATGAGTAACCATGCCTAAAAGCGCCATTATTCCGGCTGGCAGCGGCGTTCCGCTGGCACCTTTTGTTCCGGGCACCCTCGCCGATGGCGTGGTGTACGTTTCCGGTACATTGCCGTTTGATAAAGACAATAACGTGGTGCATGTCGGCGACGCTGCCGCGCAAACCCGTCATGTGCTGGAGATCATCAAAAGCGTGATCGAAACCGCGGGCGGCACGATGGATGACGTCACCATGAACTCGATTTTCATCACTGACTGGGCGAACTACGGCGCAGTGAATCAGGTTTACGCCGAATACTTTCCGGGCGAAAAACCGGCGCGGTTCTGCATTCAGTGCGGGCTGGTAAAACCGGATGCGCTGATCGAAATCGCCTCGATTGCCCATATCGGCAAATAATCCGTTCTGTCCTGAAACCCTGAGGAAACAGCATGTATTACAAGGTATTGGGTAAGAAAGAGGCGAATGCAGAAACCGTCGTGCTCTCCTCGGGGCTGGGCGGTTCCGGTGGCTTCTGGCAGCCACAACTGGCGATGCTGGCAGAGCATTTTCGCGTGGTGGTGTACGACCAGCACGGCACCGGCGTCAGTCAGGGCGCGGTGCCCGCCGGTTACCGGATGGAGGACATGGCCGACGAACTGGCGGGCATGCTCAATGAACTGGACATCAGCCGCTGCCATTTAGTCGGGCACGCGCTCGGCGGCATTATCGGCCTGCATCTTGCCCTGCGTTATCCGGCGCTGTTGCAAAGCCTGGTGGTGATTAACGGCTGGACCAGGCTCGACAGCCAGACCCGCCGCTGCTTTGAAGTGCGGCAGAATTTGCTGCTTAACAGCGGCGTCGATGCCTACGTGCAGGCGCAGCCGCTGTTTCTGTATCCGGGCGACTGGCTTTCTGAAAATGAAGCCTTACTGCAGGAAGAGCGCCAGCATCAGGTGACGCATTTTCAGGGAATGGAAAACCTGCTGCACCGCCTGCAGGCGCTGATGGCTTCCGACCTGACGGAATCGCTCGGGCAGGTGATCGCCCCGACGCTGGCGTTCAGCTGTAAAGATGATTTGCTGGTGCCGTGGTCGCAATCTGCCGATCTCGCCTCCCGCCTGCCTCACGGCGAGCACATCCACATGCTTTACGGCGGCCACGCAATGAGCGTGACCGACCCGGAAACCTTTAACCCGATTTTACTGGACTGGCTGAGGCGGCATTCATCGCAAAACCCTGCCACGCCGTCCGGCCACCTGCCCACGGAGACATCATGGCCGAAGCATTAACCGCCAGCGCACTGGCAACGTTATTCACCGAAGCCCGCACCCACAACGGCTGGCTGGATAAACCCGTCACCGGCGAACAGCTGAAAACGCTGTATGAACTGGCGCGCATGGGGCCGACCTCGGCCAACTGCAGCCCGGTGCGCATCGTATTTATTCAGAGTCAGGAAGCCAAAGCGAAACTGGCTCCGGCGCTTTCCAGCGGCAATCTGAAAAAAACCATGACTGCGCCAGTGACGGCGATCATTGCCTGGGATCCGGCATTCTACGAACTGCTGCCTGAGCTGTACCCGTCCGGCGATGCCCGTTCGTGGTTCACCTCCAGCCCGCAACTGGCGCACGACACCGCATTTCGCAACAGCAGTTTGCAGGCCGCGTATCTGATCATGGCCTGTCGCTCGCTCGGGCTCGACACCGGCGCGATGTCCGGTTTTGACAACGCGAAGGTCGATGAAACTTTTCTGGCGCAGGAAGGCTGGAAATCCAATTTCCTGATCAACATCGGTTACGGCGACAGCAGCAAAGTGTATCCGCGCGCGCCGCGCCTTGATTTCGACCGCGCCTGTCGCGTGCTGTAAGCACACTGATTCATTCTGAGGAGCAGACCATGCCATCAACCCTGAACGCCACATTGTCAGCAACCGATATGCCTGTTGCTGAAAAAATCGCTGCCGTTGATAAAAACGCCGCTATTGAGAAACAAGCCGCTGTTGATAAAAACGCCGTCGTTGAAAAGCAAGCCGCTGTTGAAAAGCAAGAGTACCGCGATGCGATGGCGCGCCTCGGCTCCGCCGTCAACATTATCACCACCGACGGCCCCGGCGGACGGGCGGGCTTTACCGCCTCCGCCGTGTGCAGCGTCACCGATACGCCGCCGACATTGCTGGTGTGCCTGAACCGCTCGGCGTCGGTGCACGCAGCATTCACGCAGAATCAGGTGCTGTGCGTCAACACGTTGGCAGACTGCCATGAGTCGCTCTCCAATTTATTCGGCGGCAAAACGCCGATGGAGCAACGCTTTGACGCCGCCGAATGGGCGCGTCTCGCCACCGGCTCCCCGATCCTCACCGATGCGCTGGTGTCGTTTGACTGCAAGGTCACGCAAATTACCAGCGTCGGTACGCACGACATTTTGTTTTGTGAAGCCGTTGCATTACGACGTAACGACGACAGCCACGGACTGGTGTATTTCGACCGGCGCTATCACCCGCTGATGCGTCAGACAGCCTGTTAACTCAACCTGATTAGGGACTTACAGCATGGCAAATACCTCCTGGTTTCCACAATGGCGTAAAAGAGAAGGTAATCTGGATGGCGCGGTGATCGCGCCGGATGAAAGGCTGCCGTTTGGATCGACGGTGATCATGGGGCTGCAACATACGGTGGCGATGTTTGGTGCCACCGTTTTAATGCCATTGCTGATGGGTTTTGACGCCAATATGGCGATTTTGATGTCGGGCATCGGCACCCTGTTGTTCTTCCTTGTTGTTGGCGGGCGTGTGCCCAGTTATCTCGGTTCCAGCGCCGCGTTTGTCGGGCTGGTGATTGCGGTGACCGGCTACAGCGGCCACGGCGCGAACCCGAATATCGGCGTGGCGCTGAGCGGGATTATTGCCTGCGGCGTCGTCTATACGCTGATCGGCTTTGTGGTGATGGCGGTCGGCACGCACTGGATCGAACGCCTGATGCCGCCGGTGGTGACCGGTGCGGTGGTGATGGCGATTGGCCTGAATCTGGCGCCGATTGCCATTAACAGCGTGTCGGCATCGTCTTTTGACAGCTGGATGGCGGTGATGACCATACTCTGTATCGGCTCGGTGGCGGTCTTCACCCGGGGTCTGGTGCAGCGCCTGTTGCTGTTGCTCGGGCTGGTGGCGGCGTACCTGATTTATATGGTGATCACCAACGGCCTTGGGCTGGGCGCGCCGGTGGATTTCAGCGCCGTGGCGCAGGCGCCGTGGTTTGGTTTACCGACGATCACCACGCCGGTGTTCAGCTCGCACGCCATGCTGATGATTGCGCCGGTGGCGGTCATTCTGGTCGCCGAAAACCTCGGCCACATTAAAGCAGTGGCGGGCATGACCGGCAAAAACCTCGACCCGTACATGGGCCGCGCGTTCGTCGGTGACGGTCTGGCAACCTTACTTTCAGCGTCTGCTGGCGGTACCGGTGTGACCACTTACGCTGAAAACATCGGCGTGATGGCGGTGACCAAAATCTATTCCACGCTGATTTTTGTCGCGGCGGCCATTGTTGCCATTGTGTTGGGCTTCTCGCCCAAATTTGGTGCACTGATCCACACCATTCCGGGGCCGGTGCTCGGTGGCGCGTCAATTGTGGTGTTTGGATTAATCGCTGTGGCCGGTGCCCGCATCTGGGTACAAAACCAGGTGGATCTGGGTCTTAACGGCAATCTGATCATGGTCGCGGTCACGCTGGTACTGGGCGCAGGCAACTTTACCCTGAGCCTCGGCGGCTTCAGCATGGGCGGCATCGGCACGGCGACCTTCGGCGCGATTTTGCTTAATGCCTTCCTGAGCCGCAGCCAGCAGGTCAAAACGCAGCCGGAAATAAAAACTGGCACAGAAGCTGCATTAAAAGATCACTGACGACCTCAGTTTCTCCTTAGCTCATCATTTTTGATGATCGCCAGCGGTTAGCCGGTCCACCCGTCCGGATTAGCCGCTGGTTTTTTTCTTTCTGCCTCCCGTCCGTTTCCCCTAATGCCGTTTCCAGCTAACCATTGCTAAATTCCTTCGTTCACCTGCCCTTTAAATTGGTTTGTTATGGGTCCAGCACTTTCGTTCTATGCGAACGGAAAAGTGATTCATCTGCTAATAAGAAAAAGGGTTTAACTATGCAAAACATTCGCCGGGCAAACGCGATCACCCGCGCACTGGCTTTAGGGGCACTTCTCACCAGCACGTTTTCCGCCATCGCCGCTGACAGCACACCGGTTCAGGGCGGCACGCTGATTTATCTTGAGCAGCAGGCGCACACCAACCTGTATCCGCCCGCAGGCGGCTTCTACCCGAACGGCGGCATCCTTAATCAGATCACCGACAAACTGACCTACCAGAACCCGAAAACGCTGGAGATTGAACCCTGGATCGCCGAATCCTGGTCCTTCAACGCCGATAAAACCGAATACACCTTCAAGCTGCGTCCGGGTGTGACCTTCTCCGACGGCACGCCGCTCGATGCCAGCGCGGTGGCTAAAAACTTTGATACCTACGGTCTGGGCAACAAAGAGCACCACCTGCCGGTGTCCGAAGTCATCAACAACTACGACCACAGCGAAGTGATTGATCCGCTGACGGTGAAGTTCTATTTCAAAAAATCCTCGCCGGGCTTCCTGCAGGGCACGGCGACGATTGGCTCCGGGCTGGTGTCGCTGAGCACGCTGGACCGCAATTTTGATGCGCTGGGTGATGCCACGCACATCATCGGTTCCGGCCCGTTCGTGGTCAGCAAAGAAACGCTTGGGCGAGAAGTCGATCTGACCGCGCGTAAAGATTACAACTGGGGGCCGAAAAACCTCAAACAGCAGGGCCGCGCCAATCTCGACGGCATAAAAGTGATCGTCACCGGCGAAGACAGCGTGCGTATCGGCGCGCTGCTGGCGGGTCAGGCGGATTTCATCCGTCAGGTTCAGGCCTATGACGAGAAACAGGCCAAAGACCAGAACTTCCCGATTTATGCCGCGCCAACCAAAGGCGTCAACGACAGCATTTCGTTCCGCCCCGATAACGCGCTGGTGTCTGATCTGAAAGTCCGTCAGGCGCTGCTGCACGCCACCAACAGCAAACAGGTGGTCGATACGCTGTTCTCGCCAAACTACCCGCAGGCCACCTCGGTGATTGCCAAAACCGCAGCCGGTTATGTTGATCTGAGCAACAAACTGACTTACGACCCGACGCTTTCTAAAAAGCTGCTTGATGAAGCGGGCTGGAAACCGGGCCCGAACGGCATCCGCCAGAAAGACGGCAAAACGCTGTCGCTGACCATCTATGAATCACTGCCACAACCGCAGAACAAAGAGGTGTTGCAGCTGGTGTCGCAGCAATGGAGCCAGGTCGGCGCGAAGCTCAATATTCTGGCGGGCGACGCGGGCAGCCGCGTGGCGGATAACCTCGATCCGGAGAAAACCCCGGCTAACGTGGTGGAAGTGGGACGCGCCGATCCGGACGTCATCAAAAGTTCTTTCTACCCGACTAACCGTGATGCGCTGCTGCAAAAAGGCGGCCTGAGCAGCAAGGTGAAAAGCTTCCGCGACGACAAACTTAACGACCTGCTGACGGCCATTTCTGCCGAAGTGGATCCGAAAAAACGTCTGGCACTGACCGGCGATGTGCAGAACTACCTGCTCGATCAGGCGTATGTCATTCCGATTTTCGAAGAGCCGCAGGTGTTTGCCGGTGCGCCGTATTTCAAAGGCGTGAGCTTTGAAGCGGTCGGGCGTCCGAGCTTCTACGGCGCGTGGCTGGAAAAGCACTAACTGACGGGGAGTAAATCATGAGCCGATACGTGAGCGGTCGATTCGGGCAGGCGTTGCTGGTGCTGTGGGCGGCGTTTACCGTCTCCTTCATCCTGTTGCAAGTGCTGCCCGGTGACGCGATTCTGATTAAATTTCAGAATCCGGACATGGGATTAAGCCCGGCGCAAATCGCCGATATGCGTGCCGCGTACGGCGCAGATGTGCCGTTGCTGCAACAATATCTGCATACGCTGGGCAATTTTCTGCGCGGGGATCTGGGCTATTCGATTCAGGCTGGCGTACCGGTGACTGAATTACTCAGCAGCAACTTCCCGCCGACGCTGCGTCTGGCGCTGATCGGTTTCGCACTGGCCGCCGTGGTGGCCTTTGCGCTGGCGTTTCTCTCCAGCCTGCTGCATTTCGGCTGGCTGAAAAATGCCTTACAGGCGCTGCCGTCGCTGTTTATCTCCATTCCGACGTTCTGGCTGGGGATCGCGCTGATTCAGTTCTTTTCGTTCCATCTGCGCTGGATCCCGGTGATTAATCCGGGTGAATGGGTCGGGCTGATTTTGCCGATTATTACGCTGGCGGTGCCGATTTCCGCGCCGCTGGCGCAGATCCTTATCCGCAGCATTGATCAGGTACAAACTCAGCCATTCGTCGCCGTCGCCCGCGCCAAAGGGGCCAGCCGCAGCGGCGTGTTGTGGCGTCATGTGGCGCGCAACGCCCTGCTTCCGGCGCTGACCATTGCCGGTTTGCTGTTTGGCGAACTGATTGCCGGTGCGCTTATCACCGAAACGGTGTTCGGGCTTAACGGCCTCGGGCAACTCACGCAGCAGGCGGTGAATAATCAGGATGTCGCGGTGCTTCAGGCGATTGTGGTGATTTCTGCCGCCGCCTTTGTCGGCATCAATTTAGTGGTCGATTTGCTGTATCCGCTTCTCGACCCGCGTCTCAAAGCGTCTGCGTCTAAAAACTCACGGGGAGCCACCGCATGAGCAGCTTACCGCTTGGCAAAAGCACGCTTTCATTACCGCTCACACAGCGCCGCCGCTGGAAACCCGCCCGCCTGCAACCGGGATTGATCCTCGCGTGGCTGGTGATGGCGACCGTGATTTTATGGGCGATCGCCCCCGGTTTATTCACCAGCTACAGCGGCACCGAAGGGATTGCCGGTGCGCAGCGTCTGGCCCCGCAGGCCGGACACTGGCTGGGCACGGACCAGCTTGGCCGCGATGTGTACGCGCGCATTGTCTACGGCGCGTCGCATTCGCTTTCCGGCGCGCTGGTCGCCGTGGCGCTCGGGCTGGTGTTCGGCACTGCGCTCGGGCTGGCGGCGGGCGCGACCGGCGGCCTGGTGGACGCCATCGTCATGCGCATCAACGACGTATTGCTGTCAATTCCCGGCCTGCTGCTGTCGCTAAGCGTGATTATTTTGCTCGGCTTCGGCACGGTGCATGCAGCGATCGCCGTCGGTGTCACGTCGGTCGCCAACTTCGCCCGCCTGGCACGCGCCGAAGTGGTGCTGGTGCGTCACAGTGATTACGTTGAAGCGGCGTACGGCAGCGGCGGTTCCTTCTTCTCCATTTTGTGGCGGCACATTTTGCCCAACTCACTGACCTCGGTGATCGCCTTTTCCGCATTGCAGTTCGGCAGCGCCATTCTCGCCATTTCCACCCTGAGTTTCCTCGGTTACGGCACGCCACCGCCGACGCCGGAATGGGGTTTGCTGATTGCCGAAGGCCGTAACTACATCTCCACCGCCTGGTGGTTAACCACCTTCCCCGGCGTGGTGGTGGTGTTAGTGGTGCTTTCCGCCAACCGCATCAGCCAGTCATTACGCAGGAGAACGCGATGAACGCACAGGCCACTTTTACGCATGACGCTCCGCCGGTTCTCGAACTGGACAATCTTTCCATCGCCTACGACGGCAAACCGGTGGTGCATAACGTGTCGTTTTCGATTCACGCCGGTGAAGTGCTGGCGCTGGTCGGTGAATCCGGCTCGGGGAAAACCACGACCGCGCAGGCGATTATCGGCCTGCTGGCGGAAAACGGTCATATCGAACAGGGCGAAATTCGCCTCAATGGCACCGACATCAGCCAGTGGTCGCAGCGCCGTCTCGACGCCCTGCGCGGTGCGCGCATCAGCCTGATACCGCAGGATCCGACCAGCTCGCTGGATCCGGTAAAAACCATCGGTTCGCAGGTGGCAGAAATTCTCGATATCCATCAGCGACTGCCGCGCGCGCAGCGCGACGCCCGCGTGGTGGAACTGCTTACCCGCGTCGGCCTTTCGCATCCGGAACAGCGGGCGAAGCAGTATCCGCACGAACTTTCCGGCGGCATGAAACAGCGCGTCTTGATCGCCATTGCGATTGCGCTGAAACCGGCGCTGATCATCGCCGACGAACCCACCAGCGCGCTGGACGTCACGGTGCAAAAACGCATTCTGGATTTGATCGACGAACTGCGCCGCGAGTTCGGCACCGCCGTTCTGCTGGTGACGCACGATCTGGCGATTGCCGCCGAACGCGCCGACCGGCTGCTGGTGTTCCGTCACGGCAAAGTGCAGGAACAGGGCATCACCGCCGAAGTGCTAAGCGCACCGAAAAGTGATTACACCCGCCAGCTGTTCGCCGACGTCCCTGCCCTTTCAGGCCGTCACCGCGCGCAGATCCGTGCGGCTGAAGATCCGGTGCTGGTGGTGGAAAATATCACCCATGATTTCACGCTGGGCGGCAAACATCAGGCGGCGTTTCGCGCTGTCGATCACGTGTCATTCAGCATTCCGCGCGGCACCACGCATTCGCTGGTGGGCGAATCCGGCTCCGGTAAAACCACGCTGGCGCGCATTCTGCTCGGTTTTCAGAAACCGGACAGCGGACGCGTGTTGATCGACGGCGAAGACATCACGCGCCTGAAAGGTGAACCGCTGCGCCAGTTGCGCAGGAAAATCCAGCTGGTGTATCAGAACCCGTTCGCCTCGCTGGATCCGTCTCAAACGCTGTTCAGCGTGATCGAAGAACCGCTGCTGAATTTCGAAAAAATCCCGGCTGCCGTGCGCCGTGAACGGGTGCTGGATATCGCCCGCCGCGTGGCGCTGCCGGAGGAATTGCTGAGCCGCAAACCGCGTGAGCTTTCCGGCGGTCAGCGCCAGCGGGTGGCCATTGCGCGCGCGTTAATTTTAGAGCCGAAAGTGCTAATCCTCGATGAAGCCACGTCGGCGCTCGACGTCACCGTGCAGGCGCAAATCCTGACGTTGCTTTCTCAGTTACAGGATTCCCTCGGCCTGACCTATTTGTTTATCTCGCACGATCTGGCGACCGTCCGGCAAATCTCGCACAGCGTCTCGGTGTTAAACCGCGGACAGCAGGTGGATTCCGGCAACGTTGAGGACGTTTTCGCCCTGCCTTCCAGCGATTACACCCGCCAATTGATCGACGCAATCCCGGGCCGCCACCGCGCCGCCTGATTCAGCACATGAAAAAAGAAAAGAGGGACATTATGAGCAGTAAACGTCTTGGATTTTTCACCCGCCTGCTGGACAACACCAGCGCGCAGGAGCGTTACCGGCTGGCGACCGAACAAATCATTCACGCCGAACAGTTAGGTTTTGATTCCGCGTGGGTCGCGCAGCACCATTTTCACGAGGCCGAAGGCGGCCTGCCTGCGCCGCTGGTTTTCCTCGCGCAGGTGGCGGCACATACCCGCTTTATCCGTCTCGGCACCGGCGTGATCACCCTGCCGATGGAAAATGCCCTGCGCGTCGCCGAAGACACCGCCGTGCTGGATTTACTTTCCGGCGGACGGCTTGAAATCGGTTTAGGCTCGGGCGGCACGCCGACGTCATTCCCGCCGTTCGGGCTGGAAAGTCAGGATCGCGGCAAAGCCTTTGGCAATAACCTGCAAACCCTGCTCACCGCCTGGCGCGGCGAACCGCTGGCGGGCACCGATAACCGGTTATACCCGGCGGCACCGCAGCTGGCGAACCGCGTCTGGCAGGCAACGTTCTCCGTTGAAGGCGGCGCGCGTGCGGGTAAATCCGGCGACGGCCTGATGCTTTCGCGCACCCAGCCACGCCCGGCGGATGCGCCGGATTTGCGCCTCGACGAGCTGCAAAACCCGATTATTGATGCCTATCTCGATGCCCTGCCGGACGGCGTTGCGCCACGCATCATGGGCTCGCGTACCGCGTTCGTGACTGAAAACGGCGATGAGGCCCGTGAGCTGGCGCAAAAAGGCTTACGCCGTCAGGCCGAAAATCACCGTGCCAGCGGACAGATTGTGCAGGGCGATACGCTCGACGATTACATCCGCACCTTCGACGTGCATCTCGGCACAGCGGCGCAGGTGACCGCGACGTTGCAGGCCGATACCGCACTGGCCCGCGTCACCGATCTGGCGTTTCAGGTGCACTCCATCGATCCGCCGCATCCGTATATTTTACGTTCCATCGAACTGATTGCCCGTCACGTTGCGCCCGCGCTCGGCTGGGTTCGCCGCACGCCGCAGCGCAGTGTCTCCACCTCTTCCGCCAATACTTCATTTTCACGGGAAACCTTATGACATCCTATTCGACCGACCTGCTGGAAAAACTGGCTGACATCGCCCCTGATTCTGCGCTGAAACAGGCCCGCGACACCCGCGACGCCGCCACCCGTCACGCGCAGGGCAGCTATGACGCGCTGTTTACTGAACAGGATGGCGTGGATTTTTCACTGGCTGAGCGCCTGCGTTTAGCGCAAAACGTCGCCCGCTGGCACGGTGATTCGCAACTGACCAATCACTATTCCGAACGCTTGCAGGATTTGCCGGACATCGACGAAACCGCCCGTCTCGACGCTGCGCTGACGCACGGCGAGCGTCTGAGTTTCAAACCCGCCAGCGCCACGCCCGCACATTTGCAGGCGCTGAAAAAAGCCGGCTGGTCGGTGGATGCGATTGTCACGCTGTCGCAGCTGATCGCTTTCGTCAGCTTCCAGAGCCGCGTGCTGCGCAGCTACCGGCTGATTGGCGGCAAACCGGTGGAGAACGGCAGCAGTAAACCGGTCGGTGCTGCGTTCTGGCGTACCGAACCCAATACCCACAGCGGCCGTGATGCACCGCAGGCGTTTACCCAGGAAGAACTCGGCTGGGAACCGTGGATCCCGGCGAAAAAACTGGAAGAATTTGATGAAGCGCAGCAGGCGATTCTGGCGAAATTCGGCCATACCGATTCCGATTATTTCCGCCTGTTAGGCCGCAATTTGCCGGTTCTCGAACAACGCACGCTGACCGACAAAGGCATTTTCTACACCTCCGGCGGGCTGCCGCGCAAAGAGCGCGAACTGGCCGCGACGGTCGCCAGCAAAATCAACGGCTGTATTTACTGCGCGTCGGTGCATGCGCGCAAAGCCAGCCAGCTTTCCAAACAGACGCAAGACGTCCAGCGCCTGATCGACACCCCGCCGGGCGGCATTCTTAGCAAAGAACAGTCTCCGCGCTGGCAGGCCGAAATTGATTTCGCTGCCGCGCTTTCCGCAACGCCACCGGTCGCTACAGAACAGAACATTGCGGCGCTGCGCGAACAGGGTTTAGATGAGCTGGAGATTGTCGATCTGGCGCAGTCCGCGGCCTTTTTCGCCTGGGCCAACCGTCTGATGTTAACGCTGGGAGAACCCTTCAATGACTGAAGCACAACCTTCACACCCTCTTCGCCCGCAGCTTGATCATGTGGTGATTAACGTTGCCGAGCAGCTGAATCAGTCCGAGCAGCAATTTCGCAGGCTGGGTTTTCACCTCACGCCGCGCGGCCATCACTCGCTCGGTTCCAGTAATCATCTGGCGATTTTTGGCGATAATTATCTCGAACTGCTGGGCTACGAGCCGGGTAATGCTCACACCCGCACCGACCTGTGGCAGGCACCGCTCGGGCTAAGTGGTCTGGTCTGGAAAACGCAGGATTCATCGGCGGTGTACCAACATCTGCAACAGCAAAATATTGCCGGTTCGCCACCGGCAGAATTCTTCCGTCCCGTTGAGCTCAACGACGGCACCTCGCCAAATGCGCGGTTCCGCACCGTGCCGCTGGCCGCCACCCGCGTGCCGAATGGCCGCAGTTTCTTCTGCCACCACCTGACGCCGGAACTGGTATGGCGCAATGAATGGCAAAACCACCCGAACGGCGTCGCTGATCTCACCGGCTTTGTGATTTCTGCAGCAAATCCGCATGAGGCCGCGCAGGTCTATGGCGAGTTATTCGGTGCAAGCGCACTGGACGTCAGACCGAAGGAAGTGATCCTGCGCGCAGGCCGCGCCAGCGTACGGTTTGTCACGCCTGAGCAAGCCACCGCAGAATTTGGCATTGTGCCGGAAGGCGAAAATGGCAGCGCCCGCATGATCGGGCTGGAGTTTGCCACGCGCTCACTGGATGCGGTACGCAACAGTTTGCGCGTCGGGGAAATCGCGTTTGCTGATTATACTTCGCAGATCACCGTGCGCGCAGCGGATGCATTAGGGGTGGGGGTTCAATTCAGAGAAGAATAAGGTCAAGGGCTTGTCGCCTGAACTGGCGTTAAGGTCAAGGTCAAGGTCGTGGGCGTCGGCCCACACCGACTTGGGGGTGGCTTATCGCCGCCACCCCCAAGACCCCCAGGCTCTTTCACTGCGCGCTGCCGCTCGCTGGCTATGTTTCAGCACCCTCCGCTATTGCCGCAAAATCCCGCTGCTGCGCAGTCCCCTCCCGTCGGGTTCCAACCCGCGCAAAAAAACGCGCGGTTTTCCACCACTCCTCCGGCGTGATTTTTGAGCGCGGCTGGGGGGTTTTTAGGTCGTCACCTCATCTTCTCAGATTGTTTTTTTAGAGAGTTCGATGGCGCGCTCAAAAATCTGGCCGACCGGGGGTTCGAGACGCAGGGCTCGAATCCCGCGGGGAGGGAACCGCGCAGCGGCAAGATTTTGCGCCACATTCGGGACTACCAGAACATGTCCGTCGACCCAGCGGCAGCGCTGGTTTAAAAAAAGCGAGGAGAGTGCAGAGAGGAAAAGTACTTTCCTCTCTGCTCGGTTTCGGCGCGAAAAGCCAGGCGAGCACCGCTATTGAGAAACCGAAATGTTCACGGTTTTGAGTCAATTTTGAGCCCCACCGCGTGTGTATAAAAAGCGAGGAGAGTGCAGAGAGGAAAAGCACTTTCCTCTCTGCCCGGTTTCGGCGCGAAAAGCCAGGCGAGCACCGCTATTGAGAAACCGAAATGTTCACGGTTTAACGCAATGTTGAGCGCCACTAGCATGCCCGTCGGGCCAGCGCCACCGCGTGTTTAAAAAAGCGAGGAGAGTGCAGAGAGGAAAAGCATTTTCCTCTCTGCTCGGTTTCGGCGCGAAAAGCCAGGCGAGCACCGCTATTGAGAAACCGAAATATTCTCTATTTAAGAAAATGCCGCCCCATTGCCCGGCCAAGGCAATAAAAAAAGACGCGACATTTTCACGTCGCGTCTTTTTCATTTACTACCCAATCTGATTGTTATGCGACGGTTTTAGCCGCTACAGCAACTTCTGAACGTTTCAGGATGGCGTAAGCACCGCCCGCCAGAACCGTACCGGCGATAATCGCCACCAGATAACCGAGAACCGGTGTGATAGCGCCAGGGATCAGCAGAACGAACAGACCACCGTGTGGCGCCATCAGTTGTGCATGGAATGCCATCGACAGAGCACCGGTCAGTGCGCCACCAGCGATACAGCATGGCAGGACGCGCATCGGGTCACGGGCGGCGAACGGAATCGCACCTTCAGAAATAAAGCACAGACCCAACACCAGCGCCGCTTTACCGCCTTCACGCTCGCTTTGCTCAAACTTATGACGCGCCAGCAACGTTGCCAGACCCATCGCCAGCGGTGGCACCATACCGGCAGCCATGATGGCGGCCATAGGCGCATAAACGGATGAACTCAGCAGTGCCACGCCGAAGGCGTAAGCGGCTTTGTTGACCGGGCCACCCATGTCGGTACACATCATCGCACCGAGGATTGCGCCGAGCAGAACTGCGTTGGCAGTACCCAAAGATTGCAACCACGCCGTCAGACCCGCCATGATTTTAGCGACCGGCGTACCGACAACGTAAATCATCACCAGACCGGTAATCAGACTCGCCACCAGCGGAATGATCAGGATTGGTTTCAGAGCTTCCATACTTTGCGGTAATTTCAGCTTGCCGCTGATGGCCTTCGCCACATAACCCGCCAGGAAACCGGCAATGATACCGCCAAGGAAACCGGCACCGGTGCTCACCGCCAGCATGCCGCCGATAAGACCCGGTGTCAGACCCGGACGGTCAGCGATGGAGAAAGCAATGAAACCGGCCAGAACCGGCACCATCAGCGCGAAGGCTGAAGCGCCACCGATTTGCATCAGTGCTGCGGCCAGCGTGCCTTTGACTTCAAACGCTTTAATACCAAACACGAAGGAAAGCGCGATACACAAACCACCCGCCACCACCATTGGCAGCATGTAAGACACGCCGGTCAACAGGTGACGGTATGGGCCTGCGCCGCCCGCTTCTTTCTTCTTGCTGGTGGACGCACTGCCCTGAGTGGCTGGCTGGAACAGCTCAGCTTCAACCAGCGCCTTGTCCAGTTCCTGCTTCGTCTTTTTCAGTGCCAGACCGGTAGAGGTACGGTACATCGGTTTACCGGCAAACTTCGCCAGATCCACTTCGATGTCTGCCGCGACAATCACCAGATCGGCCGCTGCCACTTCTTCCGGGGTAATCGCATTGCCTGCGCCCACGGAACCGCGGGTTTCCACTTTCACCCACCAGCCACGTTTTTTGGCTTCGGATTCAATGGCTTCAGCAGCCATAAAGGTATGCGCTACGCCGGTCGGGCACGCCGTGATCGCCACGATACGTTTCGGACCCGCCGCAGCCGGTGCAGAAACGGCGGCAACGGCCGCAGGTGCCACATACGGTTTTGCCTCAGCCAGTGCGCGTTGCACAAAAGCATCAGGCTCACGCACCGCATCCGCCACGTTACCGGTGTAAATGTTTTTGCCGGTCAGCGCCGCGTCGTTCGGCACGGTTTCACCGGCCACGATCACGATGTCAGCTTCAGCAGCCTGTTCAACCAACGAGTGCCCGGCTTTTGCGACGGCAGCAGCGAGCAAATTTTTCGCCAGGTGGCTCCGGGCCTGTCCCAGCGAACTGTCTATCATCAGCAGCGTTTTCATTCTGCCTCCTGCGAATTAAAAGGGTTTCAGATCAACACGGGCCATCATCGCCGCGAGCTGCGGACGATCGGTGACACCGACATTACTCTGGCTGACAGCCAGGGCGGCAACGGCAGTGGCCAGTCGTAGCGTATGTTCACTGGATTCACGCATCAGTAAGCCGTAGATCAGGCCACCGACCATGGAATCACCGGCACCGACGGTGCTGACGACTTCACAGGCTGGCGGTTTGGCAATCCACGCACCCGACGCGTTAACCCACAAGGCACCTTCTGCACCCAGAGAAATCACCACATGGGCGATACCCTGATCACGTAAGGCGTGCGCGGCTTCTACCACGTCACTCAGTTCTGGCAATTTACGGCCAGCCCAAATTTCCAGTTCACGACGGTTTGGCTTAACCAGCCATGGCGCAGCTTTAAGACCGGCGACCAGCGCTTCACGGCTGCTGTCGAAGATGATGCAAGGGCACTGGGCGCGCAGGCGCTTCATCCAGTCGGTGAAAGCATCTGGATCGACGCCCGCTGGCAAACTTCCGCTGACGGCAACCATGTCGAACTGACCCAGCCAGGAGAGGGAGTCGGTCACGAAACGTTCCCAGTCTGCTGGCGTCACGTTAAAACCAGAGAAGTTGAAGTCGCTGACTTCGCCATCTTTTTCGGTCAGTTTGACGTTGATGCGGGTCCGGCCATTGACCACCTGGAAACGGTTCGCAATACCCAGATCGCTGAACAGCAACTGGAAGCCGTCCTGATTTTCTTTGCCGAGGAAACCGCCAACGGTGACGTCGATGCCCAGATCTTTCAGCACTTTCGCTACGTTGATGCCTTTACCTGCGGCATGCAGACCGGTGGTTTGCACCAGATTGACTTCACCGCGTTCGATTTCAGGCACATAGCCCACTAAATCGTACGCCGGGTTTAAGGTAATTGTGGCGACTCTGCGGCTCATGCGCCCTCCCCAAGACCTTCAGAAATAGCTTCACCAATGGTTTTCAGTGCCAGTTCGGCATCTTCACCGCTGGCGGTAAAGCGCAGGTGGTGACCTTTTTTCACGCCCAGCGCCACGACTTTCATCAGGCTGCGGCCGTTGGCAGGTTTACCGCTGCCATCAAGGTTGGTCACGGTGATTTCGCTGGTAAATTGCTTGATCACGTTGACTAAGGCGGTACCCGGACGTGCATGCAGGCCGTGTTCGTTACGGATAACGTATTCCGCACTCAGCACGTTGGCTTCTTCTGCCACTTCGCTGGTCAGCAATGCCAGCACGCCTACCGCGTCTGCCGTCAGCAGACGTTCAGCTTTGTTGGCTATCAGCAGATCGCTCAGGTAATTCAGCAGGTTCAGCGGCTGATCGTCGGCGACGGAAATAGTCAGCAACATCGCCACCTTTTCACCGTCCAGATCGAATGCCTGCTGAGCGCGGCTGAGGGTGGCAGCACTTTTCAGGTTGCCTTCCGTGCTGTCACTCAGCCAGATGCCCTGACCCAGGTTCAGCGGTTTACGGCTGATGACGTCACTGACGAAGGCAGTATCGACCGCGCCAATCTGTTGCAGACGGCCAGCGTTCAGCGCCTGCAGGGTGATCAGGTTTTCAGCAGCAACATCCACCGCGATCAGTTGGGTATCAAACAGGAATTCAGCGGCATTCTTTTCGCCCATCAGCAGGCTGCGCAGTTCTTCAGCTGAATCTGTTTTCGCCATGCGTTCAGCCACGCTGTCGTCGCTTAATACGTGCGTAAGCTGACGCAGCAGGCTGAGGTGTTCATCAGAACGCGCCGCGATGCCGATAACGATGTAGGCGGTCTGGTCTTCACCCCAGGAAATACCCTGCGGGAACTGATAGACCTGAACACCCGTATCAAGCACTAAATCACGGGTATCCGTGGTGCCATGAGGGATCGCAATGCCATTACCGAGGTAAGTGGAGGTTTGCAGTTCACGGGCTAACATGCCGTCGACATAACCTTCGCTGACTCGACCGGCCTGTGTCAGTGCTGCGGCGACCTGGCGAATGGCGTCCTGCTTATCGCTGGCTGCGGCACCGAGGTGAATATCTTGCTGTGACAGTTGGAACATAATTCTCCTCTCCTGCTGAAATTGAATCGTTTCAGCTTTACTGAGAAAAAAGGAGCGCCACCAGATTACGTTGTTGAAATCGGTAACGCTGAAACGTTTCAGGAAGTCTTAATCGGGCTCGTTTTTAAAGCAAGCATTCCCTGATTCTACGTGATGATTTTTTGATGCCACGCACAGTTTCCTTTATTCAGAACGCCTGGCGCGAATAACTTAACGCAAATGCTGAAGTCAGGCTGACGCGTTTTTCGTCAGACGAAAAAACCCAAAGCTGAAGCAAGCTGACCGGTATTTGATCATGACATTCCAGACCCTCTTGCGGTTATTTTTAACACAAAATGCGGTTTTATTATTCAGTATGGCAAATTCACTCAGGTTTACATTTTTGATGATCAAAACCTGTTTTTGTTTTTTTTAAACTGACGTAACATTCGCGCAAATTTCGTCCCTCCCCCTACTTCTGGTTCAGTTATACACATGCGAATTTCTACAGCATCAGCCCGCCGTTTGCCTGACATGACCTCGACCGCATTCCTGATCATTGCCTTTCTGACAGGCATTGCCGGTGCGCTACAGACGCCCACGCTCAGCCTGTTTCTGACCTCTCAGGTACACGTCAGCCCCTTTATGGTCGGGATCTTTTTTACCGGCAGCGCGGTGATCGGCATTTTTGTCAGCCAGCTGCTGGCCACCTGGTCGGATAAACGCGGCGACCGCAAAACGCTGATCCTCTATTGCTGCCTGCTGGGCGCACTGGCCTGTGTGCTGTTCGCCTTCAACCGTAACTACTTTATTCTGCTGTTTATCGGGGTATTGCTGTCGAGTTTTGGCTCCACCGCCAACCCGCAGATGTTCGCGCTGGCGCGGGAACACGCGGAAAAAACAGGCCGCGAAGCCGTGATGTTCAGCTCCATCCTGCGCGCACAGGTTTCTCTGGCGTGGGTGGTTGGCCCGCCGCTGGCGTTTGCGTTGTCGATGGGCTTCGGTTTTACCTTCATGTACTGCGCTGCCACGCTGGCGTTTCTGGTGTGTGGCGCGATGGTGTATGTCTTTTTGCCTTCGATGCCAAAAGCGCGCGTGAAGACCTCCGCGACGCTGGAAGCCCCGCGCCGCAACCGTCGCGACACGCTGATGTTATTCATCGCCTGCTCGCTGATGTGGGCAGCCAACAGCATTTATCTGATCAATATGCCGCTGTATGTGGTGCGCGAATTAGGTTTGCCGGAAAAACTGGCGGGCGTGCTGATGGGCAGCGCCGCGTGTCTGGAAATCCCCACCATGCTGATTGCCGGTTATCTGGCACGGCAGTTGGGTAAGCGTTTTCTGATGCGCCTCGCCGTGATCGCCGGCGTGATTTTCTACGGATGCCTGCTGTTTACCACCGGCGCCATGATGCTGATTGCTTTACAGCTGCTGAACGCGATTTTCATCGGCATTCTGGCCGGCATCGGCATGCTCTATTTTCAGGATTTAATGCCGGGTCAGGCCGGTGCGGCCACTACGCTGTTTACGAATTCTACCCGTGCTGGCTGGATCCTCGCCGGGTCGCTTGCGGGTGTGATTGCGCAGTTCTGGACCTATCACGCCGTGTTTTACGCCGCGCTGGCAATGGTGGTGGGGTCGGTGGTGTGTATCTGGAATGTGAAAAATGTGGATGATCCGGTCACGGAAACGGTGGCGGCGAAAAGCTGATATCACCGCTCAGGGCGCAGTATCCGCTTCAAGCTTTATCAGGTAGGTCAGGGCCTGGTCGCGATGGGTAAAACACATCTCGCGGCTGGCCTGCAAACTGGCGCAGACTTTCGGGCGCAGCGGCGACGTAAAAATGTTGCACAGGAAGTTATCCGCCAGATGAATGCAACGCGTGTTGGCGGGTTTGCCGTCCGGCATTCCGGGGATCGGGCTGGAAATTGAAGGCGCTATGCAACAGGCTCCGCAATCAGTACGACAGTCCATCAACAGCCTCCTCAGGCCTGGTTTTGAGGCGCGACAATAGCAGGCGCTCTCATGCGCCACCAGCGAAATATTTACTACTCTTTAACACTGTTGACCCAACAAGTTTGATACCGGCTGGCTGCCCCACAGAGATGCGCAATAATGCGGGTTTTCACGACTCTTTTTGCGCTATCTGCTTGCCTGAAATCAGCGGCGCGGGTAACGTGTCGCAAATTATTTCCCCCTTTATCTCGACAGGTATTTATATGGCACGTGCTAACGAAATTAAACGCGGCTTCGTTGTGAACTACGACGGCAAATTGCTGCTGGTAAAAGATATCGATGTTCAAAGCCCAAGCGCCCGTGGTGCCAGCACCCTGTACAAAATGCGTTTTTCTGACGTTCGTACCGGTGGCAAAGTGGAAGAGCGTTTCAAAGGCGATGACATTCTCGATACCGTCACCCTGACCCGCCGTAAAGTGAATTTCTCTTACGTCGATGGCGACGAATACATCTTTATGGATGATGAAGACTTCACGCCTTACACCTTCAACAAAGCGCAGATCGAAGAAGAACTGCTGTTTATCCCTGAAGAAGGTTTGCAGGGTATGCAGGTTCTGACCCTCGACAGCCAGCTGCTGGCGCTGGAAATGCCGCAAACCGTGGATTTGGAAATTGTAGAAACCGCGCCGGGTATTAAAGGGGCTTCCGCCAGCTCAAGAACCAAACCTGCCGTGATGGCTACCGGCCTGAACATTCAGGTGCCGGAATACCTGAGCTCCGGCGACAAAATTCGCATTCATATTGCCGAACGTCGCTATATGGGCCGCGCGGATTAATCATCCCTGCACATTGCTCTTCAAAGGAACGCCACGGCGTTCCTTTTTTATTGCGCCAGACCTGGCTGAAACTTTGCGTTAAATGCTCCAGACTCTCGATCTACTTCACAAAACGAGAGGCCATCCGGACTTACCAATTCCCCTTTCTATCATATGACTTTACACTCAAAGCCCTGATTTCGGCTTAAATCGTCGCTTTATCCAGCATGAAATTGAACTGACGGGTAAACAGCCCCAATTTGGCCTGACCAATTATTTATTTTCTGACTTGCCTGGAGTATTGCATGAAAACTATTGCCACAGCGTCCCTGCCCGCAGCCGTGTCATTGCCTGCTTACGACCGTGATGCGCTGAAAAGCCGCATTGTTCACCTCGGATTTGGCGCCTTCCACCGCGCCCACCAGGCGCTGCTGACCAACCGGGTGCTGAATTTACAGGGCGGCGACTGGGGCATCTGTGAAATCAGCCTGTTTGGCAATGAAAGCCTGATCAACGCGCTGCGTCAGCAAAATCACCTGTTCACCGTGCTGGAAAAAGGTGCAGAGGGAAATCAGGCCATCGTTGTCGGTTCCGCCCATGATTCGGTGCACGGCATCATTGACGGGCTGGAAGCGGTCATCGAAAAACTGGCGGAAGCGCAGGTGGCCATCGTGTCACTGACCATCACCGAGAAAGGGTATTGCATTGAGCCTGGCACCGGTGAACTGGATCTGCAAAACCCGAAAATCCAGCAGGATCTGGCAGGCGGTCAGGCACCCTGTACCGCGCCGGGTGTACTGGTTGAAGCGTTACGCCTGCGCCATGAGCGCAATCTGCCTGGCTTTACGATTCTGTGCTGCGATAACATTCCGGAGAACGGTCTGGTCGTAAAAAATGCCGTTCTGGGCATGGCGAAAGCACGCTCCGCTGAGCTGGCGGAATGGATCACAGCGAACGTCTCTTTCCCGAGCACCATGGTGGATCGCATCGTTCCCGCCGCGACCGAAACGACTCTCGACGAGATCACCGAAGCGCTGGGCGGCATCACCGATCCCTGCGGAATCGCCTGTGAGCCATTCATTCAGTGGGTTGTGGAAGATGACTTTGTCGCCGGTCGCCCTGACTGGGAAAAAGCCGGTGCGCAGATGGTGTCCGACGTTCTGCCTTTCGAACAGATGAAACTGCGCATGCTGAACGGCAGCCACTCATTCCTGGCTTATCTGGGCTATCTGGCCGGTTATCAGCACATCAACGAGTGTATGGAAGATGAACATTATAAGACGGCGGCTCACCGTCTGATGCTGAAAGAACAGGCGCCAACGCTGAGCGTGGAAGGTGTCGATCTCAACGCCTATGCGGACAGCCTGATCGCACGTTACAGCAACCCTTCACTCAAGCACCGCACCTGGCAAATCGCGATGGACGGCACGCAGAAGCTTCCGCAACGTATGCTCGATTCTATCCGCTGGCATGTGAAAAATGGCGGTTCTTATGAACTGCTGGCGCTGGGCGTGGCGGGCTGGATGCGTTACATCAGCGGGACGGATGATGCGGGTCAGCCGATTGAGATTAAAGATCCGATGGCCGATACCTTAGCCAGCATCGTGGCCTCAACCGCAGACGGCGAAGAACGCGTGAAAGCCCTGCTGGCCCTGAATGCGGTGTTTGGCGAGCAACTGCCGCACGAAGAAAAAGTGGTGCAGGCAATTCTGGCGGCTTATGCCGATCTGCAACGCGTGGGCGCGAAAAAAGCCGTGGCGAAGTACGTCAGCTAACCGTAAAAGAAGAGAAAACCACGGCTGCTGCGGCAGCCGTTTTTTATGGGGACGGGTCTTCAGTCGTTGAGTTCGGAGGGAACGGAGGAAAATAAGAAACCATCAAATGCAGGGTCATCCGCATCTGACACCTGCAACAACATATCTTTCACGTTTTCCAGATGCTGCCACATCGCCTGCTTAGCCGCTTTCGGATCACGGCGCAGCACGGCCTGCAAAATGGTCTGATGATCCTGCAACCAGAGCTGGCTGTGGGTTTTGCCGACAACGTGCTGATGAATACCCAGCCACATCGGGCTGCGCTGGCGGATCAGCCACAAATCATCCACCAGTTTAACCAGAACGCTGTTCTGCGAGGCCTGCGCCAGCAAGCCGTGGAAACGCTGATCTTCCACATCATCTGAAACGCCGCGTTCAATACAATCGCGCTGGGCATCAATGGCATCGCGCATTTGCAAAATATCGGTTTTAGTGGCCTGCATAGCGGCAAAAGCGGCAATTTCCCCCTCCAGCAACTGCCGCGCCTGCAGCAATTCGAAGGGACCGTAACCGGTATCTGCCGTCTCTGTCGGGCTGTTTTCAGCAGGATGCAGCACATACACGCCGGAGCCCTTACGCACTTCCACCCATTTTTCCAGTTCCAGCATGATCAGCGCTTCCCGCACCACGCTGCGGCTGACAGAGAAGGATTCAGCAATTTCGCGTTCAGGCGGCAGACGGTCGCCGGGGGCATATTTCCCCGCATGGATATCACGGCGTAAATGGCCGCCAATCTCCTGATAAAGTCGCATAATCTTGCCCCTGTCGAACAATTGGTCTGACATCTGAAAAGACGGCAAGCCGCTGCCAGAATGCCTGAATTAAGAGGGAAAATTATAACATGCGGGGATAAGGCGAACAGAATGAGAACTGAAAACTGACGGCCCGATCAAAATTGGGCCTGCCAGTTTTCAGGGTGTCCGGCCAGAACGGTGTGATAAACCGGCGGCTCAGGACGTTGCGCAGCGGAATTATTAAGTAAAACTTAACTTTCAGTTATAGGTCACCGTCATGAGGGTCAGACGGGGATCATTTTTAATGTGCTCAGTGCTCACATGGCCCAGAGACAGCGGCAACGTATAGGCCTGGGGTTGGGTCGCATCCAGAGTGCGGACCTGACTGACGGTCTTCCCGCCACGGTCACATTTGCTGGTAACCTTTTGATAACCGGTCGTAAAACTGCATCCGCCATCGACAATGGCACCGTAAAAGTAAATCTTGCCGGTACTTCCGGCGCTGGCAAACTGCATCATCCCTGAGGCTAACAATCCCAAAAACAGTGTCCATCTGATGCTGTTCATGGTCATACCCTCATCTGTAAATTGGTTTTTTTAATCATTGCGTAACTTCAATTTAACATTAATACATCTAACCGATTTCGCACTACGCAAACGAAAATATCGGAGGAAAAGCCATCAGAATTACGCGGTACTGAACAATAATCGGCACAATGCTGGATTTTCTTTAACGCCCATTGCACATTGTCCGGTGAATTTTTTTACAGAGGGATGCAGTCATGACCAAAACTAACCTGATTACCGGCTTTCTCGGCAGCGGTAAAACCACCACGCTGCGCCATTTACTGGCTCAAAAACCCGAAGGTGAAAAATGGGCGGTGCTGGTGAATGAGTTCGGTGAGATTGGCATCGATGGCGCGTTGCTCGCTGACAGCGGTGCCGTGCTGAAAGAAATTCCCGGCGGATGTATGTGTTGTGTGAACGGTTTGCCGATGCAGGTGGGATTAAACATGTTATTGCAGCAGGCGAAACCTGATCGCCTGTTGATCGAACCGACCGGTCTTGGGCATCCGAAGCAAATCCTGTCCCTGCTCACCTCTGAGGTTTACAACAACTGGATCACGCTTAACGCCACGTTATGCCTGATGGATCCCCGTCAGCTGAGCGATCAGCGGGTGATCGATAATGAAAACTTCCGCGACCAGCTGGCAGCCGCCGACGTGATCGTCGCGAATAAAGCCGATGTGGCGCAGGCGCAGGATAAACAGGCGCTGGAAACGTGGTTCGCCACTCATGGCGGCGGGCGTCAGCTGGTGGTTGCGTCGCAGGGCGCCATCGACCCTGCCCTGCTGGATTTGCCGCGTCTGAATCAGGTCACACTGCCGGAAGGTAAACATCATCATGCTCATGCCCCGCAACGCGGGCTGGCAGCGCTGAGCCTGCCGGGTAGCCAGCGCTGGCGCCGGGCGCTCAATCAGGCCGACGGCTACACCAGCTGTGGCTGGATATTTGATGGCGAAACACAATTTGATACCGCGGGCATACTCGACTGGGCGCGTCAGGCACCGGTAGATCGCGTGAAAGGCATCATGCGCATAAAGGAAGGAACGCTGCTGATAAACCGTCAGGGAGACGACCTGCATATTGAAACCAAACCGGCGGCGCCGTTAGACAGCAGAATTGAGCTTATTACACGAGATGTTGCGCAATGGAATGAACTACAATCACTCTTGTTGAAGGTTCGTTTAGGTTGTAAGGATTAAGTTAACGCTGACTAATTTATTCATTACCCTGCTAAGTATAGGTTAACATTTATGTGGCGCCGAAATATCCCCGCAATCCTGATACTCAACGTATTAGGCGTTGCACTGTTTTTATCCTTTTATCTGCCGGCAAATCATGGTTTCTGGTTCCCGATTGATAAGTCGATTTTCTTCTTCTTCAATCAGCACCTGGCAACAGACCATTGGTTCCTGCATCTGGTGGCGGTAACCAATAACCGCGCCTTTGATGTTATTTCGCTGCTGGCGATGGGTGCCCTGTACCTGTGCTTCTTCCTGAAAGAGGATACCCGGGGGCGCCGCCGCCTGGTGATCATCGGGTTCGTGATGCTGCTGACCGCCGTGGTACTTAACCAGCTGGGTCATTTGCTGCCGGTGAGCCATAAAAGCCCGTCGCTGAGTTTCCCGGATGTTAACCGTGTGAGTAAACTGACCGGCATTCCGACCAAAGATGCCTCTGCGGACAGCTTCCCCGGTGACCACGGCATGATGCTGATCATTTTCTCCTGCTTTATGCTGCGCTATCTGAGCAAGGGCGCTTTCGCTGTTGCCGTGCTGATCACCGTTATCTTCTCGTTGCCACGCGTGATGATTGGTGCGCACTGGTTTACCGATATTGCCGTCGGTTCGATGTCCGTCGTGCTGGTAGGGGCCAGCTGGTGGCTGATGACGCCTGCCAGTGACATGTTGATTAACTGGCTGGAAAGAAAATTACCCGGTAATAAAATGCTTAGCAAAAACCCGTGATGCATTGATGCATATCATTTAATTATGGCTCGCCAGAAACTGAACGGCAGGCGGGCCATTTTTTAAGACAAATCCCAGATATACTTAGCTGAAAAAGGCCGGTGCAACCCGCTTGTGATGCGGTTTTAATCCAAATTAGCATAAAAATAACCCATCCTTTTTTACATCTTTACTTACATCGGCTTACATCACAATTTCTTATAAAAAATCTCATAATACCTCTCGCAATCCCCTATTCATTACGGTAATCTCCAATTCGCCTGCACAGAAATGTGGCAAAAACACCGGGTTTCAAGATAAAAACGTGCTCTGACGCACATTTTATCATTCCAGTGTTTGTCCCGACTGTGCGCGGCGGGTAGTCTCGCTTCGTTTGGCAATTTTAATAACGATTACATCGTTAAGGACAGCAAGGGATAACAACAATAATGGTCAAGTCTCAACCTTTTCTGAGATATATCACGCGGATAATTCCCGCGATTGGCGCAGCAATTATTCTCACTGCGTGTAGTGGTACACATTCTTCGAACACAGAAAACGCGCAAACTGATATGCGTGCAGTAAATGACAAAGACGGTCTTCTACTGCAAGCCTCTCAGGATGAATTCGAAGCAATGGTTCGCAGCGTCAACGTAAAATCCAAAATTATGGATCAGTATGCTGACTGGAAAGGCGTTCGTTATCGGTTAGGTGGTGACAGCAAGCGTGGTATCGATTGCTCAGCTTTCGTCCAGGTAACATTCCGCGAACAATTTGGTATGGATTTACCTCGTTCTACCTATGAACAGGAAGAGAAAGGCAAGAAAATCCAGCGCACGAAACTGCGTCCGGGTGATCTGGTTCTGTTCCGCGCAGGTTCGACAGGCCGTCACGTCGGTATTTATTTAGGTAACGATCAGTTTGTACATGCATCAACCAGCAATGGTGTGATGATTTCCAATCTGAAAGAGACTTACTGGAATACACGTTATCGTGAAGCAAGACGCGTTTTGGCTAACGGTTAACCGTTACCCCATGATTTAGCTCTTGTTGTTCTATGCCAAGCGAATAAAAAAACGTCATCTCCGGATGGCGTTTTTTTATGTCTGGAATAACCGGTAATAAAAAGCTGCTGTTTTTTTGGCTACGTTATACTTTGATTTCATCAGTCAAAAAAAGGGCTTCTCATATGGGGTTAAAAGCGGCGCTTACGCACAGCGTATTACCCAAACGCCGTTATTTGAAAAAAAGTCTTTTTTTCTCCGTGATATTTTTTATCTTATTTACCCTCATCACATTAAGCGTCATTAAAGCCAATAACTCCCTCGAACAAAATGAGATTGCCAAAAGAACTGGGCAATTCAGCAACCGCTATTTTCATCAGCTCACCGATACCATGCGCCGGGTGGGTTTACTGACGACCGAAAGCTGCGCGTCCGTTGCCAGCGAAATTAACCGGGATGCCGCTTTCAGTATCGGTGTGCGCGATTTCCAGCTGGTGCGCGACGGCATGGTGTATTGTTCGTCAGCCTCGGGAAACCAGCACGTTCCGGCCAATTCCACGCTGCATGGCATTGATTTCACCAAACCGATGGCCGTCAGCCTGCAAATGGGCACGCCTGCGGTGCCGAACCGTCCGGTGATCATTGTCTGGCAGCGTAATCCGGGGTCATTTGATGACGGGGTGATCGCCACGCTGGAACTGACGCTGTCGCCTTATATGCTTTTTGCCCAGCCTGGTTCGGGTTATCGCGGATTTGCCCTGCTGGTCGGCGATGTCGCGCTGGTGTCCTCCCAGGAGGGGCTGATACCGGTCAGCAAGCTGCCGACAAGCCATTTTACGCAAATACAGGGGGGCGATTATCCTTTTACTATCCGCCTCTACTCCCCTTCCCTGACCGGCGACAACATCCGCTTTACGCTGCTCGGCGGTCTGCTGCTGAGCATACTGGTGTACGTGCTGATTTATCACAGCCTGCTTATCCGCCATAACGTCGAAAGAGAAATCCTGCGCGGGCTGAAAAACAAAGAATTCTTCGTTGAATATCAGCCGGTGGTGGAAGCCCGCAGCATGAAAGTCACCGGAGTCGAGGCTCTGCTGCGCTGGCAGCATCCGATCGAAGGCCGCATTCCTCCTGACATGTTCATCAGCTATGCGGAAACTCAGGGGCTTATTGTCCCGCTGACCCAACATATGATGATGCTGGTCGCCGCTGATGCCCACGAACTGGCGCGCGCGTTTGCGGATAAAGCCAAGCTGAGCATCAATATTTCCCCGCACCACATGAATAAAGTCAGTTTTCATGATGACGTTTTAAACTTCATTGAGGCTCTGCCGGAAAATGCATTTCAGGTTGTGTTTGAAATCACTGAGCGGGGAATGATTGATACCGAAGGGGCGATGCGCGAGTTCAACTGGCTGCGCCGCCATAAGATTGAAATCGCCATTGATGATTTCGGCACCGGCCACAGCGCCCTGATCTATCTGGAAAAATTCACCCTCGACTACCTTAAAATCGACCGGGGTTTTGTCATGTCGATTGATCAAAAGACCCTGATTGCACCGGTGCTTGATACCGTGCTCAGGCTGACTGAGGAACTGAAACTCAAAACGGTGGCCGAAGGCGTGGAAACCCACCAGCAGGCTGAGTATCTGAGAAACCACGGCGTGACCTATTTGCAGGGTTTTTTGTACAGCAAACCGCTGAGTGTCACCGCGCTTCTGGCGTTTACCCGTGACTTCAATGAAAAAGAGGCCTGTTATCACATCTGAACCGCCACCGGTGGCGGTCTGCCGCATTATTTTTCTTTTAGGCGTCTGTCGCTGAATATGATAAAAAGGCCGAAATCAGGGAAAGTGCCAAAAACTGGCGCGTTACAAGGCCTTAGCCATTCATTGATCATCACTGAACGACAGCCCGCGCGTAAGCCGCATCTTGCTGTTGTCATCACAGGAGTGCAGATTCAGGATGTTATCTCGCGTTTTTGCCGCAGCGTTATGCCTGCTGAGCCTCGGTGCTCAGGCTGAAGTTATTCAGGACAGTTATGCGTTCGCGATTCTGGGCGAACCCAAATACGTGTCCAACTTCAGCAGTTTTGATTACGTCAATTCCGCTGCACCTAAGGGTGGACAAATCACGCTCGCCGCCATCGGCACCTACGATAACTTCAACCGTTTCGCCTCACGCGGCAACCCGGCCATACGCAGCGGCTCTCTCTATGACAGCCTGTTCACCACCTCCAGCGATGAAATCGGCAGCTATTACCCGCTGATTGCCGACTCCGCCCGCTACGACAGCGAGTACCGCTGGGTCGAAGTGGATATCAATCCGCGCGCCCGTTTTAACGACAACACGCCGATCACCGCCAGCGACGTCGCCTTCTCTTTTACGAAATTCATGACCGAGGGCGTGCCGCAGTTCCGCGTGGTGTATAAAGGCGTCGAGGTGAAAGCCATTTCGCGTCTGACCGTGCGCATCGTACTGCCAAAGCCGGATAAAGACATGATGCTCGGCCTGCTCGGTTTACCAATCCTGCCGCAGGCATTCTGGGAAAAACACAAATTCAACCAGCCGCTGAACACCCCGCCGCTGGGCAGCGGGCCTTACCGCATCAGCGATTACAAACTCGGGCAGTACATCACTTATTCCCGCGTGCCGGACTACTGGGCGGCCAATTTGCCGGTCAACCGTGGCCGCTATAATTTCGACACCATCCGCTACGACTATTACCTCGACGACAATGTGGCGCTGGAAGCCTTTAAATCCGGCGCGTTTGATTTCCGCATGGAAAGCTCGCCGAAAAACTGGGCTACGCAATATCAGGGCGGTAATTTCAGCAAAAACTTTATCGTCAAAGCCGATGAGGAAAATCAGGCGGCACAGGATACGCGCTGGCTGGCGTTCAACATTCATCGCCCGCAATTTGCTGACCGCAAGGTGCGCGAAGCGATCACGCTCGCTTTCGATTTTGACTGGATGAACAAGGCACTCTATTTCGGTGCCTATCAGCGGGTGGACAGTTATTTTCAAAATACCGAATACGCCGCCAAAGATTATCCGAACTCGGCTGAACTGGCCTGGCTCGGGCCGCTGAAAAATAAAGTGCCCGCAGAAGTCTTTACCACCTTGTATCAGCCGCCGCGTTCTGACGGCAGCGGCAATGACCGCACCAACCTGCTCAAAGCCACCGCGCTGCTTAAAGAGGCGGGCTGGGAAGTGAAAAATCAGGTGCTGGTCAACAGCAAAACCGGCAAGCCGTTGACGTTTGAGTTACTGCTGCCGGCTGGCGGCAACGCGCAATACGTCTTGCCCTTCCAGCATAATTTACAGCGGCTGGGCATTCAGATGTCGATCCGTGAAGTGGATAACTCGCAGTTCGTGCGCCGTATGCGCCAGCGTGATTACGACATGCTGCCGACCGTTTATCCCGCCACCTCGTACCCGAGCAGCGATCTGCAACTTTACTGGAATACCCGGTTCCTGGATTCGACCTACAACAAGTCTGGCGTCAGCGATCCGGCAATCGACAAACTGACCGATGAAATCGCCGCCAACCAGGGCAAACCCGAGGCATTGCTGTCGCTGGGCCATGCGCTGGACCGCGTACTCACCTGGAATATGCTGATGATCCCGATGTGGTACACCCATCACGAGCGTTATGCGTACTGGGATAAATTCTCAATGCCAGCCATCACCCCGTCCAACGGAATGGAGCTCGATACCTGGTGGTATGACGTTAACCGCGCAGCCCGTTTACCTGCGCAACGCCGCTGAGGAGCCTGCTGTGGCCGCCTATCTGTTAAGACGACTACTCCTGATGATCCCGACGCTGTGGGCGATCATTACCATCAACTTCTTCATCGTGCAGATTGCGCCCGGTGGCCCGGTTGATCAGGCGATTGCCGCCATTGAGATGGGGCATTCCGGCGGGCTTCCCGGTGCAGGCGGAGATACCGGTAACGGCAAAGCCTCGCCGGGCGTCGCGCAGTTTGGCGAAGGCCAGTACCGTGGCGCGCGCGGGCTGGATCCTGAAGTCATCGCTGAAATCACCCGGCGCTTCGGTTTTGATAAACCGCTGCATGTGCGCTACTTCGAGATGCTTGCAAATTACGTGCGCTTTGATTTCGGCGACAGCCTGTTCCGTGGCTCTTCGGTCATGGGGCTGGTGAAAGGCGCGCTGCCGGTCTCCGTCAGCATTGGCTTATGGAGCACGCTGATTATCTATATGGTGTCGATTCCTCTGGGTATTCGTAAAGCGGTGCGTAACGGCACGAAGTTCGATAACTGGAGCAGTTCACTGATTATTATCGGTTACGCCGTTCCCTCGTTCCTGTTTGCCATTCTGCTGATTGTGCTGTTCACCGGCGGCAGCTACCTCGACTGGTTCCCGCTGCGAGGTCTGACCTCGCCGAATTTCGATACCCTGCCCTGGTACGGCAAAGTCACCGATTACCTGTGGCATATCACGCTGCCGGTGGTGGCGACGGTGATTGGCGGATTTGCCACCCTGACCATGCTGACCAAAAACTCCTTTATGGATGAAGTCGGTAAACAGTATGTGGTGACCGCCCGCGCCAAAGGGCTGAACGAGAAGCAGATCCTGTACCGCCATGTGTTTCGCAACGCGATGCTGCTGGTGATCGCCGGTTTTCCGGCCATTTTCATCACCATGTTCTTCACCAGTTCCCTGATGATTGAAGTGATTTTCTCATTGCAGGGGTTAGGGCTGCTGGGCTATGACGCCATCGTCCAGCGCGATTTCCCGGTGATGTTCGGCACGCTTTATATTTTCACACTGATCGGCCTGCTGCTGAACATCATCAGCGATCTGACCTACACGCTGGTTGACCCGCGTATCGACTTTGAGGGCCGCCACTGATGCCACGTCATTTAAGCACGGTGAACCAGGCGCGCTGGGCGCGTTTTCGTCAGAACCGCCGCGGTTTCTGGTCATTGTGGATTTTCCTGGTGGTGTTCACGCTGGCCCTGCTTTCTGACGTACTGGCCAACGACAAACCGCTGCTGGCGCGCTATCAGGGGAACTGGTACGTGCCTTTCATGATTAACTACAGCGAAACCACCTTTGGCGGCGAACTGGAAACACCGACCGATTATCAGGATCCGTTCGTGCTTAAACAGCTCGACGATCACGGCTGGGTGCTCTGGGCACCGATCCGCAGCAGTTTTAAGTCGATTAATTTTGCCACTACACAGCCCTTCCCTTCCCCGCCCTCGGCAGAAAACTGGCTGGGCACAGACAGCAACGGGCACGATGTGCTGGCGCAAATTCTTTACGGCCTGCGGATTTCACTGTTCTTCGGCATTTTTCTGACTGCGCTGACCTCCGTCATCGGAGTCATGGCCGGCGCCGTACAAGGCTATTACGGCGGCATGATTGACTTGCTCGGCCAGCGTTTTATCGAGGTGTGGTCAGGCATGCCCACGCTCTATCTGATCATCATTCTGGCAAGCGTGGTGCAGCCAAGTTTCTGGTGGCTGCTGTTGATCAGTATTCTCTTCGGCTGGATGGCGCTGGTCAGCGTGGTGCGCGCGGAATTCCTGCGCACCCGAAATTTTGACTACATTCGTGCGGCGCAGGCAATGGGCGTCAGCGACCGGTCCATTATGCTGCGGCATATGCTGCCGAATGCGATGGTCGCCACCCTCACCTATTTGCCCTTTATTTTGTGCGGGTCGATAACGTCTCTGACCTCACTGGATTTCCTCGGTTTTGGCCTGCCGCTCGGTTCGCCCTCTCTTGGCACGTTACTGATGGAAGGCAAAAACAACTTACAGGCCCCGTGGCTGGGCATCAGCGCCTTCGTGGTGCTGGCCTCGTTGCTGTCTCTGCTGATTTTCATTGGTGAAGCGGTACGCGACGCCTTTAATCCGTCCGCACAACATCATGAGGCGCGCTGAGATGACAGACACTCCTCTTTTACACATTAAAAATCTCAGCGTGGCCTTTCGTCAGGCCGGTGAGGCGCGTGAAGTAGTGAGCGATGTGTCGCTGACTCTCCGCGCCGGAGAAACGCTGGCGCTGGTGGGCGAATCAGGCTCCGGCAAAAGTGTCACGGCGCTGTCAGTGCTGCGCCTGTTGCCCTCGCCGCCGGTGATGTATCCGCAGGGCGACATTCTGTTTGCCGGAAAATCCTTACTGCATGCGGATGAAAGTACGCTGCGAAGTATTCGCGGCAACCAGATTTCGATGATCTTTCAGGAACCGATGGTGTCGCTCAACCCGCTGCACACCCTTGAAAAACAGCTCGCCGAAGTGCTGATGTTGCATCGCGGGTTGCGCGGCGAAGCAGCACGCAACGAGATCGTCCGTTGTCTTGACCGGGTGGGTATCCGCCAGGCCGCTTCGCGCCTGAAAGATTTCCCGCACCAGCTTTCCGGCGGTGAACGCCAGCGGGTGATGATTGCGATGGCGGTGCTGACCCGGCCAAAACTGCTGATTGCCGATGAACCGACTACCGCGCTGGACGTGTCGGTACAGGCGCAGATTTTATCGCTGCTCGATGAGCTTAAGCAGGAAATGGGCATGGCAATGCTGTTTATTACCCACAATCTGCGCATCGTGCGCCGCCTGGCAGATAACGTCGCGGTGATGCAGCGTGGCCGCGTGGTGGAGCAGCAACCGCGTGCCAGCCTGTTCAGCCAGCCGCATCACCCGTACACGCGCCAGCTTTTGCAGGCCGAGCCACAGGGCCGCCCGCAGCCGCTGACGGGCGAGCCGCCGGTTCTGCTGGAGGTGAAAAATCTTGCGGTCGGATTTCCGGTCAAACGCGGTCTGCTGCGCCGCACAGTGAGCATCAAACATGCCGTGAATCAGGTCAGTTTCCGGCTTCGTCGCGGGGAAAGTCTCGGCGTGGTGGGCGAATCCGGTTCAGGGAAAAGCACCACCGGGCTGGCGCTGCTGCGCCTGCTGAAGTCACAAGGTGAAATCTGGTTCGACGGGCAGCCGCTGCATACTTTTTCACGTCAGCAAATGCTGCCCTTTCGCAGCCGGATCCAGGTGGTGTTTCAGGATCCCTTTTCGGCGCTGAACCCGCGTTTTACCGTCGGGCAAATCATTGCCGAAGGCCTGCTGGTACACCGGAAAGTGAGCGCCGGAGAGCGTGAAAAAGAGGTGATCCGCGCCATGGAAGACGTGGGGCTGGATCCGCAATCCCGTCACCGTTACCCGACTGAATTCTCCGGGGGCCAGCGTCAGCGCATTGCCATCGCCCGCGCGCTGATTTTACAGCCGGAAATGCTGATTCTGGATGAGCCTACGTCGTCGCTGGATAAATCGGTGCAGGCGCAGATCCTGGCGATCCTCAGCGAGCTGCAACAGCGTCGCGGCCTGACCTATCTGTTCATCAGCCATGATTTGCACGTCGTGCGCGCACTCTGTCACCAGCTGATGGTGTTACAGAATGGGGAAGTCGTGGAACAGGGAGATTGTGAGCAGATTTTCAACGCACCGCAGCAGGCTTATACGCGGGAGTTGCTGGCCGCATCGGATGCGTTTGATACGCCGGTGGTGTGAAGCGGTTACGCCTGGAATAGCGAACGGGCGGGACGACGCGCCTGACAGGGGAACACGTCAGGCGGTCAGAACGGATAGAGTGCGGTAATCGATTCGGCGATGGCCGCGCCAATATTTTTCAGGCAACAGAGCGTGGCGCTTTCATCTTCGCGATGCACGAACAGACAAGGCTCACCGTCGATTTCAACGATCGCGGCTTTCACCTGAATATCTTCCAGCGCATTAGTCAGCTGGTGCATCACCTGCCAGGCAAACTCACCTTCATGACTGAGCAATTTCAGGCCAATCAGATTGTTATCTTCATCGTTGCCAGGCAGCGGAATCGGTTCAACTTTGATACCGGCAAAACCTGACATCCAGCGATAACTTTGCGGCAAACGGTGTACTACCGAAAGTTGGATATTATTCACGGGATTCCCCAGATAATGATTTATACACTTCATCTGCAAATGCGTAACATCTATACCAGTTATAGACGACAGACGCCGCTTTGCCCAATTAATGCTCAAATCATTAACATTAAATTAACGTAATCAAAAGCCAGCCAGCTGACAGTAGCCTTGTTTTGTCTGCTCCCGACGTTTGTGGGAGCCAGATCTCATTTTGGCTTCTTTGTAACCTTTTTCGCTTTATTTAACAACCATTTTAAGCATTGGTGGCTACTTTTTAACTTCTATTTGTTTACATAAAATTTACATATGGTGTGAGTGCTTAAAAATAAGCGGCAGATTAACTTATTATTTATCAGTCAGATAAAGGTTATTCGCAGTAAAAAAATGTGTGAGGCTGTCAGCTATTTCATTGTGAAATGAACCATCTGGTTACAGCTTTCAGCGCGGCGCATAATACGTTAAATTCGTGATCTAATGTTAATAAATCCGCACAATTTGTTTGCACAAAACCCCTATTATTGGCTTATCATCCGCATCGTTATTACTGATATCGCCTGTCAGGATGAAAGCCTCCCGCCTTAACCTTCTGATAAATATCACTAAAAGTCATTTTATTACGCATTCCTGAGTCATTTGGCTCACACCCAACCCAGCGAGAAATGAGATGGAAAACGATCCTTCAATCATGGAAAGCAATGTCACTGCCAATGGAACCGGTTTCAGTCGTCGTCAACTGCTGAAAGGTTTAACCTCCGCAATGGTTGCCAGCACCCTGCTCGGCTTTCCGTTCCTGAGCCTGGCTGAAAAAGAGACGGCCACCGCGTCGCCGGTTATTTTCGGTCAGTTCTACCTGATCTCTCAGGCCATCACAGAACATAAAAATATCAGCGAAGGTGCTTCCGCGCAGATTTTCAACGCGTTCCACCGCTCGCATCCTGATTTCGCCGCGCAGGTCACTCAGCTACATGCGCTGGTCAAACCGGGGCAATCCGCCAAAGCCTTGCAGGAAGCCGCCCGCCAGCAAGGCCTGGGTGATCTGGTGACGCTGATCGTCACCGCCTGGTACACCGGCACAGTCGGTCATGGTACCGATTCCATTTTAATATCGTATAAAGATGCACTGATGTATCGCCCGGTAAGCGACGGCCTGATCGTGCCGACTTACTGCGGTAACGGTCCGCTGTACTTCACCGCTGCGCCGCCTGACGCCGCGATGCCTGAATCCATGAACGCCGACCGTTTTACCAACATTTCTGAATCTGCTGATGTGAGCAAAGCCTGATGAAAAAACCCGAATTTACCGCAGACGGCGATGCGTCTGCTGATGTGATCGTTGTCGGTTCCGGCGTCGTGGGCGGCATGATTGCCGATCAACTGGTCAGCCAGGGCTATTCCGTACTGGTGCTGGAAGCCGGTCTGCGTATTGAACGTGCGCAGGCCGTGGAGAACTGGCGCAATATGCCGTTCGATAACCGTGCCGGTTCTGATTTCCAGGGACTTTACCCGCAGTCAGAAAACGCCCCCGCGCCGCTCTATTTCCCGGAAAATAACTATGTCCATCTGACCGGCCCGAGCGCGGGCAGCTTCAAGCAAGGCTATCTGCGCACCGTCGGCGGCACCACCTGGCACTGGGCAGCGTCCTGCTGGCGTCACGTTCCTAACGATTTCAAAATGAAAACGTTATACGGCGTGGGTCGTGACTGGCCGATTTCCTATGATGAACTCGAACCTTATTACTGCCGCGCAGAAGAAGAAATTGGCGTAGCAGGCCCGAATGACCCGGCGTTGCAGTCCCCTTCCGAGCGCAGCAAACCCTATCCGATGGAGCAGGTGCCTTACGGTTACGGCGACACCCGTTTCGCTGAAATCGTGAACCCGCACGGTTACCGTTCGGTGCCGATCCCGCAGGGCCGCAGCACCCGTCCGTGGAACGGTCGCCCGACCTGTTGCGGTAACAACAACTGCCAGCCCATCTGCCCGATCGGTGCCATGTATAACGGTATTGCCCACGTGGAACGCGCCGAAAACAAAGGTGCCGTGGTACTGGCCGAAGCGGTGGTCTACAAAATCGACACCGATGAAAACAACAATGTGACCGCCGTTCACTGGCTGGACAGCGACAAAAAATCGCATAAAGCCACCGGTAAAGTGTTCGCACTGGCCTGTAACGGTATCGAAACCCCGCGTCTGCTGCTGATGGCGGCTAACGAAAAGAACCCGAACGGGATTGCCAACTCGTCCGATCACGTTGGCCGTAACATGATGGATCACTCCGGTTTCCACTGTACGTTTATCGCCAAAGAACCCCTGTGGATTGGCCGTGGTCCGGCGCAGAGCAGCTGCCTGGTCGGCCCCCGCGATGGCGATTTCCGCAAAGAGTATTCTGCCAACAAAATGATCCTCAACAATATCAGCCGCGTGATCCCGGCGACGTCAAAAGCGTTGCAGATGGGGCTGGTGGGGAAAGAGCTGGATGAAGAGATCCGCCGCCGTTCCATCTTTGGCGTGGATTTGTCCATCAGCCTGGAACCGCTGCCGGATCCGAATAACCGCCTGACCCTGAGCACCACCCGTAAAGATCCGCACGGTCTGCCGTGCCCGGACATTCATTACGACGTTGGCGATTACGTGCGTAAAGGTGCCGAAGCCGCCCACAAGCAGCTGGAACACATCGGTTCCCTGTTTATGGCGGAAGAATTCAACATCACCACCAGCCTGAACGCCAACAACCACATCATGGGCGGCACCATCATGGGCAGCGATCCGAAGGATTCCGTGGTCAACGGTGAATGCCGTGCGCATGACCACGCTAACCTGTGGTTGCCGGGCGGCGGTGCGATCCCGTCTTCCAGCGTGGTGAACAGTACGCTGACCATGGCCGCACTGGGCCTGAAAGCGGCGGATGACATGGCGAAAAAACTGGCAGGTGCAGCATGAAAAAAATCCTTGTTGCCTGCCTGTTAAGTGCTTCGTTTTGCGGGTTCGCTGCGGCACAGGACAATCAGGCGGAGCTTATCCGTCAGGGTCAGGAAGTGGCGACCGCCGCTGACTGTCAGGCCTGTCATACCGCGCCGGAAGGCGGTAAGCCGTTTGCCGGTGGCTATGAAATCCACTCGCCGATGGGCACGATTTATACCACCAACATCACACCGTCGAAGCAGTTTGGTATCGGTAATTACACCGAAGAACAGTTTACCCGCGCGGTGCGTGCAGGCGTTCGTCCGGATGGGGCAAACCTGTATCCGGCCATGCCTTACACCTCTTACAGCCATATGAGCGATGCCGACATGCACGCGCTGTATGTCTACTTCCTGCAAGGGGTGAAGCCGGTCGAGCAACCGAATACTGAAACCGCCCTGCCGTTCCCGTTCAACATGCGTATTGCGATGGCGGGCTGGAACATGATGTATCTCGACAGCACGCCGTTTAAGCCGGATCCGTCGAAAAGCGAGCAATGGAACCGCGGCGCGTATCTGGTCAACGGTGCCGGTCACTGTGATACCTGCCACACGCCACGTAACCTGATGATGGGTTCAGTGACCGATAAACCGCTGGCGGGCGGCATGGTCGGCCCTTGGTATGCACCGAACATCAGTTCTGATCCGGTCAGCGGTATCGGCAACTGGTCGCAGGCTCAGCTGGTGGAATACCTGAAAACCGGCCGTACCGCCGGGAAAAATCAGGCGGCAGGCGGCATGGCAGAAGCGGTGCAAAACAGCCTGCAATACATGTCTGACACGGATCTGAACGCGATTGCCTTCTACCTGAAAAACAGCACACCGGTGCGCGACCCGCGGGATACGCAGGCAGCGGATACTTTCGGTAAGCCGGTAAACGTGGAAGAAGGCCTGCGCGGCGCGCATCCGTATAACGCGAACAAAACCATCGATAACGGTGCGGCCTTGTTCAGCGGTTATTGCGCCAGCTGTCATCAGCCGGACGGCTCCGGCAGCAAGAATCAGGCGTACCCGTCGCTGTTTAACAACACAGCTACCGGTCTGGGCAACGCGTCAAACCTGATTTCCGCCATTCTGTACGGCGTGGATCGCCAGGTCGGTGACCATCATGTGCTGATGCCGAAATTTGGCGTGGGTTCGTATGTCGGTCAGCTCGACGATCAGCAGATTGCCGATATCTCCAACTATGTGCTGAAGAACTACGGCAACGCGGGCGTGCAGGTTAACGCGCAGGATGTCGCGGTGTTACGCGCCGGCGGGCCGGTCACATTGCTGGCAAAACTCCAGCCGTTCATGGCGCCGGCGATGGTGGCAGGCGTGGTGATTCTGCTGGTGCTGATTTTCTGGCTCGGACGCAAACGCAAAGCGAAAGCGGCGTAATTCGTTCAATGCAATGCAAAACGGCCCTGCTTAAGGGCCGTTTTTTTATGTCAGAAACTCAGCTTAACCTCTGCCCACCAGCGGCATCGCGCTCGCCATGACGGTCATGGTCAGCACGTTAGTATCGAGCGGCAAACCGGCCATAAATGCCACCGCCTCACCGACACGTTCCACCGGGATCACCGGTTCTTCGGCGATATGCCCGTCGGCCTGCATTCTGCCCGCCAGCGCTTTATTGCCCATATCCGTCGCCGCATTGCCGACATCAATCTGCCCGCAGGCAATATTGAATGCGCGCCCATCCAGCGCGGTGGATTTGGTCAGACCGGTAATGGCGTGTTTGCTGGCGGTGTACGGCGCAGAATTCGGGCGCGGCGACTGCGCCGAAATCGAGCCATTATTGATGATGCGCCCGCCCTGCGGCGATTGCTGTTTCATCAGTTTTACCGCCGCCTGCGTACATAAAAATACGCCGGTCAGATTGGTGTTGATCACCGACAGCCAGTCTTCCACCGGCAGTTCGTCGATGGGCACATCCTTCACATTGTTACCGGCGTTATTGAACAGCACATCCAGCCGGCCGAAGGTTTCCTGAATATCCTGAAACAGCGCAGCGACCGACTGCGGGCTGGTAACATCCAGTTGCCGCGCCACCGCCTGCCCCGCTGCAAATAACTTCACCGCCTGATCCAGTTTTTCTTTATTGCGCCCGGCCAGGATCACGGTAAAACCGATCGCTTCCAGCGCCTTCGCGGCACTCAGGCCAATGCCGCTCCCGCCGCCGGTGACTAAAGCAATTTTCGCGTTTTCTGTGCTCATCTCGCTTCCTTCTACACCGCGGCCAGCATGCCGCCATCAATGAATAAAAGATGCCCGTTGACGAAATCTGAGGCCCGGGATGACAGATAAACTGCGCCGCCGACCAGCTCTTCCGGGTTACCCCAGCGCGCTGCCGGTGTGCGTTTACACAGCCAGTCGGAGAACTCTTTGTTATCCACCAGCGCCTGCGTCATGTCGGTTTTGAAATAGCCCGGTGCGATGCCGTTCACCTGAATATTGTAGCGCGCCAGCTCAACACACATGCCGCGGGTCAGCATTTTCACCGCGCCCTTGGACGCGGCGTAAGGCGTGATGGTGTCGCGGCCCAGCTCGCTTTGCATCGAACCGATATTGATAATTTTGCCGCGCTCGCGCGGGATCATGTAACGCGCTACCGCCTGCGACACCAAAAACACAGATTTCTGATTCACGGCGATCACGTCGTCCCAGTCTTTTTCCGGAAACTCGGTGAATTTGTGACGGCGCTGGATCCCGGCGTTATTGATCAGCACATCAATCGGTCCGATGGTGCTTTCAATATGGTCAATCCCCTGATTCACCGCCTGACTGCTGGTGACATCAAACGCAACGGCATGAGCGATAAAACCTTCCGCCCGCAGGGCTTCCGCCGCCTTTTGCGTGGAAGCCTGTTGCGTACCGTTGACGATAATTTCAGCGCCGTGCTGCGCCAGCCCTTTCGCCAGCAGGAAACCCAGACCGCGCGTGGATCCGGTGACCAGTATCTTTTTGTTATCCAGTGAGAAGAGATTTGTCATAGCATTGGCCTTATGGAGGAAGCGGTTCGAAGCGTTAGCCACACTACAACGTTTTAGGCGCGGGCAAACTGTGATGCAGATCACTTTGAAGGATGTTAAAAAACGCTGTTACCCTTCGTGTGATCATCATCATTTTGATAACAATTCACGGCGCTTTCTGTTTCAATAATCAGGACTATTTGCAGGCACAACCAGGAACATTCCGCATGAGAAATCAGCGCGTGACACTACAGGATATCGCCCAACTGGCAGATGTGACCAAGATGACGGTAAGTCGTTTTCTGCGCACGCCGGAAAAGGTGTCTCCTGAAACCCGCGAGCGCATCACCAGGGTGATGGAGGAAGTGGGATATCCGCTGGAAGAGGCGCGGGGACCGGCCAAAGCGCCGCGCATCGGCATTCTTGTGCCGTCGTTTAATAATCAGATCTTCTCCGATTTGCTGGCCGGTATTGAATCGGTGACCTCGGCACAGGGCTACCAGACGCTGGTGGTCAATTATGATTACAGCAAAGAGCGCGAAGAAGAGCACATCATCAACCTGCTGGGTTATCAGCTGGCGGGGCTTATCCTGACGGATTCCGTCCATACGCTGAAAGCCGATAAGTACCTGAATGCGGCGGATATTCCCGTGGCGCAGGTGATGGATCTGGATGATACCCATGGCCGGATCGCCGTAGGGTTTGACAATCAGCAGGCCGGCTACGACATGGCCACCACGCTGCTCGCCAGCGGCAAACAGCATGTGGTCTATTTCGGCTCGATGTCTGATGCCCGCGATCAGAAACGTTATCAGGGATATTGCCGCGCCATGAATGAACGCGGGCTGACGCCGGTGCATATCACGCCAAATAAAGTCTCGTCGGTGTCTATTGGCGCAGGCATGCTGGCAATGGCGCGCCAGCTGGATCCGCAAACCAATGCAATCTTATGCACCAATGACGATATTGCGGTCGGCGTGTTACAGGAATGCCTGAAATTAGGCATCCGCGTACCGCAGGACATGGCGATTTCCGGTTTCCACGGGCTGGATATCGGGCTGGCCACCACGCCGCTGCTGGCCAGTGTCATCACGCCGCGCTTTGAAATGGGCAAAGTGGTGTCTGAAATATTACTCAAAAAAATCAATAATCTGCCTACCATTGAGCGGGTCGATTTGCACTACCGCATCTCGCTTGGCGGCACCATTTAACCGGGTATTTCCTCTTCTTTTGCCCTGTCACCCTTCGTTTATCCACGCCTGAAATAAGGCGTGGGATCACGTAAGAAGTAACACCTTTTCTTAACATAATTCAACGTGACTCATGTCACGAAATACTTTCCTCAAAATGCTTTTATTAGGGCATCGCCTGATACCCCTACACAGAGGAAAGAATATGAATAATAAGATTCCTAAGGCCCGCTGGTTACGCGTCATCGCTCCCATCCTTATCGCCTGTATTATTTCTTTCATGGACAGGGTTAATATCAGTTTCGCCATGCCCGGCGGAATGGACGCTGAATTAGGCATTACCGCATCAATGGCCGGTCTGGCCGCCGGTATATTCTTTATCGGGTATTTATTCCTGCAGGTTCCCGGCGGCAGCCTGGCGGTTCACGGCAGCGGACGTAAGTTTATCGCCTGCTCGCTGATTGCCTGGGCGGTGATCTCCATCCTGACCGGCTTTATTACCAATCAATATCAGTTGCTGTTCCTGCGCTTTGCGCTGGGTGTGGCCGAAGGCGGGATGCTGCCGGTGGTGCTGACCATGGTCAGCAACTGGTTCCCGGATAAAGAACGTGGCCGCGCCAATGCGTACGTGCTGATGTTCGCGCCGCTGGGCGGGATGATCACCGCGCCGCTGTCCGGCCTGATTCTGGATACACTCGACTGGCGCTGGTTGTTCATCATTGAAGGGGCATTGTCTTTCGTGGTGATGATTTTCTGGTGGTTCACTATCAGCGACCGTCCGGAAGAAGCCAAATGGCTGTCAGAGCGTGAACGCGACTATCTGGTCACCGAGCTGAACCGCGAACGCGACGCCCTGCGGGCGCTGGCGCCGGTGAACAATGCGCCGCTCAAAGAGGTGTTCCGCAACGGTTCTATCGTCAAACTGATCATCATTAACTTCTTCTATCAGACGGGCATCTACGGTTACACCCTGTGGCTGCCGACTATCCTGAAAAACCTCACCGGCGGCGACATGAGCTCGGTGGGTATGCTGGCGATTATCCCTTACGTGGGCACCATGCTGGGGATCCTGGCGATGTCGGTGATGTCCGATAAAACCGGCAAACGCCGGATGTTTATCGCCCTGCCGCTATGTGGTTTCGCGGCCTGTCTGGCGGCGTCGGTGGCGTTTGGTCATAACATCATGGCGGCCTACGGTTTCCTGGTCGGTGCCGGTTTCTTCCTGCAAGCCGCCACCAGCGCCTTCTGGACCATTCCGGGCAAAGTGACCACGCCGGAAGTGGCAGGCAGCGCGCGCGGTGTGATTAACGGTCTGGGGAATTTAGGGGGCTTCTGCGGGCCGTATCTGGTCGGCGTACTGGTCAGCCTGTACGGTCAGAGCACCGCGATTTACGCGCTGGTGGCGTCGTTACTGATTGCCGCAGCGGTCACCACGTTACTGCCGAAAGAGTGCGACATGGCGCTTATCCCCGGCGCGAAAGCCAAAGCGATGGCGGATGAATATGCCCGGATGCGGATAAGCCGCAAGACGAAAAGCATAAATACGCCCATTGCCGGTTGATCATTACGTCGCCCTGATGCAGGGGTAATTCGTATAAATGATAATGATTATTCAGGTAAGCATTATTATTGGTGAAGTAAAGTCAAATTTTTAGACTTTATATAATACGCGTTTAAATTTTGTACTAATCACTGATCGTAAGTCCTTCGCAGTTAACTTTACGCTCTGGAGATAAACATGACTTTAACGCTAAAAACATCACACCCTGAATTAGACAGTGCATTGAAAAGCATAGATAAAGACAACATAACGACCCCGGCAGAATTCATGGCTATCCGTGATTCTGCCGATCAGGCGCTGACAGTGGTAAAGAATGAGCCCACGCTGGAGGCAGTCAAAGTCTTCCAGAAAGAGATGGATGAAGCCGTGCAGTCCATGCAGAAAGTCGCGCTTGCTGCGCGTAAAAATAAAATCACGCCCGAAGAAAGAGATGCGCTGATCGCCGGTGTCGAGGCACAGGTGGCATATGTGGTACTGGGGTATAAATCCAGTATTGAGCGGCTTAATACCTTTAATCAAAAGTAAGCTGACTTACTGATATTGAACGGCAGAAAAAGAAAAAGGCTGGCTAAATAATACTATTTAGCCAGCCTTTATTTTTGATCGCATCTGCAACGGCTCTTATGATGCTTTTTGAGGCTGCGGGCGGCTCGCGTACAGGTACAGCAAAGTGGCGGCAATCACGCAAAACGCCATTGAACCGACCATCGGCCAGGCACTTTTCGCGGTAAACAGCGACAGAATGGAACCAATCGCCGCACCGGTGCCGAAACGAATCGTCCCGGCCAGAGAGGCCGCGGTACCGGCCATGTGCGGAAAGTCATCCATGATCACCGCCATGGCGTTAGACGTCACCATGGCAATCACGCCGACATACCCCGCCACACCCATCACCATCGCCCAGAACGGCAGACCGAGCAGGCAAACCACGACCAGCCAGATACCCATCGCCAGCTGCACAAACAGGCCGAAACGGAACATTTTGACGGCACCTGCGCGGCGAACGTTACGGCTGTTGATAAGCGTCAGGATCACCAGCGCCACAATATTGAGCGCAAAGTAAAAGCCGAAATTCTGCGGTGAAACTCCGTTCAGCTCGATATAGACAAACGGACCGGCGCTGAGAAAAGAGAACATCCCGGCGAAGGAGAAACCACTCGCCAGCATATAACTGAGCACGCGTTTATGACGGAACAGTGAGACAAAGTTGCCCACGCTGGTGCGTAAATGGAATTTTTGTCTTCGCTCTTTGGGTAATGTTTCTTTGATGTACACCGCGACCAGCGTCGCTGCGATCAGTGCCGCAATGGCCATCGCCCAGAATATCGCGTGCCAGCTGAACAGCACCATCAGCACCCCGCCCAGCATCGGAGCAAGCAGCGGCGCGACGGTCATCACCAGCACCACGAAAGACATCATCCGCGAGAACTCGTCTTTGGTGAACATATCGCGCATCAGGGCGTTGATCACCACGCTGGCCGCGGCGGCGGCTAAGCCGTGCAGGAAACGCATCCAGACCAGTTGCTCGACCGACTGCGCCATCGCACAGGCACCGGCCGCCACCGCAAAGATCATCACGCCCCAGAAGATCACCGGTTTACGCCCGAGGCTGTCTGCCATCGGCCCGTAAAACAGCTGCCCTATCGCAAAACCCAGCACATACGCGCTGAGGGTCATTTGCACACTGCCCGCCGGAACACCATATTCCTGCGCAATCACGGGCATACTTGGCAGATACATATCGATAGCCAATGGCATCAGCATCGATATCAATCCCAGAATGAAAATTAATCCAATATGGGATACCGGTTTTTCCTGCACGTTCACCACCAAATTAATCAGATAATGAAAAAACTACCGCGGGGGCATGCCAACGCTGGCAATTTCCTGCTCAGTTAACGGACGATACTGACCTGGCTCCAAATCTTCATCCATCACAATCCCGCCAATGCGTTCGCGGTGCAGTGCCACAACGTGGTTGCCCACAGCGGCGAACATGCGTTTAACCTGATGGTAACGGCCTTCGCTGATGGTCAGACGCACCACGCGCTCATCGACTTGCTCAAGCTGTGCCGGTTTGGTCAGGGAATCTTCGTTGTGCAGCTGAACGCCCGCTTCAAACTGTGCGGCAGTGTCATCCGCCAGCGGATTTTCGAGCGTCACCAGATAGGTTTTTTCGCACTGATGGCGCGGAGACGTAATGCGGTGCGACCACTGGCCGTCGTCGGTCATTAACACCAGACCGGTAGTGTCGATATCCAGACGCCCTGCGGCATGCAGTTTGTACGCTACCGGCTCTTCGAGGAAGTACAGCACGGTCGGGTGATCGGGATCATCGGTGGAACAGACATAGCCCTGCGGCTTATTAAGCATGAAATAACGCGGGCCGGTGATTTGATCCAGCACGTTACCGTCGAATTCGACACGCTGCTCGGGGCTGATTTTCATCGCGCCGGTTTTGACGATTTCACCGTCAACGGTGACACGTTTGTTGCGAAGCTCACGCAGAACGAGCGCGCGGCTTACACCTAATTGCTGAGATAAAAACTTGTCCAGACGCATTGGATCGGCTTGCCTTACATGGCGATCTGAGTGATCGCGTTACTGATAAAACACAAGACCCCGCCGCCGCATTCAAGCAACTGACAGGGTTCAGGGTTGTTCGATTCGTAATACTTTCAATTCGCAATAACTGCAAAACGTGATTATTACTTCGAGGGGGCAGATGCACTGCCGCATTGAGACAGAGAGTATAGCCGCGCTTAGCGACGCATCCTAGGAGGAAAGCATAAAAATAAGCAGGCTACACATTCCCACGGCGTGATTTGATTGCTCATCGCCATGCGGCAGATTTCTTGGCATACTCCACCACTGTATTTATTAACATGTAAATGAACAGGTGATGGCCGACCCGTGACTGCTTTTACGCTCCGCCCCTATCAGCAAGATGCCGTGGACGCCACGCTGCGTCATTTCCGTCAGCACGATGAACCGGCGGTGATCGTGCTGCCTACCGGCGCGGGAAAAAGCCTGGTGATTACCGAACTCGCCCGCGTCGCGCGTGGCCGTGTGCTGGTGCTGGCGCATGTCAAAGAACTGGTGGCTCAGAATCACAGCAAATACCTGTCCTACGGGCTGGAAGCGGATATCTTCGCCGCCGGGCTGAACCTCAAACAAAGCAGCGGCAAAGTGGTGTTCGGCAGCGTGCAGTCCGTGGCCCCCAATCTGGCGGCATTCAGCGGTGAGTTTTCCCTGCTGATCGTCGATGAATGCCACCGCATTTCTGACGATGACACCAGTCAGTATCAGCAAATCATTACCCACCTGAAAGCGCAAAACCCGCGCCTGCGCCTGCTCGGGCTGACGGCCACGCCTTACCGTCTCGGCAAAGGCTGGATTTATCAGTACCACCATCAGGGCATGGTGCGCGGCGATGCCAACAGCCTGTTCCGCGACTGCATCTATGAACTGCCTTTACGTTACATGATCAAAAACGGCTTTCTGGTGCCGCCTGAGCGGCTCGATATGCCGGTGGTGAGTTACGATTTCAGCCGGTTGCAGGCCAACAGCAACGGGCTGTTCAGCGAAGCGGATCTGAACAACGAACTGCGCCAGCAAAAACGTATCACGCCACACATCATCAGCCAGATCGTAGAGTTCTCGCAGGATCGCAAAGGCGTGATGATTTTTGCTTCCACGGTGGAACATGCCGGTGAGATTTTTGGCCTGCTGCCGAAAGGCGAAGCGGCGCTTATCAGCGCACAAACGCACGCCGTCGAACGCGACCGTCTGATCACGGCATTTAAAGCGCAGCAGTTACGCTATCTGGTGAACGTCTCGGTGCTGACCACCGGTTTTGACGCCCCGCACGTTGACTTGATCGCCATTTTGCGTCCGACGGAATCGGTCAGCCTGTATCAGCAAATCGTCGGGCGCGGGCTGCGTCTGGCGCCGGGTAAAACCGATTGTCTGATCCTCGATTACGCCGGAAACCCGCACGATCTTTTCACGCCGGAAGTCGGCAGCCATAAACCGGCGGGCGATAACAAACCGGTGCAGGTCTTCTGCCCCGCCTGCGGCTTCGCCAATATCTTCTGGGGGAAAACCACCGAAGACGGCACAATCATCGAACATTTTGGCCGCCGCTGTCAGGGCGTGCTGGAAGATGACGAGGGCAACCGCGAGCAGTGCGATTTCCGTTTCCGCTTTAAAAGTTGCCCGCACTGCGGCGCGGAAAATGATATCGCCGCGCGGCGTTGCCACCAGTGCCAGGAAATTCTGGTCGATCCGGACGATATGCTGAAAGCCGCACTGCGCCTGAAAGATGCGCTGGTGCTGCGCTGCAGCGGCATGAATCTGGAACACGGGCGCGACGATAAAGGCGAATGGCTGAAAATCACCTATTACGATGAAGACGGCGCGGATGTCTCCGAACGTTACCGTCTTAGCACGCCCGCCCAACGCATGGCGTTTTTGCACAATTTCCTGCGCCCTCACCAGCGCGCGCCGGGTGTGCCGCTGGAATGGCAGACGGCGGCGGATATCGTCGCGCTGCAGGTTTTACTGCGCCACCCGGATTTCGTGGTGGCCCGCATGAAGGGTCAGTTCTGGCAGGTGCGGGAGAAAATGTTTGATTATGAGGGGCGATACCGGCGTGCCAATGAACTGCGCGGGTGAGTAAATAAGCGGATCCTGGCTATTTATATTGCTGCCACCGCCCTGCTCCGGTATCATACCGCCCGCTTTCGCCTTGTGTGGAAGCCGTAATACTCAACTCGTCACTCGGTCGCAGGTGGCGGGGCAAATCTTAGAAGTAGTGCTAATAGAGAAACATACAATGTTCACTATCAATGTTGAAGTACGTCCGGAAGCAGAGCAGGGCAAAGGTGCGAGCCGCCGCCTGCGTTTAGAAAACAAATTCCCAGCTATCATTTACGGTGGCTCAGCTGCTCCAGTTTCTATCAAACTGGACCATGATTCTGTTAAGAACATGGAAGTTAAAGCGGAGTTCTACTCTGAAGCTATTACTCTGGTTGTCGACGGTAAAGAAACCAAAGTTAAAGTTCAGGCTGTTCAGCGCCACCCGTTCAAGCCAAAACTGGCTCACATCGACTTCGTTCGCGTTTAATCGCTGACTGAGTTGTTGCGCATCGGGACGCCGTGCGAGAACAAATAAAAAACACCGCTCAGGCGGTGTTTTTTATTGGGCGCTGTTCAGGTTTTCTCCCCTTTCACCAGGGAGAGGATCGGGAATTACTTCCCGCTTTTACGCTGCAACTGATCCCGCAGATTGGGTGGCGTACCTTTAATGGTCAGCGTATCGGTCGCCGGATCCCAGAAAATACGTTCGCCCATCAGCATGGCATCGAAATTAATGCTCAGACCGCCGCCGCTGCCAGCGAATTTGGTCAGCTGACGCAAGGTGCTGCGGTCCGCCGGGAACGTCTCTTCCAGCGCGTATCCCTGCTCCTGAGTAAACTCTTTGAATTTCTTGTCATTCCACGGCGGCAGCTCTTCGGACAAATCATCCAGGGCGATTTCTTCGCCTGCCTGCAACTGCTCATTACAGTAGGTGTAAACCTGCTGACGGTAATTCTGACGCTCATTTTTATCGAGCTGCGCTTCGGTACAGAAATCATCCACCGCCTGTAACAAACCACGGTTTTGCGCTTTGGTGTCCAGACCCACGGACGCGCCGAGGAAATCCATGAAGAAGTCAGAAACTTTGCGCCCTACCCGACCTTTAAGGAACGTCAGATAACGGGTGGATTCAGGATTGGTTTCCCATTCGGTCAGATCGATACGCGCCACGATGTCCGCATGGTTGATGTCCAGATAATGAATACTGCTCACATCCAGTTGCTCATTCACGCGCATACTGCTGCGGCTGTTCAGCACCGCGACCAGTAAATAATCCACCGCCAGGAAGCGATAATGGCAAAACAGCACCACGCCGCCTTCGGCGAACGGATATTTAGCCAGCTCGTCACGCAGGCGGCCGGTGGCGGCGCGGCTGAATGACAGGAAATCATCGTCCCCTTTGCGGCAGCCACGCAGTGCAACCGCCAGCTCGCTGTCTTCGTTGAACAGACCGTACGCTTTGCTTTTTGCACTGTAAACGCGGTGCAATTCCGCCATCATTTCATCAACGGCAGCATTTGGCGTCAAAAGCGTGTCGCGCAGCACAACATCCAGCGTTTGCTCATCGCGTTTGTTCAACTGGTGTAGAGCGATCTGCTCGATATCCAGACTCATGGGGAATTTCTCCTGTTAGAAATGCAGCCGTATAAGGGGGGTTTGCCTGCGGGGCGTATTCAAACACTGAAGCGCCAAAGCCGCAACCACTCCCGCCGCTGAAACACTGATTAATAGATGCGATCAATACCGGAACGTTATCTCCGTTATAAAAATGCGGAAACTGATGCCGTGATCAGCTAAGATATTGGACTTTGTCAGATCAAGAAGCACAATACTCTATGGCACAATCATCCCGTTACAGTGACGAACATGTTGAACAGCTCCTTTCCGAGCTGGCAACCGTTCTTGAAAAGCACCGCGCCCCAACCGATCTTTCTCTGATGGTTCTGGGCAATATGGTGACTAACCTGATTAATACCAGCGTCGCTCCTGCACAGCGCAAAGCGTTATCACAGTCTTTTGCTAATGCCTTGCAAGCGTCGATAAGAGAAGATAAAGCCCATTAATCCATTACTTGCCCAATACCTCTCATGGTGACAAATAGTCAGCGCTATCGCGAAAAAGTTTCCCAGATGATCAGCTGGGGGCACTGGTTCGCCCTGTTTAATATCCTGCTCATTCTTGGGATCGGCAGCCGCTACCTGTTTGTTTCTGACTGGCCTTCTTCCCTGCAAGGGCGCATTTACGCGCTGGTCAGCTGGCTTGGGCATTTCAGTTTTATCGGTTTCGCCGCCTATCTGCTGATCATCTTCCCGCTGACCTTCGTGGTGATGTCGCAAAGGCTGTTGCGTTTCCTGTCAGCGATACTGGCGACTGCCGGGCTTACGCTGGTGCTGGTGGATACCGAGGTCTTTACCCGTTTCCACCTGCACATCAATCCTGTGGTTTGGGAACTGGTCGTCAACCCCGGACGGGGCGAGATGGCGCGCGACTGGCAGCTGATGTTTATTGCCGTGCCGGTGATTTTCCTGCTCGAAATGCTGTTCGGGACCTGGGCATGGCAAAAGCTGCGCAGCCTCAACCGCCGCAATTTTGCCAAACCCATCGTCGTGCTGTTCATCGTCAGCTTCTTTGCCTCGCACCTGATGTATATCTGGGCGGATGCCAATTTCTATCGCCCGATCACCATGCAGCGTTCAAATCTGCCGCTCTCTTACCCGATGACCGCGCGCAAATTCCTTGAAAAACATGGTCTGCTGAACGCCGAAGAGTACCAGCGGCGCCTTATCGAGCAGGGAAATCCGGAAGCGCTGGCGGTGGAATACCCGCTCAACAGCATCACGTTCCGCAATACCGGCACCAAATACAATCTTCTGATGGTGGTGCTGGACGGCGTGCATACTTCCACGCTGGATAAGGACATGCCTGCACTGAACGATTTTGCCAAACAGAACATCCGTTTTGAGCAGCATTTCAGCTCCGGCAATCGTGATGATACCGGCCAGTTCGGCCTGTTCTACGGCATCTCGCCGACCTACATGCAGGGCATTCTCGCTGCCCGTAAACCTTCTGCGCTGGTGACCTCGCTGGAACAGCAGGGCTACGAGTTTGGCCTGTTTGCCTCTGACGGCTTTGATAATCCGCTGTACCGTCAGGCATTACTGACCGACTTTACGCTGCCAGCGCCGGTGAAACAGTCCGATCAACAGACGGTGGCGCAGTGGCAACAATGGCTGAACGTGCGCGGCAATGGCCCGTGGTTCTCCTACGTGAATCTGAACGGCATCAGTGCTTCGCTGCGCCAGAACGGCGACAGCGTGCCGGTGGGGAATACCTTTATTCATCGTTACCAGCGCGGCGCACAAAGCGTCGATCAGCAAATCACGGCTATCCTGCAATCGCTAAAAGATCGCGGTGAGCTGGATAAAACCGTGGTAGTGATCACCGCGTCGCACGGCATTGAATTCAATGAGAACGGTACCTGGGGTTCAGGCAATGCCATGAACCGCCAGCAGTTGCAGGTGCCGCTGATCATTCACTGGCCGGGCACACCGGCACAGAATATCGATAAGCTGACGGCACATGCCGATGTGATGACCACGCTGATGCAGCGCCTGTTGCACGTCACCACATCGCCGGCGGATTACTCGCAGGGTGAAGATTTGTTTGCTGCGAAACGTCGCCACAACTGGGTGACCACCAGTGACGATGGCACGCTGGTCATCACCACGCCGGACCAGACGCTGGAACTGGAAAGCGACGGGGATTACCGCGCCTTCGACGCCAACGGCAAACACATTAAAGATCAGAAACCTGAACTCAGCCTGCTGCTGCAGGTACTGACAGACGAGAAACGCTTCCTGGCTAACTGATTCGCTTGTGTTAAGAAAAAGGCCTTCACCGATGCGTCAGTGAAGGCCTTTTTGTTTGTCAGTGGCGCGGGCGGTTTACAGCCCCGCCCACCATAGTCTGGCTTTCAGCCCCCATGAAGACGTCCAGCCGGTGGTGCTACTGACCACCTCGCCTTTACTGATGATCACAAACGTCGGCGTCACGCCCACATCCCACTGCGACGAGATCTCGCCGCGCGGATCGTTAACCACCGGCATGACGTAATGTTTTGCGGTCAGATACTGCTGAATTTTTGCCGCATCACCCGAACGCAGCGCCACGGTGATCACATTCCCGCCCTCTTGCGCCAGCGTTGCCACCCCCGGCGTGGTCATCTTGCAGATCCCGCACCACGTCGCCCAGAAGTAGACCAGCAGCGGCCGCTGCTGGCTTTGTTCGAGCAGCGTGATGCGTTGCCCCTCCAGAGTTTGCAGGGCCTGATTGCCGAAATTCGCCGGAGCCTGCGGCGCCCGCAGGAAATCCATGCCGGACGTCACGGCAAGGATCAGCAGCGCCATCACCGCCCCTTCGCGTAACCGGCGTTTAAGTTTTGTCATGTTGTGCCTTCGCCAGCTGCTCTTTCACCAGTTTATTCAGATCTTCCCAGCTGATGGCACCCGCCACCAGCTGATCGCCAATGATCGTGGCTGGCGTCCCCTGAATGCCCAGCACTTCCGCAATTTCCACGTTGGTTTTCAGCTCAAGATAACTGGCTGGCGTAACGGTGATCGGCGCCAGTCCGACACTTTTCACCGCCTCCACGGCGCTGGCCTCATCATGCGGCCCTTTTTTGGACATCAGGCGCTGATGTACAGCCAGAAACTTGTCGGGATGCTGCTCCCAGACAGTCATCGCCGCGCGACCGGCAATGATCGAGCTGGCACCGCGAAAAGGCAGCAACTTGATCACCACCGCCACTTGCGGATTTTCCTTCACGACGCGCGCGAGCAGCGGATCAAACTGTTTGCAGTACGGGCAGTTGTAATCGGTAAATGACACGATCGTCAGCCGGGGATTTTTGGCACCAAAGTGCGGCGTGGCCGGATTGTTGAACAGCGTCTCTTCCGGCGTCATCGCCAGCACCGCGGGAGACATCACCATCATCAGTATCAGCATTAACATTTTCATTATTCAGCTCCCTGGGCATTTTTCAGCCCCTTTAACACGGCTTCGCGGGTCAGCAGCGGCGACAGAATCTCGCCATCAGGCCGCTGCGGGCCATAAATTTGATTAAAGGGTACGGCGACGCTGCCGCGCTTTTGCAAAAATTCATTGATGGAGGGCGACGGCAAACTCCAGTCACCGCGCAGGGCGACGACCTGTTTGTCCGTCAGCGCCTGCTGCACATCATCACGCAGCAGGACATTGTATTTATTGGCTTTACAGGTCACACACCAGTCAGCGGTAACATCCACAAACACCACTTTTTTCTCTGCCAGCGCATCACGAATCGCCTGCTCTGACAGCGGTTGCCAGCGAATTTCATCCCGCGGGGGGTGGATACCGGCGTTCCAGGAGAGGCTGAAGAAGAGCGCCAGCCCGGCACCGCTGGCGATTGCCGCAGCGCGCAGGCCATAACGGCGTGCGCAGGCCACCACCAGTATCAGCAGCAGAACCCCGGCGATGACCATTGCCCCGCGTTCGGGCAGATGGTTTTGCAACAGGCTGAGCAGCCACAGGCAGGCGGCGAGCATCAGCGCACCGAGCGCCATCCGCACACGCAGCATCCAGCGGCCAGGGCGCGGAAGCCGCAACGCCAGACCCGGCCAGAGGGCGATCATCAGCCACGGCAGGCTCATGCCCATTCCCAGCATCAGAAATAATCCCCACAACACCGGCAACGAAGCCGCCAGCGCAAAAGCCACGGCGGTGCCGAGGAACGGCGCAGAGCACGGCGTTGCCAGCAAGGTGGCGAAGGCGCCTTCGGCAAAATGACCGGCTAAACCGCTGCGTTTTTGCGTCGCCAGCCGCGTGGTCAGGCGGGAAGGCAGCGTGATCTCAAACAGGCCCAGCAGATTGGCGGTGAACAGCGCGGTGACCGTCACCATCAGCCCGATAAACCATGGGTTCTGAAACTGAATGCCCCACCCCAGCGTCTGATTCGTGGCGCGCAGCACCGTCATCAGTAACGCCAGCGCGAGGAACGACGTGATAATCCCGGCGGATGAGGCCAGAAACTGCACCCGGACGCGTTGCCGGTCACGGTGTTCCACCTGCAAAATTGTGCCGAGTTTCATCCCCAGCACCGGCAACACGCACGGCATCAGATTGAGAATAAATCCGCCCGCCAGCGCCATCAGCGCGATCTGCCACAGCACCGCACCGCGGCCTGCGGGCGCGGGCAGCGCCCCGACGTTCAGGTTAAGCTGCTGGGCAAGGCCGCTGTCTGCCAGCACCACGCTGACGCTTTTGCCGCGCAGATCCCCGGCCACATCGCCCCACTCGTCAGTCACCGGCAGCGTGACCTGTAACTGCGCCCCGTCCACCTTCACGACCGGCTTACCAAACGCACTGCCGTCGAGCGTATCAATAAACAGCTCAGGGTTTTGCCAGCCCTGCTCGCGATGAGCAGAAATCAGCAGGCTGCCCGTGCGATAACCTGCCGAGGCGCGGTCTGTCAGCCCTTGTGCAATAGGCACTTTTCCCATTGCGATGGCAAACTGGCGGGCAAAATCCTCACGGTCAGCGCCCGCGCCGGGCTCAAGGCTGAAGGGAAAATCAGTCAGAATACAGACGTTGCTGCACACCGGCAGCGTCAGTGTACCGGCAAGTTTCTCAGGCACCTGAGCGCTGATGATCAGCGGCAAATCGACGTTATCGTGATAGCCCTGCGTGGTGATGCCCGCCACGTCAAACCGCGACGGCGTCGGCCAGAACCAGGTCACGGCACCGGCGACAGCCTCGCTTTCCCAGCTGACGGACGGCGCAATGCCCCCTTCACCGGGCGAGCGCCAGTAGGTTTTCCAGCCTTTTTCCAGACTGACCGACAGCAGCATTCGGGTTTCGCCGGCCATGCCATCCGCAGGCTGCGCCTGTAAACGCACCCTGGCATGTGTATTTTGCGGACTTTGCAGCCAGCCGGAATCGGCTGCTGTTCCGGCGTGCAGCCAGAGCATCAGAAAGCAGCCAAACGCCGCCCTGAATAAACTTCGCATAGATTTTCTCCAAAAATAAAAAGGTCACCTTCCGTTGAACAACGCAGGTGTATTTTTATTCCCGGAAAACGCACAGCCGCAGATGCACCCGCAATCGGGGTACCGGCACGGCGTCGGGGAGACGTAAGCGAATGGCCGCCATCGTGCCGCGTGACAAAAAGGCCAGCAGCAGGCTCAGCGCCAGCAACGCAAATTCCAGGAGGAGAGGCGGAACAGAAAGCAGTGATTTACTGCTCAGTTCGCAGGGTGTGGGGAGGGTTTCCACTCCGGCAGGCTTTTCAGCCAGTGCAGAAGACGCGGGTTGCGTCACAAGAGACTGATTCACAATGGCAGATAACGCGTTCAGCCCGGCAATGCGCTGCGTCATACAAGTCAGTATGACGAGACAGGCCAGGCAAAAGAAAATCAGTGCTGAACGCCGTTGTTTATCCACATTTCCCTCGTACAGTTCGCCGCCATTCTAGCGGCCAGGAAAACATTCACAAGAGTTATGGTTGGCGAATTACATGAATTTACGCTTAAAAAGGTGAATCTGATTCCACCGTCAGGGTCAAAAATCGCTAGAGCAGACCGGTCAGTTACTGTATATTTAGCCAGTTAATCACATACAATAATCACGAGGAAAGTTATGCGGGTTGAACTGATTTTTGACAAACGGAATGTCTCCGGCATCCCAAACGCCAGTGAAAAAATTGAAGCCGAGCTGGCGAAACGTGTTCACCGAATGTTTCCTGACGCGGAAGTCAAAGTGAAGCCTATGCAGGCGAACGGCCTGAATACTCACGGGGCCAGTAAGCAGGAACGCTCACAATTAAATCAAATGTTAGAGGAAATGTTCGAAGAAGCGGATGAATGGCTGTCGGTGGAATAAAAACGGGCTTTGCCGTTGCACTTGCTTACAAAGCGCAATTGAAATAAACAATCCATGCCTTTGGCTTAATATAAGATGTCGGTGATATACGAAATTCATTATCAATCAGAGCGATGAGTCGCATTATATTGGGTACAGACTGGAGAGAATTATCCGGTTTTTATTGTCCCCGCCTCCTCGCTTTTCGCTTCAAATGCATTCATGACTTTGCGAAACCGCCATGCCACCGAGCTCAAAAAAATCCAGCGCCCAACCCCACTTTTATGCCAAGCGCTTTGCGCTGATTTGTCTGGGCATCGTCTGTTGTATGGCACTTCTGCTGGGCCGGGTGGGATATTTACAGCTGCTGAATCAGCCGATGCTCGAGAAAGAAGCCGACTCCCGCTCGCTGCGTTCCAACGTCATTCCTGCCGTGCGTGGCACGATCTCCGACCGTAACGGCCACCCGCTGGCGTTAAGCGTCGCATCGAAAGACATCGTGGCCGACCCGTTCCGCATCCTCGAATTGCACAGCGATTTGAACAGTCCGAAATGGCAATATCTGGCCTCAGCGCTCAATATGCCGCTTTCGCAGTTGCAGCAAACCATCAACAGCGATCCGCAGCGCCGCTTTGTCTACCTTGGTCGCAAAATTGAAGAAGGCATTGCCGAAGATATCGGTCAGTTGCATCTCGGCGGCATCAGCAGTATTCACGATGACAGCCGCTACTACCCGATGAGCGAAGCCGCGGCCAACCTGGTCGGGGTGGTTGGCACCGACAATGAAGGGCTGAATGGCATCGAAAAAGGGTTCAATGCGCTGCTGGAAGGCAAGCCGGGAATGCGTGAATACCGTCAGGATCGCCACGGTAACGTCATTGGCGTGCTCAAAGAGGTCGCTCCGCAACAACCGCCGACCATCAATCTGAGCATCGACAGCTTTATGCAGTACGTCCTTTACTCGCGTCTGCGCACCGGCGTTCTGCTCAACCAGGCGGAATCTGGCGCCGCCGTGCTGGTGGACGTCAATACCGGCGAAATTTTAGGGATGGCGTCGTTCCCCTCCTACAACCCGAATAATTATGCCGGTGTCGCGGTCAAAGACATGCGTAACGTCGCCATCAGTGACAGCTTCGAGCCGGGTTCTACCGTGAAACCGCTGGTGGTGATGGCCGGTCTGGCACGGCGGATGATCCGCCCTGATTCCGTTCTCGATACCCACCCCTACACCGTTAACGGCCACCTGATCAAAGACGTCGGCCACTGGCCTGCCCTGACCATCACCGGTATTTTGCAAAAATCCAGCGACATCGCGGTGTCCCATATCGCTCTGGCAATGCCGGCCAACGTGCTGGTGCAACTCTACCAGTCGTTCGGGCTGGGCAAACCCACAGACTTGGGTATCGGCGGCGAAAGCAGCGGTTATTTCCCGGCGCACCGTGAACGCTGGGCAGACATCGAGCGTGCCACCTTCTCGTTCGGTTATGGCCTGCGCGTGACGCCGCTGCAAATCGCCCGCGAGTACGCCACGATTGGCTCAGAAGGGATTTATCGCCCGCTGTCGATCACCAAAGTGACGCCTCCGGTACTGGGTACCCGGATCATGTCTGCTGACGTGGTGAGAACCGTCATTCATATGATGGAAAGCGACGCCCTGCCCGGCGGCTCCGGCCTCAGTGCCGCGGTTCCCGGTTATCGTTTAGCGATCAAAACCGGTACGGCAGAAAAAATGGGCAGCAGCGGCAAATATGACGGCGGCTACATCAACTATACGGCCGGTGTCGCACCGGCCAGTAATCCGCGCGTGGCGCTGGTGGTGATGGTCAACAATCCGCAAGCCGGTAAACACTTCGGGGGTTCAGTGGCTGGCCCGATATTCGGGCAAATCATGGGCGAAGTCCTCAATCACATGAATATCGCCCCGGATGCGCTGGTGCCTGAAACGCCGCCGACCACTGTCATTAACGGCGGCCAGAAAACCGATCTGGTGAGACGTCCGGCCACCGAGGGATAGCGTCACAGCAGCGCTGTCACTGGATTTGTGCGGTAAATAGGGTTAACGTGCGCGTGATTTGTTAGTAAAACTGATGCTGTTAAACACACAGGTTTACAGCACAGAAGTGACGTCATTTGCGGGTTAGCCCCACGCTGGAGGAAGAGCTCAGGCTCTGATAGAAAAGAATGAAGCGGCTATTTATCGTTTTGCTGGTATTTGTAGTGGTCTGTATGGGTGTTATTGCGCTGAATATGCAGGGCAGCGGCCCCTGGTAACTGAGGTATCCCTATGCCAACCCGTAAGAACTTTATTATTCTGATCGTTCTTATTCTCGTCGGGATCGTACTTCTGGACGATGGCATTGCCAGATTAATTCACTGGATGCTGTTGCGGTAAATCATGGCCCGTCAGGCTGCACGCGCAGTTCTGATCTGCGGGCCATTTTTGTGAACCCTTCTCATCCGCAAGACCTGCCACGCCATCATCGCTAAGTCGTGTATAATAGGCCTATTCGACATCAATACAGACTGGTTATGGCTCAAGACATTCATCTCGCAATCGTCAGCGCACTCAGCAAATGGATCGAAGGCCATCTGGGCCGTGTGATCCATCTGGAAGAACTGGCTGAGTACTCCGGCTATTCGCTCTGGCACATGCAAAAACTGTTCAAGGAATCGACGGGCATTTCTCTGGGGAAGTACATCAGGGAACGTCGTCTGGCGAGCGCTGTTTATCAGCTGAGCAGCAGTGAAACACCGATTTTTGATATCGCAATGGATTTCGGATTCGGCTCGCAGTCGCATTTCACCTACATGTTCCGCAAGCGTTTTAATATTACGCCGCATGAATTCCGCCAAAACCCCGATATCAAACTCGATGTTTCTCCGCCGCTGCATCTGATCCACCAGAAATCAGCCTGAGGCTGTTAAAAACCCATCTCCGTCAGGCCCGGATGCGTATCCGGCCTGCGCCCCAGCGGCCAGTGGAATTTGCGTTCACTTTCCTGAATCGGTAAATCATTGATACAGGCGTGACGTTCAAACATGTGTCCCTGCTCGTTGAACGCCCAGTTCTCATTGCCGAAACTGCGGAACCAGTTACCCGAATCATCTTTCCATTCATAAGCAAAACGCACCGCAATCCGCGCACCGTCAAACGCCCATAACTCTTTGATCAGCCGGTATTCCAGCTCTTTGGCCCATTTACGTTGTAAGAAAGCCACCACGGCATCCTGCCCGTTCACGAATTCGCTGCGATTTCGCCAGCGGGTATCCGCCGAGTAAACCTGGCTGACCCGCAGCGGGTCGCGGCTGTTCCAGGCATCTTCCGCCAGACGGATTTTTTCGATTGCGCTTTCACGGCTAAAGGGGGGTAACGGCGGTTTAGTTAACATAAGTACCTCATGTGGAAGAAAGGATGTAGACAACTCTGTCTACACAAAAGCCTAGCGCATGTAGACAGAGTTGTCTACAATCGATGCATTCACTTCCGGAGGTTTTTTCAATGTCTGTCGATCGTTCTGCCCTGCCCGCCCGTGACCGGATCTTACTGACCGCCCATGACTTGTTTTACCGTGAAGGGATCCGCGCCACGGGGATTGACCTGATCATCAGGCAAGCCGGGGTGACCAAGGTGACGTTCTATCGTCATTTTGCCAGTAAGAATCTGCTGGTCAGCGCATTTCTCGATTACCGGCATGAACGCTGGATGACGTGGTTTGAGGAAAAACTGGCGCAGGAAATGAGCGCGTGTGCCGGCGATTTTCCGCTGGCGCTGACGGCAACGCTGGCCGAATGGTTTGAGTCTGAGGATTTTCGCGGTTGTGCGTTTATCAACAGCGCCCTGGAATTTTCGGAACCGCTGCCGCAGGTGCTCGACATCGCGGCCAGCCATAAACAGCAGATGGCCGATGCCATCGCGGCCTGTCTTCCTGAAAGCGCGGAGCGTGCGTTCAGCGCGCAGGCCATTGCGATGATAACCGACGGCGCCATTGTGACCGCTCAAATCAACCGCAACATCCCGCAGGTGCTTTCCATGCTCAAAGCCACGTTGGTGGCTTTTACCGGGCAGCCCCCGGCGGTTCAGCGCCCATAAAAAAACGCGGCCGGTAATGGCCGCGCTTTTCTCACGCTTTCACTGCTTTTTTATCATCCTGAGCGTCATTCTGTGTCTGAGAAAGGCACGCTTAGAACTGATACACCAGACCCACCGCCGTCACGTCATCGGTATTGATACCGGCGTTATCGGTGAAGGTGCTGCTGTCGATCAGGTTAATTTTGTAATCAACGTAGGCCGACATATTTTTGTTGAAGTAGTAGCTGGCGCCCAGATCGACAAATTTCACCAGATCCTGATCCTGATAGTTGTTGCCCAGACGGTCTGTGCCTAAATCTTTACCGCGCGTTTGGTTATACGCCACGAACGGACGCAGACCAAAGTCGAACTGGTAGCTGGCGTAGGCTTCAAACGCCTGAGACTGGTTGGCATAACCGTAAGCTTCTGAATCGGTAGAACCGAAGCGGGAAGCGTTATAAGCCTGAGTGAACATCGCCGCCAGGTACACATTGTTGGCGTCATATTTCAGACCCCCGGTGTAACCTTCCGCTTTTTTACCTTTGCCCATAATGCCCGGTGCGGAATTCTGCTCGTCAGTACGGTCGGAGTTAAAGAAGGCACCCGCCACGCTGACGCCTGCGCCAATATCGTAGCTCAGAGACATGCCGTAACCGTCACCGTTCTGCGTCAGCACATCACGGGTACCCGGCTCGCCGCCGCCGCTGTCGTTTTTACCCTGATATTGCAGGGCAAAGTGCAGGCCATCCACCATGCCGAAGAAGTTATCGTTACGGTAGGTCGCCACGCCGTTAGTACGCTGGAACAGGAACTGATCCGCGCCGTAGGTGGAACCATCAAACTCAGGCTGCATGTCGGTCCAGGCGGCCACGTCATACAGCACGCCGTTGTTACGACCGTAATCAAATGACCCCATATCACCAAATTTCAGACCCGCAAACCCGTAACGGGTAAATGCGCGATCGCCATCGTCAGAGCTTTCTGCCTGATTAGCCTGAACCTGATATTCCCACTGACCGTAGCCGGTCAGCTGGTCGGTGATTTGCGTTTCGCCTTTGAAGCCTAAACGGATGTAGCTCTGATCGCCGTCAGAACCCGCGTTGTTGGAAAAATAGTGTAAACCGTCAACTAAACCGTAGAGGTCCAGTTTGTTGCCATCTTTATTGTAAACTTCTGCCGCACTGGCTGATCCTGCGACCAATAACGCAGGGATCATGAGCGAAAGAATACGGAGTTTCATTATATTTATCCTCGATAGGTGTCGAGCCGCGCCACTGAATGTAAAGTATCGTTTTTTCTTTTTTACTGAGGTAAAACTTTTTTAAGAATTGTTGGCCCGACATGGCAACCCCATTCTCTGGATATAACGATGAATAAGCCAGAAAGAAAATGATACGAAGTTAGTTAAGACATTTCTTATTTATTGATAGATGTAACAAAATATTAAAAAAGAGGAAATTTACGTCTGTTTATTTTTGTTAAATTAAAGCACGCAAAGCTAAATTAGCATTTAATTCAATTAAATCATTGTGTTAATCCAAATCATTACCGCACTAAGTGATAAAGCAAACGCCAAGCAATAATATATACTTCTCCTCGCTATCATCATTATTTGTTATTGAATTACCCTCATTTCCCGTTTTGTGGAAACAACAGCCGGCCCTTTGTGGTCGGTTTTTTTTTGCTTCCAGATTAATGATTGCGTGGCGTGATATTAAATGCGGGTGGTTATTACACATATTGACATTCTTCCTCCATAATTAATTCACCCTTTCTCCTTATTTCACACAGCCATTTAATTAATATCCGATATCTAAATACCGAAATAGACAGGGAATAATGCCGGTTTATTCAGCGTTAAATTGTGCAGGGTTTGTTCGTCACTCAGGAGCGGATCCGTTACTATAGCCAGCATAATTTCCGCTGCGGGAGGCGACACCGCCTCCTGGCCACGACAAGCATGAAGGGATCTACCTAAAGTCAGAGCAATCCCGCTGACCTGTGCGCATAACAACGTTAGACTGCGTTGCCACGTAATACCTTCTTTATACGATAGTTCAGGCTCCTCAACCGTTCAGGGAAACTCATGCCGCACCAGGATCAGTCCGACACCCTATCCAAAGCCAGAATGCTGCTGGCAACCCGCCGTTTTCTGAAACTCGACGAGTGGCTGTTGTCACTGATGCGTGGATGGCAGAACCAGACTGAAGGGGATTCCGTGTATGGGCTGCTGATGCATCCCGCAACCTTATTTACCGGCAGCGAGACTCCGCCGCTTAACGCGCTGGAAATTCTCAGCGACTGGGCGCAGCAATGTCCGCAGAGTTACCACGCCCACGTCTTGCTCGGCATGGTCTGGCATGAAAACGCCTGGCTGATTCGCCAGACAGCGGCCGGTGAGGAAGTGGAAGATCACCAGTGGCTCGGTGCTCAGCTGTGCTGTGATTACGCCGTGCTGGCTTTTTTACGTGCGACAGAATTGCATCAGCGCCCGACGCACGCCTTCCGCCATATGATGAATCTCAGCGGCGGATTCGGTGAACCTTACTGGCTAAAATCTCTGTTTGCCGGTGAAGTTCCGCTGCCCTTGCATGAGAAGTTTTCGATTCAGGGCAGCGAAATCTGGCAGGACGGCGTCGCCCACATTCATGCGCTCGGATTCGAACCGGCGACACAGTGGCCGCAGACGTTACCCGTGGCGTTGCAGGACACCCGCAAACCGGATGAAGAACCGGTGGATTACTGGCTGCGCATGGCGATGTCCGTGCGTCATGCCGACGTCGGCACCATGGAGTCCTATCTGCTTTTCCATTCCGCCTTCTGGGGCGGCAGCGATGAACAGCAGATGTTAATTATCGACAGCCCGCTGTGTGCGGAATTCAGCGAAGAAGAACGTAATCAGTTTCGCGCCAACGCCCTGTGTGATGCGCTCTCCGGGGATATCGCCGACCGCGATTCGCCCCGCGCCCTTGAGTTACAGCAGCGTCTGGCCGGACTCCTCGCGCAGTCTCTTGATCCGGCCACGCGTATCCGCCTGCTGGATCTGGCCGGAATTTGCGTGGCCTACTGGCAGGATGACGATCAGGCAGGTTTAGCCGTCTATCAGGAACTGTTTGCCGTCAGCCCGCAGGCCATGCCGGGAGATTTCGCCACGATGTTTATTTCCCGTGCGGTGCTGGCGAACGGCCACGAAGAAGGCATGCCGGTGTTGACGGCGCTGCTGACCCGCGCTCTCAGCCAGGCGACTCACCCGACGCTGGTGGCCTTTGCCGCCGCCGCGCTCGGATACGGTTTATACGGCTTACCGGCAAAACCGGAACTGTGCGCAGGGCTGATGGATCACGCCTGGTCGCTGATGCAGCAATCCGGCGACGATCGCTTCGCAAAAGATCTGGTGACGCTGGCACACGATATGGCGATCAATGACGATCTGGATGCAGCGCATTTCCTGATGACCGAAATGGCGCGTCACGGCAGCGCCATCCACTGTTATGAGCTGTATTTTTTCTATCGCAACACCTGGCATCAGGACGTCCCCGCGCAGTATCACAACGACAGCAACGCCATGGATTGTGTGCTGAGCGCAGCACGTTCCGGCATGGTTCCGGCGATGTTCACCTGCGCAAACGCCCTGCGCGAAGGCCTCGGTGGGGAACCCGATTACGAGCAGGCAATGCAGTGGTATCAGCGTGCAATGGATGCGGGGCATTTATCTGCCGCCTACTGGCGCGCGAGTTGTGCCCTTGATAACGGTTCAGACGCACAAAAACGTCAGGCAGCCGAGCAGTGGTTGCCGGAGATTTTGCACAACGCAGATCATCCCGATCGCGCCGAAGCGGCCTATACCCTCGGCATGGCGTGGCTGACCGGCACCGGCGTTAAGAAAAATCGTTACATCGCCGGTAAATTTATGGAGTTTGTACTGGAGCTGAATCCTGAATCTGAAGCGGCTAAGCAGGTGCATGATGAGCTTAACGGCTCACTCAGATCGCGGATGAACCTGTGGCAGGATAAGCGGAAAGTTGAAGGTAATGATCCGACACGGGGGTTCAGGGGGCGGTTGCCGGAGTAAAGTTGGTTTCCGGCTGCGCCTTGGCCTGTTGACAGGATCGTGAACATTTCGGTTTCTCAATTGCAGTGCTCACCTGGCTTTTCGCGCCGAAACCGAGCAGAGAGGAAAGTGCTTTTCCTCTCTGCACTCTCCTCGCTTTTTAAACACGCGGTGGCACTCAAAATTGTCTCAAAACCGTGAACATTTCGGTTTCTCAATAGCAGTGCTCACCTGGCTTTTCGCGCCGAAACCGAGCAGAGAGGAAAATGCTTTTCCTCTCTGCACTCTCCTCGCTTTTTAAACACGCGGTGTCGCTCAAAATTGACTCAAAACCGTGAACATTTCGGTTTCTCAATAGCGGTGCTCGCCTGACTTTTCGCGCCGAAACCGAGCAGAGAGGAAAGTGCTTTTCCTCTCTGCACTCTCCTCGCTTTTTTATAAACACGCGCTGCCGCTGGGTCGACGGACATGATCTGATACTCCCCAATGTGGCGCAAAATCTTGCCGCTGCGCGGTTCCCTCCCCGCGGGATTCGAGCCCTGCGTCTCGAACCCCCGGTCGGCCAGATTTTTGAGCGCGCCATCTCACTATTTTTAAAGATAAAACCCAATCCGCCCCTTTTGATTTTTAAAAAATCAAAGTTAGTGAGGTGACGACCTAAAAATCCCCCAGCCGCGCTCAAAAATCGCGCCGGAGGAGTGGTGGAAAACCGCGCGTTTTTTTGCGCGGGTTGGAACCCGACGGGAGGGGACTGCGCAGCAGCGGGATTTTGCGGCAATAGCGGAGGGTGCTGAAACATAGCCAGCGAGCGGCAGCGCGCAGTGAAAGAGCCTGGGGGTCTTGGGGGTGGCGGCGATAAGCCACCCCCAAGTCGGTGTGGGCCGACGCCCACGACCTTGAACTTGAACTTGAACTTGAACTTGATTAAACCAACACCTTATACATCACACTCGTGGATTCCAGAATTCCCGTGGTGGACATCGCGTAATGCGGTATTGTGCCGCTCAGCTCAAAACCGAGATCTTCATATAAGGTCTGCGCCGGGCTGCCGGTAACGGTATCGAGCACCAGCAGCGTTTTTCCTTCCACCCGCGCCAGCGCTTCTGCCCAGGCCATCAGCTGGCGGGCAATGCCCCGGCGACGTCCGTCAGGATGCACCATCAGTTTGACGATATCGCCCCGATGTGCGCCATTGGCAGGCTGATCAACCACCAGCTGCACCGTTCCGACAATGATCCCGTCAAGCCGCGCCACCAGCAGACGCCGCTCCCCAAGCTCAAAAGCGGGTAACAACTTTTGCCAAAATGCCTGCGCCTGCACAAACCCAAACGGCAGTACAAAACCGATACTCGCCCCCAGCGCGACGGATTGCATCAGCGTATCGGCTAACGCCTCCAGATCGGCCACCGTCAATGCACCGCCCTGCACTTCACTGATCACTACTTCACTGACACTTTGCATAGAGTTAAGCCTTATTTCTGACAGAGTTTAAGGACGGGTGATAACGATGGCATAACGCGCATCGGCCGGGCCCGGAACATAAAAAGAGGAGGAGCCATGAAGATGAAAACGCAGACAGTCGCCCGGTTCGAGCCGGTAACTGCGCGTATCCAGTGTGAAATCGAGCAGCCCTTCCAGCATCCAGATGTGCTGCTCAAGACCCGCAACCGGCGGTGAATCGTAGACAATTGTGGCACCGGCTTTAAGATGCCCGGCAATCAGCTCGGCGCGAAATCCCGGCGCCGGTGCAGACACAGAACGGCGCTCAAAGCCGGTTTCGCGGTCATGCCAGACCGGTTGCTGTGCGGCGCGGATAAGTTCTGGCGGATTATCTTCCAGCGCCATCAGCAGCCGTGAGGTGGTCAGCCCGTAGGCCGCACTCAGTTTACCCAGCACAGACGCCGTCGGGCTGGTTTCAGCGCGCTCCACCCTTGAAAGCGTTGCCCGGCTGATCCCCGTGCGCTGCGCCAGAGACTCCAGCGACCAGCCCTGTGCGATGCGTAATTCCGCCAGCCGTTCTGCCAGCCGCAGATCGTGACTTTCCTGCCCGTTCTCCATTTCATTACCCCGCCTGATTTCTCAATGCAGGGAAATTATCTCTTATCAGGGAAACAGGCAAGTTAATATAATGTAATCCGTTAGTATTAGGTAAGTTGTACAAAAATAATAAAGTTGTACAACTTTGCGACGAGACGCTAGAGTTAACATTAGTTTTATGAATATTTGGGCCAACACATGTCACTTTACAGCATCGGCGAGGTTGCTCGCATTTGTGGTATCAACCCGGTCACGCTTCGCGCATGGCAGCGCCGTTATGGCCTGCTTAAACCGCAGCGTACCGAAGGCGGCCATCGGCTGTTTAATGATGAAGATCTCGACACCATCCGCACCATTTTAGGCTGGATTGAACGGGGTATCCCGGTCGGTCAGGTGAAATCCCTGCTGGAAGGCAAAGTTGAGGCGGTGTCAGGCGACTGGTCGGAATCCGAGCACCGTTTGCTGACGGCCCTGCAAAGAGGCCAGAGCCAGAAAGTGCGTCAGGTGATAACCGAACTCGGGCGCGAATATCCCGCTGCGGCGCTGGTGAACAATGTATTTCGCCCGCTGCGCGCCCGGCTCAATCCCGGCGATCACCGCCTGCGCACCCTGCGCAGTCTGTTCGATGGCCTGGTGATCGAACATGCGGTGATGTGCATGAATGCCGCCCGTAAACGTCCGGGGGTGCGGGCTGCGCTGCTGGGCTGGGGCGCAATCGATACCACCGAATTGTGGCTTGAAGCCATCGTGCGGTGTGAAGAAGGGATGCAGGTTGAGGTTCTGCCCGGTCATCTCGAAGACCCGCATCTGGAAAACGTGCTGTGCGATGAAGTCTACCTGTGGGCGGAAGGAAAACTGACGCAAATTCAGCGTTTACGCATGGCGCAGTGGGTCGATCAGGGTCTGACAATTTACCTGCTTGGCAGCGCATCGGTGCTGCTGGCGGCTGAGACAGGAAGTCACGAAGAGGCTGAAATCTGCGCAGTTGCCGATGATGAGACGGTTGTTCCGATACACAAATTTAAGGAAAAATAATGATTAAACATTTTCCTGAACCCCCTCTTTCAGCCGATGTCCTGACGCGACTGTGTGAATTCTACCGTCATCTGGACATGAGCCTGCTGCCCCAGCTTTCGCGCATTTATCACCCGCACGTGGTGTTTATCGATCCGGTCTCCCATTACGACGGCGTAGATGCCCTTGAGCGATACTTCGCACAACTGCTCAAAAAAGTGAATTACTGCCGCTTTGATATTCAGCCTCCGCTGATTCAGGGCGAAGAGGCGTCGCTGTTCTGGCGCATGGAGTATTCCCACCCTTCACTGAAAAAAGGTCAGGCGATGTCTCTTAACGGTGCAAGCCATTTACGCCTTGCCGAAAACCGCATCATTTATCAGCGCGATTATTACGATCTCGGTGCCATGATTTACGAGCACGTCCCGATGCTCGGCGGTGCCGTTCGCGCCATCAAAGCCAGGTTGAAATAATGCGCCGCGTACTGATCACCGGTGCCAGTTCAGGTATCGGTCAGCAACTGGCGCAGGATTATGCTGATGAAGGCTGGGAAGTCACGGCCTGCGGTCGCGATGGCGGCAAACTCGACGCCGTTGCCGGGCACAGCCCGCTTATCGTCCCGCTAAGTTTTGATATCACCGATCTGGCACAAACGCGTCAGGCACTTCAGGGCGTGCAGGCCGATCTGGTGATCCTCTGCGCCGGTACCTGTGAATACCTGGATAACGGCGTGGTGGAAGCTGAAAAAGTCGCACGGGTCATCAACACGAATTTCATGGGACCGGTGAACTGCCTCGATGCCCTGCTGCCCGGTTTAGCGCCCGGCAGCCGCGTGGCGCTGGTCGGTTCAACCGCCTCATTGCTGCCGTTCCCCCGCGCCGAAGCCTATGGTGCCTCCAAAGCGGCGCTGGCGTATCTCGCCCGTTCGCTGTCGGTCGATCTGATGTCGCGCAATATTCACATTTCGCTGATCCAGCCGGGCTTTGTCGATACCCCGCTGACCTCACGCAATGACTTTCCGATGCCGATGATGGTCACCGTCACCCAGGCGTCGGCGCACATCCGTAAAAAGCTGGCGCACGGAGCCAGTGAAATTGCCTTCCCGCCACTTTTTGCCCATTTACTGAAGGCGGCCGCATTGCTGCCGGTGGGCGTGCAAAAATGGTTAAGCCGAAAAATGGTGAGATAAGATGACAACAAAAGTGGCGATCGTCGGCAGCGGTATTTCCGGCCTCAGCTGTGCGTGGTTACTGGCGCAGCGTCAGCCTGACTGTGAAATTACTGTATATGAATCCGCGGCGACGCTGGGCGGGCACACCGCCACGCAGGACGTGGTGTGCGACGGCAAAGAGTACGCCATCGACACCGGTTTTATTGTCTACAACACCCGCACCTATCCTCATTTTATTGCCCTGCTGAAAGAGCTGGGCATTGAAGGCCAGACCACCGAAATGAGTTTTTCGGTGCGAAACCCGGTGAGCGGGCTGGAGTATAACGGCCACTCGCTGAACAGCCTTTTTGCCCAACGGCGTAACCTGTTTAAGCCACAGTTCTGGCGGTTTATCCTCGAAATTCTGCGTTTTAATAAACTGTGCAAGGCGCGTCTGGTCAATGCGCATAACGATGAAGATACGCTGGCTGACTTGCTGGATCAGAACGGCTTTACCCCGTTTTTCGCCCTGCACTACGTGCTGCCCATGGGCGCGGCGATCTGGTCCTCTTCCCTGAACGACATGGCGAATTTTCCGCTGTCGATGTTCCTGCGCTTTTTCGACAATCACGGCCTGCTGGACGTGGCTAACCGCCCGCAGTGGATGGTGGTGCCGGGCGGCTCGCGGGAATATATCCGCCGGATGCACGAAAAATTACCGCGCAGCGTGACCCTCAGAACCCATACGCCGGTGACTGCCATCACCCGCAGCACTTACGATGTGACGCTGCACTCCGCACGCGGCGAAGAAACCTATGATCAGGTGATTTTTGCCTGCCATTCCGATCAGGCGCTGGCCATTTTAGGCGACAGCGCCACGGCGGATGAACGCGCCATACTCGGTTCGCTGCCGTACCAGGCCAACGACGTGATTTTGCACACCGACACTCATCTGTTGCCGCGTGAAAAGCGCGCGTGGGCGAGCTGGAATTATCAGTTACCTAATTCGCTGAAATCCTCCACCCGCGCCGATATGCGCGATACCAGCCCGGCGCACACCCGCCGCGCCAGCGTGACCTACAACATGAATATCTTGCAGGGTCTGGATGCGCCGCACACCTTCTGCGTCTCGCTCAATCCGCTGACGCCGATTGATGAAAGCAAGGTGCTTTTCCGCACCACGTACATGCACCCTGTGCTGAATCTGGAAAGTCACCACGCGCAGCAACAGCGTTTTCGCATTAACGGCCAGCACCGCACCTGGTTTTGCGGCGCGTACTGGTACAACGGATTTCATGAAGACGGTGTCAACAGCGCCCGCGATGTGGTCGCGCAACTGGATTTGCAACTCAGCCGTGAAGCAGAACAACGTACCTCTGAGCAGGCCGCGTCATGAACAGCACGCTGTACGTCGGCACGGTGCGCCATCGCCGGTTTACGCCGGTCGATCACCGCTTCGACTACGACATTTTCATGCCGCTGATCGACCTTGACGAGCTGGATCAACTCCCCGCCGTGGGCATCCGCCTTGAGCGGTTTTCTGCGGCGAGCTTTCGCCGCAAAGATTATCTCGGCGGCGGCGACATCAAAACCAAAGCGCAGGACCGGATTGCCGAACTGACCGGAGAACGCCCGGATGGCCGGGTGATGTTGCTGTGTCAGCTGTGCTATTTCGGCTGCTATTTTAATCCGGTCAATTTTTACTACCTGTATGATAAGGCAGGTATTTTGCGCTGGATGCTGGCCGAAGTACGCAATACGCCCTGGAACGAACGCCACACCTACGCCGTGCTCCCTGACGGCTCGCAACCGGTGCCGAAAGCCTTTCATGTGTCGCCCTTTAATCCGATGGACATGGTCTATCACTGGCGTCTCACCCCACCCGGAAAAGAGTTACACATCACTATCGAAAATCACCGCAAAGAACGTGAATTCGATGCTGCCCTGTCGCTCAGGGCGCTGCCGCTGACCCGCGAGGCGCTGCGTAAGCAATTGTGGCGACTGCCCCTCATGACCGCGAAAACCGCCCTGACCATTTACTGGCAGGCGGTAAAACTGTGGCTGAAACGGGCACCTGTTTATTCTCATCCTCCTGTTGATAAGGACTGATCATGAGCCAACCCGAAGTGCAACTCGCCCGCGAAGGGGCGACGAACCGGCGCAGCAAGGCTGCACGCGCACTGATCCTCGGCGTGTTAAAACAGCTGCATGGTGCCGGTCTGACCCTGCGGGAAGCAGGCGAGAATTCGCTGTTTTTTGGTGACCCGACGGCGCCGCTGCAGGGGGAAATCGAAGTACATAACCTGCGCGCCTACCGCCGTGTTTTGCTCGGCGGCAGCATTGCGGCGGGAGAAAGTTATATTGACGGCGACTGGACGACGCCCAATCTGACCACCGTGCTGCAACTGCTGGCGGAAAACCTCAAACTGGTTGATAAGCTCGAGGCCCGCCTGAGCTGGGTCACCGCGCCGGTAAACAGCCTGATCCACTTTTTCCGCCGCAACAGTCCGTCGCAGGCACGCAAAAACATTTCAGCCCATTACGATCTGGGCAACGATTTTTACCAGGGTTTTCTCGATGAGAAAATGCTCTATTCGTCGGCCTGGTATCAGGAACCGCAGATGACGCTGGAACAGGCGCAGGAAGCAAAAATGCGTCGCCTGTGCGATCAGCTGCACCTGCATGCAGGGGATCACCTGCTGGAAATCGGTACCGGCTGGGGAGCCATGGCGGAATTCGCCGCCCGTGAATATGGCTGTAAGGTCACCACCACCACGATTTCCCGCGAGCAGTACGACTATGCCTGCGAGCGCATCGAAAAGGCCGGTCTGACCGGTCGCGTCACCGTGCTGTTTGAAGACTATCGCGCGCTGCGCGGGCAGTTCGACAAACTGGTGTCGATAGAGATGATCGAAGCGGTCGGCAAACGCTACCTCAAAACCTTTTTCAAACGCTGCAACGCCCTGCTCAAGCCGAACGGCCGCATGGCCATTCAGGCGATCACCATTGCCGATCAGCGTTATGCCTCTTACAGCCGCAACGTCGATTTCATTCAGCGTTACGTGTTTCCCGGCGGTTTTTTACCTTCCATTACCGCCATGAACGACACCATGACCCGCTGCACCGGCCTGGTGGTACGCGATCTGTTCGACATTGGTTTCGACTATGCCCGCACGCTGCATGAATGGCGTGAACGCGTACAACGTTACTGGAATGCCCAGCTGGATGGCGCGCAGGACGAACGTTTCCGCCGCCTGTGGCTGTTTTATCTGTGCTACTGCGAGGCCGGATTCCGCGCCCGCACCATCAGCACCGTGCAGCTTATCGCCGAGCGGCGCGCATGAGCACCCTGCGCTTCTGGCTGCTGACGCTGGGCTTTGATGCCTGGTGGACGCTGGCCGTGTGGGGGCGCGAACGCGTTATTGTTTTTCTGCTGATCAGCAGCTTTCTGATGCTGGCGTTTACACCGTCCCGCCGCCGGTTATGGGTGGCGGTGGCCTGCACGCTGGGCATTATTCTTGATTCTGTCTGGTGCATTCTCGGGCTGTTTGAGTTCACCGGTTCGACCGGCGTCCCGCCTTGGATGATGGCGCTGTGGCTGGGTTTCAGCGCGTGGTGGTTGTGGCTTCTGGGTTATTTACAGTTCGCCTGGTACTGGCTGATCCCGCTCGGCGCGGTCAGCGGCCCGCTGGCGTATTTCATCGGTATGCGTCTGGGGGCGATGGAACTTCTCGCCTCTCCCGCTCACGTCTGGTTGCTGATGGCAGCGGGCTGGGCGGTGTTCCTGCCGCTTATCAGCCTGCCGGTTTTACTGCACAGGAGAAAACCATGAGACGTATGTTAACCGCAGCACTGGCACTGATGCTTTCCTTCTCTGCGTTTGCCTCCACGCCCTGGGCGCAGTGGCAACAGGTTGGCCGCGCCACCTTAACCTGGGGGCCGTTCGAGGTTTATCATTCCTCATTACTGACTCCGGGGGGCAAATATGAGGCGCAAAAATGGCCGCAGGCACTGGTTATTGATTATCTGCGCAGTATTGATCGCGAGGAGCTGACCAAAGCCACTGAAGAACAGTGGCAAAAACTGGGCATCGACAGTGAGGCGCAAAAAAATGGCTGGCTGGAAGCCGTTGAAAAGACCTGGCCGGATGTCAGTAATGGCAGCCAGATCGTCTTTCTCGCCACTGAAAAAGGCGGTCAGTTTTACAGCCGCGCCCCCAACAGCGTGATGACAGCGCCCGTCGGCGAAACCTTCAGCCCGGCGTTTCGCGATGCGTTTCTGGCGATCTGGCTCTCTCCCGCCACGCAGTATCCTGATTTACGCAGCAAGCTCATCGGCGCATCGGCGTCAGATTAAGGTTCATCCGACCGGAGGTTTTATGACAGTTTCCCGCTCTGTTCTGCGCAAAGGTTTTCTCGGTCTGATGACAGCCTGCGTGCTGTTACTCACCAGTTGCAGCGCAGACATCAAAGATTACGCACAGACACAACCGAAGCTGGATATTTTCACTTATTTCAGCGGTGACAGCGTGGCTTACGGCATGGTGCAGGATTACACGCACAAACAAACGCGGCGTTTTGCGGTGAAAATTCGCGGCGATGTGGTTGCCGACACGCTGACGCTGCATGAAGATTTTGTCTATGACGATGGCGAGAAACAGACCCGCGTCTGGCACATCCGCAAACTGGCTGACGGCACTTACACCGGCACCGCCGGCGACATCATCGGCACCGCAAAAGGCCAGTCGGCGGGCAATGCGTTTAACTGGAACTACGTGATGGACGTCAAATCAGGCGGCAGCACCTACCGCCTGACGTTCGATGACTGGATTTACCAGCAGGATGAACAGCACCTGTTTAACGTCACCTCGCTGAAAAAATTCGGCGTAGAAGTGGCGCGGGTGACGTTGTTCTTTGAGAAGAAATAGGTCTGCCGCCTCCCCTGCACAGGGGAGGAGTAAAAAAACATCGGCTTTCGGTTAAACCTTCACTTCCTTAATGACCGATTTCCTTCGTCCGAAGACAAATTTCCCCAGCGTGACCAGCAGCACTGCGCACAGGATAATTCCCAGCGCGACCCATTCGACCGGTGACAGAGATTCACCGGCGAAGCCAATGCCGAGCAGAACGGCGACGATCGGGTTGACGTAGGCGTAGCTGGTGGCGAGGGCCGGACGTACGGTTTTTAGCAGGAACATGTATGCACTGATGGCGATCATCGAGCCGAACACAATCAGATAACCGAGCGCCAGAAAGCCGTGCAGAGAAGGCGTGGCGGCCAGGTGCTCGCCGTTTAACTGGCTGGCGATCAGCAACACCACGCCGGCGACAATCATCTCCGCCGCACCGGCCATCAGGCCTGCTGGCAGCGGCAGACGCGAACTCCATACCGAACCGAATGCCCAGCTTATCGAGGCCAGCAGAATCAGCGCCGCACCCCACGGATTGCCCCCCAGATTGCTGCCGGTATTGAGCAGCACAATCCCAAACAGGCCAATGCCCACGCCGGTCCATTCCAGACGGCTGTTCGGCATCCCCCACAGGCGGCTAAAGCACAGCGTAAACAGGGGCACGGTCGCCACCATTACCGCCGCAATGCCGGACGGCACCTGCATATGTTCCGCGACGGTCACCAGACCATTGCCCACCGAGAGCAGCAAAATACCCACCGCACCGGCGGCCAGCCACTGTTTCAGACCGGGGAACTTATGCCCGCGCAGCAGCAGAAAAGTGAACATCACACAGCCGGCGAGAAAGAAACGCAGCCCGGCCATCATCAGCGGCGGCCAGCTTTCCACACCGACGCGGATCACAAAATAGGTAGAACCCCAGATAAAATACAGTGCAAACAAAGCAGCGATTAACGGCAGCAAGGAACGGGAGACTGAAGGCATAGGAGTAACTTATTAGCGTGATAACGAAGGCAGACAGTTAACGCTATTGCCCTGATTAACGGCAAGGAAATCTGTGCGATCGCATCAAAATGTTGCTAAAAAGTTTCTGCATATGACAAAATATGCGCTGAGATCAGCGATAAAGTAATCGCCGCATGAATAGTGTGTTGCAGGGGTAACGAAACAATTTATAATTCCCGACTCATTTTCTGAGGTACTGCACATGAACTCGCTTGGCAAAAAATTATTTATCGCATTGTTTGGTCTGATGGCAATTGGCGCGATCGGTGGCGTGATGGTTGCAGGCTACGCCGTGGTTATTCAGGATGACGCCAAACCGGTCAGCGATAACGATGCCCCGTCCGTGGTGCCTGCGCCACCCTCTGCGTCAGCGAACTGATTCGTCTGCTGACCGCTGCTGCCAGCGGTGTAACCAGCGGCTCCAGCGTTCAAACAGCATATCCACGCAAATCGCCAGCAGCGCGACGATCGCCGCCCCCTGCAACACATAGGCGGTGTTGAAGCCGCTCAGCCCGATGATGATCGGTGAACCGAGGCTCGATGTGCCGACCGTCGAGGCAATCGCCGCCGTGCCGATATTGATGATAACGGAAGTCCGGATCCCGGCGATGATCACCGGCGCCGCCAGCGGAATCTCCACTTTACGCAACATCTGCCAGCGGCTCATGCCGACACCTTGCGCAATTTCCCGCGCCGAGGCAGACACGGATTCAATACCGGCAATGGTTCCCTGCAATATCGGCAGCAAGCCGTAAAGGACCAGCGCGATAATCGCCGGTTTTTCGCTGAACCCCATCACCGGTACCGCCACGGCCAGCACCGCCACCGGCGGAAAGGTCTGCCCCATCGCCACCAACGTCTCCACCAGTGAGCGAAATTCTTTCCCTGCCGGGCGCGTAACGCCAACCCCCGCCGCCACGCCGATCACCACCGCAATCAGGCTGGATATACCCACCAGCATCAGATGCGCGGCCACCAGCGAGGCAAAACTTTCCTGCTGATAAACCGGCCGGCTCAGTTGCGGAAACATCCAGTGGAACACCCCGCCGAGCGAGGTCATGCCGAAAATCAGCGCCAGCAATAACGCGAACAACCAGGGTAAGGGATCGGTGATGACCTGCCGTAAACCTCGTTTCATGCCTCACTCCTTTGCGCGGTGAGATCGGCAAAATGCAACACGCCGACCGGTTGCCCCTGCTCATCCACCACCGGCAGCTGCGCAGCCTGCTGCGCGACAAACGCAGACAACGCCTGACTCAGGCTCATCGACGCCCGCAGCGGTTTCTGGCTGCCGGTATAGTGTTCGCCGTGGCGGGTGCGCGAACTGACATCCTGCAACGACAGCAGACGAATGCCCATGTCGCTGCCGCCAAAGAAATCGCGCACGAACGGCGTCGCCGGTTGGGTCAGCAACTCCAGTGGCGTTCCCTGCTGCACCACCTGCCCGTCGTTAAGCAGCACAATGCGGTCGGCCAGCGTCAGCGCTTCATCAATATCATGTGTCACCAGCACAATGGTGCGGTGGGTCATTTTATGGATGCGTGCCACTTCTTCCTGCAACGTGGCGCGGGTCACCGGGTCAAGCGCGCCGAAAGGTTCATCCATCAGCAACACTTCCGGGTCAGACGCCAGCGCACGCGCCACGCCGACGCGCTGTTGTTGCCCGCCGGAAAGCTGATGCGGATAACGCTGACGAAACTGTTTCGGATCGAGATTGAGCAGCGACAATAATTCGGTCACGCGGTCGCGGATTTTCGCCTTCGGCCATTTCAGCAGTTGCGGCACCGTGGCGATATTCTCCTCGACCGTCCAGTGCGGGAACAGGCCAATCGACTGGATCGCATAGCCCATCCGGCGGCGCAGATCCTGCGCGCGGAATTTTTCTATCGGTTCACCGGCAAATAGAATTTCCCCCCGGTCGTGCTCCACCAGCCGGTTAATCATTTTCAGCGTGGTGGATTTTCCGGAACCGGACGTACCAATCAGCACCGTGAATTCGCCTTTGGCCATTTCCAGCGTGAGATCGCGCACGACCGCTTTTCCGGCAAAGTGTTTGCTAACCTGCTTGAAATGAATCATCTGCGTGAAGTTTCCAGTAGTGAGACTGCGAATTTAAACAGGCTGTCGACGACCACCGCCATCAGCACCGCCGGGATGACGCCAAGCAGCACCAGATCCAGTGCACTGCTGAGTAATCCCTGGAACATAATGGCACCGAGGCCACCCGCGCCGATAAGCGCGGCGACCATCGCCATACCCACCGTTTGCACCGCGACAATGCGGATGCCGGTGAGGATGACCGGCAAAGCAATGGGCAGTTGTACGCGGAAAAAAATCTGAACGCGGTTCATGCCCATGCCGCGCGCCGACTCGATCACCGCTTCCGGCACCGAATCCAGCCCGGCGATCACGCCGCGCACCAGCGGCAGCAGCGAATACAGCACCAGCGCGATAATCGCCGGTGCCAGCCCGATACCGCTGATGCCATGTTCCGCCAGCCACGGCAACGCTTTCGCAAGCCCGGCCAGTGGCGCAAGCAGCAGGCCAAACAGGGCGATCGACGGCACGGTCTGAATGATATTGAGCACCGACAGCACAGCGCCGCGCCAGCGCGGCGAGCGGTGGCAGAACAAACCGACCGGCAGGCCGATCAGCACCGCAGGCAGCAGCGTGCCGGACAAAATGCCCAGATGCTGCCACAAGGCGTCGTTAAACACGTCGGAGCGGTTATCGTATTCTTTTAACAAAGAAAGTTCGGCCAGCTGGCCGTACGCCAGCAGCAATACCACCGGCAATATCATCTGGACGTTGAGCACAATCCGCAGGCTGTGGTTGCGGGTAAACCGGGAGATGGCGTCAGAGGCGATCAGCAGACACAGCGCCGAGGCAGCCCAGAAACCGCCGCCGAGCGAGGTACGCGCAATGCTGTCCTCATCGCCACCGGTCAGTTGCACTGCGCTGTGCCCGGCCAGCCACACCAGCGCCGCCAGCAGAATTTCCGCCAGCAACATTACCAGCAGGTGATGTTTTCCGTATAACGTGAGGAAGGCCGCCACCAGCAGCAACAGCGCGGGCAGCAAAATCAGCGTGGAGGTGCCGTGCAGCAGCGTCACTAGTGAAATGCCCTGCCCCGACACCAGCCGGTTCGGCGCATGGCTGAGAAATGCCAGGCCATAACCGGCCAGCAAAAGCAGCAAAACCAGCGTCAGCAGCACGCGGTTTTTGACGAATGAATGATGAGTCAAAACAGTACCTGAGTCCGGAGAGCACGACCCGCAGGCCGTGCTCTGGGCGTCACTGCCCGATTATTTTTTAACGAAACCCTTTTCCTGCAAATACTTCGCCGCGACTTTCTTCGCATCCAGCCCGCCGACCGCGATTTTCGCATTCAGCGTTTGCAGCGTTTTAGTATCCAGCGAAGCGAAGACCGGTTTCAGTAGCGCCGGAATGTTCGGATGGGCTTTCAGCGAGGCCTCACGGATGATCGGCGCAGGTGCATAAATCGGCTGAACGCCTTTCGGATCTTCCAGCGTTTGCAGGCCGAGTGCGGCCACCGGGCCGTCAGTACCGTAAGCCATCGCCGCATTCACACCGGAGGTTTTTTCCGCTGCGGCTTTGATAGTGACCGCCGTATCGCCGCCCGCCAGTGACAGCAGCTGTGCCTGATTCAGCTTGAAGCCGTAGGCATTTTCAAACGCCGGTAACGCATCAGGACGCTCGATAAATTCTGCCGACGCTGCCAGTTTAAAATCGCCGCCGGAGCTGATGTATTTGCCCAGATCAGCCAGTGATTTCAGGCCATGCGCACTCGCCAGATCGTTACGCACCGCGATGGTCCAGGTATTGTTCGCCGGGGACGGATCCAGCCAGACGATTTTATTCTGGTCGTAATCGAGCTTTTTCACTTTGTCGAAACCGGCCTGCGCATTTTTCCACGCCGGGTCTTTTTCGTCTGAGAAGAAGAAGGCACCGTTACCGGTGTATTCCGGGTAGATATCAATTTCACCGGCAGAGATCGCGCCGCGCACCACTTTGGTCGTACCCAGTTGCAGCTTGTTGGTGGTCTTGATGCCGTTAGCTTCCAGCACCTGAATAATGATGTTGCCGAGCAGCGATCCTTCGGTATCAATTTTCGACCCCACGCGCACCGTCTCATCCGCCGCATGTGCGGTGAAACTCATTGCCGACAGCGCCAGCAATGCTGCGGTCATTCCCCGCATCCGCCCTGTTTTTGCAGTCATGGTAAGTCCTCTTTTTGATTTTTTGGGTTTATGTCGCCGGGCGACGGTCTGGCAAATTAGCTTTCATCAGTGAAAACAGCGTGCTGACAAGGATAGTTCAATTTTGGGTAAGGGGTCTGATGGTGAGGTATAAAAGCAGGGCGCAACCGGCCTGGGAAATGCGTATTGCTGCACAGCTAATCTGCGAAATGGATAATGCCGGTTGGCACAGCGTGCAGAAGGCGGCAGACGAACTGATGAGGGGGTTTTAAGCGCAGGCTTAGATCGCTTTGTTTTAAGTTATAGCCATTTGATGTTATGTCTCGGGTAATCAGGACTTGTGACCGGCATCACGTCGCCTCTATGCTGGTTTTTTTGTCAAAAAGCGTAAACAAAACCATGTCTGATTCTATTGCGGCCTCTCCGGCCGCCTCTTCAGGGTACTCCGGCGCGGCGGATGCGGCGTCTGATCAACCGGTGGTGATCCGTTCCGCCTCCGATATTACGCAGTTAGTTAACCGCGGCGCCGCGAAGCTCAGCGACGCGCGTGTGGTGATTGCCATCGCACTGGGCGGCGTTTTCCTCGACGCTTACGATCTCGGCGCGCTGGCCTTCGGCATGAAAGATATCACCCGCCAGTTCGGGCTGACGCCTTCCGGCACAGGCTTCGTCGCCTCGGCGATCACTTTCGGGGCGATTGTCGGTGCACTGTTCGGTGGTTATCTGACCGACAAAATTGGCCGTTATCGCGTGTTCATGGCCGACATGTTCTTCTTCGTGATTGCGGCGCTGGCCTGTGCGTTTGCGCCAAATGAATGGGTGCTGGGCGGCTCGCGTTTTGTGATGGGGCTGGGCGTGGGCATCGATTTGCCGGTGGCGATGGCGTTTCTGGCGGAGTTCTCAAAACTGCAGGGGCGCGGCAATAAAGCCTCGCGCGTGGCGATGTGGTGCCCGACGTGGTACGCCGCCATCAGCGTCTCCTATCTGCTGGTGCTGCTGCTGTATGCGGTGCTGCCCGCCACGCACACCGACTGGTTATGGCGTCTGATCCTCGGTTTCGGCGCGGTGCCTGCCATTCTGATTATCGCCATCCGCCACCGTTATATGAATGAATCGCCGGTGTGGGCGGCCAATCAGGGCGACCTGCAAGGTGCGGCGGCTATCCTGCGCAAGTCTTATAACATCAATGCCGTTGTTGCCGACGATGCGGATAAAACGCCGCAGGTGAAAGTGCGCAAAGCCGCATGGCGCAACTACGGCACGCTGTTGCAGGGCATTTACCTGCGCCGCACCGTGCTGGCGACCGTCACCGCCGTGGCTTCGTCGTTTGCTTATAACGCCGTGGCGTTCGGGCTGCCGGTGATTTTATCGAGCTTCCTGCAACAGTCGATGATCAGCACCATTCTGTTCTCACTCGGGCTGAACCTGTGCTTCGCCTTCGTCGGCGGGCTGATTGCGGTGCGTTATGTGTCGAAATTTGGCGCATGGAAAATGACCTACGCCGGTTACGCCTGCCAGCTGGTGGCGATGATCGGCCTCGCGCTGGTGGGCCGCCCGGCAGACGGCGGTGAAGCGGCGATCTCCATCGCTATGCTGGCATTATTCCTGTTCGGTCAGGGTTTCGGACCCGGCTCGCACACCATGACTTTTGCCTCGCTGAGTTATCCGACCTCCCTGCGCGGCATGGGCGTCGGCTTCAACCAGACGCTGATGCGCGCCAGCTCAACGCTTTCCCTGTTCCTGTTCCCGGTACTTTCTGCGGCACTGGGCACCGGCGTCTTCTGGGTGATCGCGTTAGCACCGCTGGCGGGATTGATCGTGCTGACCGCGATACGGTGGGAACCCTCAGGATATGACGTGGATGCTGAGGATTTTCAGCAGGAAATTAAACCGGGGGCAGCGGTTTAATCGCTGCTAACGTCAAAACCTTGGGTTGCCACCCAAACTGGCCTTAAGAGGCGCCTGTCGCCGCGCCTCTTAAGAATCTCCGGCTCTTTTACTGCGCGCTCCGCTCGCTGGCTATGTTTCAGGTACCGCAGCGATAGCCGCAAAATCCCGCCGCTGCGCGGTGCCCTTCGTTCGGGCTACAACCCGCGCAAAAAGACGCGCGGTTTTGCGCCTCTCCTCCGGCGGTATTTTGGAACCGGCCTCAGGCTTTTACTTCACAACCTCACTGATGTTGATTTGAAAAGCCAAAGGGAACGGGTTTTGAATTTAAGATCGTGCGGGCGATTCAGAAATCTTGCTGAGTGAGAGGTTGCAGACCAGAGGCTGCAAACCCGAAACGAAGGCACCGCGCAGCGGCAAGATTTCCAGCCTGTCGCCGTGCTACCTGAAACATAGCCAGCGAGCGGAGCGCGTGTTGAAAAAGCGGGGAGAGATCCAAGAGAGGGAAAGCACTTCCCTCTCTTGGGCGGTTTCGGCGCAGCGTGATAAGTGATCACCGCACGTAAGAAACCGAAATATTCTCGTTCTGAAATGTTCTCGTTCTGAAAAGTTCTCGTTCTGAAGAAACCGCCCGATGGCCGGTCTGACATCAAATCACCGCGCTTCTCGGCGCAAAAACATACCCCACGCCACTTTCGATCATCGCGGCCACCAGCTCGAATCCGCCATTTGGTTTACCCTTGGCAAACTCCATTTCGCTGGTAAACACCGGGGATACCCAAAACTGATTCACCGGGTCGCCGTAAATTTTCGGCAGACGCATTTTGTCCGCAGGTCCGCACAAGGCAGAGGAGATCACGTGGCCTTCGAAACCCATCGGGGCCATCGGCGACATCAGCGTGTGGCCTTCACCGAGCCAGCTCAGGGTGGTCCAGGGCACCTGCGCATAGCCGGAAAGCGCGCTCGCCATCTGCACGGCATTTTCTTCGCTGACGTACTCTTTACCGACCGAAAACGCCAGTTCGATACGACGGTGCTTTTCGGCTTCATCGTTGAAAATAATGTCGATTTGCGGCATCGGGCGGATGCTCATGCCCACGGTGAAGAAATAGTAATTCTCGTCATCCTCATGCTGGGAAATCGCCATCGGCGGCCAGCTACCCTGATTGATCAGATAGTATTTCAGCGAGGGGCCAAAACGGTCTTCATAAGATTCCAGCAGCTTGCGCTGGATTTTCGGCCAGGGATTGCTGAACTCATTTTGCCAGTCGCGCCAGAACAGACGGGTTTTTTCCGCCAGTTCGCACTGCGTGTTGGTTGAGGCAGAACCCAGCGGGAAGGTCAGCGGGTTCTCTTTGATGCAGCCGGCGGAATAACACACCGAATGATCGATATACAAACTCCAGCCGGGGATCACCGCCAGCAGCAAACCCTGATACCACAACGCGGCACCGTCATCACTTTCGTTCCATAAGATCTGGATCTGCGACGGATCCAGCGGCGCTTCGCCCTCCAGATTGCGGCAGTATTGCGCCGCCAGCATCGGCGATATGCCGTGCTCCATCGCCTGCGTGTCATCGTTTACCGGCGCAGGCACCAGGTTACGCACCCAGCAGGCACGCATTTTCGGAAAACGGTCGCGCAAATCCTCGCGGGCGAATATGTAGAAATACACCACGCGGTTGTCCTGCTCGACCAGCGCGGTCAGGGTTTGTTTGTCGTTACTGACTTCAGCAACAATGTCGGACTGGCGCATATGACCTCGGCAATATTAGGAAGCTTATTATTCCCTGTGATGGCCAGTGTAGAACGTATAAGCAAGCCCGATAACGGGCAATATTCCCAAAAATCCCCGATAAATCATCGAAACACGCGCTTTTTTCACAAAATGAGGCGGTTAACGGCAATACAGACGAAACAGTTGCGCCAGATGTGCCGACATCGGGGTGAGCGTCGTGTCGCGCCGCTGAATCAGATAAAAGGTCGCCGTGGGCAGCGGAACATCCAGATCCAGCGCCACCAGACTCTGACCAATCACCGGATCGCTTATCACATCCACCGACAACACGCTGAGGAAATCCGTTTTGGCGATAAGGCTGGTGCAGGACATAAACGTCTCGCAAATCACGCTGATATTGGGTTCCGCGTCCATTTCACTGAACACTTCGCTGAGCAGTTTGTAGTAACTGCCGCGCGGGGTGGGCAAGGTCCAGTCGCAGTGCAAGAGTTCTTTCATTGAACGTGCGTTTTGCATCGGATGCCCGCGCCGTGCGACCACCCGATACTCTTTATCCATAAGCTTTTCATATAACAGTTCGTTATCAAAGGGGCCCTGATAATAGGTATTGACGGTGAAATCCAGCTCGCCTTGCCGCAACTCCGGGATCATCGACACCAGCTGTCCTTCGGCGATGCGCACCTTCACATTGGGGAATTCGCGGTGAAAACGATCAATCACTTCCGGCATAACGGTGCGCGCAATGCTGGCACCGACACCGATATTCACCCTGCCGCTGGTGCCGCCCAGACGCTGGGTAATGTCCTCCTGCGCCACCCGCAGCTCTTCCAGAATCAGGCTTGCGCGCTTGAAAAAACCCTCTCCACAGTCGGTCAGCGTCACCCCCTGACGGCGGCGGATAAACAATCTTGCCCCGAGACTTTCTTCCAGCTCTTTAATGGATTTGGTCAGTGCGGGCTGAGAAAGATTCATCATCCGGCTCGCGGCACGAATACTGCCATGACGCGCGACGGACACAAACGCCCTCAGTTGATGCATTTTAATTTGTGATGGCATGAGATTCTTTGATAACCCCTGATTATCACTAAGAAGATTTTGGCATCTTATATGCCCTGATTGCTTTATGTACATTGAAAATCATCTAAGGCCGGCAAGTCCCCTCCAGATTTAGGTTTCCTCCTTTCTGCCTCCCGCCGCAGAAAGCCTGCATGTCTGTGAAAATAAGAGAGTCCGTGATGGTAAATGAGATTTCTGAACGCGTAGAACAGCTGTTCCCTTCCCTGCAAAAGCAACGCCGTGATTTGCACAAATATGCCGAATCCGGCTGGCTGGAATTTCGTACTTCCACACTGGTGGCCGATCGTCTCGAAAAACTCGGCTATTCGCTGCAACTGGGCAAAGAGGTGATCGACGCAGAGTCGCGGATGGGTCTGCCCTCCGCCGCCGTATTAGCCGAACAGGAACAGCGCGCGCTGGAACAGGGGGCGATTGCCCGCTGGATGCCGCATTTTTCCGGCGGTTTCACCGGCATTGTCGCCACGCTGAACACCGGGCGTCCCGGCCCGGTGATGGGTTTTCGTGTCGATATGGACGCGCTGGATTTATGTGAGGTGCTGGAAGACGGACATCGTCCGTTCCGCGAAGGGTTTGCGTCGGCCAATAACGGCATGATGCACGCCTGCGGCCACGACGGTCACACCGCCATCGGCCTCGGGCTGGCGGAAGTACTGATGCAGATGCGCGACCAGCTCTGCGGCACCATCAAACTGATTTTCCAGCCTGCCGAAGAAGGCACGCGCGGCGCGAAATCCATGGTGGAAGCAGGCGTGGTGGACGACGTGCAGTATTTCACCGCCGTGCATATCGGCACCGGCGTACCGGCGAATCACATCGTTTGCGGCAACGATACCTTTATGGCGACCACCAAGCTGGACGTGCATTTCACCGGCGTGGCGTCGCACGCCGGCGGCAAACCGGAAGACGGCCGTAACGCCCTGCTGGCGGCGGCGCAGGCTACGCTTGGGTTACACGCGATCCCGCGCCACAGCGGCGGTGATTCACGCATCAATGTCGGCGTTTTACAGGCCGGTACCGGGCGTAACGTGGTGCCTTCCAGCGCCACGATGAAAGTGGAAACGCGCGGTACGACCAATGAGGTGAACGAATTTATTTATCAGCAGGCGCTGAAAGTGATTTCCGGCGCAGCCGAAATGCATCAGGTAAAATTCGACATCAGACTGATGGGCGCGGCGCAAAGCAGCACGCCAACGCCTGCCTGGGTGAATTACATCCACCGTCAGGCGGAAAAACTCGGCGAGTTCGAACAAATCATTGACCGTCAGGAAGGCGCAGCCGGTTCGGAAGACGCCACCTATATGATGGAGCGGGTTAAATCGCGCGGCGGCGAAGCCTCTTACGTGATTTTCGGCACCGATCTGAGCGCAGGCCATCACAATGAACTGTTTGATTTCGATGAAAAAGTGATGACTCAGGGCATTAAAACGCTGGCGGCGCTGGCGCTGAACATCGCTGAATTCAAAGGAGAGAACTGATGGCGGATCACCAAAATATCGTCAGTTTTATCAATGATTTCATCGATAACCAGCAACCTGCGCTGGCGAAAATCAGTGATGCCATCTGGGATCACCCTGAAACCCGCTTTGCAGAATCGTTCTCCTCGGCTTTGCTGGCCGACACACTGGAAGCCAGCGGATTTGTCGTTGAGCGCGGCGTCGGCGGCATGGACACCGCGTTCATTGCCCGGTTTGGCAGCGGCAAACCGGTGATCGCCCTGCTCGGCGAATTCGATGCGCTGGCCGGTTTAAGTCAGAAAGCCGGTTGCGACGTGGCGCAGCCGCTGGTGGAAAACGGTAACGGCCACGGTTGCGGCCATAATCTGCTGGGCACCGCTGCACTCGGCGGCGCGCTGGCGGTGAAAGCCTGGATGGAGCGCGAAAACATTCAGGGCACGGTGCGTTTTTACGGCTGTCCCGGCGAAGAAGGCGGTTCCGGCAAAACCTTTATGGCCCGCGAAGGGCTGTTTGATGATGTCGATGCCGCGCTGACCTGGCACCCGGAAACCTACAGCGGCATGTTCAGCAACCAGACGCTGGCCAATATTCAGGCATCGTTCAGCTTTAAAGGCGTGTCCTCACACGCCGCCGCCGCACCGCATCTCGGCCGCAGCGCGCTGGACGCCCTGACGCTGATGAATACCGGGGCGAATTTCCTGCGCGAGCACATTATTCAGGAAGCACGCCTGCATTACGCCATCACCAACGCAGGCGGGATTTCGCCAAACGTGGTGCAGGCCGATGCCGAGGTGCTGTATCTGGTGCGCGCACCGCAAATGGATCAGGCGCAGGCGATTTTCGAGCGCGTGGTGGATATCGCCAAAGGCGCGGCGCTGATGACCGGCACACAGATGTCGATGCGTTTCGATAAAGCCTGCTCCAACTATGTGCCAAACTGTACGCTGGAAAGCGCGATGTATCAGTACGTGCAGGCTTTCGGCACGCCGCATTACACCGCCGAAGAGCGGGCGTTTGCAGCGTCGATTCACGCCACGCTGAGCGATCAGGATATTGATAATAATCTGCTGAATATTTCCCGCACCAGCGGCGCAGAAGGCGTGATATTCGCCGAAACCCTGCGCCACTCCCCGCTGACAGACGCCGTTGCGCCGTATGCCCCGAACGGCAATATCCTCTACGGCTCAACGGATGTCGGCGATGTCAGCTGGCTGGTGCCCACCGCGCAGTGTTTCAGCCCGTGCTTTGCGGTCGGTTCGCCGCTGCATACCTGGCAGATTGTGTCGCAGGGGCGTACCTCTATCGCCCATAAAGGCATGTGTCTGGCGGCAAAAGTCATGTCATCGACCGCCATAGACCTGCTCACTCAGCCGGATTTACTGGCGGCCTGCCAGAAAGAGCGCGACGCACAACGCGCACGGCGTGCGTATCACTGCCCGATCCCGGCGGGCGTAAAACCTTCGCCATTGAAGTAAATCATCAGCAGGTACCCGCTCATGCGCGCCCCGTTCCGGCACGCATGAGCGGCATAAATATAAAAAAAGACAAACACGACAGAGGGTTAACAGATGAGTATTCAGGCGCAAGATTCCGGCCAGAGTCCGGGAGGATTTCTCCAGTGGGTTGAACGTGTGGGTAATAAAATTCCCAACCCGTTTTTATTGTTTGTGTATCTGATTGCCGTGCTGATGGTCGCGAGCGCGGTGATTTCATGGCTGAATATTACGGCGGTAAATCCGAGCAACGGCGAAATCATCCAGGTTAAAAATTTGCTGAGTGTGGAAGGCATTCAGTGGATTTTGCCAAACGTCATCAAGAATTTCAGCGGGTTTACTCCGCTGGGTTCGATACTGGCGCTGGTGATCGGTGCCGGGCTGGCGGAACGTGTCGGGCTGTTGCAAAGCCTGATGTACAAAATGGCCTCCAAAGTGAATGCCCGTTACGCCAGTTATATGGTGATTTTTATCGCCTTCTTCAGCCACATTTCTTCCGACGCCGCGCTGGTGGTGATGCCGCCGCTGGGCGCGCTGATTTTCCTCGCGGTCGGACGTCATCCGGTGGCCGGTTTGCTGGCCGCCATTGCCGGGGTTGGCTGCGGTTTTACCGCCAATCTGCTGATTGTGACCACCGATGTGTTGCTCTCCGGCCTGAGTACCGAAGCGGCGAAAGCCATTAATCCGGCGGTGCAGGTCAGCGTGATCGACAACTGGTACTTTATGGCAGCGTCGGTGATCCTGCTGACCATTGTCGGCGCCGTTCTGACGGATAAATTCGTGGAACCGCGCCTGCCGGTGTATCAGGGCGAGCGCAATGAAGAGATGAAAAAGCTGACGCCGGAACAGAACCGCGGCCTGATGGCGAGCGGGATTGCGGCGCTGGTGTTTATCGCGCTGGTGGCGTTGCTGGTGGTGCCTGAGGCCGCACCGCTGCGCAACCCGAAAACCGGTGGCATCATTCCTTCGCCCTTTATTCAGGGCATTGTGCCGCTGATCATTTTGTTCTTCTTCGTGATTTCCGTGCCTTACGGCATGGTGACAAAGCAAATTCGCAGCGCCAGTGACGTGCCGGATCTGCTGGTGGATCCGATGAAATCGATGGCCGGTTTTATTGTGATGGTGTTCCCGCTCTCCCAGTTTGTGGCATTTTTTAACTGGAGCAACATGGGGAAATTCATGGCGATCGGGCTGACGGATGTGCTGGAAAATCTGGGCATGACCGGCATTCCGGCTTTCCTCGGGCTGATTTTCCTCTCGGCGTTGCTGTGCATGTTTATCGCCAGCGGCTCGGCCATCTGGTCGATTCTGGCTCCGATTTTTGTGCCGATGTTTATGCTGCTCGGCTTCCATCCAGCGTTCGCGCAAATCGTGTTCCGCGTGGCGGATTCTTCGGTGATCCCGCTTGCGCCGATGTCGCCGTTTGTGCCGCTGTTCCTCGGATTCCTCCAGCGGTACATCAAAGAGGCGAAACTCGGCACCTATTATTCGCTGGTGCTGCCGTATCCGATTGTGTTTTTCGTGGTGTGGCTGCTGATGCTGGTGGGCTGGTATCTGCTCGGATTACCGATTGGACCGGGTGTGTATCCGCACCTGTAACGCTCAGTTAAGGCGTCCCATACGGCGCATGGCGCGGTGCCATGAGCCGTTTCTTACCGCCCAGCGCAGCACGCTGGCAATGCGGCGGATGGCGAAACGCAACATTTGACGTTTCGGCCTGAAAATGGAAATACCCAGTTGCCTGGCCGCCCAGTCAGGCAATAATTCTATGCCCGCCTGAATCATCAGGCTGCCAACCGGCTTTGCCAGACGGCTTGGGGCGGGGGCATTTTGCAACAATCTCACCACTTCCCGCGTGCGTTCATCACAGCGTAACTGCGGGCGCATGGCCTGCAGATAAGCCTCCACGGCTGCCACGCTGTCCGGAACGTTGGCCGAACCCAGACTCTCCGCCACACGGGCGAATTCCTGATAATAACGATTCTGATCGGCCAGACTGAGTGCCGGATTGCGGTAACGAAGATGGGATTGCAGAAAACTGTAGGCTTCGGTGACGTGTACCCAGACCAGCAACTGCGGGTCACTGGCGGCATACGGCGTGCCAAAAGCATCCGTGCCGGTTACGCGTAAATGAATGGATTTTACTTTTTCGATTAACGCATTGGCATCGCGCGTCGGTCCGAAAGTGGTGCAGGAAACAAACTGGCTGGTGCGCCGCAAGCGGCCAAGCATGTCTTCACGAAATGAGGAGTGATCCCAGACACCGGCAAGCGCCAGCGGATGAAGCATCTGCAACAGCAAGGCGCTGACGCCGCCGCACAGCATAGAAGTAAAATCGCCATGCACCCGCCAGGTCACGCTTTCCGGGCCAAACAGCCCCGGATCGCCCGGCGGATATTCAAAATCGATACCACCGGATGCCAGGCCCGAAAGACTCAGCACCTGGCGTTCAATTCTCTTTCTTACCCATGCCTCAGGACTCATCAATGCGCGGCAGTGCTGACTACCGTTGCCCTGCTCAGCTGTGGCCAGATGTTCATGACCACGTCAATCAGCTGATTCAGCTGGGCGGAAGAGGCGCCATCGCGTGCCTGAACCGAGAAGCCCTGAATCGTACAGGCGAGGTATTTCGCCAGCAGTGCGCTGTCAGTAACAGAGGCCATTTCGCCAGCCTGTTTTCTTTTCTCAAAGAACTCAAACAATGAGCGTTCCTGAGAGAGATGGCGTGCGCGCAGCATTTCTGCGATATCGGCAGAGGATGAAGACATCCCGGACGAGGCGCTGATCATAAAGCAGCCGCTCGGCGTGTCGCAGTCTGTAAACAGCTCCGCGATAGCCCGCAGATACTGGCCGATGGTTTCTTCGACGGACAAATCTGTTTTGCTCAATAAACATGAGCTCTTTTCGTAAAAGTTAGTCAGATAATGTTCAACGGCTGCGCGAAATAGCCCTTCTTTATTACCGAATTCGGCATACAGCGTGGGCGCTTTTGCACCTGTCGCTTCGACCAGATCCGCCAGCGACGTGGCCTCATAGCCGTGGCGCCAGAATAAATTCAAGGCCTTGCTCAGAGCAGTTCCACGGTCAAACTGTTTTGGGCGACCGCGACTTTTCCGGACCAAAGCCGTCTGTTCAGTGCTCATACACCCTCCTTCCATCACCATTGTGATTATGGTTGTTAAAACTAATCGTTATAAAAATAACTTAACGATCATTATTAAAAATAGTTGCGCACAAGTCCAGCGGAGATTATCATTTAATTATCGAGCGATAAGAAAATCACTCAAACCCGCAAAGCTGCACAAGCTATAAGCGTTTTTACACGTAACACACCCAGGACGTAACATCATGAGTAATCTTAAAATCCTTCTTGCAGTTATGGCTTTAACCGCTGTCCCGGTTGCCAATGTTGCCGCACAGCAGGTTATCATGATGCCTTTACTGAGTCAGGAAGTGGCCATGGTCAATGTGACCGGGGACAGCAATTACTGCAAACCCGGTACCTATGTGAGTAAAAAAACCTCACAAGGCCGTATTTCAACTTCTCCGACTCAGCCACCTGCTCCGTCAGCCTCTGGTCATACACCCGCTTCTATCTACTATTAAGGAAGAACCGGGCGACTGACGACTGACTCTCAGCGCAGGAATCACGATAAGGCGGCCCTGGTCGCCTTATCTTTTACTCTTCCGGTAAGAACGCCCCCAGTTTTAACACCCTCCCCCGTCAGAACCAACCATTAACCTAGCGATCATTAATGATTCATTCAGCACAAAATTGGATAAGCAGTTTTCATTCGTGCGGGGAAGTAGTTTAAAAACATAAAATTAACGAAAACCAAACAAACCGGCCTTTTCATGTGATCTCCGTCACAGCACAATAAGTTAACGCTCATTAAAAAAACATCTTGCACAAACTGTCGCCAACCTCTAACATTTACTTATCGAACGTTAACTAATAAATAACGTTGACCTGAAAACTGAGGCCTCTGAACAAGTGGCCCCGACCAAAAAATAACGCACAGGATTAAACATCATGAAAACTATCGCAATGAGCATCGCAGCACTGACACTCGCCACCGCGTCTTTCTCAACACTGGCAGCAACAGAAGTTCAGTCGGTACCCGCTTCCCAGCAAGTCGTCGGTACCATCAGTGCCTCATCTAATGGTGACCTGAGTACCCTGCAGTCAAAACTGAATGCAAAAGCCACTGAAGCCGGTGCAAGTTCATACCGCATCATCGGTGCTTCCGGTGACAACCATCTGTACGGCACTGCTGAGATCTACAAATAAGAATGATGAACACGTTAGCAGATTGTTCCGCACAATTAGTTAACGATTAATAAATAAATAAGTTGCGCAGAATGTGATCCAGGTCTAATATTTACTTATCGAACGTTAATTAATAACGTCGGACTGAATAATCATCTGCTGATAAACAGAATCAAAAGGAAGACATCATGAAAAACATCACTATGACATTCGCGGCAATCGCCCTTGCTACCGCTTCTTTCTCCACCCTGGCCGCGACTGAAGTTCAGTCTGCTCCGGCAGGTCAGCAAGCCATCGGTGTGGTTAGCGCCACGTCCGGTAACAGCCTGACCAGCCTGCAGAACAAGCTGAACGCGAAAGCCAGCGAAGCCGGTGCAAGTTCTTACCGCATCATTGGTGCTTCCGGTGACAACCATCTTTACGGTACTGCTGAGCTGTATAAATAAGCACGCAGGACCTTAGCACCAGGGTAATCAGCATTTAAATTATCCATTAATAACTTAAATGCTAAATCGGACAGAAGACAGCTTTGCACAATAAATGAACGTTGGTGACAACGCCGGGCAAAGCTTAAAAAAACGAATTGAGGAAAATATTATGAAAAACATCACTATGACTCTCGCCGCTCTCGCACTGGCTACCGCTTCATTCTCAACGCTGGCAGCCACTGAAGTTCAGTCTGCACCAGCAGATCAGCAAGCAATCGGTGTTGTCAGCGCAACAGCAGGCAACAGCCTGACCAGCCTGCAGAACAAACTGAGTGCTAAAGCCAGCGAAGCCGGTGCAAGCTCTTACCGCATCATCGGTGCGTCAGGCGACAATCATCTGTACGGTACAGCTGAGCTGTACAAATAAGTCTGATGGTATAAGCAGGCAGTAAGCAGAAGAGGCGGCGTTTGCCGCCTTTTTCGTGCCTGCGATCCGACAAATCACTTCACACGCTTTCATCCCCTTCTTTTTGTGCTACATTTTTGTCTTACGTTTCCATTCAGGTTCTTCATTCCAATGTAACGAATTCTCATCGCTGACAGTTTTTATATCCCTGTTGCCTCCAGGCAATACGGGGGTTTCTGTTATTTCAGATGAGAATCTCATTCATGAATTCGTTATTGCATGCGCTGATACGCGCATTACGCAGCCACCGCTGGCTGCGTCTGCTGGGTTGTGCCTTTATTTTATCCTCGCTCGGAAATGGTCTGACGCAGGTGGTGGTTTTTGGTCAGCTGCTGCGCTGGCAGGCTTCGCCCGCAACACTGACACTCGCGTATATGCTCGCAACGCTGCCCGGTTTTTTCGGCAGTGTCTGGGGTGAAAGACTTTGCCGGAAAATGTCACCGCTGCGCATTCTGATCCTGTGTGAATTACTCGGTATGCTGGCCCTGATAATGCCACTGTATGGTGTGCTCACGCATAATATCCCGGCACTGCTGGCCGTTCAGTCTGCGGAGGCTTTATTTAGCGGCATGAGTTATCCGGCGCTGACGCTGTTGTTCAAACGCGGACTTAGTACCGAAGAACTGCCGGCGGCTACGGCGCTTGAAACACTGATTTTTTCGGCGCAGGTGTTGCTTGGCACAGGATTGGGCATTTTACTGTTTGATCTGTTTTCACCGCTTAGCCTGCTGGCCCTGGATGCGCTGAGTTTTGCAACCTCTGCGGCTCTGCTGGCCGGATCATTAGCCCTCTTCAAAACGTGTTCCCCCACTGCTGCCCCGCCAGAAACGGATGCGAAACCGCCATTACACTGGAAAACGTTTACGCCTTTGCAAAAAAGAAGCGTCTTGCTGCTACCGGCACTCGCGGCGGTGGGTTCTCCGGCGATGGCATTGTTACCGGCTCTGGCGCAACAAATGAAACCGCAGGATACGGCCAGTCTGGCGCTGCCGTTGTTGTTTGCGCGCAGTCTGGGGCAACTTTGCGGCCCGCTGCTGCTCAATGCAGATAAACTGCGGCATTACGGCGCCAGCAATTTGCGGCTTTTGTTATGTCTGACGCTGTTTCTGGGCGGATATTTTCTGTTACCGCACTTTGCCTTATGGCCGCTTGCCGCACTGGCGCTCATCTTCATTGCACATCTGGCCTCGAACGTGGTGTTTGCATTGGGGACGTTCGGCGTACTGAGACATTTTCAGGACGCTGATGTTGCGCGGGCCAGCGCCCTCGCCTGGCGCGGACAGGTGTTCATTGCCGCTATCGCTACCGGCATTGCCGGATATCTGGCAGAAAATGCCGGTGCCGCGACAGCGCTTTATAGCGTTTCACTCACCAGTCTGGCCGGTGTCGCCCTTCTGCTCTGGCGCTACCGGGCGTAATTAGCATCACAAAACACAAAAGGCAGAGATCTCTCCCTGCCTTTTTTCATTTTTAGATCGGCATAACCCCATTTGTTACGGCGCATCGCGCAAAAAACATCTCCGCTTTCTCCCTTACCGCCCCTGCCGTCATATAAAGGTGTTGGCGTGAGGGATGTTTAGGTATAAAATTTTATACACAAGGAAAGTGGCGGTGATTAAAAATATCGACTGGCGAGGAAGTTCACTCAAAGATTTACGCGATTTCCCTACCGACGTAAAAAAACGGGCGGGTTATGAACTTGAACAGATCCAACATGGGCTACCACCGACACAATGGAAGTCCATCAATGACTGGGGATCAGGTGTGGTTGAAATCAAACTTGATACCTTTGCCGGTGCATTTCGGGTTGTTTATATCGCAAAATTTGAAGATGCCATTTACATCCTTCACTGTTTTGCCAAAAAGACTCAGCAAACCAGCCTGACGGATATTGCCATCATAAAAACACGATACGCTGAGATAGTCCGGGAACGTCAAAGGAGAGAAAATGAAAGAAAAGATTGATATCGCTTCACGCCATATCACCCCGGCGGACGGCAACGTTTTTGCTGATTTAGGCTTCAGCGAAGAAGAAGCGCAACGTTTACATGCGGATTCGCAAGCTAAAATTGCGCAGACCATTGCGCTGAAAGAACAACTGATGACTGAGATTGGCAGCTGGATAACGATGCAAAATCTACGTCAGAGCGATGCCGCTAAAGTGCTCCAGGTTTCCCGCCCGCGTGTGTCCGACGTGGTGAACAAAAAAACTGATAAATTTACGCTGGATGCCCTGATTCTGATGCTGAGTCTGGCCGGAAAACAGGTGAAATTGGTGGTTGAATAATGAGCATCATAAAACACAAAAGGCAGAGATCTCTCCCTGCCTTTTTCGTACTCCCGTAAAACCCGCCGGTCAGTTAGCCGAGCTTTTCAGCTGGTTGTCCTGCTGATGTTGCTCCAGCGCCAGTTCGATCAGGCGGGTGATCAGGTCAGTGTAACCTAAACCACTGGCTGCCCAGAGTTTCGGGTACATGCTGATATTGGTGAAGCCCGGCAAGGTATTGATCTCGTTTATCACCACACCACCCTGCTCTGTCAGGAAGACATCGACCCGCGCCATGCCGCGACATTCCAGTACCTGAAATGCCTGTAATGCGATTGCACGAATGCGGTCGTGTGTTTCCGGTGGTAAATCCGCGGGCACAGCGATGGATGCGCCGGACTCATTGATATATTTGGTATCGTAAGAGTAGAAGTCGTCATGCAGGATCACTTCGCCGCACACGCTGGCCTGCGGGTGATCGTTGCCTAATACCGCGCATTCAATTTCGCGACCTTTGATTGCCGACTCCACCAATACTTTATGGTCGAAGCTGAACGCGTCATCCAGAGCACGAAGGTAACCGGCCTCATCGCTGATTTTACTCACACCGACCGATGAACCCTGATTCGCCGGTTTGATAAATAACGGCAAACCGAGTTGCTGCGAAACAATGGCAAAGGTGTTTTTCTGACGATTCGCGCGGGTCAGACAAACGAATGGCGCGACGGAAAGCCCGGCATCGCGCAGCAAACGTTTGGTCACGTCTTTGTCCATGCTGACCGCCGACCCTAAAACGCCGGAGCCGACAAACGCGATATTCGCCATGCGCAGTAAACCCTGCAAAGAGCCGTCTTCCCCCAGCGTGCCGTGGACAATCGGGAAGATCACATCCACCTGCGACAACGCACTGGCGCTGTGGGTTTCGATTAACTGATTTTCGGTCTGACCGGGGATCAGCGCGACCTGATTATTCGAGCGGTTAAGGGCAATCAGCGAGGGGTTTTCAGCGTTGATCAGGTAGTTGCTGGCATCATTAATATGCCATTCGCCTTTCTTATCAATACCCAATAACGTCACATCAAAACGTTGTTTATCAATGGCATCGACTATGTTTTTCGCCGACTGCAATGACACTTCATGTTCTGCCGATTTACCACCAAAAATGATGCCTACCCGTAATTTACTCACCTGCTGCTCCTTGCTGCCAGCGTGAGGGCTGGCAGCGAATTTTTCTGTTAACGTTTTGGCTTAAAACTAGTCAACCACAAATAATTTCGCGCCAACCGGCGTCGATGAACGATGCGCCTCGGCATTGTCCGCCACCTGATAACTCATCCCCGGAGAAAGCGTAAACGTGCGGCCATCCTCCAGGCGCGTGTGTAATTCACCTTCCAGACAAAACAGAACGTGGCCCTTGCTGCACCAGTGATCCGCTTCATAACCGGCGGAATATTCCACGATGCGAACGCGTATATCGCCAAATTTCTGGGTGCGCCACAGCGCCATCCCCACATCGCCCGGATGCTGAGTCGGCGTGACCTCGCGCCAGTCGGTGGTGCAAAACGGAATCGCATCAAGCTTCATGAATTTCTCAGTGTCGGAAAACAAGGAAAGCCAGCATAAAAGTGAGCGCTTCATTTATCAATCGCTTGCTAAAACAAAACCACTGGGGAAAAAACCGGCTTTGGAAGAAAAGTTACGTAAAGACGATTAATCTCAGAGACAGCCCGCAGCCCTCGCGGGCTGTGGCCTGTAAGCAGACAGCCAAAATACGGTGAAAAGACTGTGTTGCCGGAGGTGTCTGTGCGACAGACTTCACGTTTTATCGACTATGCTTATTGTTCGAATGAGACAGCGGAAACATAACGCAGAAAGGCGTACGCACCTCAATTCCAACGCGCGGCTGATTTTTAAAGCGGCGCGCCACAAAACAAGGAGCACCACATGCCATATCAAACGATAAATCCGTTCAACAACAAACTCATCAAAGAATACCAGACGCACAACGATAAGCAGGTCGAGGAAACGCTGGCCACCGCGCATGCGTTGTACAAATCCGACTGGGCACAGGGCGATATCCAGCAACGTGTGAAAGTCCTGCATAAACTGTCGGAAATCATGTCGTCGCGCGTCGATGAACTGGCCAAAATTGTCAGCGTCGAGATGGGCAAGCTTATTGAGCAAAGCCGTGGCGAAGTGCAAATTTGCGCAGATATTGCGAAATTCTATGCCGAAAAAGCGGAAGAATTCCTCAAACCTGTGCCTTATAAGTCAGACCTGGGTGAAGCCTGGGTAGAGCACCATCCTATCGGCGTGATCATGGCCGTCGAACCGTGGAACTTCCCGTTCTACCAGCTGATGCGAGTTCTGGCACCGAATCTGGCTTCCGGTAACTGCGTGATTGTGAAACACGCCAGCATTGTGCCGCACTGTGCGGAAACCTTTGAAAAGCTGGTGACCGAAGCCGGTGCGCCAAAAGGTGCTTATACCAACCTGTTTATTTCGCAGGATCAGGTCGCGTCAATCATTGACGATGACCGCGTTCAGGGTGTGGCGCTGACCGGTTCGGAAAAAGCCGGTGCCGTGGTTGCAGCCCGTGCTGCCGGTAAGCTGAAAAAATCCACGCTGGAGCTCGGCGGGAACGACGTGTTTGCCGTGCTCGACGATGCGGATATCGATAAAGCGGCTAAAGCCGGTGCGCAGGCACGTATCTCCAACGCAGGTCAGGTGTGTACCGCGGCCAAACGTTTCATCATTCATGAAAAAGTCGCCGATGAATTCCTGAAAAAATTCACCGATCACTTTAAAGCGCTGAAGATGGGCGATCCGCTGGATAAATCCACCACGCTGGGCCCGTTGTCCTCTGCCGATGCGGTGAAAACGCTGAGCAAGCAGGTGGATGACGCCGTAAAACACGGGGCGAAACTGCACTTTGGCGGTAAAAAGGTGACAGACAATCCGGGTAACTTCTTTGAGCCAACGATTCTGACGCACATTACCCGCGACAATCCGGCATATTTTGAAGAGTTCTTTGGCCCGGTCGCCCAGGTGTATGTGGTGAAAAATGATGAGGAACTGGTGAAACTTGCCAATGACTCGCACTACGGCCTCGGCGGTTCGGTCTTCACCAAAGACATGGACCGTGCCCGTAAGCTGGCAAGCCAGATTGAAACCGGCATGGTATATGTCAATTCACCGACAGACACCGCCGCTGAACTGCCATTTGGTGGGGTTAAGCGCTCAGGTTTTGGTCGCGAGCTGTCAGATCTGGGGATCAAAGAATTTGTGAACCAGAAACTGGTCGTGCTGGCTGCGAAATCGTAACTATTTCAACCAGAGTTCTGTACCCAAAATAATTCAGGCGGCAGGAAGGCCGCAAGCGAAGGAAACCCGATGAGCTGACTTATGCCAGTGATTCGGGTGACTGAATGTCGCCAACGCCCCTGCGGTTTGAATTATGACGGGTAGCCTTGACCCACGACAAAGCGGTATTGCATACAGCCTCTCTATAATCGGGGCTGTTTGTCTTCCCACTGGTGAATCAAATGGCGTATGAACTCAATCTCGACTGGCCAGAGTTTTTAGAAAAATACTGGCAAAAACAACCTGTTATTATCAAAAAAGCGTTCACAAACTTTGTCGATCCGATCACTCCGGATGAGTTAGCCGGCCTTGCGATGGAACCTGAGGTGGACAGCCGCCTGGTCAGCCATAAGAACGGGCAATGGCAGGCGAGCAACGGGCCTTTCGAACATTTCGATAATTTGGGTGAAACCGGCTGGTCGTTGCTGGCGCAGGCGGTTAACCACTGGCACGCGCCTTCTGCCGAACTGGTTCGTCCTTTCCGCGTACTGCCTGACTGGCGTCTCGACGATCTGATGATCTCCTATTCCGTGCCGGGCGGCGGTGTCGGCCCGCATATCGATCAATATGACGTATTTATCATTCAGGGCATGGGCAGCCGCCGCTGGCGTGTGGGGGATGCTTTGCCGATGCGCCAGTTTTGCCCGCATCCGGCGTTATTACACGTCGATCATTTCACGCCAATCATTGATGAAGATCTGGAACCTGGCGACATTCTGTATATTCCGCCAGGCTTCCCGCATGACGGTTTCACCCATGAAACGGCGCTGAATTATTCCGTCGGTTTTCGTGGCCCGAACACCCGTGATTTCATCAGCAGCTTTGCGGATTATGCGCTGGAAAACGATCTGGGTGGCAACCACTACAGCGACCCGGATCTGACACTGCGCGAGCATGTGGGCAAAGTTGAAGAGTACGAACTGGATCGTGTGCGCAATATGATGCACGAGCTTATCAATGAGCCGGAATCCTTTAAACAGTGGTTCGGACGCTTCGCCACCACGCCACGCCATGAACTGGACATCGCTCCCGCTGAACCGCCGTTTGAAGCTCACGAAATTGTCGATGCCCTGACGCAGGGCGACAGCCTGACCCGTCTCAGCGGCCTGCGCGTGCTGAATGTGGGCGGGCGTTTCTTCGTGAACAGCGAAGCGCTGGAAACCGATAACGTGAAGGCGGCCGATGCGTTGTGCCGTTACACCTGCATCAGTAAAAATGAGCTGGGGAACGCGGTACAGGATCCGGAGTTTATCGCTGTACTCACCGATCTGGTGAATCAGGGTTACTGGTTTTTTGACGAGTAAAAACTGACGCGGTTGAAACGAAAAAGGCGGCATCCAACAGGGACGCCGCCTTTTTTATTACGCGTTTTATGGCCGGTAAAGCTCGACCGGCGTTTTCGATCTCCGCACTTCAGGCTCAAACAGCGCTATCTCTTCACCCTGAATATATTTCGCCCGAAGCATCGCGGAAATCTTGTCCATTATCATGACGATAGCCACCAGAATAAGCGTGATAAACATCACCACATCCCAGTTCCACAGCCGCATATTTTCCGCATACACCAGGCCAATCCCCCCTGCCCCGACAAAGCCGAGCACCGCGGCAGAACGGGTGTTGGATTCAATCTGATACAGCGACAGTGCAAGGAAGGTCGGGAACGACTGGGTAAAGATACCAAAGCGGTGGGTTTGAAGCGGTGAAGCGCCCAGCGCCCGCAGGCCACGGCTTGGCGAACGTTCCACGGCTTCATGCCCTTCGGCGAATAATTTGCCCAGTAACCCTAAATCCTGCATCACTATCGCCAGCACGCCTGCCAGCGGCCCCATGCCAACGGCGCGAACGAAAATCAGCCCCCAGATCGCCATATCCAGCCCGCGCAGCACGTCAAGAAGCCGGCGAACGATCAGCGAAACAGGTCTGAGCAAGGGAGTGTTCATCACGTTTCGCGCAGCCAGAAATGACAACGGCAATGCCAGGAAAGAGGCGGTGATCGTGCCGGCAAAGACTATCGCCAGCGTGATGCCAATTTGCGAAAAATAGTACATAAACGGCCATTCGGAGACGTTGTGCCAGACGAACATGCGCAGGAAATAGCGCCCGACTTCACGGCTGCCGCGCACCACTTCGCTCCACGGAATGCCGAAGTAACTGAAAAAGTAGACGTAATACAGCGTAATCACCACGGCCAGTATCGCGAGGTAGCGCAGATAGCGGCGCTGCGCAGCAAACAAATGTCCGTGCTGTTGTTTCAGGCTGCTGACAACATGAGGTTCAAGCGCATCGGTTAACATCAGAAAGTGCCCTCCACAACGCGTTTGCGCAGTTTTCCTGAGAGATAATCCATTATCGATACCACCAAGATAATCAGCAGTAAGGTCATGCTGACCTGATCATAACGGTCGAGTTTGATTGAGGTCATCAGCTCCTGCCCGATGCCACCGGCACCGACCAGCCCGAGAATGGTGGACTGACGGAAGTTGATCTCAAGGCGCATAAAACTGTAAGACAGGAAAATCGGTTTCACCTGCGGCCACATGGCGAAACGCATGCGCTGCAGTCGCCCTGCGCCGCAGGCACGCAGGCCACGCACCGGTTTATCCGAGGCGGTTTCAATGGATTCGTAAAACAATTTGGTCAGGCTGCCAACGGTATGTAATGTCAGCGCGATAAAACCGGGGATAGCCCCCACGCCAAAGGCCATGACGCACATCACCGCCCAGGCCAGTTCCGGCATGGTGCGTAAGAAAGCGACAAATGTGCGGATACTGAATTTTATCCATTTTGGCGAATCGGTATTATTGGCGGCAAGAAATGCCAGAATAATGGCCAGCGCGGTGGATAAAATCGTCGACGAAAGTGCCAGCTGAATAGTTTCCCAGATCAGCGGCAACTGAATATTAAGCCGGTAGCCCCAGTAAGCAAAAGATCCTTCAGTATGGCCATCAGCAAATAACAACGGCCAGTGCAATACCGGCACCGTTTCACCGATATAATCAAAAAAACTCGGCGCGGAAACAATAATGGTTTTCAGATTTAGTTCGGAAACATTGCCTGACCAAAGATATAAAACCAGCATCAATCCTGACCAGATCAGCGCTTCACGCTTTTGTTTCCCGCGCACCTGCTGATAATAACGATTGAAATCTTTATTCAAAATAATATTTCCGGTTTACAGATAATAATAATTCCTCCCCCTGAAAAGGAGGAGGAAACTACGGATTAACGACCGCCTTTAGTCAGCTCGCGCTTCATATCGATAATCTGCTGATATTCCGCCAGCGACGTTTCACCGATGTGTTGTTTACCGCCGACGGCTTTCACGAAGCAGGCGTGGTCTTCTTTATCCAGTTTCTTGATGGCAGAAACCAGTTTGGCTTTAAATGCCGGTGGCAAATCGCTGCGCACTAAAATCGGGCCGTTAGGGATCAGCGGAGATTCCCAGATGATACGGATTTTCTTCATCAGGTCCGGATGGTCCATACGGATCATTCGGTTGAATGCCCCTGAGGTATAACCGGTTTCACGGTCGCCAATCATTGAAGCCCAGGTCACCGCGCCTTCGAACTGGCCGTTCAGCACGCCAAGAATGTCCTGCTCATGGCCGCCGGAGAAGGTAACGCTGGAGAAGAAGTTGTTGTATTTATTATCCGTTGTGCCGCCAAACTCTTTCTTGAACGCCTGATTCGGGATCAGGTAACCGGAGGTGGAATCCGGATCAGCAAAGCCAAAGGATTTACCTTTCAGATCAGAAATTTTCTGGTACGGGCTGTCGGCCTTGACCACAACAACCGAGTGATAGCCGCGGGATTTGTCAGTATCGTCGATCACAATACCCACCAGATCCACTGCTTTCGGGTTATTAATATAAACCGACGCGAAAGACGACGGAGACATACTTAATACCATGTCGACTTTCTTGCCTAATAAACCCTGAATAACACCTGAGTAATCGGAGGAATTACGCAGTTTAGTATCCACATTTAATTCTTTATCGAAGAAATCTTTGACGCACTGATTATCCCCGATTTGCTGAGTCGCATTCTGCCCGCCCAAAATACCTAAGTTCAGTTCTTTAGGCGCATCTTCTGCCATGCTGTGCATTGCGGTAAAGGAACCTGCAACAAAGACTGCCAGACGTAATAACTTCTTCATGTAATGGTAACCTTGTGTAGATTGAGAGAAAGTAGAAATAAAGCGTGCCAAAATTGAGTCTTATAATTAAACCGCTACGGCTTCATGTTCCTCACCGTATAACTGATGCAGGATCCCGTCAGTTAACTGATCAGGATGACCATCAAATATAATTTGCCCTTTCGCAATGCCAATAACACGGGTGCAATAATCTTTCACCAGTTCGACCGAATGCAAATTCACCATCACTGCGATATTTTCTTCGCTGACTTTTTTCAGTGCATTCATGATGCGCAGGGTATTTTTTGGATCGAGAGAAGCAACGGGTTCATCGGCCAGCAAAATTTTGGGGTTTTGCATCAGTGCGCGACATATCGCCACCCGCTGCATCTGCCCGCCGGAAAGATTTTCGGCGCGTTGTAACGCATGCGGCAACATGTGCAGCCATTCCAGCAGGGAAATCGCCCGGGCGCGGTCTTCGTCGTTAAACTGGTTAAAGAATGATTTGAACGTTGAGGTATGGCTCAGACGCCCGAGCAACACGTTAGTCAGTACATCCAGACGCGGTACCAGGCAAAAATCCTGAAAGATCATGCCACAACCGGAACGCCAGCGGCGCAACGCTTTGCCGGTCAGCCCGGCAAGCTCCTGCTGTTCACCATTTTCGTAATGACACACCACGCTGCCGTCGGTTAACGGAATGGTGCCATTGAGCACGTGCAGCAGCGTAGATTTCCCTGCACCGGAGCGGCCAATCACCGCGACAAACTCACCGGCGTGCAGATCAAAATTAATGTCATCAAGAACCCGCTGGCCGGATTTGTAGGATTTCACCAGACCTTTGACGTCGAGTACTTTGTTCAGATGCTGTGTCCCGGCCTGAGGATATTCAGCCTGTGCCAGCTTAAGTTGTGCTTGCGCCATGATGCTGTCTCTCGGTTGCTTTCATTATCTGGCGTTCATTAAGCGCGAGTTTTATGACACATCAATGACGATTTAATGGACAGCGCATGACAAAAAGGTGCGGGAATAAGTCTATGATTGTAGGGGTGCCAAATGCGCATCACGTCAAAAAAGGAAGATGAAATGGATAATCAGACACTCATCGCCGCATTGAAAGAGATTGCCGGCATCCGCCATGTTCTGACCGGTGACAGCAACACCGAGCGCTACCGTAAAGGGTTTCGCTCCGGCGGAGGCAAAGCGCTGGCGGTCGTATTCCCGCAGACATTGCTGCAACAGTGGCAACTGCTGAAAGTGTGCATCGCGGCCGATAAAATCGTCATCATGCAGGCTGCCAATACCGGCCTGACCGAAGGCTCGACGCCCAGCGGGGACGATTACGACCGCGACATAGTGATTTTCAGTACGCTGAAGCTGGATAAGATCCAGTTGCTCGACGGCGGCCATCAGGTGATAGGCTTTCCCGGCAGCACACTGTATAAGCTGGAGAAAATGCTCAAGCCATACAACCGGGAACCTCACTCGGTGATCGGATCATCCTGCATTGGTGCCTCCGTTGTCGGCGGGATCTGCAATAACTCCGGCGGCTCGCTGGTCAAACGCGGCCCGGCCTATACCGAAATGGCACTCTACGCACAGATAGATGAACAGGGAGAGCTGAAGCTGATTAATCATCTGGGCATCAACCTCGGTGATACACCCGAGGAGATCCTGACGCGTCTGGAAAAAGCGGAATATCTTGAAACCGATATCCTGCACGATAAGCGGCTGGCGTCCGATAACGAATACGCCTCACGCGTTCGTGAAGTGGATGCTGATACGCCGTCACGCTTTAACGCCGACCAGCGCCGGTTGTTTGAGGCCTCAGGTTGCGCCGGAAAGCTGGCGGTATTTGCGGTACGCCTCGACACTTTCCCGGCAGAAACCCAGCAGCAGGTGTTTTACATCGGCACCAATGACACCGCCGTCCTCACTGAACTGCGCCGTCAAATCCTGCGAGACTTCACTCATCTGCCTGTTGCGGGCGAATACATGCATCGTGACATTTTCGATATCACCGAAGTCTATGGCAAAGACACCTTCATGATGATCGACAAACTTGGCACCGATAAAATGCCGGATATGTTTACCGCCAAAGGTAAATTCGATGCCCACGCCAGCAAAGTGCCTTTTCTGCCGAAAAACTTCAGCGACCGCGTCATGCAATGCCTGAGCAAAGCCCTGCCCAATCATCTGCCTCCACGGATGAAACAATACCGCGATCGTTTTGAACATCATCTGCTGCTGAAAATGTCAGGTCAGGGCATTGATGAGGCCAGAAACTTCCTCACCCGATTCTTCAGTGACGGTCAGGGCGATTTCTTTATTTGTTCTGCCGATGAAGGTAAAAAAGCTTTCCTGCATCGCTTCGCCGCAGCGGGTGCCGCGGTGCGTTATCACGCAGTGCATGAAAAAGAGGTGGAGGACATTCTGGCACTGGACATCGCGCTGCGACGCAATGACCGTGAATGGTTTGAAACCCTGCCGGAGGATATCGATAACCAGCTGGTGGCAAAACTGTATTACGGCCATTTCATGTGCCACGTTTTCCATCAGGATTACATCGTCAAAAAAGGCGCGAACAGCAAGGCGCTGAAACACAGGATGCTTGAGCTTCTCGACGCCAAAGGCGCGGAGTACCCGGCCGAGCATAACGTCGGGCATCTGTATATGGCGAAACCGCACCTGAAAGCCTTCTACCAACAGGCCGATCCCACCAACAGCTTCAATCCGGGAATAGGAAAAACCAGTAAGTTGAAAAACTGGCAGGAATAACAAATCCGGGTACCTGGATTATGCGGGGTTAGTTTGTTGCTCCCTCCCCTTCGCAGTGAGAGGGAGCAGTGCAGATCAAAATAGCTGAGTTCCGTAACCCCACATTATCACCGTCAGCGCGAGCAGCAGCTCAAGAACCAGAACACCCATTGCCAGAGTTGAACTGGAGAACAGGAAGCCTTCGCGGCGGTCGATATTCAGGAAGTTAGGAATACCGAGATACAGCAGATATCCGCTGTAGCACAAACCAATAATACCGACGAACAGGCACAGCCAGACCATTGGATATAACGCGACGATCCCGCTGAGGAACATCGGTGTGGCAACGTAACCGGCAAACACGATGCAGTTGTTGAGTGTCGGACGACTGTCATAGCGACGCGCCATCCAGTAAATAATTCGCCCCATCAGGGCGACAGCACCGAGCATCAGAACATAAAAAATAACGGCGATGTAGGACGCAGTGAACATGGAAACCAGCAGTTTCTGCCCGTCACCGAAATTCCAGCCAAGCTGCGTGGTTCCGATAAAGGAACAGACAACCGGAATAAGCGCCATCAGAAGAACATGATGAGAATACACATGTGAAACGGTTTCCCGTTCACGCTGGATTTGTTGCAGTTCGGGACCTGGATGGGACAACAGTCCCCAGACATGATTTACCATGAAACACCCCCTTGTACGCCGAAAGCCGCCAGCGGCGTGCGGTGATAAACCTTCGGGAATGCCCGTTACACTGAGGCACAAGGAAGGTGGCGACCTGTCTAAATTATAGCCGTTATTGTTGATTTTGCAGAGGCGGCCAATTCTGCATAAAGGATCATTGGCCGCCTCGGGTCGCCATTAATGAATAAAGCGTGCCGCGCTAAAGGTCAAGCCAACCAGCACCAGCATCATGCTGATAATCCATCGGGTCTGTTGAATCATGAGATCATAAAACATGCCCTGCATCCCACTCAGGGAAGCTTCAATTTTCACAAAGCGTTCGTCTACCTTTTCAAACCGTTGATCGATTTTGTCAAAACGATCATCTACACGCTCAAACTGCTTATCCACCTTTTCAAATTGCTTATTCACTTGTTCAAACTGGTTATCAATCCGGACCAGATGATCGTCAATCCTCAGCAGGTGTCCGTCGATGCGGGCGACGCTCTGCTCGGTTCTCCCGAGACGCACACCCATATCTGTCACGGTTTCAGTGAGCGTGACCATCTGGTGTTCCAGCTTGCCGACACGGAGGTGGGTATCCGTGACCACGTCGGTCAGTTGACTGAGCTGCTGTTCCACCTTCCCCACACGCAAATTCAGTCCGGCAAGTTCCTCACCGGTTTTAATTCCCTGCTTTTCAATACTGTTGATCTGATTTTGCAAAAGCTTTTCCATCAGCGATTTCTCCTTGGGTGCTACCGGCCAGGTTGGTGCGCCTGGGAAATAGAGCGTCGGGTTGACGGGCGATATATCCATTGTGCTGAGCTGATACATAGTTGGTTATCCCTCACATGCGTTTCCCTGTTCAGATATCCTTAATCTGCAACCAGTGTGCACTGTATAAATAACCACCTCAAATCAATTTATTGCTCGTTTAACACACCGATTTTAATGTATCTATGTTTGAGGTCGTTGCATTGAGCAAAGCAATAACTCCAGATAAATTAGTGTGTTACGCGTGGCGGTAACGGTGGTGAGTTACACGAAAACAAACTTAACCGCTATAACCGACTTCGCAGCATATCCGCCCTGCATCTCCATCCCGTCGGAAGTTACTGTTGACCCCGTTTATGCCCGAGGGAAAGACGGAGTGCTGAATAAAATAATGTATTTTTATCAATGCGTTATGATTATTATGGGCAGCCATAACACCCGGTAACGCGTTTTAACCGGCGCCAGCTACTCCCCATTCCCCCCACAAACCGTTAACGTAAAGGCTGAATCTCTCAAGGAGGCCGCTATGCGCATCACCTGCTTACACACCGCCGACAGTAATATTGCCGTTTTCGATAACGCTGCCCGCCAGCTTGGGCTTGATCATCATGAAATAACTCATCTCTCCCGGCCAGATTTACTGGCTGCGGCGGAAAACACCGGCGGGATGACGGCGGATTTGCAACATCAAACTGCACAACTCCTGCGCAGCCTTGCCACTAATGCAGACCGTGTGCTGCTGACCTGCTCAACGCTCGGGGCTGCGGCAACGCTGGCAAACGAAAGCAGCCCGGCACCGGTTTTTCGCGTGGATCAGGCGCTGGCGGAGCAGGCGATGAAAACGCCGGGAAACGTGGTGGTGCTTTGCGCGGTGGAAACCACCCTGGACACCACCCGGCGGCTGTTTGAACAGGCAGAAAGGCATCCGCTGGCGGTGCTGGAGGTCCGGCTGGTACCGGGAGCATGGGAGAAATTTAAGCAGGGAAATCTGGCGGGCTATCTGCAAACGATTGCCGCTGCCGCCGACACCGCTTACCGGCAAGGCGCCGACTGCGTGGCGCTGGCTCAGGCTTCGATGACCGGTGCGGCAGAACTGACACAGATCGGGACGCCGCTCACCGCACCGGTTTGTGGCCTGCGGGCCACCGTGTCTCAGTAACAGGCAACAAAAAGGCGAAAATCGAAAGAGTGGCTATACTCAAGGTGAAATATCATTGGCTTAGCACATCAGGCCGGTGAAGACTAAGAGTAGATTAAGGAAAAAATATGAAAATTATTCTGTGGATTATCGCCATTATCTTTATCGTCGGCTTACTGACCCTGACAGGGGTATTTAAACTGATCTTCTGATCGGCACGTCTGAACGTTTCTGCGCACAAAAGAAAAAGTCCGGCCATTGCGCCGGACTTTTTTCATCTGATTTCTGCTCATCAACGCGCTTATGCGTGGCAGCAGGCTGACGCAAAAATCAGTCCTGAGCCTCTTCCACGCTCGGCTGCGACTTCTGCTGATCTTTCTGTTTACGGTAGTTTTTCGCAATCTGCGGAACAGGCACCGTTTTACCGGTTTCCATCCAGGTGCGCAGACGGTTGGCATCGGCGAAGGCGGTAAATTTCCCGAAGGCATCCATTACCACCAGTGTCACCGGTTTGCCATTGATGGTGGTGCGCATCGCCAGACAGTGCCCGGCGTCATCGGTATAACCTGTCTTGGTCAGCTGAATGCTCCAGGACGGGTTCATGATCAGATGGTTAGTATTCCGGAAAGGCAGCGCATAAGAAGGATGGCTGAACACGGCTGTTTTTTCAGAGGTCGTGCTCAGTTCGCCAATCAGCGGATAACGTTGCGAAGCCAGCAACAAACGGGTCAGATCGCGCGCGGTGGAGACGTTGCGCGGCGATAAACCGGTCGGTTCGGCGTAACGGGTATGCGTCATGCCCAGTGATTTGGCTTTGGCATTCATTGCTTTAATAAAGGCGCTGTAACCGCCCGGATAGTGCGCCGCGAGACTGGCGGCCGCGCGGTTTTCTGAAGACATCAGCGCCAGCTGAATCATCTGACGGCGGGTAATTTCACTGTTGAGTTTCACGCGGGAGAAGACGCCGCGCATTTCAGGGGTATTGCTGATATCAATATTGATGACTTCGTCGAGCGGAAGTTTCGCATCCAGCGTCACCATGGCGGTCATCAGTTTGGTCAGGGAGGCAATCGGCCTCACCTCATCCGGATTTCGCGAGTAAATCACTTCGTGACTTTTAAGATCAACCACCATGGCACTGCCTGAAGCAATTTGAACCATCGGGGCGACGGCCTGCTCATGCTTTGCAGCGAGCGCGGCTGGGGCAGACAACATGCCTGTATTTAAGGCGAATAAGCTCAGAACCAGAAGACGGATTTTCACATGCATTGCTCTGTATTTAAGAAAGTTGTCATAAAATCATGTCGAAACAGCCGCCGAATTATAAGTTAGGCGAATAGTCTTAGCACTCGCAATTTGCAAATCTATTTGTCACAAAGTCTGTCACCCCTCCCCGCAAACCGTGGATTGGCGAGTAAGTGAACACTCGCCACAGAAGTCACAGACGTACGGGCTGAACGGTGCGGAAGGGAAAATCAGTTACAGAAGGGGATAGACCAATTTTTGCAGGCGCGGGATATTCGTCAGCTGGTTTTTTGCGTCAATGACATTCACTTCGGGTACGTATATCGCCGCAATAAAATCAATGTTAATTCCCCCCTGACTGACAGGATGGTCAATAAACGTAGGATGAACAGCCACCGTCTGATTTAACCCATACAACACAGGGAAATTCTGACCGGTTAACCCCATTGATGAATAATTACCTGCGCTTTCCAAGTAATTCTGCAAGTAGTTCATACTCACGCCTTTAGAAATGGGCTGGTTCTTATAAATATTCTCGACAGAATAGCCTCTTTCTCCTGACGTCAGTGAATGGTGGGCAAACCAGCCGGTGCCATCGATCTCTTCCATGCTCAGCAAAGCCCGGAAGCGCACCAGGCCGGCGAAGCTCCCGCTGTGGGATCCATGAACATAGCAGACGCCATGAGATAACATTTTCAGATACTGCGGCTGCTCATGCGTTTTAATAATTTTTAGCGGGGATATTTTTAATGGTCTTTTCACAAGTCACTCCTTTTTTATTATCAGTCCTTCGTCTGTCGCATGCTTAATAACTCAATATTTATATATAGATGATCTATTTAAATTCACCATCTGAATTTAAAACCTTGATTCACCAGAAAAGAATACCATTCGAGTTTATAAATAATAACCCTTGGATATGATAAATAATTTCGCCTTTAAAAAAGTCACTGCGCAAAATTAATATATTGATTATATTTATAAACAATGCATTGGATATTCATCACTGAACGAATTACGCAGCCTGTTAATCCGGCTGCGTAATTCGCTATCCTGTTCGTTTATTTCAATGATTAACCTGGAGAGGTCATTACAAGGTCGGTTTAGATTCAATCAGATAACCGATTTCCTGCCCGTAAGAGAGTTCAAGCGTATTGCCATCGGGGTCATCGAGAAATGCCCAGTAGCCGACCGGTGCACCGGAATCCGTTGGCTCCTGACGCAGAACGCCCGCAGCGCGTGCCTCGGCCAGTCTGGCATCCATCGCTTCTCTGGAAGCACAGGCGACGCCGAGGTGACCGAACGGGCCGAGTCGTGTGTCGGTGTTTTCAGGGTCTTCGGCCAGCACGATGGCAAAATGGCGGGTCATGTCGCTGAGCCATGCCACGGGTCTGGCATCCGTGCCCCGCTCGCCGCGCCGGTGGATGACTTTCATGTCGGCAAACTGTTGGTAGAACCTGATGCTGGCATCAAGATCTTTCACTGCAAAAGCAATGTGACTCAAACCGATATCGTTGTTTTCCATGATACTTCTCCCTGTTTAAGCGTTGCCGCGCGGAGAAGTCATGGAGTGACACTACCGGTTAATGCGTTCGGCAATGTCCTTCGACGTCTTCAGCACGCGCACTTCAGTAAATAACTCCGAGGCTTCGTCGTACTCTTTTCGCAAATATCCCAGCCACTGTTTGATGCGCGCCACGTGATACAACCCGGTATCGCCCTGCTTTTCAAGACGGGTATATTTTTGCAACAGCGTCATCACATCCGGCCACGGCATACGCGGTTCGTTGTATTTCACCATCCGGCTGAGGTTGGGAAGATTCAGCGCGCCGCGCCCCAGCATCACCGCATCGCAACCAGTGGTTTGCATACAGGCCTGAGCGCTGGCGTAATCCCAGATTTCGCCGTTAGCGATAACAGGAATACTCAGACGCTGACGAATTTCGCCGATCGCCTGCCAGTTGATACGCTCCGCTTTATAGCCGTCTTCTTTGGTGCGCCCGTGCACGGCCAGTTCGGTCGCGCCCGCCTGTTGCACCGCATCGGCGATTTCGAAGCTGCGGTCCAGAGAATCCCAACCCAGCCGCACTTTCACGGTGACCGGCAGGTGCGCGGGAACCGCTGCGCGCATGGCTTTCGCGCCCTGATAAATCAGCTCCGGATCTTTGAGCAAGGTCGCCCCGCCGCCGCTGCCGTTGACCATTTTCGACGGACAACCGCAGTTGAGATCGACGCCGTATGACCCAAGTTCGACGGCGCGCGCGGCATTTTCTGCCAGCCATTCAGGATATTGGCCGAGCAGCTGCACGCGAACCCGTGTACCGGAAGGCGTGCGGCTGTCGTGATGTAATTCGGGGCACAGACGATGGAAGACTTTGGCGGGCAGCAGTTGATCGACCACACGCACAAACTCAGTGATGCACAAATCGTAGTCGTTCACTTCGGTGAGAAGTTCACGAACCAGGGGATCAAGTACACCTTCCATCGGAGCCAGTAATACGCGCATTGCAGTTCAACCCTTAAAAATGACGCGCAAGAGTAACGCAAGGCCCGTCTTCCGGCAATTACCCCTGTGATAAATCGCGGTCAAGTTGCGTCTGCGTGGCACTCTGCACCTGCCGCGCCTTCACCGAACGCCAGGCAATCCACACGGCCAGCAAAGCGGGAACAGCGAACAGCAGGAACATCCAGAACGCGGCGCTGGACGCACCCGCATCGCCCTGATTCACTCCGGCAAAGTTCGCCACGGTGCCCGCCAGTGCGGCACCCAGCGCGGCGGCGAACGACTGCACCACGGTTATCGATGCACCGGCTTTTTCGCGATCCTCTTCAGGAGCCTGTTGCAGCACGCGGGTCAGCAGATGCGGCCAGCCCAGACCGATCCCGAATCCGGCCAGCGTCAGGCCAAGCACCACACCGCTGATGTTCAGCCACGGCATCCCGAAAGCCACCGGCACCGTGAACAGCAATAACAGCAAACCGGCGGCCAGAATCAGCGGCCCCGAGATAATGGCGTTATCGGCGCGACGCCCCGTCCAGCCTGAGCTGGCCACTTCACTGAGCGTCCAGCCCGCGGCGGCGGCGGCAGTAATGTACCCGGCGGCCAGCGGCGTCTGGCCGTGCAGATGTTGCAGCAAATAAGGCACGAAGAGTTCACAGCCAAGACCGATAATCAGTAACGTCATCACCAGATATAAACCGTACAGCGGCGATGAAGTACGCAGCGCATCACGCGGTAACAACCGGACATCGGCGGTAAATTCCCGGTGACGCAGAATCAGCATCATCAGGACCGCAACCCCGAATCCGAGAAGATTCACCAGGCCGTGCGTGGACAAACTGCCGGCAGACACCACCAGCACCGCGCCCGTCAGCAGCGCCAGTTGCATCAGCGGCAGCGGTTCTTGCGGTTGTTTCACCCGCTGAGATCTTGGTAAAAGCCGCCAGACCCAGAAACCGAACAACGATGTCAGCGGCAGCAGCAAACCAAACGCCCAGCGCCAGGCGTGCAGCTCCGCAAAAATCCCGCCAATCGCCGGGCCCACCAGCGTGGCAATCCCCCACATCGCGGAAATCAGCGCCATCGCGCGCGGCCAGAGGGATTCCTTAAACAGGAGATTGATCATCGCGTAGGAAAGCGCGAACAGGAATCCGCCTCCGAGCCCCTGTAACGCCCGTCCCAGCAGCAGCACCGGCATGCTCGGCGCCACCGTACAAATGGCCGCTCCGGCGATAAAAATCGCGGTGGCGGTGAGATAGCTGCCGCGTGGCCCGGCGGTGCGCATCAGCCGGGCAGATAGCGCAGAGCCGAGGATCGAACACACCACATACAGCGTGGTATTCCACGCATACCACGCCAGCCCGCCGATATCCTGCACGACGGACGGTAAAATCGTGATCACGATGTAACTGTTGGTGGCGTAAAGCGCGACTCCGGCGCTCAGGGTAATGGCACTGCCCCGGTTTTCCGCGCTGAATAAATCCGACCATCCGCTCTGACTTTCCGACATTTCTCTGCATCCCTTTGGTTTGTGCTGTCCACGCATTGAAGCATGTTGTGGTTATGGTATGATTAAAACAAGAAATTACTTGGAATATGTTTTACGTAATCTAGAACCCGGCGAGGTAATATGTCAAGCAGTGACTTGGAAAATAACAATCTGGTCAGGCACAGCGTGGCTGAACGCATCCTGACGTTGCTCAAAACCCGCGGGAAATTACAGGCCAGCGACGCCGGTCATCTGTTAGGCACCAGCGGCGAAGCGGCGAGGCAGCAGTTTGTCAAACTGGCGAAAGAAGGTCTGGTGGAAGCCAAATCTGTCTCGCAGGGCGTCGGACGTCCGGCACAGTTCTGGCAACTTACCGCACAGGGACATGCACATTTCCCCGATGCACACGCCGATCTGACTGTACAACTGTTACAGCTTATCCGCACTTCTTTGGGTGATTCTGCGCTGGATCAGTTGATCACCTCGCGGGAAAACCTGACGCAGGATAATTACCAGCTGGCGATGAACGGGGCGAATTCACTGGAGGAAAGACTGCAAAGGCTGACGGAGATCCGCACCCGTGAAGGGTATATGGCAGACTGGACGCTGCAGGATGACGGCAGTTATCTGTTTGTCGAAAACCACTGTCCGATTTGTGCCGCGGCCGCGACCTGTCAGGGATTCTGCCGGGCCGAACGTGACGTATTCAGCAACGTGCTTTGCGCCAGCGTCGAACGCACCGAGCATATTTTGCAGGGTGCACGCCGTTGTGCGTATGTGATCACCCCCTGACGGCACGCGCTTAACGAAAAACAGGCAAAAAAAAACCGCCTTCATGGAAGGCGGTTTAGCATCGGACTGTCGGGGAGCGTTACTTGTTGCCGCTGCCCGCAGGACCGCTGCGACGCTGGCCTGCATGTGCAGGACGCGCACGGGCCGGACGGTTTTCACCGGAGCCACGGTTTTCAGAAGTACCGCTGCGCGCGCTGCTGCCGCCCGGACGCGGAGCGCCAGAACGTGGAGCACCGGAGCGCGGTGCGCCCGGACGCTGGCCCTGACGTGGTGCGCCACGACCGCCGCCGCCGCCACTGCCCTGACGACCATTGATGATCGGCTCGGCTTTGATGCTTGGGTCTGGTTCATAACCTGGCAGTGCGACACGCGGAATTTCACGCTTGAGCAGACGCTCGATGTCACGCAGCAGTTTATGTTCGTCCACGCACACCAGAGAAACCGCTTCACCGGTGGCTTCTGCACGGCCTGTACGGCCGATACGGTGAACGTAATCTTCCGGGACGTTTGGCAGTTCATAGTTCACGACGTGCGGCAGCATATCGATATCCAGGCCACGTGCCGCGATATCCGTCGCAACCAGTACGCGTACTGAGCCGGCTTTGAAATCGGCCAGTGCGCGGGTACGGGCGCCCTGACTTTTGTTGCCGTGAATCGCCGCGGCAGTGATGCCGTCTTTATTCAGCTGTTCGGCCAGATGGTTAGCACCGTGTTTAGTACGGTTGAACACCAGCACCTGTTTCCAGTCGCCTTCGCCGATCATCTGTGACAGCAGTTCTCTTTTGCGTTTCTTATCAACAAAGTGAACCGTTTGATCAATTTGCTCTGACGCAGTATTACGGCGTGCCACTTCGACAGAGGCCGGGTTGGTCAGCAATTTGCTCGCCAGCCCTTTGATCTCATCAGAGAAAGTGGCGGAGAACAGCAGGTTCTGACGCTTGGCAGGCAGTTTGGCCAGCACGCGACGGATGTCGTGAATGAAGCCCATGTCCAGCATGCGGTCGGCTTCATCGAGCACCAGAATTTCAACCTGAGATAAATCAACAGCACGCTGATGTTCCAGATCCAGTAAACGGCCCGGCGTTGCGATCAGCACATCCACACCACCGCGCAGTTTCAGCATCTGCGGGTTGATGCTCACACCACCAAATACCACCATCGAACGCAAGGTCAGGTATTTGCTGTAAGCCTGAACGTTTTCACCGATCTGCGCCGCGAGTTCACGGGTCGGGGTCAGGATCAGCGCACGAACCGGGCGACGTCCTTTGAATTGCGCATTGGTATGGCTCAGCATATTCAGCAGCGGCAGAGTAAAACCAGCGGTTTTACCGGTACCGGTCTGCGCGCTGGCCATCAGGTCACGACCCTGCAACACAACAGGAATAGCCTGACGCTGGATAGGCGTAGGTTCGCGATAGCCCTGTTCTTCAACAGCACGCAAAATTTCGGCACTTAAGCCGAGGGAATCAAATGACATATAAGGAAAAGCTCCAGTCCACTCTAACCCGAACGGGGTTCGGTGCAGTTTCAAGAGTGGATGATCAGACGAGGCAAATGAGGCATTACCACGAGGATTCGGCACAAACTGCAGTGCGCCAGTTGGGGCGATAATAGCACAGAACGCCGCTTCGCGTGAAATAATCTCCTTTTGGCTGTAACCAGTGATGTCAGTCACAGACGCAGGTGAAATTATGTGACCGGATTTTCTACCGATATATCCAGAAACTTTGATACAGGATAATCAATTATTCACCTTATCAATACGTTCCCACTTTTTGAACTCCGCAGTGGGGATTAGCTTGCTATGCTGCTGAGAGTTCCCTTTCTCTGCTTAAGGCCGCACTGCAGCACCATGGAAACCTGGAAAATAAATTTAATCTCCGTCTGGCTGGGGTGTTTTTTCACCGGCATGGCGATGAGTCAAATCCTGCCTTTTTTACCGCTTTATATCGAACAGCTGGGCGTCACTTCTCACGAATCTCTGAGTTTATGGTCGGGTCTGGTCTTTAGCGGAACCTTTCTGGTTTCGGCGATTGTCGCGCCGTTATGGGGCAGCCTTGCCGACCGCAAAGGCCGCAAGCTGATGCTGCTGCGTGCGGCGCTCGGCATGGCTATCGTGATGATGTTGCAAGGTTTCGCCACCAACGTCTGGCAGTTGTTCATCCTGCGCACGCTGATGGGGCTGACGTCCGGCTACATTCCCAACGCCATGGCGCTGGTCGCCTCGCAGGTGCCACGCGATAAAAGTGGCTGGGCGCTGGGAACACTGTCAACCGGTCAGGTTTCCGGGGTGATCATCGGCCCGTTGCTGGGCGGTTTTATGGCGGACCATCTCGGTTTGCGCACGGTGTTTTTCGTCACCAGCGGCATGCTGTTTATCAGTTTTCTGATCACGCTGTTTTTGATTAAAGAGCGCGTGGTGCCGGTCACCAAAGCCAACCGGCTCAGCGGCAAAGCCGTCTTCACCACGCTGCCCTATCCGTGGCTGATTGTCAGCCTGTTCGTGACCACCATGATGATCCAGTTAGCCAACGGATCCATCAGCCCGATCCTCACCCTGTTTATCCGCGAACTGTCCTCAGACACCAGTAATATCGCCTTTATCAGCGGCGTGATTGCCGCCGTGCCGGGCGTTTCCGCCCTGATGACCGCACCTAAGCTCGGCAAGCTCGGCGACCGCATCGGCGCGCACCGTATTCTGATCGCCGCCCTGGTCTTCTGTTTCATTCTGTTTTGTCTGATGGCGCTGATTAATACGCCGACTCAGCTGGGCATACTGCGTTTCATGCTGGGTTTTGGCGATGGCGCACTGATGCCCGCCGTGCAGGCGTTGCTGGTGAAATACAGCAGCGATCAGGTGACCGGCCGGATATTCGGTTACAACCAGTCGTTCATGTACCTCGGCAATGTCATAGGCCCGCTGATTGGTTCGAGCGCCTCGGCGCTGCTCGGATTCCGCTGGGTGTTTATCGTCACAGCGATTCTGGTGCTGTTTAATACGGTTCAGGTGTGGTGGAGTTTTCGGCAGGTACCGACGGGGCGGATCAGAATACCGTAACCGGGGTATCCGGGGCGGGTTGGGTCATTGGGAAAGGGGGAACTTGTTGGTTTAAAATTTTCACCTTTCTAAAAGTGTTCAAAGCCGCCCATGCCACGGCCATCGGCATAAAAAAAGGGACACTTCTCAGTGTCCCTTTTTATTTCAATCAAAAACCTTAACGACGGTTGCCGAAAATACGCAGCAGCATCAGGAACAGGTTGATGAAATCCAGATACAGCGTCAGCGCGCCAACAATCGAATATTTGCGGAAGTTATCGCGGTCGTCTGCGGACAACTGCGCGCCCATATTTTTCAGCTTCTGGGTGTCATAAGCGGTCAGACCCACGAAGATCAGCACACCGGCGTAAGAGATGATGTTGGCAAGGCCAGAGCTTTTCAGCCACATGTTCACCAGTGACGCCAGAACCAGGCCAATCAGCGCCATAAACAACATGCTGCCGATACCGGTCAGGTCGCGCTTAGTCACGTAACCGTACGCACTCATCGCGCCGAACATTCCGGCTGCCACAATGAAGGTGCCGAAAATAGAGTCGCCGGTGTAAACCAGGAAAATACTGGAAAGCGTCAGGCCGGTCAGCGCCGAATACAGCATGAACAGGCCGGTCGCGACCGTGCCGCTCAGGCGATTCACCATGCCGGAAATCACGAAGACCAGCGCCAGCTGCGCGATGATCAGACCGAAGAAAGTAATCTGGCTTGAGAAAACAAAACTCATTATTTTTTCAGAACCGGAAGCATACCAGGCCACAAATGCGGTCAGCAGCAAACCACAGAACATCCAGCCATAGACTTGCGCCATATAAGCCTGAATGCCGGTATTCGCGCGTTCAACAATTGAACCGTTACTGCGTGGATATCGATCCATGATGATTACCCTTTTGCATGGAGGACGAAAATGAGGCTGAATCAGCCTCCCGATTTTTAAAGCGTATCACAGATAGACAGAAAAGCATGGACGGTCTGCATGCGGTTGAGGCGCGATTTACCAGCGCGCGGCAGCGTCTTTATCGCTGTCACGGGCATCCACCCAGCGGTCGCCCTCTTCCGTCGCTTCACGCTTCCAGAATGGCGCACGCGTTTTCAGGTGATCCATAATAAATTCAGTGGCTTCAAACGCCATACTGCGATGCGCGCTGGTCACGCCGACGAACACGATTTCATCGCCCGGAAACATCGGGCCGATGCGGTGATAAACAGACACCCGTTGCAGCGGCCAGCGGCTGCGGGCGTCGGCGACAATCTCAGCCAGCGCTTTTTCGGTCATGCCTGGGTAATGCTCCAGCGTTAACGCGCTGACGTGATTACCCAGATTATGATTACGCACTTTGCCGGTAAAGGTCACCACGGCACCATCTGCGTCAGATTGCGCCAGCCAGTTGTACTCGTCGCCGACGTTAAACCGGGCAGCATCGACGATAATTTTGGTCTGATCCATCTCAGCCTCCGGTCACCGGCGGAAAGAATGCCACTTCATCACCGGCTTTCAGCGGATGCGCCATGTCGGTCAGCGTCTGATTGACCGCCACCAGCAGTTTTCCCGATTCCAGCGCCAGCGCCCAGCGGTCGTCCCGCCCGGCAAGTGACTGACGTAAATCATTCACGGTCGGAAATTCCGCCGGCAGTTGCAGCGCAGAAGTGCCGATCAGTTCGCGCACCTGAGCGAAAAATAAAATGTCGATCATAGCTCCGCCTTACCTTCTGCCTGAGTTTCCGCCTTAAAGTCCCCGGATTTGCCGCCGGTTTTTTCCAGCAGGCGGATCGGGCCGATGACCATGTCTTTCTGAACCGCTTTACACATGTCATAGATGGTCAGCGCGGCCACAGAAGCCGCCGTCAGCGCTTCCATTTCCACGCCGGTTTTACCGCTCAGGCGGCAGCGGGATTCGATGCGCACGCGGTTATGTTCCGGCTGCGCTTCCAGATTCACTTCTACTTTGGTCAGCAACAGCGGATGGCACAGCGGGATCAGATCCCAGGTTTTTTTTGCCGCCTGAATGCCGGCAATACGCGCCGTGGCGAACACGTCACCTTTATGGTGATTACCGCTGATGATCATCGCCAGCGTGCTTTCCGCCATCTCAACAAAGGCTTCCGCGCGGGCTTCGCGAACGGTTTCCGCTTTACCGGAGACATCCACCATGTGAGCGTCGCCGGAAGCGTTAATGTGTGTGAGTTCTGACATGCTTATTTCTTCAAATGTGGAGTGAAATTGCACGGGCCCTGACGGGCGTCGAGCTGGGCTTCAATGATGTTATCCCAGGCAGTCTGGCAGGCGCGGGTGGAGCCCGGCATGGCGAAAATCACGGTCTGATTGGCAATGCCCGCAATGGCCCTTGACTGAATGGTCGAGGTGCCGATATCTTCGAATGACACCATGCGGAACAGCTCGCCGAAGCCTTCGATTTCGCGGTCAAACAGCGGTTTCAGCGCTTCCGGGGTGTTATTTCCGGCATTAAAACCGGTACCGCCGTTGATCAGAATCGCCTGGGTTTTTTCATCCGCAATCCATGCGGAAACCACCGCGCGGATGCTGTAAATGTTCTCTTTGACGATGTGCTGTGCGACGACGTGGTGACCGCTTTCGGTCACGGCTTCTTTCAGGTAATGCCCGGACGTGTCTTCAGCGTCGGTGCGGCGGTCAGACACCGTCATGATCGCGACAGATAAAGGCAAAAAATCTTTACTGGCTTTGCTCATCAGTTTGCTCCTTAAACGATTAGTACCGGATTCAGCCGCCGATAAACGACAGATTCTGGGTAATGCCGGTATTGCCTTCATGCAGGAAGTGAGTCTGTTTTTTACGGCTGAGGCCGCCCTGAATGCGGTCCATCAGGTCGTCCTGCTGCATGTCGTCGGCCAGTAAATCGCGCAGCGCAATACCCTGCTCGCCGAACAGACACAAATGCAGATTGCCGGTGGCAGATACGCGCAGGCGGTTACAGCTGGCGCAGAAGTCTTTTTCGTACGGCATGATCAGACCGATTTCACCGAGGTAATCCGGGTGGCTGAAGACCTGCGCAGGGCCGTCGCTGCGGGAGCGGATCTGTAACTGCCAGCCCTGACGCACCAGTTGCTCGCGCAGCACTTCGCCGGAAACGTGGTGTTTACGGAATAAATCTCCGCCGTCGCCGGTTTCCATCAGTTCAATGAAACGCAGCTGAATCGGGCGGGTTTTTATCCAGTCGAGGAAGGTACCGAGGCTGGCGTGATTCACATCACGCATCAGCACAGTATTGACTTTCACCTTGCTGAAACCGGCATCAAAGGCAGCGTCAATGCCGTCCATCACCTCGCGGAATTTATCCTGGCCGGTGATCGCGTGAAACTGGCGGGCATCGAGGCTGTCAACGCTCACGTTGATGTTGGTCAGCCCGGCATCACGCCATTTGCTGATGTCACGCGCCATGCGATAACCGTTAGTGGTCACCGCGAGAGTTTTGATAGAGGGGTTTTCGCGCACGGCGGCAATGATTTCGCAGAAGTCGCGGCGCAGCGACGGTTCGCCACCGGTCAGGCGCACTTTTTCCGTTCCCAGATTGGCGAACGCGCGGCTGACCCGACGGATTTCATCGAGCGAGAGAAAACTTTTATTGCTGTGTCCGTGCGGCTTGTAACCGTCCGGCAGACAGTAGGTGCAACGGAAATTGCACACGTCGGTGATCGACAGCCGCAAGTAATAAAACTTGCGGGCAAAAGCATCAGTAAGTTGAAGCACCTTAAACACCTTTCCAAATACGGGAGATGCGAGCATTTCTGCCATGCACCCTGGTGACGTTCGTCACGGCCAGCGCACCATATTGTTTCTGTGGGAAAATCGTCAGAAAGCAACTTAGGAACAAAGGCTAGGAGTTGATTCATTGCATTCTTTGCAGAAGCCATGAACTCGGGTAACGGCGGATATTCTAACGCCGCAAAGTCCGGATCACCAAGATGGTTTTTCGTTGTGTATTTTGATATATAACGTTTTTTCACCACAATATGCCGCATTTTCAACGCCAAAAGCACTGGTTTTTGAATACAGTGAGACAACGGTGAAGTGATAACATCTTGTTGCAAAATTATGTAAAATCCGCAGCAGGAAACAGACTCCCTCACCCGCTTCAGAAGGAAATTATGCGCAACAGAACTTTAGCCGATCTCGACCGGGTGGTGGCATTAGGCGGAGGCCACGGGCTTGGCCGCGTGATGTCTTCGCTTTCTGCTCTTGGGCCACGCCTGACGGGCATCGTGACCACCACGGATAACGGCGGTTCGACAGGCCGTATCCGCCGCTCGGTGGGCGGTATCGCCTGGGGCGACATGCGCAATTGTCTGAATCAACTGATCACTGAACCAAGCCTGGCATCAGCGATGTTTGAATACCGCTTCAGCGGTCAGGGCGAGCTGGACGGCCACAATCTCGGCAATCTGATGCTGCGCGCGCTGGATCATCTGACCGTGCGCCCGCTGGAAGCCATCAATCTGGTGCGCAGCCTGCTTAAAGTTGATGCGGAGCTGATCCCGATGTCAGAGCATCCGGTGGATCTGACGGCCATCGACGCCGAGGGTGAAACGGTTCATGGCGAGGTGAATGTTGATAAACTTCAGCAGACACCGCGCGAATTGCGCCTTGAACCGCAGGTTCCGGCCACGCGTGAAGCATTACTGGCGATTGCCGAAGCCAATCTGATCCTGATCGGGCCGGGCAGTTTTTACACCAGCCTGATGCCGCTGTTACTGATGAACGATCTCACCTCGGCCCTGCGCCGCAGCCGCGCGCACATTGTGTATATCGGTAATCTGGGCAAAGAACTGAGCGTGGCTGCCGCATCCCTGACGCTTGACGATAAACTGGAGATGATTGAGAAACGTATTGGCCGCCGCGCCGATGCCGCGATTGTCGGACCCAAAGTGCAGGTAGGCCACTGCGCCACTGAGCATCTGGTTATTCAAAGCCCGCTGGAAGCCAGCGATATTCCGTATCGCCATGATCGCGAAATGCTGCGAATGGCGCTGGAAGAAGCGCTGCAAAAGATGCAATAAAACCCAGCCCCATCAAAAACACAAAGGCCGCGCAATGCGGCCTTTGTCATATCAGAATCGGGGGAATGCGTTACTGCCAGTCTGCGAGGATCTGCGACGTGGTTTTCACCGTCACCGGATTGCCCGGTACCGACAGTTCCTGCCACACCTCATTGTGCTGGGCGATCAGTTGCTTCGCCGTCACGTGCGTCCGGTCGCCGGTAGTATGGGCATCCGAAGCTACAGTAACCGCATAGCCTTTGCTGGCCGCGACTTTGATGGTGGTATCAACGCAATAATCGGTCGCGCAACCGCACACCGTAAAGCGCGTGGCCTGCAGGTCTTTGAGAACCGCCTCCAGCCCGGTGCGGTAAAACGAGTCGCAGGCCGTCTTGGTTACGGAAATCGCGTCATCCGGGCGATGCATTTCCGGCAGCAGATCCCACAGCGCACTGCCCTCGCTCATGTCGCCTTCAGCGTGCTGGATAAAGATAACGCGACCGGCCTGGTCAATCAGACGGTTAATCTGCTCAACACGTCCGGCACGATCCCTCCGTTGAGAGGCAAAAACGCCATTTTGCATGTCCACGACAATCAGTACATTTTGCTCTGCCACAATCCTTTCCCCTCAAAAGAAAAACCTGAATTACTTTTTCACCAGCGGATGGTTATTCCACGGGCTGTCAGCCGCCGGGCTGGCGGTGCTGACTTTAGGTTTTTGCGGTGCCTGCGCCGACAGCGGTGTGCGGCGTTTGCTGCGGGTCATGTCCGGACGCAGGTGGCCTTCGATAAAATCCAGATACAGCGTTTCGACTTCCTTGCGCGCCCAGGGGGTACGGCGCAGGAATTTCAGGCTGGATTTCACACTGGGGTCGCTTTTAAAGCAGTTGATATTCACCTGCGAAGCCAGCGCCGGCCAGCCGAAGTTATCCACCAGCGTTGTCAGCAGTTTTTCCAGCGTGACGCCGTGCAGCGGGTCTTTCGCCGCACCGGGGTTTTGTGGTGTATCAGTCATCAGCAAGCTCACTCAACAAAATTCAGGGCGCGCAGTCTAGCACTTTTGTTCATTGCCGGCACTGCGCGCGGCGGAGATTACGAAACGGCGATAAACTGTTCGCGCAGGGCATGCAGTTCGTCGCGCGTATTGGCTGCCTCTTCGAACTCCAGATTCTGGGCATGCGCATACATCTTGCTTTCCAGCTCTTTGATGCGCTGCTCCAGCGCTTTTGGCGTAAGTGACTTGAAGGTTTGCGCCGCTTCGGCATCCCGCTTGTCTTTGTTCTTTTTGGTCTTTGGCTGACCGAGTTGCAGAATGTCGGAAATCTTTTTGTTCAGGCCCATCGGCGTGATGCCGTTTTCCAGGTTGTACTGCTCCTGTTTGGCGCGGCGTCGCTCTGTTTCTTCGATAGCTTTTGCCATCGATTTGGTGATGCGGTCGCCGTACAAAATGGCTTTGCCGTTGAGGTTACGCGCTGCGCGACCAATGGTCTGGATAAGCGAACGTTCTGAGCGCAGGAAGCCTTCTTTGTCTGCATCGAGGATCGCCACCAGCGACACTTCCGGCATATCCAGCCCTTCACGCAGTAAGTTGATGCCGACCAGCACATCAAATTCCCCGAGACGCAGGTCGCGGATGATCTCCACGCGCTCCACGGTATCGATGTCAGAGTGCAGGTAACGCACCTTCTCGCCGTGTTCTTCCAGATACTCGGTCAAATCCTCCGCCATCCGTTTGGTCAGCGTAGTGACCAGCACACGCTCATTGATGGCAACACGTTTGCGAATTTCAGACAGCAGGTCATCAACCTGAGTCGTTACAGGGCGCACTTCAATCAGTGGGTCGAGCAGACCGGTCGGACGCACCACCTGTTCCACCACATCGCCACCGGATTTTTCCATCTCATAGGTGCCGGGCGTCGCCGAGACGTAGATACTTTGCGGTGCGGCGGCTTCGAATTCCTCAAAACGCATCGGGCGGTTATCCAGCGCGGACGGCAGGCGGAATCCGTATTCCACCAGAGTTTCTTTACGCGAACGGTCGCCTTTGTACATGCCGCCGATTTGCGGAATGGTGACGTGGGATTCATCGACAATCAGCAGGCCATCGGCGGGCAGATAGTCAAACAGCGTCGGTGGCGGCTCGCCCGGCCCGCGGCCAGAAAGATAGCGCGAGTAGTTTTCGATACCGGAGCAATAGCCCAGTTCATTCATCATTTCGAGATCAAACTGCGTGCGCTGGCTGATACGTTGCTCTTCCAGCAGCTTGTTGTTGTCCAGCAGCACTTTGCGCCGGTCGGCCAGTTCGATTTTGATGTCTTCCATCGCCTGCACAATACGCTCGCGTGGCGTCACGTAGTGCGTTTTAGGGTAGATGGTGAAACGCGGCACTTCATGCTGAACCTGACCGGTCAGCGGATCAAACAGCGACAGCCGTTCAACTTCCTGATCAAACAGCTCAATGCGCACCGCCAGATCGTCTGACTCCGCCGGGAAGACGTCAATCACTTCGCCGCGCACGCGGAAGGTACTGCGCTGAAACGCCTGGTCGTTGCGGGCGTATTGCAGTTCGGCCAGACGGCGCAGGATAGAGCGCTGATCGATAATCATGCCCTTGGTCAGATGCAGCATCATTTTGAGATACAGATCCGGATCGCCCAGACCATAAATCGCCGACACTGACGCCACCACGATCACGTCGCGACGCTCCAGCAGTGCTTTCGTGGCCGAAAGACGCATCTGCTCAATGTGTTCGTTCACCGAGGCATCTTTTTCGATAAAAGTGTCAGAGCTCGGGACATACGCCTCGGGCTGGTAGTAATCGTAGTAAGAGACAAAATATTCGACGGCGTTGTCCGGGAAGAACTCTTTCATTTCGCCGTAGAGCTGTGCGGCCAGCGTTTTGTTGGGCGCCAGCACCATCGTCGGGCGGTTCAGATCGGCGATCACATTCGCCACGGTAAAGGTTTTGCCGGAGCCGGTTACACCGAGCAGCGTCTGATGGGCCAGGCCGTTCTCCAGCCCCTCTTCGAGACGACGTATCGCGTCGGGCTGATCGCCTGATGGTTTAAATTCGGAATGCAGTTTGAACACTTTACTCATGACGGGCTACCTGACTGAAGAAGAAAACGCACAAGACCATTCTAAAAGAACAAGACCGTGGGCGGTGAATGAGTATGGAAGACTCCGCGCTTTTTGCCACTCTTGATTTTTACCGCCGCTATAATACTGTATATAAAACCAGCCTCCAATGACTATTCTTCACACAAGCCTTAACCGGTTGCCTTACCTGCACTTTTTTAGGTGATGACAATCCCTTCTTTTCACCATCAGATGACATTTATCCCCAAAATTTATCATCTGATAACTTACTGACAACAGGTTGACGAAAACTGACACAGTGAAGACGACAGAATTGTGACCGTATTGCTTTTAACTAACCTGTTGATAATAAATCACTTCATGAAAAAGCTGCGAATACGGGCAAACCGAGCGCAACCCGCGTCCCGTCTCGCCTGTAGCATCTTTTCTCACTCTCATGCACAAGGTTATCCACAGGAATAGTGGATAAGTCACAGCGCGCCGCATACAGCGGGAGTTAGTAAAAAACATCATTTAGGCATCCGGGACCCCTGAGTGGTCTTTTTTAGTTATTTTTTATCTTTTTTATCACCTTATTTATGCCTATTTTGACTGAATTTCAGGGCGTAAGTTTCTTGCAAAAACCAAAACCCCAACTCTGAAGGACGGCTGAACAAAATATGCCCCACCCTCTTGCACCAAAATCAGTGAACCGGCACTGGCAAAGTGCAGCGCTATTCTCCATATGCACTGTGAACCACATCAAAACCTGAGCATTGCTTATGAATAATCCGAAATCCCTGCCCGCTGCCGCGTTAACAGCCCGGTAACTTCTCTTTTTATTGTCACCACAAGAAACTTGGCCTGAGAGTTGCAAATTCCCTGCTGTGAGAGATTTTATGAAGCATTCCGCTGCGTAAGGTGCAAACAGTGGAATAAAAATGTCAGAAAAATGACAGTGGCCGTCAAAGTGATGTTCAGCGGAAAGCTCCGTGAGCGAGGGAGGTCTGATGTTAAGTGTAAAATCAGTTAATCAGTATTACGGTCAAAAACACATTCTCTGGGATATCAATCTCGAGCTTTATCGCGGGCAATGTACCGGGCTTATCGGCAGAAACGGCGTGGGGAAAACCACGCTGATCAACTGCATCATGGGGCATCTGCCGGTGAAAAGCGGCGCGATTTTCTGGCAATCAGCCAATGAAGAACCGCAAAGTTTGCTGAATTTGCCGGTAGAAAGCCGGGCGCAGATGGGCATTGGCTACGTGCCGCAGGGACGGCAGATTTTTTCGCAGATGAGCGTCGATGAAAATCTGCAAATTGCCATGATGTCCAGCCGGAATAAGACGCGTCGCGTGCCTGAGCAGGTGTACGACCTGTTTCCGGTACTTAAGGAGATGGGAGCACGCAAGGCGGGAGAGCTCGATGAGAGCCAGCAACAGCAACTGGCGATCAGCCGCGCGCTGGTTCAGCAGCCGGAACTGCTGATCCTCGACGAGCCGACCGAGCACACCAGCGCGGCGATGGCAGCGAATATGGGGAATATCATTCACCGTCTTAACCGTGATCTCGGCCTGACGCTGCTGCTGGTGGGCCATAAGCTGCCCTTCATCCGCACCGTCGCTGACCGGTTCTGTCTGGTTGATGGCGGGCGTAACGTCGCGCAGGGCACGCTGGCACAGCTCGACGATACGCTGGTCAAAGACTATCTGACCTTCTGACAGCCGGTTTTAACGCTCAGTGTGGCCGAGGCGGGTCAGATCGAGATATTGCCCCAGATTGCCGTCAGGCCCGGTTAGCAGGTACGGGATCTCGCCCAGCAGTGGCGCAGGCAGCATACGCGTGAGCGTATCGATATATGCCTGATGATGCTTCCCCGTTTCCTGTATATCGTTGGCAATCCATCCCGCAAGCTGTAAACCGCTGTGTGCGATGGCCTGCGCGGTCAGCACGGCATGGTTGATACACCCCAGACGCATACCGACCACCAGCACAACCGGTAACTGTTCTGCCTTCACCCAGTCGGCAAAGGTGTAACTGGCGGTGAGCGGCGTAAACCAGCCGCCTGCACCTTCCACCACCATCCAGTCTGCCAGCGGTTCGAGGTGACGCAACCCTTGCGATAACACCGCCGGATCGATCGGACGCTTTTCAAGTTCGCTGACGATGTGCGGCGAGGTCGGTTCGATAAAGGTACACGGATTCACTTCGTCATAACGTAAACCCACAGTGCTGAACGCCTGCAGCGCCAGCGCGTCACTGTTGCGCGGTCCTTCCGGCGTCATTTCACTGCCAGAGGCCACCGGTTTGTACCCGGCGGTGGTATGTCCGGCACGCGCTGCGGCCTGTAAAAATGCGGTAGTCGCGACGGTTTTACCGACTTCAGTGTCGGTACCGGTGATGAAGTATTTTGTCATGATTTATTCTGCTAAAAATCTGATGTGGGTTTAGCTCTCTCCCCTTCACAGGGGAGGAGTCGGTCAGCGTGGGATCAGTTCTTCGACCTGCAAAATGCCGTAGACCAGCCGGTAGTTGAGGGGCAGGATGCCGTCGCGGCGAACGTAGTGTTTTTCCAGCAATTGCAGGCGTTCCCGGCCACCCAGCCCGCCGATGCGGCCATTTTTAATGTGCGTCGCGCCGATGCCTTTCAGTGAGCGCATCAGCGACATCACGTCCGGGAATTCTGCAATGTGATCGCTGAAGGTGACCTCATGGCGATACGGCGCGCAGGCCTCGGCAATTTTGTCCGGCGTGAGAAACTTGTTCACGTGACGACGTCCGTCTACTTTCATCCAGGCAGCGGCCAGCTCATTGAGCGAACCTTCCGCCAGCGTCGAAAACAGCACCAGCCCGCCGTTGCGGGTCACGCGGTGCATCTCTTCCAGCGCACGGGGCAATGCATTGCACCACTGTACGGCCAGATTGCTGAAACAGATATCGACGGAGTTATCCGCAAACGGCAGACGCTCGATATCGCCTGGCACATACTGTTGAGCCGAATCCAGTTCCCTGGCGCGGTTTAACATGCCTTCGGAGAGATCCAGCGCAATGACATTCTGCCCCTGCGCTTTCCAGAAGCGGCTGAAATAACCGGTGCCGCAACCTGCATCCACGACGGTATTCCCTGTCCCGTCCAGACCGTACATTTTCAGATAAGGCGCGGCGAGAGACAGCAATTCCTCCCCCACGTCACGCTGCAGTTGTGCGGCGTTTTCATAACTGATGGCGGCACGACTGAACGCGTCGGCCACCGCTTGTTTATTCACTAATTCAGTGACTGCACCCATGAAGGGACTCCAGCAAAAAATCGATATCTTCAGGCCCGTGCGCCGCCGTCAGCGTGATACGCAACCGCGCACTGCCCGGCGGTACCGTCGGTGGACGGATGGCGCTGACCCACAACCCGCGCTCGCGCAGCCTGGCGGCCAGATCCAGCGCGGGCTGATTTTCGCCCACAATAATGGGCTGGATCGCGGTCTGCGAGCCGGTCAGCGCATAAGGCAATCCGGCGGCACCTGAACGAAAACGGGCAATATTGGCGGCCAGTTTATCACGCAGGCCGTCGTCTTGCTGGATCCGCGCCAGCGATGCCTGTAACGCACACACCTGTGCGGCGGGCATTGCGGTGCTGTAAATCAGATGACGGGCGAACTGCAACAGGTAATCTGCGGTCGCATCATCACACAATACCGCCGCCCCGCTACAGCCGAACGCTTTACCGAAGGTGACCACCAGCAGTTCCGGGCGAATGCCCTGCTGCCAGCAACTTCCCCGCCCTTCCTCGCCGATAACGCCAACCCCGTGCGCATCATCGACCATCATCCAGCTGCCGTGCGCCTGGGACAGCTTATGCAGATCCGCCAGCGGTGCGGCATCGCCGTCCATGCTGAACACGCCTTCGGTCACCACCAGCGTTTCCCCGTTCACCGGTTTTTCCAGCAAGCGCTGTAAGGATCCCGGCTGATTGTGATGAAAACGACGCAGCTGCGAAGGCGCATGGGCGGCAGCTTCCAGCAAGGAAGCATGGCTGAGTTTGTCGGCCAGCACGCGATCCTCGCTTTGCATCAGCGCCGCCAGAATCGCCTGGTTGGCAGCAAAACCGGAGATGAACAGCAGCGCATGCGGATAGCCCTGCCACGCTGCCAGCTGCTGCTCAAACTCTGCGTGCGCATCGCTGTAGCCGGTGACGTGCCCGGAACCGCCACTGCCGACGCCATATTTCGCCGCGCCCTGCTGCCAGGCGGCGATCACCTCAGCGTCCTGACTCAGCCCCAGATAATCATTACCTGAGAAGTTCAGATAACGGCGGTCGCCTTGTGTCAGATAGCGCGCGCTGCCGCCCCGGTTTGGCTGCCGCACCCGGAAAGCAGCGGCCTGCTGACGGGCCAAAATCGCGGCGTCGATCCGCGTTTGCCAGCTCATGGGTCAGACGGCAGCGTTATAAAACTGTGGCGTATCCGCATGAACCAGCTGTTCTGCCAGCGCGGCCTGCTGCTGGTTATCGCCCATCTCGGTTTCGAAGGTCTGCGGGTTCAGCCCCAGTTTGCCAAACAGAATTAAATCTTTGTCTTCCGCCGGGTTTGGCGTGGTCAGCAATTTGCAGCCATAGAAGATGGAGTTGGCACCGGCCATAAAGCACATCGCCTGCGTCTGCTCGCTCATCTGTTCACGGCCTGCGGAAAGGCGCACGTAGGATTGCGGCATCATGATGCGCGCGATAGCAATGGTACGGATAAAATCGAACGGATCGACGTCGTCGTTATCCGCCAGCGGCGTGCCTTTGACCTTCACCAGCATGTTGATCGGGACGCTTTCCGGCGGCACCGGCAGGTTCGCCAGCTGCATCAGCAAACCGGCCCGGTCTTTCACCGTTTCACCCAAGCCCACAATCCCGCCGGAACAGACTTTAATGCCGGCACCGCGCACTTCCGCCAGCGTGTCCAGACGTTCCTGATAACTGCGGGTGGTGATGATGCTGCCGTAAAATTCCGGCGAGGTATCCAGATTATGGTTGTAAAAATCGAGCCCGGCGTGCGCCAGACGTTGCGCCTGCGTGGTATTGAGCGATCCGAGCGTCATGCAGGTTTCCATCCCCATCTCTTTCACGCCCTGCACCATTTGCTCAAGGTAGGGCATATCGCGGTCGTGCGGGTTTTTCCACGCGGCGCCCATGCAGAATCGGGTGGAACCGGCGGCTTTCGCCTGACGCGCCGATTCCAGCACCTGCTCGACTTCCATCAGACGCTCTGATTCCAGCCCGGTTTTGTAACGGGAACTCTGCGGGCAATATTTACAGTCTTCCGGGCAGGCACCGGTTTTGATCGACAGCAAAGTGCTGACCTGCACCTGGCGAGGATCAAAGTGCTGACGGTGGATCTGCTGAGCTTCAAACATCAGCTCCAGAAAAGGTTTGTTAAACAGTGCCTGAGTCTTCTCAAGCGTCCATTGGGTGCGGGTGGTCATCGCGACAACTCCAAAATAAATGTTTCGTGAACGTTTTTATGGTCGGTATACTGTCAACCATTCTCGATTCGTTTTAGTTTACGGTCAACGATAATTATATTTTTTAGTTTACAACTTATTCACCGCAGGACGGTTTTATGAACCCCGCCGATCTCGAGTTCGACCAGCGCCACATCTGGCATCCTTATACGTCTATGACCAAACCGCTGCCTGCCTATCCGGTCGAATCTGCCTCGGGTGTCATGTTGCATCTCGCCGATGGCCGCGAGCTGGTGGACGGTATGTCGTCCTGGTGGGCGGCGATCCACGGTTATAATCACCCGCAGCTGAATCAGGCGGCGATCGAACAAATCGGCAAAATGTCCCACGTGATGTTTGGCGGGATCACCCATCCTTCGGCGGTGGCCCTGTCGCGCCGCCTGGTTGAGATGACGCCGGCCGGGCTGGAATGCGTGTTTCTGGCGGATTCCGGTTCTGTGGCCGTCGAAGTGGCGCTGAAAATGGCGATGCAATACTGGCAGGCGCGCGGTGAAAAACGCCAGACCTTGCTGACGCTGCGTAACGGCTATCATGGCGATACGTTTGGCGCGATGTCGGTGTGCGATCCGCAAAATTCGATGCACAGTTTGTATCAGGGATACCTGCCGCAGCATCTGTTTGCCGATGCGCCACAAAGCCGTTTTGGCGGGGAGTGGGACGAGGCGGATATCGCACCGTTCGCCAGAATGCTGGAAGAGAATCACCGCAAGATCGCGGCGGTCATTTTAGAACCGGTGGTACAGGGCGCAGGCGGGATGCGGATTTATCATCCTTTGTATCTCAAACGCGTGCGCCACTTGTGCGATGAATACGGCGTGCTGCTGATTGCCGATGAAATCGCTACCGGATTTGGCCGCACCGGCAAGCTGTTTGCCTGCGATCACGCGGGAATTTCGCCGGATATTTTGTGTCTCGGCAAAGCCCTGACCGGCGGTTACATGACGCTTTCCGCCACGCTGACGACCCGTCATGTGGCCGATGTGATCAGTAACGGCGAGGCCGGATGCTTTATGCATGGCCCGACGTTTATGGGCAACCCGCTGGCCTGCGCGGTCGCCAATGCGAGCCTGCACTTGTTGTCAGAAAACCGCTGGCAGGCGCAGGTATTCAGCATTGAAAAACAACTGAGTGCCGAATTGCAGCCGCTGGCTGAACACCCGGCGGTGGCGGATGTGCGCGTACTTGGCGCGATCGGCGTCGTGGAGATGCATCAGCCGGTGAACATGGCGCAGTTGCAAAAACACTTCGTGGCCGAAGGCGTGTGGATCCGTCCGTTTGGCAAACTGATTTATCTGATGCCGCCTTACATCATCTCATCCGCCGAACTGACCCGGCTTACCGGCGCGATTGCCGGTGCGCTGGCGGCGCTGTATTAACGCCTGCGAAAGCAACGCTACAAAGCGCTGACCAGGCGATGAGAGGTGGAAAGCAGCGCGCTCAGTTTCTCACGGCTGAGCCGCGCTTCTTCTGTCAGAAACTCTATCGCAACGGTCAGCGCGGGCGTGGGATTTTCCGGATATAACAGGGTGTAAGCTGCGCCGCTTGCGACACACAGCGGGAAAGGTGCTATCACCCTGCCAGCCTGCAAATCATCTTCGATCAGCGTCAGATCGCCGATCGCCACGCCATACCCCTGTAACGCCGAATTGATCGCCAGATCCAGCGTATCAAAGTGCTGAGATTTGCCTGACGGCAAACTCTGCACCCCCTCTTCCCGCAGCCACATCAGCCAGTCGCGACGATCGCGTGTCGGATGCAGCAGGGTTTTATCGGCCAGATCGGCGACTTCGGTACGCCCGTTGTGACGCGGTAAAAAATCTGGCGTGCACACCGGCGTCAGCACTTCATCAAACAGATGATGTGCGCGGCGCGGTGACTCCGGCGGGCGGCCAAAAATGACCGCCGCGTCAAAATGTTCATTGCTGAAATCCACACCGTGAGCAATCGAGGCCGTCAGCTCAATACGCATATCCGGCCGGTCGTTTTGCAGCTGGATCACCCGCGGCAGCAGCCAGCGCATGGAACAGGTCGGGCATTTGATACGTAAGGTATCGGGATGAGAACCGACACGTTTCAGGGCATCCCCCATCAGTGCCAGCGCCTGCTGTACCGGTGGCAAAAGCTGTGCTCCGCGCGGGGTCAGCGTTAATCCGCGCGCCTGACGTAAAAATAACGGATAGCCCAGCGCCACTTCCAGCCCGGTAATCTGACGGCTGACCGCGCCCTGCGTGATGTGCAGTAAGGTGGCGGCGTGGGTCAGATTCAGCGTCTGCGCCACGACGGCAAAGGTTTTCAGCACATTGAGCGAGGGTAAATTCAGCGCATTGAGATGCGACAGTTCTGGAGAAAGGGCCACACATACCTCGTTAAAACCGCAATAAGCCATGACGAAAAGTCATAGCGAGTATGACAAATTTTCTATTGTCGGCACAGGGGAACTGTTGCTTAATCGTTGAACACCTGTTTTGACCTACTGATGGCCGTCTGGCCTGAATTTTTTGGGAAGTCTGCCATGAAAAGCGCACTGTTACCGCAGTCAAAATTACCGGACGTCGGCACCACCATTTTTACGGTGATTGGTCAGCTGAGCGCCGAGCACAATGCCCTTAATCTGTCGCAGGGCGCACCGAATTTCTCCTGTCAGCCGTCGCTCATCGACAGCGTGACCAAAGCCATGCGTGAAGGTCATAACCAATATGCCCCGATGAGCGGCGTGTCGGCATTGCGCCATGCGTTGTCGGCGAAGGTCGAGGCACTTTACGGCTGCCAGTATGACGCGGATGCGGAAGTCACGGTCATGGCCAGCGCCAGCGAAGGGCTTTACTCCGCCATCAGCGCGCTGGTGCATCCGGGCGATGAGGTGATTTACTTCGAACCTTCGTTCGACAGTTACGCGCCGATTGTGCGATTGCAGGGGGCAAAACCGGTCGCGATCAGCCTGTCGATGGAAGATTTCAGCATCGACTGGGATCAGGTGGCGAGTGCAATCAACAGCCGCACGCGAATGATCATCATCAACAGCCCGCACAACCCGACCGGCGCCATCTTTTCCGATTTCGACATTGAACGCCTGACCGCGCTGACGGAAAACACCGACATCATCATTTTGTCCGATGAAGTCTACGAACACGTGGTGTTTGATGGCGAGCGCCACGAGAGCATGGCCTGCCACCCGCCACTGGCGGAGCGCAGCGTCATTGTGTCGTCGTTCGGCAAAACGTATCACGTCACCGGCTGGCGCGTCGGTTACTGCCTGGCGCCTGAAGAACTGATGAATGAAATCCGCAAAGTGCATCAGTTTATGATGTTCTCCGCCGACACGCCGATGCAGGTCGCCTTCACCGAAGCGATGGCGGATCCGCAAAGTTATCTCGGGCTGGCGGATTTCTATCAGCAAAAGCGTGATTTGCTGGCTGACGCGCTCAGTGAATCCCGCTTTGAATTACTGCCCAGCCGTGGCAGTTTCTTTATGCTGGCGCGTTTTAGCCATTTCAGCCCGCTCTCCGACGACGAATTTGTGCTGAGCCTGATCCGTGATCATCAGATTGCGACGATTCCGCTGTCGGCGTTTTACAGCAATAACAAACCCACCGGGCTTATCCGCCTGAGTTTCGCCAAAGATAACGACACGTTGTATGAAGGCGCACGTCGCCTGTGTCGCGTCTGAGCCTTTGTATTTATCTGCATCACGCTGGGGAATTGTGAATAATGAAAAAATTAAACATCGCATTACTGTTAGGTTGCGCCGTGGCGTCTTTCTCCGCACTGGCTGACGGTTCCACGCTGAAATTTGGCCTGGAAGCGCAATATCCGCCGTTCGAATCTAAAAGCGCCACCGGCGAATTACAGGGTTTTGATATCGATCTGGGCAACGCCGTCTGCGCTGCCGCCAGCGTAAAATGCGAATGGTACGACACCTCTTTCGATGGCCTGATTGCCGCCCTGCAGTCACGAAAATTTGACGCCATTAACTCCGCAATGAACGTCACCGAAAAACGCCGTCAGGCCATTGATTTCACGGACGTCATTTACCGCGTACCCAGCAAACTGATCGCTAAAAAAGACTCCGGCCTGCTGCCTGTCGTTGACTCGCTGAAAGGGAAACACATCGGCGTATTACAGGGTTCAATTCAGGAAAGTTATGCGAAGGCGCACTGGGCACCTGAAGGCGTGGATGTGGTGTCATATCAGGATCAGAACCAGGTTTATCTGGATCTCTCCTCGGGCCGGCTTGACGGCACATTAGTGCTGGCTCCTGCCGGTCAGACCGGTTTCCTGTCCCGTCCGGACGGAAAAGATTACGGATTTGTCGGTGACGCCGTGCGTGACGATAAGATCCTCGGCAGCGGCATTGCATTCGGTCTGCGTAAAGGCGATACAGCCACCAAAGAGAAACTCGACAAAGCCATCGCCAAAGTGAAGCAGGAAGGCACCGTGCAAACGCTGTCGAAGAAATATTTCGGCGATATTGATGTGAGTGTGAAGTAAATTTTCGAGCCAATGCCAGTTGACATGATCAACTGGCATTATCTGCTGACGCTTTGTGTTGCAGCTTTACTGCCCGTCAGTATTCCGAATTCACCACCACTTCTTCGCCATAGGCGCCGGCTTGCGGCAGCGGTTTATAGCTTGAGTTAGACGCACGCAGAACACGGATGCCCCTGGCACCTGCGGCTTGCGCTGCGGTGATGTCGTTGTCTGAATCGCCGTAGAAAATCTTGATCTGCTTGTCTTTCAGCCACTGCGTTTTGGTGTTCTGCCCCGCTTTGTCACCGGCGAAAATCACCGGATTCACTTTGTCTTGTGGGATCTGGAAATCTTCCTGCAAGGTTTTGGTGACCGTCTCGGTTTTGGTTTCGCTGCGGCCGGTGACGAAATAAATGCTGTCACCGCGTTTGATGTGCATGGCAATCAGGCCTTTCGCCACTTCTTTCGGCATGCTGAACTCATCCCACCCGTTGTTCATCTTTTCCCAAAATTGCGGGTTTTTCAGATAATCCTGTTTGCCCGGCGAGAACTCGAGTTGCCCGCGATAAAAGCCCGGCGAAGAGAACAGCACCGTATCATCAATATCAAACCCGACCGCCACCGGCCCGCGCCCTTGCAGGCTGTTTTCGATTTGTGCGACGGATACCCAGTGTACCGGCGACTGCTGCGCAAGTTGCGCCACGTTGACGCCCGGATAGAGCGGCGCAGGTGCGGACTCTTTGGCAACCGCAGAGTGATTCAGGCTGAGCATCAGGCAAACGGCACTGAGTGCCAGTGTTGTTTTACGCATCGTGATCCCTTTTTTATGCTTATTAATCTTAAAGATAAGATGGAGCAATTGGTCAAAAATCTTACCAAACATACCTGTGTACCTCTCCCGGGCAAAGGGATTTCCCGGCGGGTATCATAGGAAAAGATGATGATCACACTTTGATGCAGAATCGTCTGACTTAGCCAGGTACAGCATCAACCGCTTTATGCGCAAATGACTTCGCGTCCTATACTTATTCCCTATTGTTTGAATTTTTAACGCTCTTATACGCAAACGGAAAGGAACAGGTATGCCTCAATTACAGTCCGAAAACCGCCGCATCGTGCTGGCTTCACGCCCTCACGGTAAACCCGTTGACGAAAATTTCCGCCTCGAAAAAGCCCCTTTACCGCAGGCCAAAGACGGTCAGTTATTACTGCGCACCGTGTGGCTTTCACTCGACCCGTACATGCGCGGCCGTATGAGCGATGCGCCTTCTTATGCTGCGCCCGTACAAATCGGTGAAGTGATGACCGGCGGCGCCGTTTCCCGCGTGGTCGAATCTCACAGCCCGGATTTCAAAACCGGCGATCTGGTGGTCGGCAGCACCGGCTGGCAGGATTACGCGGTGGCAGACGCCAAAACCGTGAAGAAACTGGAAGCCGCCGCGCTGAAACAACCCTCCCTGGCGCTGGGTGTGCTGGGTATGCCGGGCTTTACCGCCTTTATGGGCCTGCTGGATATCGGCGAACCTAAGCCAGGCGAAACGCTGGTTGTGGCCGCGGCGACCGGCCCGGTCGGTTCGCTGGTCGGGCAGATCGGCAAGATCAAAGGCTGCCGCGTGGTCGGTATCGCCGGGGGTGAAGAGAAATGCCGCTACGCCGTTGAGCATTTCGGTTTCGACGAATGTCTGGATCACCGCGCACCCGATCTGGATAAGCGCCTGAAAGCCGCCTGCCCGGACGGTATCGACGTGTACTTTGAAAACGTCGGCGGCGAGGTGTTTGATGCTGTGCTGCCATTGCTCAACACCAAAGCGCGTATTCCGGTCTGCGGGCTGGTTTCACAGTACAACGCCACCGGCCTGAATGAGGGGCAGGATCGTCTGTCGCTGCTGACCGGGACTATCCTTAAGAAACGCCTGCGTATGCAGGGTTTCATTATTTTTGATGATTACGGCCACCGTTATCATGAATTCGCGGCGCAAATGAGCGAATGGTTTGAGGCCGGTAAAGTGAAGTTCCGCGAGGATATCGTGGAAGGGCTGGAAAACGCACCGCAGGCATTCTTCGGGCTGCTTGAGGGGAAAAACTTTGGCAAACTGGTTGTCCGTGTCGGGCAGGATTAATCCCTGCTGACGTCCACAGGAGGTAACATGAAATTACTGATTGTATTGACATCACACGATAAACTCGGCGAAACCGGCAAGAAAACCGGTTTCTGGCTGGAAGAATTCACCGCGCCTTATTATGAATTTCTGGATGCGGGTGCCACGCTGACGCTGGCTTCACCGAAAGGCGGTCAGCCGCCGCTGGATCCGAAAAGCGATGAGCCGGACGCCCAGACAGAAACCACCGACCGCTTCCGGCAGGATAAAGAGGCGCAGCACGCACTGGCCACGACGGTGAAACTCGCCGACGTCCGCGCCGCAGACTTTGATGCGGTGTTTTATCCGGGCGGTCACGGCCCGTTGTGGGATCTGGCTGAAGATGCGCATTCCATCGCGTTAATTCAGGCATTCTGGAAAGCGGGCAAACCGGTTTCCGCCGTCTGTCATGCGCCGGGCGTTTTGCGCAATGTTCTGCTGGAAGACGGCACGCCGCTGGTGAAGGACAAGCGCGTCACCGGGTTCAGTAACAGCGAGGAAGATGGCGTGGGCCTCACCGACATCGTGCCGTTCCTGGTAGAAGATGAGCTGAAAAAAAATGGCGGGGATTACAGTAAAGCGGCCGACTGGCATTCTTATGCCGTGACCGATGGAAAACTGATCACCGGCCAGAACCCGGCCTCTTCAACCGCCGTTGCTAAGGCATTGTTGAAAATGCTGGGCGCTGAGGCGGCTGGCAAGTAATCTGACGAACAACGACACACTATCAGATGAGGGTTTTATGGCATTTACATTGACCAGCAACGATCTGCGCGACGGCGAGAAAATGCCGGAAACGCAGGTCTTCAACGGTATGGGCTACACCGGCGACAATCTGTCACCGCATCTGGCCTGGTCCGGCGCACCGGAAGGCACCAAAAGTTTTGTGATCACCTGCTATGACCCGGATGCGCCTACCGGCTCCGGTTGGTGGCACTGGGGCGTCGCCAATATTCCGGCTGACGTCAGCGAGTTGCCGCAGGGCGCAGGTTCCGGCAAAGGCGGTCTGCCTGCCGGTGCCGTGCAAACCCGTACGGACTTCGGCAAGGCCGGATACGGCGGCGCAGCACCTCCGCAGGGCGAGCATCACCACTACCATTTCACCGTGTATGCCCTCGATGTGGAACATCTCGACGTCAACGAAGAGGCCAGCGGTGCCTACCTCGGTTTCAACGTGCACTTCCATACGCTCGGCAAAGCATCACTGACAGTGATATACAGCTGATTCCTGTGGTATAAAAGAACCAGAAAAGGTGGTCAGTTTTGCTGACCACCGTTTTTTATTGCGGCTTTCACCGCAACTTTTAAAAAAAGAATAATGTTCTTCATCAAGGAGTCAGTCACAGTGAATATTTCCACCCTGTCGCGCGCGTGCGCTGTGTTGTCAGCCAGCCTGTTCCTGGCGGCATGTAGCAGCAGCCACGAAGGCTTATCGAGCCAGGTTGCTCCGGGCACCGCGTCCCTGCCCGTGTTATCTGCGGACGAAGCGACCAACTTCACAACAAAAAATTATCTGGCCTTTGGCGGCCCTTCTTTGCAGGTTCAGAAACAGGGCTGGTTCCCTAAACTGGCCAGCACGGATGGCGTAAAAACAGACTTCGTGGTCGGCCCGCAACTGGGTACCGACGGCGCGGCATACACTAACGTACAGCTGGCGGTGAACGCAGCGCTGGCCGTGCGTAACCACGGTGAACGCATCTTCATCAAGATCCTGCCAGGCACCTATAACGGCGCGGTTTACATTCCGGCAGGTTCTCCGCCAGTCACCTTATTCGGTGCAGGCACCAGCCCTTCTGACGTCACCCTGTCTCAGGGTCTGGAAGCGGCCAGCACACCGGCAACTTACCGTGCAACCGTCAGCCCTAACGGCCAGTTCCTGCCAGGCGATCGCGCATTCTACATGTATAAAAACTGCGCAACGCTGACCACCGACACTATCGGCACCGGCTGTTCTGCCACCGTCTGGTCACAAAGCAACGGCCTGCAACTGCAGAACCTGACGATCGGTAATGCCACCCTCGACACCGTTGACGCAGGCGATCATTCCGCCGTAGCGCTGCGTACCGATGGCGACAATGTGGGGATCGATAACGTGCGCCTGATTGGCCGTCAGAACACCTATATGGTCAATACCGCCAACATCCATAACGAAACGGACAACAACCGTTACAGCCGCGCTTACGTGCACAACAGCCTGATCGTGGGTGATGTGGATTACGTGTTTGGCCGTGCCCTTGCGGTGTTTGACCATGTGGAATTCCACACCGTCAGCAGCCGTGGCGTGAAAGAAGCGTCTGTCTTCGCCCCGAATACTCCGGCCAATGCGCCTTATGGCTTCCTGGTCATCGACAGTAATCTGACCGGCGACCGTGGTTTCGAGCAGGCAGCGAAAGCGAAAATGGGCCGTGCGTGGGATGTGGACGGTGCCAGCAGCCAGCTGGTTATCCGCGACAGCAGCTTCGACAACAGCTACGACCAGATGAACCCTTGGGGCGCAGCAGCGTTCTCAGGCCGTCAGTTCGCGGGCAATGTGCCGAAAGATGAAAAACAGCAGCGCAACCTGAACGACACAAACTTCAACCGCCTGTGGCAGTACAACAACGTGCTGACTCAGCCTGCGAAGTAATTCAGTCTGATCTGATGAAAAAACCGCCGGGGTTGCCTCCGGCGGTTTTTTTTCGTTCAGAGAAGACCTTACTGCGCTTCGTTACCCAGACGGAAGACGGACACCGTTCGTTCCAGCGTCACCGCCTGTTCGTCCAGCGATGCCGCCGCGCTGGCTGACTGCTGTACCAGCGCCGAGTTTTGCTGGGTCACGGTATCCATTTCCGCTACGGCCAGCGCAATCTGGCTGATCCCCCTGCTTTGCTCATCCGACGCCGAGGCAATTTCATGAATAATCTGCGTAACGTGACGGACAGATCCGACAATCTCTTCCATGGTGTCACCCGCTTTAGCGACCAGTTGCGAGCCGTTATTCACGTTGGCGACGGACTTCTGAATCAGCCCTTCAATCTCTTTCGCCGCCTGCCCGCTGCGCTGTGCCAGGCTGCGCACCTCGCTGGCGACAACCGCAAAGCCCCGCCCCTGTTCACCGGCTCTCGCCGCTTCAACCGCCGCATTCAGCGCCAGAATGTTGGTCTGGAAAGCAATGCCGTTGATCACGGTGGTTATCTCGGAAATCTGCTTCGAGCTGACGGCAATCTCTTTCATGACACCCACCACATCACTCACCAGCTTGCCCCCGCGTGCAGCGGTGTCTGCGGCGTCGGATGCCAGCTGGCTGGCCTGCGTGGCGTTATCGGCATTTTGTTTTACCGTTGAAGTCAGCTCTTCCATGCTGGCCGCGGTCTGCCCTAATGCCGCCGCCTGCTCTTCGGTGCGTGCCGACAGATCGATATTTCCGGCAGCAATTTCACCGGATGCACGCGACACCTGCGTCACGCCTTCACGAATATTGCCGATGATCCCGTGCAGATTCTTGTTCATGCCTTCGATGGCGCGGCTCAGTTGCCCGACTTCATCAAAACTGTGGCTGGCGTTGTGCATAGTCAAATCACCGGCCGCAATGCGTTCCGCCGTCGCCAGCGTCCGGCGCAACGGCAGGGTCAGCTGGCGGGTCATCCGCCATGAAATCAACGCCCCTGCAATGATGGTGGCAATGACAATGCCCACCATTTCTGTGATGGTCTGGCTGACTTCGTGATGGGTGTTGGCGATTTCATGATCGAGCATCGTGTTGGATGCTGAGGTCAGCGCCAGCCCGGCGGCGGCGAGTTGTGCAGAGATGTCTTGCGCGTCGCTTCCGGCCGGAGGATTCAGCGTATGTTGCCAGCTTTCCCGGTAACGACGGATGTTTTCCGGCATCGCCTCTTCCAGAGGCTGATCCTGTTCGTCCCACGTATAGGCGGCAACATCGGCCAGTCTGGCCTCCAGTTTATCCAGCGCCTGAGCGTTCTCTTCGACAAACTTTGGATCTTTGGTCGCCATGTAGGACAGGCGTGAAAATTTCGCGCTGCTCAGCAGATCATTGACGGTTTTGAGCAGCGTCACTTTTTCTGCCCGCTCATTGATACGGGTCAGATGGTAGATCCCGGATACCGCCACGAGCGAGCCCAGCAGCAACACCAGTGCGAAACCGGCTCCCAGTTTATTAGCGATAGTGGCGTGGCGAACGGGGCCAGCGATCCCTGAAAGTACATTCATTTTCTTCTCCCTGATTGACCAAAAGGACTGACTCTGAGGTGGCAAGGCCAGCACAGAATGAGTGAATAGCGGGAGAGTTATCGACCTGATAGGCACAATATTTAGAGGGAGATGAAAATAAGTCTTAACAATAGCACGGGAAGCTCAGGGATAAAAAAGCCCCTTAATACAGGGGCTTGATCATTATTACCTGACGGTATTATTCACCCACACAAAATGAATCATAAGTCTGACGCATTGATTGAGGTTTGTTTAGCCTTCAGTCTCAGTTACGAATGTCCAGAATACTCACCCACATCGGGCCTTTGCCCACAGGGTAAGTTTTCAGCGTGGTCAGCTGACCATTTGCCGGATCAATTTTCGCCACTTCAATGGCATCGGATTTCTGACCGGCAGTGATCACAAACTGACCGCTGTGATCGATGTTGAAACCGCGCGGCTGTGTTTGTGTCGCGTGATGCCCCGCCAGCGTCAGTTCGCTGCCGTCTTCAGATACGGTCATTACCGAGATCAGGCTGGCCGTGCGGTCAGAGGCATACAGGAATTTGCCGTCCGGCGTAATGTGCAAGTCTGCTGCCCAGCAGGTGCCGGTGAAATCAGCAGGCATAATGCCCAGCGTCTGCACCTGACGGTATTCGCCACTGGTCACATCTTTCTGATACACATCCACGCTGCTGTTGAGTTCATTCACACAGTAGGCGAAATGGTGGTTCGGATGGAAAGCCATGTGGCGCGGACCGGCCCCTTCCACCGTGCGCAGTTCGGCGGATTCATGCGGCGTGGCCTCGCCCTGCTGGCTGAAATCGAACTGACGGATGCGGTCTTCTTTCAGCGCCGGGATCATCAGCAACTGGTTGGTCGGATCGATATTGGCAGAGTGCGGAGCCTGAATATTTTCCAGAACCTGCGTCGGTGCCAGCGCGTGGCCCTGCTCATCCAGCGGATGAATGCTGACGTTGTTGAAGCTGTAGGAGGCGGAGAACACAAAGCGCCCTTGCAGATCGATACCCAGATGCGTCGGGCTGCCCGGCAGCGGGGCCATCGATGCTTCTTCGAGTTTGCCTTCGTGATCGATACGGTAAGTGAGCACGCCAAATGCAGGACGCACACCCACATACAGACGGTGACCGTCAGGATGGATCACCATCGGCTGTACTTGCCCCGGCACTTCCACGGTTTGCAGCAGGCTCAGTTCACCCTTGTCCTCTAAACGAAAAGCGTGGATTTGCTGGCTATCAGGGCTGGCAACGTAGACAACTTGCTTCATCACAACTCCTTATTAAATCTCATTAGATTTGAAAGCGTAGTTCAGGATAACCCAACAACCCGGCAGCAGCCATGCCCTAAATCTGTTGGCCTTCCGGCAGGGCATTCACTGCACAAGTATGGCGGGTTTGCAGGTTTAATTAGCAGGCTTAACACGGTAACATGATGATAATTTCTTCGATCCTCTCACTTTATGATGGACTGCCCATGACTTATCGCATCATCGCACTTGATCTCGACGGTACGTTGCTCGACCGTCAAAAACGTATTCTGCCGGAATCTTTGTCTGCGCTGGCCGACGCCCGCGCACAGGGAATCAAAGTGGTCATCGTCACCGGACGCCATCACGTCGCGATTCATCCGTTTTATCAGGCCTTACAGCTTGATACACCGGCTATCTGCTGTAACGGTACCTATCTGTATGATTATCAGGCACGTAAGGTTCTGACCTCCGATCCGATGGATAAAGTGAAAGCCAAAAAAGTGGTCGACCTGCTGGAATATCACGGCATTCATGGCCTGCTGTATGTTGATGATGCCATGCTTTATCAGCAACCGAGCGGCCACGTCAGCCGTTCCATCGCCTGGGGTGAAACGCTGCCGGAAGGCCAGCGCCCGAACATCGTTCACGTCAACAGCCTGCGGGACGCAGCCGATGAAGCGCAGTCCGTGTGGAAATTCGCCACCTCACATCAGGATCTGGATGCGCTGCACACTTTTGCCGCTCAGGTAGAAAATGAACTGGGCCTGGCCTGCGAGTGGTCATGGCACGATCAGGTGGACGTAGCCAAAGGCGGGAACAGCAAAGGCCGTCGTTTGCAGGAGTGGGTCGAATCTCAGGGCATGAGCATGCGGGATGTGGTGGCCTTCGGGGATAACTTTAACGATCTCAGCATGCTGGAAAACGTCGGGCTGGGCGTCGCGATGGGCAATGCAGTCGATGCCATTAAAGAGCGAGCCGCGCTGGTGATTGGCGACCATGAAACGCCGGGCATCGCGGAGGTTATCCGCAGTAAAGTCCTGAACTGATCCCGCGTTCACATCTGTCGACATAGACACCGTTAAAGCCTTCCTCCGCCACGAGGAAGGCTTTTTTTATGTCATGCCGGGCGGAACATCAGCATTCCGTCTTATGCTTTTCAGGCCGGACGCGGCGCTGAATTAACTGGTGATCTTCATCGAAATAGCGGCTTGGCCAGATCGTCGCCGGGGGCACCCCCAGCGCTTTTGCAATGATCATTTCGCCTTTCGCCCAGGGGCGCGCCAGTGCATTTGCCAGCGTCGAAGACCCTAATCCGGCTTCGCGGGATACCGCGGCCAGCGACGTTTTCCGTTTACGCAGTCCGGCAATGATATCCGCCGGATGCCAGTCACTTTCCTTTTTCATCGTTCTTCCTTTTGTTGTAGGTTCAGCCGTTGAAATGTGGTCTACACTTTCTCGTTACGTCGTTCAGTAACTCTAAACAACAATATGTTAAGGGATGCTTAACATAACGTCAATACAGTTTATATGGTTATTGACTATGATCCCGCACAGACTGAAATCAGCACGGAAGAAAGCCAAACTCACGCAGGAGAAACTGGGTGTGTTAGGAGGCATTGATGAAAGCACCGCACGTTCGCGGGTATCGCAGTATGAGAGCGGGACGTACAGCCCGAACTTCGACACCTTGTGCCATTTCGCGCGCGTGCTGAACGTACCGGAATGCTATTTCTATATTATTGACGACGATTTCGCCGAGCAGGTGCTGAGCCTGTATGAAAACTTCAATACGCCAAAAGATTAACGGTTGACCGACACGCTTTTAATCTGCGCATACAGCCACTGGCCAGCGCGGATCATCAGCTCGTCCCGCGCCCACGGCGTGATACGCGCCCAGATGACGTGGCCGGCCATCGCCAGTTTCACTTCCACCTGATTGCCGACCTCAAGACATTCCAGCACCTGCGCGGGCAGTACGTTGCGAATGCTGCTGTTATTGGCGGTCGGTTGCAGCACCAGCGAAACGTCGGTGGCATTGACCCGCACCCGCAACGGCGTGCCCGGATCTTCGTCCACTTTGCTTATCCACAAACGCTGATCGCCGATCGCCAGCGCGGTCATTTCGTAACGCGGATGGTGCTCCAGCACGCTGACGTTCAGCACGCTGCTTTGTTCTTCCTTCGGCAGCCACGGGCGCATCACGTTGCTCGCCCAGACCTCTTCCAGAGTGCCCATCGCCAATACTTTACCGGCATCCAGCACCAGGACTTTTTCCGCCAGCCGCAGAATTTCATCCAGGCTGTGCGTCACGTATAAAATCGGAATACTGACTTCCTGCGCCAGCCGTTCGAGATAAGGCATGAGTTCGCGTTTACGCGGAAGATCCAGCGCTGCCAGCGGTTCATCCATCAGCAAAATTTCCGGCGCAGTGAGTAACGCACGGCCAATGGCGACGCGCTGCTTTTCTCCGCCGGAAAGTGTGAGCGGAAAACGGTCGAGCAAAGCTTCAATGCCCAGCAAACGGACAATACTGTCGAACTGGCCGCGCATCGATGCCGCCATGCCGTATTGCAGATTTCCCTTCACCCGATAGTGCGGGAACAGCCGCGCATCCTGAAACACATAACCGACACGCCGCTTTTCCGGCGGCAGAAAAATCTTGCCCTGCGCGTCAGACAGCAGACGGCCATTCAGGGAAATATGGCCGCTGTCGGGTTTTGTCAGCCCGCCGATGGCGTTAATAAGCGACGTTTTCCCTGCGCCGGATAACCCGAAAATGGCAGTAATGCCCTGCGCCGGTAAGGTTTGTGTGACCTGTAAATTCAGCTCACCCAGTTGCTGACTGAAATCCAGTTCCAGCATGTCAGCCTCCCAGCCGCGTTCGGCTGCGCTTTGCCAGCCAGTCAGAAATCAGTAATGCCGCCAGTGACAGCAGGATAGCCAGCACGCAAAGCCGCGCGGCGGCGCCCTCTGCGCCGGGGGTTTCAATCAGGGTGTACATCGCCAGCGGAATGGTGCGGGTTTCACCAGGGATGTTGGAGACGAAGGTAATGGTTGCGCCAAATTCTCCCAGCGAGCGGGCAAATGCCAGCACCACGCCGACGATCACGCCAGGAACGGACAGCGGCAGGGTAATGGTGAAAAACACCCGCCACGGCGAGGCGCCGAGCGTCCGGGCGGCGAGTTCCAGCTTGGGGTCAACGGCTTCCAGCGACTGGCGGATGGCACGCACCATCAGCGGAAAGGCAACGACGGCAGAAGCCAGTACCGCGCCGTGCCAGCTGAAGCTGAAGCTGAATCCGAACCACGCGTACAACCACTCGCCCACCACGCCGCGCCTTCCCATCACCACCAATAGCAAATAGCCAATCACCACCGGCGGTAACACCAGTGGCAGATGGATAATGCTGTCGAGCAGGGATTTGCCGGGAAAACGGCAGCGGACCAAAATCCACGCCATCAGAATACCAAGTGGCAGACTGCAAACTACGGACAGGCTCGATACTTTCAGACTGAGAAATACCGCCTGCCACTCATATTCACTCAACATCATTTGCGTGGCGTAAATCCATAATGGGTGAAGATCTCAGCGGCAGCAGGCGTTTTCAGGTAATCGTAAAACGCGCTGACCGTTGGATTTTCATGGCCTTTAACAATAGCCATCGGATATTCAACCGGCTTATGGCTTGCAGCCGGGAAGATACCGACAACCTTCACTTTTTTGCTGGCGATGGCATCAGAGCCGTACACGATACCCAGCGGCGCTTCTTCACGCTCTACCAGCGCCATCGCGGCACGCACGTCGCTGGCGCGCGCCAGTTTCGGTTCCAGCGTGGTCCAGGCACCCAGTTTTTGCAGCGCCTCTTTCGCATAAATGCCCGCCGGGACGTGATCCGGATCGCCCACGGCTAAGCGGCTGTCGCCAATCAGTTTCAGCCATTCTGTTTTTTCAGAGATATCGACTTTATCGATTTTGCTGGTTTTAGCCGAGATCAGCACCAGCTCATTGCCGAGCAGAGTATAACGGGTGTTATCGACAATTTGTTGCTTGCCGATGGCGTAATCCATCCATTGCTGATCGGCAGAAATGAACAGATCGGCCGGTGCACCCTGCTCAATCTGGCGTGCCAGAGTGGATGACGACGCGAAAGAAGACACCACCTGCACGCCTTTTTCTTTCTGATACTGCGTGGCGATATCCTGCAGGGCGTTAGTCAGCGACGCGGCGGCAAACACCGTGATTTTCTCTGCGGCCTGCGCCTGAACGTTCAGACCAGCCACCAGCACGGTCGCCGTTAATAATTTAGCCCAAGAAGTTTTCATCATTTTTCCTCGCCTGTTATGGGTTATTCATGCTTTTGAAGATGCGTTATGTATGCAACAATATAGCGCAGGAAAAAGGAGTGTCATCTGATTTATCGGCGGAAATGGCAGGAACTTGATGTTTGTTGATCTGGCTTCGCTGAAGAGTTTTCCAAGGGCTGTCTGCTTCACTGCACTTAGAAAAAAGAAAACCCGGCACAGGGGCCGGGTTATTCGAATCAATACTGCAGGTATCAGTAATGAGGCTTATTGCGGGACTCTTTAGAGTGGCCGACGACCGAAATGATGTTGAAAACTTCGCCCAGTCCCCAGATCAGGCCCAGGATCACCGCGATGAAGATCGGCACCATGATGGCAGCGAATACCAAACTTTCGATTAATTCTAACATGATAGCCTCACTTGACTGGCTGAATCGCACAACACGGCGATGTTCATAAACTGAATTACAGACTGTGACGGATAATAACAGCACGGGGCTGCAATTACTTTAGCATTTCGCCAACTTGCCTGCAGACCGGTTTAACGGCGACAATGCCCCTTCGTCCATTAAGGAAGCTGACATGCAAGCTGAAATCCTGTTAACCCTCAAGCTGCGGGAGCGGTTGTTCGCTGACCCGCGTCGTATGGAATTACTGCGCCAGATACGCCATACCGGTTCAATCAGCCAGGGCGCGAAGCTGGCGGGTATCAGTTATAAAAGCGCGTGGGACGCCATCAACGAGATGAACCAGCTGGCGGATGATACCCTGGTCGAGCGCAGTACCGGCGGTAAAGGCGGCGGTGGCGCGATCCTCACGCCTTACGGTGAGCGGCTGATCCAACTGTACGAACTGCTGGCGCACATCCAGCAAAAAGCTTTTGATGTGCTTAAAGAAGATTCCCTGCCCCTCGACAGCCTGCTGGCCGCCATTTCGCGCTTCTCCCTGCAGACCAGCGCGCGCAATCAGTTCTTCGGCAACGTGGTGGAACGCAGCCACGAAACGGTACAACAGCATATTGATGTGGTGCTGGCTGATGGCAAAACCCGGATCCGCGCCGCCATCACCGAACAAAGTGCTGACCGGCTGGCGCTGACGCCCGGCAAAGAAGTGCTGGTGCTGATCAAAGCGCCGTGGATCACCCTCGGGCTCAGCGCAGAAAATCCGCATAACGCATTACCGGGCGAAGTGACCCATATTCAGCGCGGCGAACTGAACAGCGAGGTGCTGCTGAAACTCACCGGCGGCGAGACGTTGTGCGCCACCGTGCCGAACCAGGATACCGACAGTCTGCGGCTGGCGACCGGTCAGTCTGTGTTTGCTCAGTTTGATGACGATAAAGTGATTCTTGCCACGCTGTGCTAAAAATGCCCTGTTAATCATATCCTTGCAGAATCAGCGTTAACACTTTGCAGAATTGTCAATTGACTTGCACGGCGGCAGCGCTTATCCCTTCTTACATAACATGCCTGCATAAAAAGGGATAAATCATGCCGTCGTTGCACATCTCGCAAGGTATTTTCCGCCTTAGCGATACCCGAACCCTCACACTTTCCGATCTGACCCTGCAGCAGGGTGACACCTGGGCCTTCGTTGGCTCCAACGGCAGCGGAAAATCCGCGCTGGCGCGTGCGCTTGCCGGTGACTTAACGCTTCTCAAAGGCACGCGCGAGACCAGTTTTGCGCATATCGTCAGGCTTTCTTTCGAGCAGCTGCAAAAACTGGTGGCCGATGAATGGCAGCGCAACAACACCGATTTGCTCAGTGAAGGCGAGGACGATACCGGCCGCACCACCGCTGACATCATTCAGGAAGAGGTGAAAGATCCGGCGCGCTGTGCCGCCCTCGCCGCCCAATTTGGCATTGAGAAACTCCTCGATCGCCGCTTCAAATACCTTTCTACCGGCGAAACCCGCAAAACACTGCTATGTCAGGTGCTGATGCAACAACCCGATTTGCTGGTGCTCGACGAACCCTTCGACGGTCTGGACGTCAACGCCCGCGCCCAGCTGGCGCAGTTGCTCGCCACGCTGGCAGAACACGGGCAGACCATGGTGCTGGTGCTGAACCGCTTTGACGATATTCCGCCGTTCGTTCAACACGTCGGCGTGCTGGCCGATTGCACGCTGGCGTCATTCGGCCCGCGTGAACAGGTGATGGCCGACGCCCTGGTGGCGCAGCTGGCGCACAGTGAAAGCCTGAGCGGCATGGCGGTACCGGAAGCCGAAGACCCGACGATGCGTGTGAGCCCGCCGGCAGACTGCCCGCTGATCGTTTTGCGCGACGGTGTGGTGCAATACGACGATAAACCTATCCTGCATCACCTGAGCTGGCAGGTTGACCCCGGTCAGCACTGGCAAATCACCGGGCAAAACGGAGCGGGTAAATCCACCCTGCTCAGCCTGATTACCGGCGATCACGCGCAGGGCTACAGCAACGATCTGACGCTTTTTGGCCGCCGTCGTGGCAGCGGTGAAACCATCTGGGACATCAAACGCCATATCGGTTACGTCAGCAGCAGCCTGCATCTCGACTACCGCGTCAGCACCAGCGTGCGCAACGTCATTACGTCGGGTTTCTTCGATTCCATCGGGATTTATCAGGCCGTTTCTGACCGGCAGCGCCTGCTCACATCGCAGTGGCTGACTCTTCTCGGCCTCGGCGGCAGCGCCGGAGAGACGCCGTTTCACAGTTTGTCGTGGGGGCAACAGCGGCTGGCCCTGATTGCCCGCGCGCTGGTGAAACACCCTGCGCTGCTGATCCTCGATGAACCTTTACAGGGTCTGGATCCGATCAACCGTCAGCTGGTGCGCCGCTTTGTCGATATTCTGATTGGCGAAGGTGACACCCAGTTGCTGTTTGTTTCGCATCACGCTGAAGATGCGCCTGAGTGCATTACTCACCGCCTGAGTTTTATTCCTGACGGCGATATCTACCGGTATCAGACAGAACAGCTGTAATCCCTCACGGCCTTCCTGCTGCGGAAGGCCGCTTTTCTGACGACATCCTGCTTTTTTCTCCCCTGAAACTGTTTTCAAACCCTGCTGAACAATCAGTGTAATCGATTACACAAGCCGCCTGTTGTGGGGCGAGATGATTTACACTCCGCTTTCGATATCGCCGGTATCACCTGTTTAGCGCCGTGGAAAGGTGGTAAACTGTTTGTGTAAGCGATTCCATTTTATTGGGGATGGATCACCTTTTTCAGCCTAGCAGCGTGATATCGTTGCAACATTGATACTCATCGGGGAGCGATTATGTACGTCTTAGTCACAGGTGGTAGCGGTTACATCGGCAGTCATACTTGCGTGCAGTTAATTGAAGCGGGTTACACACCCGTCATTCTGGACAACCTTCACAACAGTAAAGTCAGCGTGCTTGAACGTATCAACACGCTCACCGGCAAAACGCCGCTGTTCTACGAAGGCGATATCCGTGACCGCGCGATCCTCGATAAAATTTTCAGCGAACACCAGATTCATTCGGTGATTCACTTCGCAGGCTGGAAAGCCGTGGGCGAATCCGTCGCCAAACCGCTGGCGTATTACGACAATAACGTCACCGGTACGCTGGTCCTTCTTGAAGCGATGCGCGATGCGGGCGTCAAAAACCTGATTTTCAGTTCCTCGGCGACCGTGTATGGCGATCAGCCAAAAACACCTTACGTTGAGGACTTCCCGACCGGTAACCCTTCCAGCCCTTATGGCCGCAGCAAACTGATGGTCGAGCAAATTCTGGAAGACGTTCAGCGCGCTGAGCCGGAGTGGAGCATGACGCTGCTGCGCTATTTCAACCCGGTCGGCGCACATCCGTCAGGCCTGATGGGCGAAGATCCGCAGGGCGTACCGAATAACCTGATGCCGTTTATCGCGCAGGTGGCTGTCGGGCGCCGTGAGTCCGTTGCCGTATTTGGCAATGATTATCCGACCAAAGACGGTACCGGCGTGCGTGATTACATCCACGTGGTCGATCTGGCTGACGGCCATCTGGCAGCGATGAAAACCCTGCACAATAAATCCGGCGTTCACATTTACAACCTCGGCGCGGGTTTCGGCCAAAGCGTGCTGGAAGTGATCAACGCCTTCAGCAAAGCCTGCGGCAAACCGGTGAAATACACCTTTGCACCACGCCGTGACGGCGACTTACCGGCCTACTGGGCAGACCCGGCCAAAGCCGAAAAAGAGCTCAACTGGAAAGTCACCCGTACGCTGGAAGATATGGCGAATGACACCTGGCTGTGGCAGTCGAAAAACCCGCAAGGTTACCCAGATTAAGGCGGACTAAGGAATCTTTATGACCACGTTTAACCCAATTGATCACCCACATCGTCGCTACAATCCGCTGACCGATCAGTGGATTTTAGTCAGCCCGCACCGCGCCAAGCGCCCGTGGCAAGGGCAGCAGGAAGCCGTTTCGGATGAGGTTCTGCCGGCGCACGATCCTGACTGCTTCCTGTGCCCGGGGAATACCCGCGTCACCGGTGATGTGAATCCTCAGTACACCAGCACCCATGTGTTCACCAACGATTTTGCTGCACTGATGCCAGACACACCGTTTGCGCCGGAAAGTACCGATCCGCTGATGCGTCTGGAAAGTGCGCGCGGCACCAGCCGGGTGATTTGCTTTTCACCCGATCACAGCAAAACGCTTCCGCAACTTTCCGTAGAAGCGCTGACCTATGTGGTGAAAACCTGGCAGGAACAGAGTGCTGATCTGGGTAAATCCTACCCGTGGGTGCAAGTTTTCGAGAACAAAGGCGCGGCAATGGGCTGCTCCAACCCGCATCCGCACGGCCAGATCTGGGCCAACAGTTTCCTGCCAAACGAAGCTGAACGTGAAGACCGCCTGCAACGTGCCTATCTCGAACAACAGGGTTCGCCGATGCTGGTCGATTATGCGCAGCGCGAACTGGCCGACGGCAGCCGTACGGTGGTGGAAACCGAACACTGGCTGGCGGTGGTGCCTTACTGGGCGGCGTGGCCATTCGAGACACTGCTGCTGCCGAAAGCACACATCCTGCGCATCACTGATTTAACCGACGCACAGCGCAGTGATTTAGCCCTGGCCCTGAAAAAACTGACCAGCCGCTACGACAATCTGTTCCAGTGCTCTTTCCCGTATTCAATGGGCTGGCACGGCGCGCCGTTTACCGAAGGCGACCACCAGCACTGGCAGTTACATGCCCACTTCTATCCGCCGTTGCTGCGTTCAGCCACGGTACGCAAATTCATGGTCGGCTACGAAATGCTGGCTGAAACCCAACGCGACCTGACGGCGGAACAAGCGGCTGAACGTCTGCGGGCGGTGAGTGATGTTCATTATCGTGAGGCCGGAGAAAAACAATGAATCTGAAAACTAAAACACTTGAAATCTTTGCTGATAAATTCGGCTACCCTGCGACCATCACCATCAAGGCGCCGGGCCGCGTGAATCTGATTGGCGAACATACCGATTACAACGACGGCTTCGTGCTGCCGTGTGCCATCGACTATGAAACAGTGATCGCCTGCGCGCAGCGTAATGACCGCACGATCCGCGTGATCGCCGCCGATTATGACAACGATGAAGACAGCTTCTCTCTCGACGAACCTATTCTGCACTCCGACACGCACCCGTGGGCCAACTACGTGCGCGGCGTGGTGAAACATCTGATGCTGCGTAATAAAGATTTCTCCGGCGCAGACATGGTGATCAGCGGCAACGTGCCACAGGGCGCGGGCCTGAGTTCATCGGCATCATTGGAAGTGGCAGTGGGTCAGGCGCTGAAATCTTTGTACGACCTGCCGCTGGACGGCGTGGCGCTGGCGCTGAACGGCCAGGAAGCGGAGAACCAGTTTGTCGGCTGTAACTGCGGCATCATGGATCAGCTGATTTCCGCCCTCGGCAAGGAAAATCACTCCCTGCTGATTGACTGTCGCTCGCTGGAAACCCGCGCGGTGTCTATGCCGAAAAATGCAGCCGTCGTCATCATCAACTCCAACGTGAAACGCGGCCTGGTGGACAGCGAATACAACGCCCGTCGCGAACAGTGCGAAGTGGCGGCCCGCTTCTTCGGCGTGAAAGCGCTGCGTGACGTAGACCCGGCCCTGTTCTTCTCCATTCAGGACGAGCTGGATCCGGTGGTGGCACGCCGTGCGCGTCACGTTATCACTGAAAACGACCGCACGCTGGCAGCGGCTGACGCACTGGCCAGCGGTGACCTGAAACGTATGGGCGAACTGATGGCGGAATCTCACGCCTCCATGCGCGATGATTTCGAAATCACCGTACCGCAAATCGACAAGCTGGTGGACATCGTCAAAGAAGTGATTGGCGATAAAGGCGGTGTGCGCATGACCGGCGGCGGCTTCGGTGGCTGCATCGTGGCGCTGGTGCCGGAAGACATGGTGGAAAAAGTCCGTTACGCGGTTGAACAGCAATATCAGGCGCACAGCGGCCTGAAAGAAACCTTCTACGTCTGCACCGCTTCACAAGGAGCAGGCGTATGTTAAAACCTGAAAACACACAGCTGGCCCCCGATGGCCAGCCGTTTGAACAGGTAACGCTACAGAATGCGGCGGGTGCCACCGCCACATTCATGGACTGGGGCGCAACCTGGCTTTCTTTCACGCTGCCACTGGCGGACGGTTCCACACGAGAACTGTTGCTCGGCTGTGAGTCGCCACACGATTATATGAACCAGAGCGCATACCTCGGCGCAACCGTGGGACGTTATGCCAACCGCATCGCCCGTTCTCAGTTTGAGATCGACGGTAAACCGCATCTGGTGGTCGCCAACCAGGGCGTTCATCAGCTGCACGGCGGGCCGGAAGGTTTCCACGCGCGCCGCTGGAAGATCCTGTCCCGGACCGCACAAAAAATCAGTTTCCAGCTGTTTTCCGCCGACGGCGATCAGGGGTTCCCTGGGAATATGACCGCCACGGTGCATTATCAGCTGACTGACGATAACCGTCTGGAAATCCGCTACGAAGCCACCGTGGATAAACTGTGTCCGGTCAATCTGACCAATCACGCCTATTTCAACCTCGATGGCGAAGGCACCGATGCGCGCCAGCACAAGTTACAGCTGTTTGCCGATCGCTTCCTGCCGGTCGACAGCGACGGCATTCCGTGTGCTGATCCGACGACGGTGGAAAACACCGGCATGAACTTCAATGCACCGAAAACACTGGCGAAAGATTTCCTCAGCGACCGCGATCAGCAACGTGTGAAAGGCTACGATCATGCGTATTTGCTTAACCGTACCTGCAATTCCGGTGAATTCCCGGCGGCGCATTTATGGTCCGCTGACGGTAAAGTTCAGATGAGCGTTTTCACCTCAGCCCCGGCATTGCAGCTCTACAGCGGCAACTTCCTTGGCGGAACGCCAAACCGCAGCGGCGGTGAATATGCCAGCTACAGCGGTGTGGCGCTTGAAAGTGAATTCCTGCCAGACAGCCCCAACCACGCCACCTGGCCGCAGCCAAGTTGCTGGATAAAACCGGGGCAGACCTATAAGTCGGCCACGACTTATCAGTTCTTCGCGCTGTAATTCCCGAGGACAGGATCGCCCGATCCTGTCCTTTTTGTGACTCATCCCGCATCTGCATCAGCACATTTTCAGCTAAAGACTTCCGCCGCATCTACGCTTAAGGGGTGTCCTGCGAAAAGGACGTTCATTAAGGAGTTCGTTATGCGCTTACCTGTTTTATTCACCCTGCTGGCTACCTTGTGCACCGCCGGTTCAGCTCTGGCGGCCGACCCGGTCAAAACCCCTTCTGCGGCACAGACTGCGCAACGTCAAAAGATGACAGATTGTAATTCGCAGGCCACCACGCAGTCACTCAAGGGCGAAGACCGTAAAAAATTCATGAGCAATTGCCTGAAAGCAGAGGCCAAAACTGACGATAAAATGAATCCTCAGCAGAAGAAGATGAAAACCTGTAATGCCGATGCGGCGAAGCAAGACCTGAAAGGCGACGCGCGTAAAACGTTCATGAGTACCTGCCTCAAAAAAGCCAGCTAATTACGCTGCACTTTTAGACAAAATGCGCGGTTCGGGCAACCGTCTGCGCGTTTTGTTTTACATCCCCGCAGCAAATTCGTTATGTTTAACCTCAAACGGTATGACACACCGCCAATCAGCGTACATACAGATTGCCGATGAGGATACCAAGACCCTATAATGATAATTGTTATCATTGAAAATTCAGTTAACTGAGGAGTTTAGCTATGGCTGTAACCAAACTGGTACTGGTAAGACACGGTGAAAGTGAGTGGAACAAAGAAAACCGTTTTACCGGCTGGCATGATGTTGAACTGTCCGAGAAGGGCCGTACCGAAGCAAAAGCGGCCGGTCAACTGCTGAAAGACGAAGGCTTCCACTTTGACTTCGCCTACACCTCTGTGCTGAAACGTGCCATCCATACCCTGTGGAGCGTTTTGGACGAACTGGATCAGCCATGGCTGCCGGTTGAGAAATCCTGGAAACTGAACGAACGTCACTACGGTGCGTTGCAGGGTCTGGATAAAGCTGAAACCGCGAAAAAATACGGTGACGAGCAAGTTAAACAATGGCGTCGTGGCTTTGCCGTGACACCACCAGAACTGGAAAAAAGCGACGAGCGTTTCCCAGGCCACGATCCGCGTTACGCAAAACTGAAACCGGAAGAGCTGCCGACCACTGAAAGCCTGGCGCTGACCATCGAACGCGTGATCCCTTACTGGACGGAAGTGATCAAACCACGCATCGAAAGCGGCGAGCGCGTGATCATCGCAGCACACGGTAACTCCCTGCGTGCTCTGGTGAAATACCTGGATGATCTGGGTGAAGACGAAATTCTGGAACTGAACATCCCTACAGGTGTTCCTTTGGTTTACGAATTCGACGAAAACTTCAAACCTGTTAAACATTACTATCTGGGCAATGCCGACGAAATCGCAGCGAAAGCAGCGGCCGTGGCAAACCAGGGTAAAGCGAAGTAATTTCGCGTTTTCTGCGTTACGCAGAAAAACTGACAGAGGCACGCGAAAGCGTGCCTTTTTTGTCTGTGCACCCGCAGGAGGAAACCCATGCCCGTCAGACTCGCCTCACCCGATGAAGCAGAAACACTGTGGGACATCCGTAACCGGGCGATCCGCCACGGATGTCACAATACTTATGATGCCGGGGTTGTCATGGCGTGGACGCCGGATCAAATGCCTCCCGGCTACCGCAAAGCGATTGAGGAAAACCCGTTTTTCGTCGCGCACGCGCACGGGCAAGATACGCCCGCGGCAACCGGTTTTCTCGATCTGAAAAATGGCAGTGTTGAAGCGATTTTTACGTTGCCGGAATTCGAAGGGAAAGGCCTCGCCACGCAAATCCTTGAGGCCATAAAAGCCGAGGCGAAGTCCAGGGGGTTCAGAGCACTGACGCTGGCTTCCACGCCCAATGCTTTTGAATTCTATAAGAAGAACGGGTTCAGTCTGGTGAAAGAGAGTCTGTACCGCTCTGAGATGGCGAAGGCTGATTTGCGTTGCATGGATATGCGCTGCGAGCTGTAAGGCGCATTCTGCTAATAAAAAGCCCCGCAAGACTGACGGGGCTTGTAAAGGCAATGACAGAGAGTGGAATTAACCGCGGCGCGCTTTTACCGCGTCAGCCAGGCTGCGCAGCAGCACTTCGGTATCTTCCCAGCCGATGCAGGCATCCGTTACGCTCTGGCCGTAAACCAGCGGCTCGCCGCTGTCGAGATTCTGATTACCTTCTACCAGGTGGCTTTCGACCATCACGCCCATGACAGCCTGCTCGCCGCCAGCGACCTGCGCACAAACATCTTCACAGACTTCCATCTGCTTTTTGAACTGTTTGCTGCTGTTGGCATGGCTGAAATCGATCATGATACGCGCCGGAAGACCGCCTTTTTTCAGGCCTTCTTTCACTTCCTGCACATCCTGCGCGCTGTAGTTTGGTTTTTTGCCGCCGCGCAGAATGATATGGCAGTCGTTATTTCCGCTGGTATTCACAATGGCGGAGTGCCCCCATTTGGTGACCGACAGGAAGCAGTGCGGTGCGCCCGCGGCGTTGATCGCATCGATCGCCACTTTAATGGTGCCGTCGGTGCCATTTTTGAAACCGACCGGACAGGACAACCCGGAGGACAGCTCGCGGTGAACCTGAGACTCGGTGGTACGCGCGCCAATTGCGCCCCAGCTCATCAGATCGGCCAGATATTGCGGGGTGATCATGTCCAGGAACTCACCCGCCGCAGGCAGGCCGGTATCATTAATATCCAGTAACAATTTGCGTGCTATGCGTAAACCATCATTAATCTGGTAACTGTTGTTCATATGCGGGTCGTTAATCAGGCCTTTCCAGCCGACGGTCGTGCGCGGTTTTTCGAAGTAAACACGCATCACGACTTCCAGCTCGCCCTGCAGTTCTTCACGCATTTTCATCAGGCGGGCGGCGTATTCTTTGGCGGCTTTGGGATCATTGATGGAACAGGGACCGATCACTACCAGAAGACGATCATCGTTTCCTTTCAGAATCTTATGAATGGCATTGCGTGCCTGAGAGACTGTTTTTGCCGCTTTATCTGTCGCAGGAAATTTTTCCAGCAAGGCGACAGGTGGCAAAAGTTCCTTAATTTCTTTAATACGTAAATCGTCGTTTTGATAATTCATAACTGTTCCATTCGGGTATTCATAAGAGACGAAGCGAAACGCTGACCGCGTTCAATCTAGCCGTATTGGGTGACGGTGTAAATCTACTTTTACACTTACGAATAGTCTCATTTTGATTCAGGACATGAATTCATTAGCTAGGCTTTAAGAGTTCACAAAAAACGACGACGGATCCTTCTGGAATAATGGAGATGACAATATGAATAAGTTCGCAATCGCATTTTTTACCGCAGCTCTGGCCCTGACTTCAGGTGCCGCGCTTGCAGAAGGCACAGACGCTGGTTCAAATAACGGCGCAGCAAATCAGTCAGACAGCCCGGGATCAATTCAGAAAATCGCACCTAAAGGTGTCGATAACAGCAAAATCAACGAAACCAATAAACCCGTTGATGAAGTCCATAAAAAAACGCACAAAACGACTGACAAAACTCACAACATGAGTAAGAAAACAGTCGACCATAAAAAAGCCATGTGTAAGGACGGCCGTTGTCCGGATCAGGTCCCAGGCACTAACCAGTCTAAAGCCACGGGTAACTAATTCCCGCCCCGGCAATGCTGAACAGGAGGAACTTCGGTTCCTCTTTTTTTGCCCTTTCCCCTTCTTGCAACACCTCAAGATTACGTTATTGTAATCCCCTCTATTCATCATCTTTGTGAATACAACTATGTCTTCTTTTTTACCTCAGGATAAAAACAGCCGCCGTCTGTTGCTGGCGTTTTTAATCACCGTCACCTTTATGGTGGCGGAAGTGATCGGCGGTTTAATTTCCGGCTCGCTGGCGCTGCTGGCCGACGCGGGACACATGCTGACCGACGCCGCTGCACTGCTTGTAGCGCTGTTGGCGGTACGTTTCGCTAAACGTAAGCCTAACTCGCGACATACCTTTGGTTATCTGCGCCTGACCACCATGGCGGCTTTCGTGAACGCGGCGGCGCTGCTGGTGATTGTCGTGCTGATTGTCTGGGAGGCGATTGCCCGTTTCTTCAATCCGCAGCCGGTGATGGGCACTACGATGTTAGTGATCGCCATTGCCGGGCTTTTTGCCAATATTTTGGCATTCTGGCTTCTGCATCAGGGTGAAGAAAAAGCCAATATCAATGTGCGTGCTGCCGCGCTGCACGTACTGGGAGATTTGCTCGGGTCGATTGGTGCGGTCGGTGCCGCGCTCATCATCATGTATACCGGCTGGACACCGATTGACCCGATTCTGTCTGTGCTGGTGTCTTGTTTAGTGCTGAGTAATGCGTGGCGGTTACTGCGCGAGAGTTTCCATGAGTTACTGGAAGGGACGCCGGAGGAAATCGATATCGAGCAGCTGCGCAGGGATCTGTCGCAGAGCATTCCCGAAGTACGCAATGTGCATCACGTTCACGTCTGGCAGATTGGCGAGCAACGGCTGATGACGTTGCATGTTCAGGTCGTTCCGCCACATGACCACGACGCACTGCTTGACCGTATTCAGCATCACTTACTGGAAAAATGTCGCATTGGCCATGCAACGATACAGATGGAGTACGGTACATGCGAAACGCCAGATTGTGTGATCAACGAAGTGCCTGCCGCCAGCGCGGGACACGATCATCACGGTCATAGCCACGCACATCATCACTGACTGTCAGCTGTTTCATAAAGCAAAACGCCTCCGTCCGGAGGCGTTTTGCTAATGCAAGAAACTCAGGCCGTTTGCAGCGGCAGTGAACCGTTTTGCTTCGCGCTTTTGATCCACAACCATGAACCGTTCAGCGCAATCAGTGTGAGCAGCACATATTCAAGCGCCATGGCATACACGCCCTGATAGGCGAATATCGCCACGCTTATCACGTCGATCACCACCCAAAGCAGCCAGTTCTCGACGTATTTTCGGGTCATCAACAACATCGCGACAATTGACAGCACCATCATGGAAGAATCCCAGAACGGGAAAGCATCCGGCTGCAATTCCGGCATCTGAACATTCAGCCCTAACGCCTGCATCAGATTGACGGCCAGCAACGTGAGCGCAGCAAATACACGGTCAATGTTGAACGTCATCAGTAAAATACCCGCAAGGCAAACCACGCCCCACACCACCGCTTTTCCACGTGGCAGCCAGCGAATTTGCAGCTCTGCCTGTTGATCTGCCGTCTGACGGCTCCAGGCATACCAGCCGTAAATATTGGCACCGAAGAAAAACACCTGAAGCAAGAGGCTTGCGTAAAGCTGGATCTGGAAGAAGATGATCGCAAACAGCGTGACGTTAATAAGGCCAAACGGGTAATTGATCAGTTTCTCTTTGCTGGCATACCAGATGCACAATAAGCCAAAGAGTGTACCGACAGCTTCGATCCATGACAGGTCATATCCGCCTTTTCCCAGCGGAATATGCACCAGGATATTACTGGTACTTAAAAAATCCATCATTGCACATTTCCTTTTCGACAGTTACAAAGCTGTGGCTTAGAGCGCTTTCGTCTGAGGGCGTAATTTCAGTTCCGCCGCAAACGCCAGCATACGGTTCAGCGGTATCAGCGATTTCACCCGCAGCGCTTCATCTACTTCTATAGCATGTTGTGCACCGCCGGACTCAAGCCCGTCTGCAATGGCTTTCAGGCCATTCATCGCCATCCACGGACAATGCGCACAGGTGCGGCAGCTTGCGCCCTCGCCCGCCGTCGGGGCTTCGAACAATTCTTTGTCCGGGCATGCTTGCTGCATTTTGTAGAAAATTCCACGATCGGTCGCCACAATCAGCTGCTTGTTTGGCAACGTTCTGGCCGCCTGAATCAGCTGGCTTGTAGAACCGACGGCGTCAGCCATGTCTACGATCGCCTGTGGGGACTCCGGATGCACCAGCACAGCGGCATTCGGGTACAAACCTTTCATTCGGGTCAGGGCCTGTGTTTTGAACTCGTCATGGACGATACAGGCCCCCTGCCAGCACAACACGTCGGCACCCGTTTGTTTACGCACGTAATTTCCGAGATGACGGTCCGGCGCCCAAATGATTTTTTCACCCAGACTGTCCAGATGCTCAATAAGTTCAACCGCGATGCTGGATGTCACCACCCAGTCGGCGCGTGCTTTTACCGCCGCAGAGGTATTAGCGTAGACCACCACGGTGCGGTCAGGATGCTGGTCGCAAAAATCTGAGAACGCCTGCTCCGGGCAACCGAGATCCAACGAGCACTCGGCATTGAGCGTCGGCATCAGAACCGTTTTCTCAGGGCTGAGGATTTTGGCCGTTTCGCCCATGAAGCGCACGCCGGCTACCAGCAGCGTGGAAGCGGGATGCTGACTGCCAAAACGCGCCATTTCTAAAGAGTCCGCGACGATACCGCCAGTTTCCTCGGCCAGCGCCTGAATCTCAGGATCGGTGTAATAATGCGCCACCATCACGGCATCACGTTCTTTTAGCAGTTTTCTGATCTTCTCTTTATAGAAAGTCTTTTCATCTGCATTCAGAACGGCGGGTTTCGGGGGGAAAGGATAAACCGTCGCATTCAGATCCAATGTTTCGCTCATACTCGTCATCTCATTCAGTCAGGCCATATGCCTGAAGGCGGGAAGCCACTCTCTGGTTCATGATGAAGCAGAGTAGTTTTGTATGCTAAACAAAATACCGTAAAACACGAGTGAAGTCGTCCAAATTATAGACGTAGAGCTTAAAATGTTTACTGGACTTAAAAGAGACGAGGTTTGAGAAAATTACAGGAAAAACGAAGACCGCGATGGAAGGAAGTTTCGGGCGTCAGATGCGAAAAAAGCGCCAAAAGGCGCTTTTTTCTGAATTCTGCAATTTAGAGGGTGGGCCGTGCTGGATTGACTCGGTTTCACCTCGCCCTGCGGGCAACGCTTGCGCGTTGTCGTCTCGCTTCGCTCGGCTCGAACCCATGGTTCTCATCCTGCACTGCTTCACTACATTATCCACTTTAAAAGTGGTGGGCCGTGCTGGATTCGAACCAGCGACCAATTGATTAAAAGTCAACTGCTCTACCAACTGAGCTAACGGCCCATCTAAATGCTGGGTACTGATTTACTAATGGCTTTCAAAATCTTCAGGGGTTACACCTAAAAGTGGTGGGCCGTGCTGGATTGACTCGGTTTCACCTCACACTGCGGGCAACGCTTGCGCGTTGTCGTCTCGCTTCGCTCGGCTCGAACCCGTGGTTCTCATCCTGCACTGCTTCACTACAGTTTCCACTATAAAAGTGGTGGGCCGTGCTGGATTCGAACCAGCGACCAATTGATTAAAAGTCAACTGCTCTACCAACTGAGCTAACGGCCCTTCCTGAATACTTCCGTCTGCCTTCGTGTCTTGCAGTTGGTGTGCAAGCCACATGCAATAATGGTTTAGATTTGGTGGGCCGTGCTGGATTGACTCGGTTTCACCTCGCCCTGCGGGCAACGCTTGCGTGTTGTCGTCTCGCTTCGCTCGAACCCCGTGGTTCTCATCCTGCACTGCTTCACTACTGTGTCCACTTTGAAAGTGGTGGGCCGTGCTGGATTCGAACCAGCGACCAATTGATTAAAAGTCAACTGCTCTACCAACTGAGCTAACGGCCCCTCTAAACCTACTGCATATTGCCTAAATCTCTGACAGCGTTAGCCGTTTGGAGTTGTCTGGGCAACGGCGGCATATATTACTTATTTAACTTTTCAGTGCAACTTTAATTTTCAGAAAGAGTGCTAACTGATGGCGTTTCACACACTCAAGCCCAGAAAATGCACGATATGTACATTTTCCAGACCTGAATGAAGAACTAGTTTGCAGATAAACGTTTTTGCGCTTGTTTTGCCGCATCGGTATTTGGGTACTGTTTCACGACCTGAGCGAAGACGGCTTTGGCTTTATCAGCCTGACCTTTCTCCTGCATGATCACCCCAACCTTGAACATTGCGTCAGAACTTTTTGGAGACTTAGGATAGTTTTTGACCACAACTGCAAAATAATACGCAGCGTCGTCTTTTTTACCCTTGTTGTAATACAACTGTCCTAACCAGTAGTTGGCGTTAGGCTGATAAGTCGAATCAGGATATTTTTTGACGAAACTCTGAAAAGCCGCAATGGCTTCATCATACTGTTTCTTTTCCAGCGCCAGTGAAACCGCAGCATTGTAATCGCTGTTCACGTCACCGGTGCTTGCAGGCGCTTGTGCAGCCCCCGCATCCGGCGTTGCGGCAGCAGACCCAGACGCATCACCTGTGGCTGCAGCAGCGCCCGTACTGGCGGCTCCGGCATTACCCTGGCTTAAGCTGTCCATCTGGTTAAAGATCTGCTTCTGGCGATCAGCAAGCTGACTCAACTGATACTGGTTCTCCTGGATTTGACCACGAAGAGTATCCATATCACGTTGGGAATCAGAAAGTTGTTGCTGGAGTTGAGTTAATAGCTGGCTGTGAGCGTTAGAAATACGCTCCAGAGAGGTGACCCGATCTTCAATCGAGCCTGAGCCGACATTACTGATTGGCGCTTGGGCAGTAGCGGCCCATGGGACCGCTACGCCAACCAGTAACGACAGACTCAACAAGTGAGTTCTGAAGTTACTGCTCATACTATTCTCTTAGTAAACCAGTACGGCACGACGGTTTTTGGCATATGCCGCTTCGTCATGGCCCAGTACAGCTGGTTTTTCTTTACCGTAAGAAACGATAGAGATTTGGTCTGCAGAAACGCCTTTACCTTGCAGGTACATTTTAACTGCAGTAGCACGACGTTCGCCCAGCGCGATGTTGTACTCAGGAGTACCACGTTCGTCAGCATGGCCTTCTACGGTCACTTTGTAAGATGGGTTGCTACGCAGGAAAGCTGCGTGTGCATCCAGCATCTGAGCGAATTCAGAAGACACATCGTACTTGTCCAGGCCGAAGTAAACGATGTTGTTTTTCTGCAATTCTTGCATCTGCAGACGTGCTTGCTCTTCTGAAGACATGTTTGCGTTTTCAGTGCCAGCGCCGGTGTTCAGACCCATACCTGATTGGTCGTTGTCTGCGTTCTTGTGAGAACTACAAGCAGCGACTGCCAGTACAGGCAATGCCAGCATCAGCCCTTTCAGAACTTTGTTCAGTTGCATCTATTCGATCCTTTTATAATTTTTTGCCATACATAGTTGTATATGCATCACAGATACGGCGACCAGGCAGGAAATTTGACCTGTCCATCAGTTGCCGGAAGACGCGCTTTGAAACGTCCATCAGTCGATACCAACTGCAACACGGAACCCAGACCCTGTGAAGAGCTGTAAATAACCATGGTGCCATTTGGTGCGAGGCTAGGCGTTTCATCCAGGAACGTGTCCGTCAATGTTTGAACGGCTCCCGTTGCCAGATCTTGTTTAGCGATGTGCTGTGTACCGCTGGCGCTGCTTACCATTACCAGGAACTTGCCATCTGCACTGACGTCAGAGTCCTGATTTTGAGCACCTTCCCAGGTCAGACGTTGTGGCGCACCGCCATTAATATTCACTTTATACACTTGTGGTCGACCGCCCTGATCCGAAGTAAACGCCAGGTTCTGGCTGTCCGGGAACCAGGTTGGTTCGGTGTTGTTGCTGCGACCGTTAGTCACCTGGCTGATTTGACCAGAGCCAAGATTCATTACGTACAGGTTCAGGCTACCGTCTTTAGACAGGGCGAAAGCCAGTTTGCTGCCATCCGGAGAGAACGCAGGTGCACCGTTGTGACGTGGGAAGGAGGCAATTTGTCTAATATTGCTATTAGCCAGCGTCTGCACAACCAGGGCAGAACGGCCACTTTCGAAGGTCACATAAGCCAGTTTGCTGCCGTCTGGTGACCAGGCCGGTGACATTAAAGGTTCTGGTGAACGATGAACAACGAACTGGTTGTAACCGTCATAGTCAGCAACGCGCAGTTCATACGGGAACTTGCCGCCGTTAGTCTGAACGATGTAAGCAATACGGGTACGGAATGCGCCTTTCACGCCAGTGAGTTTTTCAAATACCTCATCGCTGGCCGTATGGGCAGAATAACGCAGCCATTGCTTGGTCACTTTGTACTGGTTTTGTGCCAGAACGGTGCCAGGTGCGCCGGATGTGTCAACTAACTGATAAGACACCACATAGTTGCCATCGGCAGCAGGTTGAACCTGACCGATAACCACCGCATCAATACCCAGGGCGGTCCAGGCGGCAGGCGTGACTTCTGCTGCGGTGGACGGCTGCTGTGGCATACGAGATGCATCAATAGGGTTAAACTTGCCGCTGTTACGTAAGTCAGCAGCAACAATGCCACCAACGTCTTCAGGTGGTGTACCTGGACCAACCCATTTGAATGGCACAACGCCAATCGGGCGAGCGGAATCTACACCCTGGGTGATTTCGATACGAACTTCTGCATGTGCTACAGATGCCCACATCATTAAAAGGCCGAACGCTACTCGAAATGCCTGCTTCATTGTATCTCCCTTATCTGGACGTATCTGCCCGCGATAATTTAGCAGAATTTTAACAAACCAACGCATACAAAACTAGAATTACACCCTGCAATCTATCGTAAAAATCTGAAAAGAAATTATTTTCGTCTTTCTACGGTTTAAAATCTATCGGAGCATTTTTAAAGACTTCATAGACTGCTTCAGAAGGCGGTTTCGGGAACTTCGCCTGTCGGGCCGCGGCAAGCGCTGCCTGACAAAGTGCAGGATCCCCACCTTCCGCCGACACGCTGATAAGCGAGCCATCCGGATTCATTTTAACGCGCAACGAACAGGTTTTACCTGCATAGGATGACGCGTCATAGAATCTGCTCTCAATGGCGGCCTTAATCTGGCTACCATAGTTCGCAATATCTGCACCTGATGCGCCTGCCTTTTTCTGAGTGCCCTTCCCTGCCGGAGCAGAAGCACCGCCCCCCGTTGCCCCTTTCGGTGCATTTTTAGAGTCGGCGAGGCCATCAAATAAATTATTCGCATCAGCCGCCTCTTTGGCAGCTGCTGCAGCAGCCTTTTTATCGGCTGCAGCTTTCTTGGCCGCAGCGGCAGCTTCCGCTTTTTTCTCCGCAGCAGCCGACGCTTTGGCATCAGCGGCAGCTTTTGCATCAGCGTCAGCTTGTGCCTTCGCATCCGCAGCAGCCTGGGCTTTGGCTTCGGCAGCCGCCGCTTTTTTAGCTTCGGCAGCTGCTTCTTTCTTCGCATCTGCTTCGGCTTGTTTCTTCGCGGCAGCGGCGGCGGCAGAAGCTTCAGCCTCTGCTTCTTTTTTAGCATCTGCAGCGGCTTTTTTCTGCGCGTCAGCTTGTGCTTTAGCCGCCTCTTTCGCGGCATCCGCTTTCGCCTGTGCGGCTGCTTTGGCGGCTTCAGCTTTCGCTTGTGCGGCAGCAGCCTCTGCTTGTTTCTGTTGTTCTTTGGCTTGTTCAGCAGCTTGTTCGGACTGCTTTTGCTGCTGGGCCTGTTCCTGCGCCTGCTGTTTCGCATTTTCCTGCGCTTGCAGACGTTCTTTTTCGAGCTCTTTCAGGCGCTGCTGTTCTGCGGCCTGTTTCTGCTGTAACTCTTCAGCCTGCTGTTCTGATTTTTTCTGACGCGCTTGTGCAGCACGTTGGGAATCAGCCTGTTGCTGCTGTTGACGATTGTACTGATCAACCACGGCACTCGGGTCGACCATCACAGCGGAAATATCACTACCGCCACCGCCGCCACTCATGCTGGTATCTTCGTCCAGCGATCCCAAAATCAGCAGGCCTATAATGATGATATGCAGAACGACCGAAACAATAACGGCGCGTTTGAGCTTATCGTTTTGTTCAGTTGCAGTTGCCTTTACCAAAATAGATTTCCCAAGACAGGATTACTAAAAACCCGGGTTCTTCGTTGCCTGTCGTCTTTTTTAACAGTGCAGGGAAAGCCGGGTTTCAAATAAGTGTTACAAATTACCTATCCTCAGATAGGTTGTGTCATCAATCCGACAGATTTCACACCGGCCTGATGCAACATATTCAGCGCCTTGATGATTTCATCATAAGGCACGTCTTTTGCACCGCCGATCAGAAAGACTGTCTTCGGATTGGCCTGAATTCGGCTGGTCGCTTCCGCGATAACCTGCTGTTCAGGCAACTGTTCCATACGCTGATGATCCACCACGATGGTGTATTGCCCCACGCCAGAGACTTCAACAATCACTGGCGGGTTATCATCGCTGGATACCGTTTTGGAATCCGTCGCGTCTGGCAGATCCACTTCCACGCTCTGGGTAATGATGGGGGCTGTTGCCATAAAAATCAGTAACAGAACCAGCAGTACGTCCAGCAGCGGAACAATGTTGATCTCCGACTTACCTTCGCGACGGTTACGACGACCTCGTGAACGAGCCATACTCTCCCCCTTTAGTTACTGCTGGTTTCGCGAGAGAAAGCCTGACGGTGCAGGATGGCCGTAAATTCTTCCATGAAGTTATCGTAGTTTTGCTCAAGCTTGTTTACGCGTTGGTTGAGGCGGTTATACGCCATAACCGCCGGGATAGCAGCAAACAAACCAATTGCGGTGGCAATCAGCGCTTCTGCAATACCTGGTGCAACCATTTGCAAGGTGGCTTGTTTCACAGAACCTAAACCGATAAAGGCGTGCATGATCCCCCAGACCGTACCAAACAGGCCGATATACGGGCTGATTGAACCGACGGTACCGAGGAAAGGAATGTGCATTTCAAGGGATTCGAGTTCACGGTTAAAGGAAATACGCATCGCGCGTGAAGAGCCTTCAATCACAGACTCAGGCGCATGGCTGTTCGCACGATGAAGACGCGCAAACTCTTTAAAACCGGAATGGAAGATTTGCTCTGCCCCGCTCAGGGTTTCGCGACGGCCCTGGCTTTCCTGATACAAACGGGAAAGCTCAATACCGGACCAGAATTTATCTTCAAACGCTTCTGCCTCACGGGTGGCGGCATTCAGTACCTTGGTACGTTGAATGATGATCGCCCAAGACGCGACAGAGAAGCACACCAGGATAAGCATAATCAGCTTAACCAGGATGCTGGCCTTTAAAAATAAATCAAGCATGTTCATGTCAGTCACTGCTTAAACTCCGCGACAATAGACTTAGGAAGCGCACGTGGCTTCATTTGGTGTGGATCAATGCACGCAATTAACACTTCTGCAGAACTCAGAAGGTTTCCATGCGAATCAAGAATTCGTTGTGCAAAAGTAAGAGAAGCTCCGCGAATGGACGTAATCTCACTCTGAACATCCAGCATGTCATCTAAACGAGCTGGTGCAAAGTATTCGACCGTCATGCGGCGGACAGCAAAAGCGACGTGTTCTCCCAGCAACTGCTGCTGGTGAAAATTGCGTTGGCGCAACATCTCTGTGCGAGCCCTTTCATAAAAGGCGACGTATCGGGCATGGTAGACCACACCTCCCGCGTCTGTGTCCTCATAGTAGACACGAACCGGCCATCGGAACAACGAATTACTCACTCTACATCCCGTAATGCAATTTGACGGCACTACTATACTCAAGAGGACTGGGGTTGGGAATGGGTTGCATTGCTGGAATGAAAATAATTATGGGCCAGAACGGCCCATAGGAGTTTTACTGTAAATCTGTGTATTTAATCGACAATAAAAGTCAGCTAAAGAAGTAAAACAGACCGGCAGCCAACGCAATCATGGCCAGCAGAGGGCAAAAGAACGCTTTCCACAACGACTTGTGCGGGCGAAACCCGACACCGTGGATAACGCCGCTGCACACGGCCCAAATCAGAATGATCCCATGCCAGACTTCCAGCTGGCTGGTCGACGAGGCAAACATGCCCGGCTTCCAGAAAACGCAGCCGGCAAGCAGCAGTGACATCACCAGTGAAAGGGCCCGCAAGGGGCCCTTGTCGGTGACGGCGTAGAGCTTATCCGCGATCACACTCATTACTTCTCTTCTTTCGCAGCTTTATTGGCTTCGCTGTGCTCAAACGCCAGCGCGGTAATGATACCAAACGAGCAAGCCAGTAAGGTGCCGAGGATCCAGGCAAAATACCACATGGTGTTCTCCTTAATACAACGAATGCTTGTTGTTCTCGATGTAGTGTTTATCGAGGCGACCGAACATCTTGTAATACGCCCATGAGGTGTAAATCAGGATGAGAGGCACAAAGATACAGGCTACAACGGTCATCACTCTCAGCGTCAGCAGTGTGGATGTCGCATCCCACATGGTCAGACTGGCGTTTGGCTCAGTGATGGATGGCATCACGAACGGGAACATCGTGATACCCGCCGTCAGGATCACACAGGCGATGGTCAGTGAGTTACTGATAAACGCCAGTGCACCTTTATTGATGCGTGAGAACAGGATAGTCAGCAGTGGCAGAATCACGCCAAGAGCCGGAATAGCCCACAGGCCTGGCATCTTATTGTAGTTAGCCAGCCATGCACCTGCTTCATGAGAAACCGTTTTGCGCAGCGGGTTAGACGGGCCCGCGTGATCCATTACGGATGTCACGGTGAAACCATCAATACCTTTTACTAACCAGATCCCTGCCAGCAGGAAGCACACCATCATCACCAGCGCAGAAATCTGCGATGCAGTGCGGGTACGCAGGTGCAGCTCACCCACGGTACGCATTTGCAGATAGGTTGCGCCCTGGGTGATCAGCATGGTCAGGCTGACCAGACCGGCCAGAATACCGTACGGGTTCAGCAGGCCAAACAGATTGCCGGTATAGAACAGACGCAGATCGTTGTCGATATGGAACGGCACACCCAACAGCAGGTTACCGAATGCCACACCGAACACTAATGCAGGCACGAAGCTACCGATGAAGATGCCCCAGTCCCACATGCCACGCCAGCGCGCGCTGTCCAGTTTTGAACGATAGTCAAAGCCCAGCGGACGGAAGAACAATGCACATAGCACCAGCACCATCGCGGCATAGAAGCCGGAGAATGCGGCAGCGTAGACCATAGGCCAGGCGGCAAACAACGCGCCGCCTGCGGTGATCAACCAAACCTGGTTGCCGTCCCAGTGCGGGGCGATGGCGTTAATCATGACTCGGCGGTCAGTATCGGTTTTACCGATAATCCGCACCAGGATGCCCACGCCCATATCAAACCCATCGGTGACTGCGAAGCCGATAAACAGCACGCCAATCAGCACCCACCAGATGAACCTTAGCGATTCATAATCAAACATAATTCGACTCCCTTTTACCGAGTTTGCTCAAGTGGCGCTGGAGTTTGCTCAAAATGATAGCGGCCCGTTTTCAGGCTGCTTGGGCCCAGGCGTGCATATTTGAACATCAGGAACATTTCAGCGATCAGGAACAGGGTGTACAGGCCACAAATCAGAATCATTGAGGTCAGCACATCACCTACCGTCAGCGAAGAGTGTGCAACCGCAGTCGGTAACACTTCACCAATCGCCCAAGGCTGACGACCGTATTCCGCCACAAACCAACCGGCTTCCACTGCAATCCACGGTAATGGCAGGCCGAGGAACACCGCGCGGTGCAACCAACGTTTCTGACCAATCTTGCCGCGAACAACGGCCAGGAAGGACAGACCAATCAGCACCAGCATCAGGATGCCGCAGGCAACCATGATACGGAAGGCGAAGTACAACGGCAGGACGCGTGGGATAGAATCTTTGGTCGCTTTCTGAATCTGGACGTCTGTCGCATCAGCCACATTGTCGGTATAGCGTTTAAGCAACATACCGTAGCCCAGATCCTGCTTAGCGTTTTCGAAGTCGCTGCGCACTTTCGGGTCTGTGTTACCTGAACGCAGTTCTTCCAGCAGAGTGTAGGCTTTCATCCCGTTGCGGATGCGCACTTCGTGTTGCGCCATCAGGTCTTTCAGACCGGTGACCGGCGTGTCCACAGAACGCGTTGCGATAAGGCCAAGCAGGTAGGGGATCTGAATAGAATATTCATTTTCCATTTTATCCTGATTCGGCATACCGAACAGCGTGAAGCTGGCAGGCGCTGGCTGGGTATCCCACTCGGCTTCGATAGCGGCAAGTTTGGTTTTCTGCACGTCACCCATTTCATAACCGGATTCATCACCCAGCACGATAACGGAGAGCACGGCAGCCAGACCGAAACTCGCTGCGATGGCGAATGAACGCTTCGCGAAACCGATGTCACGGCCTTTTAACAGGTAGTAAGAGCTGATAGCCAGGATGAACATCGCACCCGTCACATACCCTGACGCTACGGTGTGAACGAATTTAACCTGCGCAACCGGGTTCAGCACCAGCTCGGAGAAGCTGACCATTTCCATACGCATGGTTTCGTAGTTGAAGGTCGATGCAATCGGGTTTTGCATCCAGCCGTTCGCCACCAGGATCCACAGAGCGGATAAGTTCGAACCGAGCGCGACAAACCAGGTCACGGTCATGTGCTGAACTTTTGAAAGTCGATCCCAACCGAAGAAGAACAGGCCAACTAATGTAGATTCAAGGAAGAACGCCATTAAACCTTCAATCGCCAGAGGCGCACCAAAGATATCACCGACGTAATGTGAGAAATATGACCAGTTAGTCCCGAACTGGAATTCCATGGTTAACCCGGTGGCAACGCCCAATGCAAAGTTAATTGCAAAGAGTTTGCCCCAGAATTTGGTCATATCTTTATAGATTTGTTTGCCCGAAAGCACATAAACCGTTTCCATAATTGCCAGTAAAAACGCCATACCCAGCGTTAATGGGACAAATAGGAAATGGTACATGGCTGTTAAAGCAAACTGTAAACGCGACAGTTCAACGATATCAAACATCTTGACCCCTTGCTCCTCGGAGGAAGACCCCAACTTGCGATCTCTGACGAAACGGTTGCCCGTTGCGCCTCATGACTACCAGAATTCAAATCAAATGTGTGCAGAACAGACATACCGGAAATCAGGCGGATACGCCCTCTCGCAGGCACTCTGAACCCCGGAAAAAAACTCGCCTTTAAGCCTCGAACCGGGCCTGGCGGACGGGAGAAATTTCGGGGAAAGTAAACATACAAAAAACTGATGTTACAGAGCCAATATGTTACGCCACTAATTCCACACAATAAATAGGTTTTTTAGTGACCCAAAGCGGATTTACGCGTACAGGTCAATTAGCGTGCAGATCTGCTTCATGTGCTGAAATTGATCTGACGCAATTTAAGCCTATCTCATTGTTTATTTCTATATTAGTGGCAGCAAATTTCGAAAAAATATTTCAGGATGTTACTTGTGAGTTTCAATAGTCTTTATTGATGACTTTATTGTTAATTAATTGTGTTTTTATGGTTGGCGATAATATCCAAATTGCTACTTTAGCAATCCTATTTATTAACCTTTTATTCTCAATGAACCTATCGTGCGTTGTTAATAAAAATGACTGAAATCAGTTATTGTTAAACATTATAGCAGCAATAAAAAAGGTCACCCGAAGGTGACCAACATGTCGAAACGTTGTTTTGCCTAATCCGCCAGGATTTTAACCCGCGGAGAGCATTTTTCTTACTGTGGCAGCAGTGATTTCACCGCTTCGCCGATATCAGCCAGGCTGCGAACGGTTTTCACGCCAGCGGCTTCAAGCGCCGCGAATTTGTCGTCTGCAGTGCCTTTACCACCGGCAATGATGGCGCCAGCATGGCCCATACGTTTGCCTTTTGGCGCAGTCACACCCGCGATATAACCCACAACCGGTTTAGTCACGTGTGACTTGATGTATGCAGCCGCTTCTTCTTCCGCGTTACCACCAATTTCACCGATCATCACGATCACTTCAGTCTGTGGATCTTCCTGGAATAATTTCAGGATATCGATGAAGTTAGAACCAGGGATCGGGTCACCGCCGATACCGACACACGTTGACTGGCCGTAGCCGTAGTCCGTGGTCTGCTTAACCGCTTCATAGGTCAACGTACCAGAGCGGGAAACGATGCCCACTTTGCCCGGCAGATGAATGTGTCCCGGCATGATGCCGATTTTGCATTCGCCAGGAGTGATAACGCCCGGACAGTTTGGCCCGATCATCACCGCGTCGCTTTGATCCAGCTTCATCTTCACGACCAGCATATCCAGCGTCGGGATGCCTTCAGTGATACAGATGATCAGTTTGATGCCTGCATCCAGTGCTTCCAGGATGGAGTCTTTGCAGAACGGAGCCGGAACATAAATCACAGACGCCGTTGCGCCGGTGGTTTCTACGGCTTCGCGCACGGTGTTGAACACCGGCAGACCCAGATGCTCAGTGCCGCCTTTGCCCGGCGTTACGCCGCCGACCATTTTTGTTCCGTAAGCGATGGCTTGTTCGGAGTGGAAAGTCCCCTGGCTACCGGTGAAACCCTGGCAGATAACTTTGGTGTTCTTGTTGATTAAAATGGACATTATTTCCCCTCCACTGCCGCGACAACTTGTTGAGCCGCATTTGTCAGGCTGGTCGCTGCAATGATGTTCAAACCGCTGTCTGCCAGTTTTTTGGCACCCAGCTCGGCATTGTTACCTTCAAGACGTACCACAACCGGCACGCTGACGCCCACTTCTTCCACCGCACCGATGATACCGTCGGCGATCAGGTCGCAACGAACGATACCGCCGAAGATGTTGACGAAGACAGCTTTCACTTTTTCATCTGACAAGATGATTTTGAAGGCTTCGGTCACGCGTTCTTTGGTCGCGCCGCCGCCAACATCCAGGAAGTTAGCCGGTTCGCCGCCGTGCAGTTTCACGATATCCATGGTACCCATTGCCAGGCCGGCACCGTTGACCATGCAACCGATGTTACCGTCGAGCGCAACGTAGTTCAGTTCCCACTGCGCAGCCTGCGCTTCGCGGGCATCTTCCTGACTGTGGTCGCGCATTTCGCGCAGTTCTGGCTGACGGAACAAGGCGTTGCCGTCTGCACCCAGTTTGCCGTCGAGGCAAATCAGATCACCCGCGGTAGTGACCACCAGCGGGTTGATTTCGATCAGCGCCAGATCGCGCTCAAGGAAGATGTTCGCCAGACCCATGAAGATTTTGGTGAACTGCTGAACCTGCTTACCGGTCAGACCCAGTTTGAATGCCAGTTCGCGGCCCTGATACGGCTGCGGACCTGCCAGCGGATCCAGTGCCACTTTGTGGATCAGGTGCGGGGTTTCTTCCGCCACCTTCTCAATTTCCACGCCGCCTTCAGTAGACGCCATGAACACCACACGACGGGAGCTGCGATCGACTACCGCACCGAGGTACAGTTCTTTATCGATGTCAGTGGCTGCTTCAACCAGGATCTGGTTAACCGGCTGGCCCTGTGCGTCTGTCTGGTAAGTGACCAGGCGTTTGCCCAGCCAGTGTTCTGCGAAAGCACGAATTTCTTCTTTGCTTTTCACGACTTTCACGCCGCCCGCTTTACCGCGACCACCGGCATGAACCTGACATTTTACCACCCACGGACCGGCACCGATTTTCGATGCAGCCTCTTCCGCTTCACGCGGGGTGGAACAGGCGAAGCCTGATGGTGCTGGCAGGCCGTAGCGCAGGAAAAGCTGTTTCGCCTGATACTCATGTAAATTCATGATGTTCTATCCATTCTTATTCAGTAGGAGGGCTTTATCAGTGACACGGCGAACCGCGCCACTGAGGGTCGAGATCTCTTTTACTTACCGCAACCGGGGACTAAACGTCCAGCAGCAGACGAGCCGGATCTTCCAGCATCTCTTTAATGGTCACCAGGAAGCCGACGGATTCGCGGCCATCCACCAGACGGTGATCGTAGGACAGTGCCAGATACATCATTGGCAAAATCACCACCTGACCATTGACTGCCATCGGACGATCTTTAATGGCGTGCATACCCAGGATCGCGCTCTGCGGTGGGTTGATGATCGGGGTAGACATCAGGGAGCCGAAGACGCCGCCGTTAGTCACGGTAAAGTTACCGCCGGTCAGCTCTTCCACTTTCAATTTGCCGTCACGACCTTTGATCGCCAGCTCTTTGATTTTCTTCTCGATGTCAGCCATGCCCAGCGTATCCACATCACGCAGAACCGGCGTAACCAGACCACGCGGCGTCGATACCGCAATGCTCACGTCGAAGTAGTTGTGGTAAACCACGTCTTCGCCATCAATAGAAGCATTCACTTCCGGATAGCGTTTCAATGCTTCAACCACGGCTTTCAGATAGAAGGACATGAAGCCCAGACGCACGCCGTGACGTTTTTCGAAACCATCACCGTACTGCTTACGCAGATCCATGATGGGTTTCATGTTGATTTCGTTGAAGGTTGTCAGCATCGCAGTGCTGTTTTTCGCTTCAAGCAGACGCTCGGCCACGCGTTTACGCAGGCGGGTCATCGGTACGCGTTTTTCGCTGCGTGAACCCAAAGCCGGTGCCGGAGCATCGTTGCCAGCAGCAGGCGCGGAGGCCGGTGCGGCGGCAGGTTTTGTCTCTTTAGCTTTTGCCAGATGTTGCTCAACGTCTTCACGGGTCAGACGTCCGCCAACACCGCTGCCTTTGATGGCATTGGCATCAAGAGAATGTTCGGCAATCAGGCGGCGGATAGCCGGGCTGAGGGCGTCGTTGCTCTCTTCTTCCAGCGCAGCTGTGTGGCGTGCAGCAGGAGTCGCTTCTTTATCGGAGCTTTTCTCGGTGCTTGGTTTGCCAGAGCTGTTACCCGGACGAATGCGCGCCAGAATCTGACGGGAAATGACCGTTGCGCCTTCGTCTTCGATGATGCTGTCCAGAATACCCGCTTCGCTCGCCGGGACTTCCAGAACCACTTTATCGGTTTCGATTTCTACCAGTACATCGTCACGCTCAACACTGTCGCCCGGTTTTTTGTGCCAGGTGGCAACCGTCGCATCCGCAACGGATTCAGGAAGGTCAGGGACCAGAATATCTACGCTACTCATTATCAATCCTTCTTATGTTCCATTTAGTTAACTGACGCCAACGCGGTTATTTAACGTTCAGCGCATCGTTAACCAGATCTTGCTGCTGCTTCTGGTGAACGGACATGTAGCCGACTGCCGGAGAGGCAGAGGCCGGGCGTCCTGCGTAACGTAAAGAAGCCCCGAAAGGAATCACTTCACGGAAATTGTGCTGGCTGCAATACCACGCGCCCTGGTTCAGCGGCTCTTCCTGACACCAGACGAAATCATGAACGTGTGAGAATTTCTCAAGCACTTCCTGAATTGCCTTGTGCGGGAACGGATACAACTGCTCGATACGGACGATCGCGACGTCGGTTTTTTCGTTCTTACGACGTTGTTCCAGCAGGTCATAGTAGACCTTACCTGAACACATCACGACGCGCTTAACCTCTTTCGGATCCAGTTCGTCCACTTCACCAATCGCCGGCAGGAAGCTGCCGTTAGCCAGTTCGTCCAGCGTGGAAACCGCCAGCGGATGACGTAACAGAGACTTCGGTGACATCACGATCAGCGGACGGCGCATACCGCGCAGAGCCTGACGGCGGATCATGTGGTAAACCTGTGCCGGGGTCGACGGGATACACACCTGCATGTTTTGCTCAGCGCAAAGTTGCAGATAACGTTCCAGACGCGCGGAGGAGTGCTCCGGCCCCTGCCCTTCGTAGCCGTGCGGCAGCAGCATCACCAGGCCACACATGCGGCCCCATTTCTGTTCGCCGGAGCTGATGAACTGGTCGATCACCACCTGCGCACCGTTGGCGAAGTCACCGAACTGCGCTTCCCAGATGGTCAGGGTGCGCGGTTCAGCCGTGGCATAACCGTATTCAAACGCCAGCACCGCTTCTTCGGAAAGCACGGAGTCCCAGACGTTGAATTCGCCCTGGCTGTTATGAATGTTCGACAACGGCACATACACGGAACCGTTTTTCTGGTTATGGATCACCGCATGGCGGTGGAAGAAGGTGCCGCGGCCGGTGTCTTCACCGGACAGACGGATAGGAATGCCTTCGTCAACCAGTGTGGCGTACGCCAGGTTCTCGGCACCGCCCCAGTCAAACTTCTTATTCCCTTCTGCCATCTCGTTACGGTCGCCGTAAATTTTGGCAACGCGTGACTGCATTTCGATCGCATCCGGCACATGGCTGACGCGACGCGCCAGTTCCTGCAGACGTTTAAACTCAACCTTGTTCGGATAAGCTTCGTCCCACTCATGGTTCAGATACGGCGACCAGGTGAAAGTGTGCATATCGTTCTGACGCCACTCTTCCACCACACACTCACCGGCATCCAGCGCATCACGGTACAGATTGACCATTTCCGTGGCGTCTTCCAGGCTCGCAACATTCTGCTCAGTCAGGATATCGGCATAGATTTTGCGCGGGGTCGGGTGCTTCTTGATCTTGTTGTACATCAGCGGCTGGGTTGCGCTTGGTTCGTCGGCCTCGTTATGGCCGTGGCGACGGTAGCAAACCAGATCGATCATGACGTCACGTTTAAAGGTGTTGCGGAAATCCAGCGCCAGACGGGTGACGAAAGCCACGGCTTCCGGATCATCCGCATTGACGTGGAAAATCGGCGCCTGCACCATTTTCGCGATATCAGTACAGTAATCAGTAGAACGCGCATCTTTTGGATTCGAGGTGGTAAAGCCCACCTGGTTATTAATGACGATACGCACGGTACCGCCCACTTCATAACCACGAGCCAGTGACATGTTCAGCGTTTCCTGAACCACACCCTGGCCGGTAATTGCCGCGTCACCGTGAATGGTGATAGGCAGAACCATGTTACTGCGCGCTTCGTCCAGACGGTCACGTCGTGCACGAACGGAACCGATAACCACCGGGCTGACGATTTCCAGGTGCGACGGGTTAAACGCCAGCGCCAGGTGAACCATTCCGCCTTCGGTTTCCACATCAGACGAATAGCCCATGTGGTATTTCACATCACCGGTACCCAGGTGTTCTTTATGTTTGCCCGAGAACTCGTCAAACAGGTCCTGAGGTTTTTTCCCCAGCACGTTAATCAGCACGTTCAGACGACCACGGTGCGCCATACCCAGCACCACTTCACGCGTCCCATTTTTGCCCGCGTGACGGATCATGTCTTTCAGCATCGGCACCAGAGCATCGCCGCCTTCCAGCGAGAAGCGTTTGGCACCGGGGAATTTCGCGCCCAGATAACGTTCCAGACCTTCTGCTGCGGTCAGCTCTTTCAGGAACGTTTTCTTCTCTTCATCAGTGAAATTCGCACGACCGGCCACGGATTCGACACGCTGTTGGATCCAGCGTTTCTCTTCGGTGTTGGTGATGTGCATATATTCCACACCGATGGAGCCGCAATAGGTTTGCTTCAGGGCTTTATACAGCTCGCCGAGCTGCATGGTTTCCTTGCCAATGGCAAAAGAACCGACGTTGAAGGTTTCCTGGAAATCAGCTTCAGTCAGATGGTGGAACGCAGGGTCCAGATCAGGCACATCGTCCAGTTTCCACAGGCCGAGCGGATCAAGGTTTGCGTTCTGATGGCCACGGAAGCGGAAGGCATTGATTAACTGCAACACCTTAACTTGCTTGGCATCCGTTTCAGGATCGCTGATGGAGGAATTATAACGTGACGCGTCTTTCGCCAGACGGCGGAAGTAGTCCCGTGTTTGAGAATGGAGTTGCTCTGGTTTCACACCCACTGTTGGTAGCTGTTTAAAAATTGAACGCCAGCTATCGTCAACGGAACCAGGATCGGTTAAGTAGTCTTCATAGAGTTGTTCTATGTAAGACTGGTTTGCACCCGCCAGATAGGAGGAATCCAGCCAGGCCTTCATTGCGCCGTTCTGCATCGTGATCCCTTAAGCTTTGAAGCTTTAGTTTTCGCCGTGGTTAATAATAATGACCGTGATACACCGCGGTAAAACGGTTTTCCTTACTAAAACAGTTCGTTGGTTGAGCGTTTGGCTCTTCAAGGAACCTTCAAAAATCCGCCATGCGCGTGACTGACTTGTGAAGTTGCCCTGCTGTCTTTCCCCCTTCTTAGTGCAAATACGCCTGAGATTGATGCCCCTGATTTTTACCCGACTATCTTACTCCAGTCAGGCGCAACTTTGTTGCACTTGTTGCTACTTTGTTATTAAAAATTTACTTATTTGCTATCAGCGCCTCAGTTACTGCATTTGTAACTAAAGAAAGCGGGAACCTGAGTTCCCGCTGTCGCGTGGCTTATCTCATCAGGCACCGCGTTGTAGCAGCATCGACTTGATATGACCGATAGCTTTGGTCGGATTCAGCCCCTTCGGACACACACTCACACAGTTCATGATGCTGTGGCAGCGGAATACGCTGAAAGCATCGTTCAGATCGTCAAGACGCGGTTGTGTTTCAGTGTCGCGGCTGTCGATGAGGAAACGGTAAGCGGCCAGAAGACCTGCCGGACCGACGAACTTGTCCGGGTTCCACCAGAAGGACGGGCATGACGTCGAGCAGCAGGCGCAGAGAATACATTCGTATAATCCGTCCAGCTTTTCGCGCTCTTCCGGCATCTGTAAATGTTCACGCGCCGGAGGATTTTTCCCATCATTCAACAAGTAAGGCTTAATCTTCTCATACTGCTTATAGAATTGCCCCATGTCCACCACCAGGTCACGGACAACCGGTAAGCCGGGCAACGGACGGATAACAATTTTCTTGCTGCCATGACGTAAGGTCGATACCGGCGTGATACAGGCCAGACCGTTTTTGCCGTTCATGTTCAGACCGTCAGATCCGCACACGCCTTCACGGCACGAACGGCGGAAGGCCAGCGTCGGATCCTGCTCTTTCAGCAAAATCAGCGCGTCCAGCAACATCATGTCGCGCCCTTCCTGAGCTTCCAGCACATAGTCTTTCATGTACGGCACGTCATCGACGTCCGGGTTATAGCGATAAATCGAAAATTCGAGTTTCATATAATGTCCCAGCTCACGCCCTAGTAAGTACGCGCTTTCGGCGGGAACGCCGCGCGAAGCTTAGGCTGCATGTTCACCTCACGGCGTGTCATGCTCTCGGTTTCCGGCTGATACAGCGTATGACACAACCAGTTCGCATCATCACGATCCGGGAAGTCAAAGCGGCTGTGTGCGCCACGGCTTTCGGTGCGGTAGTTGGCAGAGACAGCCGTTGAGAACGCGGTTTCCATCAGGTTATCCAGCTCCAGACATTCAACGCGCTGCGTGTTGAATTCTGTTGAAGTATCGTCCAGACGGGCCGTTTTCAGGCGCTCACGGATCACTTTCAGCTGTTCCAGCCCTTCTGCCATCGCATCGCCTTCGCGGAAGACCGAGAAGTTATTCTGCATACAGGCTTGCAAATCTTTGCGGATCGCCACCGGATCTTCACCTGAACGGGTGTTGTTCCAGCGGTTCAGGCGTTCCAGAGAGACATCGATATCGTCCTGAGACGCATCGCGGCTGTCGCCCTGTTCGGCAATCGATTCCTGCAAGTGCATGCCGGCGGCGCGACCAAACACCACCAGATCCAGCAGTGAGTTGCCACCCAGACGGTTTGCGCCGTGTACGGAAACACAGGCAATTTCGCCGACCGCAAACAAACCTGGGATCACCACGTCTTCGCCCTTCTCGTTCACACGCAGCGCCTGACCGGTCACTTTGGTCGGAATACCGCCCATCATGTAATGGCAGGTTGGCAGAACAGGAATCGGCTCTTTGATTGGATCAACGTGAGCAAAGGTGCGGGACAGTTCCAGAATACCCGGCAGGCGGGATTCCAGCACTTCACGACCCAGATGATCGAGTTTCAGTTTGACATGCGGGCCCCACGGACCTTCGCAGCCACGACCTTCGCGGATTTCGATCATGATGGAACGCGCCACCACGTCACGACCGGCCAGGTCTTTCGCATTCGGCGCATAACGTTCCATGAAACGTTCGCCGTCTTTATTGAGCAGATAACCGCCTTCACCACGGCAGCCTTCTGTGACCAGAACGCCCGCGCCGGCAATGCCGGTCGGGTGGAACTGCCACATTTCCATATCCTGCACCGGCACGCCTGCGCGCAGCGCCATACCCACACCGTCACCGGTATTGATATGGGCGTTAGTGGTGGACTGGTAAATACGGCCCGCGCCGCCGGTTGCCAGCACGGTCGCTTTGGCTTTGAAATACACCACTTCACCGGTTTCGATGCAGATGGCGGTACAGCCGACGATCGCGCCGTCCTGATTTTTCACCAGATCCAGTGAATACCATTCGGAGAAAATCGTGGTGCCGTTTTTCAGGTTTTGCTGATACAGCGTGTGCAGCAACGCGTGACCGGTACGGTCGGCCGCCGCCGCAGTACGTGCCGCTTGTTCGCCGCCGAAGTTTTTCGACTGGCCGCCAAACGGACGCTGATAAATACGACCGTCTTCAAGACGGGAGAAAGGCAGCCCCATGTGCTCGAGTTCCAGAATCGCTTCCGGCCCGGTTTTACACATATATTCAATGGCGTCCTGATCACCGATGTAGTCGGAACCTTTTACGGTGTCGTACATATGCCATTCCCAGTCGTCCTCATGGGTGTTACCCAGCGCAACGGTAATACCGCCCTGCGCTGACACCGTATGCGAGCGGGTCGGGAAGACTTTGGAAATCAGGGCACAGGACTGGCCCGTTTGTGAAATCTGTAATGCTGCACGCATACCGGCGCCACCTGCACCGATCACCACAGCATCAAACTCTCTGACTGGCAGATTCATTTACTACGCTCCCCAAACAACAATTGTTCCGTAAAGTAGGTAAACCACTAACGTCACGACAATGGCCAGTTGCAGCACAAGCCGAACAGCTACCGGTTTGACATAGTCCGTTAACACCTGCCACATGCCGATCCACGCGTGAATCAAAATCGACAACAGCGCCAGCAGTGTGAATACTTTGGTGATGGAGGAAGAGAAGAAGCCATGCCAGACATCAAAAGTCAGTTCCTGAGCCAGAACCACGAAGCCCAGAATATAAAGGATGTAAAGGGTGAGGATGATCGCGGAAGCACGCAGCAACAACCAGTCGTGCACACCATTGCGTCCTAATGCAGAAACGTTGCTTACCATACGAGGACTCCAGCCAGAATTGACAGCACGACGGTCAGACCGATTGCCACCTGGGCAGAACGGGTACCAGCAGCCAAACTCTCTTCGATATAGCCAAAATCCATCAGCAAGTGGCGGATGCCACCGCAGACGTGATAGGCCAGCGCAGTAAGTATTCCCCAAAAGATGAATTTGACGACGTAGCTATTCATGATGGCAGCCGCTTGCGCAAACCCTTCAGGAGAAGAGAGAGACAGGCCTAACAGCCAGAGGAGGATACCGACGGCGACGAAGGTTATTACGCCAGAGACTCGGTGTAAGATGGACGCTATCGCAGTAACGGGAAACCGGATCGTTTGCAGATCCAGATTGACAGGTCTTTGTTTTTTCACGGTTTTGCCCACACAGCTCTTATTATTTTACTTCCTCCGGTCTGGAGCAGTGTCAGACAGCATTAAGACTGTTTAGCCTTCATCCCTCGCGCTCAAACAACGACATCCAATGTGCTTAAACGGCGCGTGATGCATTTTCAAAGTTTTGCGTTTGGGAAACGTAAAATGCTCAGAAAACAACGCTGGGTGCTCCTACTTCAGGGTTTGCCCGGAGACCTCGTTGAAGTATAGGTTGATCACATTCCCATTACAATTGCCCTACAAATGCTTTATTCACATTTCTGCGAAACAGTGAGTTAGCTCCCAAATTCAACAAATCGCACAAAATAAATTATCGAGTTTGACATTTGATCAACATTTCCATTACATATGTCCCATCCCTGAAGGACTGTGATACTGAGCACATACCGGCGTTACCCTGACGCACCAAAAAGGGGAAAGTATTAAGAGAATCAGTGGATCACACAATCGTAAGACGGGGTCTTCCCTGTCGGGCCAAGTTATGCAAAAGTGGTGATTGTGTAAATCCTCATACTCTTCACAGGTACTGAGCGACAGAACAGTAATGATTTACCGAATCTTTAACAACGATGAAACGCCGCTTGTTTGTCACAGAGCAGTCTGAGACTGCGATTCGACTCAGCTCTACGTTCCCTTCCCATACGATCGCAGAGTTAAGGCTGATAATAATAATGACCTTACAAGGCGTCGCTTCCAGGCATTTCTGTTGTTATCGATTTTTAAAAATAAGGCGCTAAGGAGACTGTAAATGGCTGATAAGAAAGCGACACTTACCCTACAAGGTCACGACCCGATTGAACTGGATGTGCTGTTCGGCACGCTGGGCCAGGATGAAATTGATATCCGCACCCTCGGTTCAAAAGGCCTTTTTACCTATGATCCCGGTTTTACGTCTACCGCATCCTGCGAATCCAAAATCACCTACATTGATGGTGACGAAGGGATTTTGCTGCACCGTGGCTTCCCGATTGATCAGTTGGCGAAAGAGTCCAACTTCCTTGAAGTCAGCTACCTGCTGCTAAACGGTGAAACCCCAACGCCGAAGCAATTTGAAGAATTCAAAACCAATGTGACCCGTCACACTATGGTGCACGAGCAGATCACCCGTCTGTTCCACGGTTTCCGTCGTGATTCTCACCCGATGGCCGTTCTGTGCGGTGTGACCGGCGCGCTGGCTGCGTTCTATCACGATTCCATTGACGTCGAAAACGAACGTCACCGCGAAATCGCCGCCTACCGTCTGCTGTCAAAAATGCCGACCGTGGCCGCAATGTGCTACAAATATTCCATCGGCCAGCCTTTCGTCTACCCGCGCAACGACCTCTCTTACGCCGGGAATTTCCTGCACATGATGTTCTCTACGCCATGTGAAGAATACAAAGTGAACCCGATTCTGGAACGTGCCATGGACCGCATTCTGATCCTGCACGCTGACCACGAACAGAACGCCTCAACCTCGACCGTGCGTACCGCCGGTTCTTCTGGTGCTAACCCGTTTGCCTGTATCGCCGCCGGTATCGCATCGCTCTGGGGGCCTGCTCACGGCGGTGCCAACGAAGCCGCACTGAAAATGCTGGAAGAAATCAGCAGCGTTGATCACATTCCAGAATTTGTGAAACGTGCAAAAGACAAAAATGATTCATTCCGCCTGATGGGCTTCGGTCACCGTGTTTACAAAAACTACGATCCGCGCGCCACCGTGATGCGTGAAACCTGTCATGAAGTGCTCAAAGAGCTGGATCTGAAAGACAACCTGCTGGAAGTGGCGATGGAGCTGGAACACATCGCGCTGAATGACCCGTATTTCATCGAGAAAAAACTCTACCCGAACGTCGATTTCTATTCAGGCATTATCCTGAAAGCGATGGGTATCCCGTCTTCCATGTTCACCGTCATTTTCGCCATGGCGCGTACGGTCGGCTGGATTGCACACTGGAGCGAAATGCACCAGGACGGCATCAAAATTGCCCGTCCACGCCAGCTGTATACCGGCTACGACAAACGTGATTTCCACTCCCAGCTGAAAAAATAAGTTCGTCTCTTTTCAGCAGTAAAAAAAACGCCAACTTTTACGTTGGCGTTTTTTATGGCTGAAAAACATTATTTCTTTATTCGTTCTGCACGCCGACCAGCATCAGTTGTGGTGGATACGTTGTTTCCTTGGTGTTAAAGGTGAAAATATTGGTGTTGTTGTTCCCGCCTGTGCTGATACAAAAAGCGATCTGCTGTTGTCCCTTTTGCTGGGCCTGTTTAACCAATGTCGTGACATCAAAATCGCGGTATTGATTTTTCTCATCCAGATACAAGGTAGAGGCCGTTTGGTAATCACAAACAGGATGATTATTCCAGGTGACGGTATTTTCATCCCAGTCCGTGGTGGTCGGGTACATATAAATTGTCATACCGCCGGTTGACGTAGTTCTTCCGCCATAAATATGGAGTTTATATTTAAACAGCGCTGTCAGCTCATCTGAATACGTCGTTGGCATTGGCGGGATCTGATATTTTAGCAATGTCATTTTTTGCGGATTATTAGTTTCTGACGTATTTTTCGTATTACCCTGTACTAATAACTGTGTGGCTGAACCAAAGTTTTTATCACTCTCTTCCTGATTACTTACATAAGTATCAGCAATAGGATCGTTATAGGCATAAGGCATATAACTTGTGCAATCATAATTATTATTCATGCAGCGTTCCGTCATAAATTTCGCCGCATCTTCTGTCCAGCCGTTGACAAAATCTCCATGCGCGGTATAAACACTGCCCCATTGTTCAAGACGCTGATCGCCGTTCATGATCGGATCCAGTGACAGCTGAACCGTTCTCAGGTCAAGAGATGTCAGCCCGGGGAACAGATAGGCGACATTCATATTTACCGTAGGAATATGCTTCGGATAATCAGCCGGGCAGGCGCCATTATTGTCAGCGTATACCGCGTTAGGCTTATGTGCCGTACCGGAAGGTTTTGCGGCGATGGTTTTACCATCCCAGCAGTTAGGGAACTGAATCCCGATATTAAACTGCAAGGTGTCTCCGTTCGCAGGCTTGGTACAGGTGCGTTCAGCGCTGCTGGAATAACCCGTGCCATCATTACATAAAAAACTAATACGCGGGTTTGGTGACGTGCCCTGGTGATTACCGGCTAAAAGTTGTAAACCGTCCGGAAATGAGGTCAGCGGGTTTTGCGGGCTGTTGACGGTCTGATAATAGGTTTTCTGATACTGAGGCCGGACTTCTGTCCCATCCGGCAATTTCAGGGAAGGTGCCCAGTAGGCAGATGAGTCGGCCAGATCTGTACAGGTTGTGGTGGCTTTTTGTCGTAAGGTTGTATATGTCGATGAGGCATCTGTACTGGTATTACCGAAAAAGTCATGCCACATCGCATGCCCCGGCATATTAAACATCATAATAGCGTCATCCCCTAATGTGTGAGAATAAGCACATTGCACACTGGTTTGATAATAATCAGCATGGCTGACAAAGGGAATAACGCTCAGACTACAAATGGAAATAAATAACGCACTGGTACGTTTACGCATAAAACACCCTCAGTTAATTAAACTGCAAAGAGGCAATAAGAGAAAGATATTGCGTTCTTCACTGTATAATTCCCCTGAGGGCATTAAAAATCATACCCGCTCATTCATGAAAAGCACAAATCTCATCGCGGTAAATAACATTTTATATCTGGCACACAGGGCACCAGAAAAATGGCCGGGATGACACACTGCCCTTTTCAATCGGATCGCCACACCGCTCGCACGGTTTCCCCGTCCGGCCAAAAACTTTAAATCTGAACAATGCGCCGTGATGCACATTTTCATCCATCGTCCCGCGCGTGGCATAGGACAACCGCGCTACCGACAGGCAGGCATCCGCCAGCGCGTCCAGTTCTGCCTCTTTCAGGTCTTTGGGTTTATGCCCCGGCAACAGTTTTGCCAGCCATAAAATTTCCGCCCTCAGGTAGTTCCCCAATCCGGCGAGAAAGGCCTGATCGAGCAACATGCCGCCTAACTGACGGTTGCGAAATTTAGGGGAGAGTAAACGCTCACGAACCTGTGCGACAGTCAGAGAGGCATCGAGTACGTCAGGGCCGATACGCCGCAGGAAGGGATGATTCTCTATCTCTGCCGTATCATAAATCCCAATTTCGGAGGCGCTGTATAACAGGATCGCCGCATCGGTGGTTTGCAGCTGAACGCGTAACGACCGCTGGGTTTCTTTCGGTGTTTCACCGGCATTCACCACCCGCCACACGCCATAAAGCTGATTGTGGCTGTACAGGGTAAGACCGTTGGAAAAGTGCGTCAGCAGCGCTTTCCCGCGTGTTTCAATGGCCGTGATTTTCGTGCCACGCAGCGCAGACTGATAAGGTTTCAACGAAGGAAAGGCAAACCAGACATCCGTAAGGGGTTTGTTCACCACCGCGCGCACCAGCAGATCGGCCGCGCGGCGAATTTCAGGACCTTCAGGCATCAGTGAGTCGCACCCTCAGCAATTCGCAAATCCTGCTCGGTATGCAGCGCGATGGCGATAGTCAGTTCAAGGGCGTTCATGACAGTGTGTACTGACATACTTGGCTCGCCCGGATGCTTCGCTGCCTGCTCCGGCAAATAAGGAATATGGATAAAACCGCCCTTCACCACGTTGCAGGACGGCTGCGCCAGACGGTGCATCAGCCCGTACATCACGTGATTGCAGACATAGGTTCCCGCCGTTTGAGATACCGATGCAGGAATGCCCGATTCCCGCAGCCCGTTCACAATCGTCTTAATCGGCAGCGAAGAAAAATAGGCGGCCGGACCGTCAGCGACGATCGCTGCGTCCACCGGCTCATTCCCTTCGTTATCAGGAATACGCGCATCGTCGATGTTAATCGCCACACGCTCAACGCTAAAATCACTGCGTCCGCCCGCCTGCCCCACGCACAACACCATTTCCGGATGCACGTCATCAATCGCCGCATTCAGCGCTTCAATGGCTTTACCAAACACACAAGGCAGCTGGCGCACCACAATCTGCGCGCCCGACAACTCCAGGTCACCCAGTTGTTTCACCACTTCCCACGACGGATTGACGCGCTCGCCGCCAAAGGGTTCGAAACCGGTCACTAAGACTTTACGCATGATAGATCCTTGTTGTAGGGCAAAACGGAACCTCGTCTGGGGTCATGAGATCATTATGAATGAATTTCTATCCCTTGTTCATCAAACGCCTCACGCAACCGCATCGCAAAAGTCAGTGCGTGCTCACCATCACCGTGCAGACAAACCGTGTCGGCTTTCACCGGCACCCAGACGCCTTCGCGGCTGAGCACTTTCTGCTGCTGAACCATCGTCAGCGTCTGCTCCAGCGCCTGTTGGTCACTGTCGATCATCGCATCGGGCTGACTGCGGGGGACCAGCGCACCGTTGCTCTGGTAGCGGCGGTCGGCGAACACTTCCTGACGCGTTTGCAGGCCCGCGCGCTCACCGGCGCGGATCAGTTCGCTGCCCGCAAGCCCCACCAGCCGCAGCGTCGGGTCGACGTCAAAGACCGCGCGGGCGATGGCATCAGCGAGCACGGCGTCGGTCGCTGCCTGGTTGTAGAGCATCCCGTGCGGTTTGACATGTATCATTTTCCCGCCTTCGGCACGGGTAATGGCCGCCAGCGCGCCGAGCTGATACACCACCTGCGCATACACCGTTTCCGGCGGCAGTTGCATGGCGCTGCGGCCAAAGTTTTCGCGATCGGGAAAACTCGGGTGCGCGCCAATTGCCACGCCGTATTTCATCGCCAGGCGCACCGACTGTTGCATGGTCAGGGCGTCTCCGGCGTGAAAACCGCAGGCGATATTGGCGGAACTGACCCGCTGCAACAGCGCCTCATCATTGGCACAGCCTTCACCCAGATCGGCATTAAGATCAACGATCATACAATCCCCGCTTAATCTGTCCGATAAACAGCGACTGTTCGCGTAACGCTTTTTGCGCCTCTTCCGGCGTGCATTTCACAAAATGAATGGGCTCGCCGAGGCGGATCTGCGCCAGATTATAGAGATCGGCTTCGATTACACAGGCGATACGCGGATAGCCGCCGGTGGTCTGCGCATCGGCCATCAGCACAATCGGCTGACCGCCGTGCGGCACCTGCACCACGCCCGGTAACAGGCCGTGAGACAGCATTTCGCGATCCGTTTCCCGTTTCAGCGCGCGGCCATGCAGGCGATATCCCATGCGGTTACTTTGCGGGCTCAGCTGCCATGAGGCGCGCCAGAAAGCATCGCGTGATTCGGCGCTGAACTCCTGATATTCCGGCCCGGCTAATGCGCGGATACGATTGCCGAACAGCAACTGTTTGATGCCGCCGGTACTTTTCGGTGTGTGGAAAGTATCACCGGTTGGCAGCAGATCGCCGTCCTGCAGCGCACGCCCGTTAAAGCCGCCGAACTGAGCCTTCAGATCGGTGCTGCGCGAGCCCATCACTTGCGGCACATCAATGCCACCGGAAATCGCCAGATAACTGCGCATTCCGCGCGTCGGCATTTTCATCGTCAGAACCTGGCCCGGCTTCACCGCGTAACGCCAGCCGGTCCAGACGTCTTTCCCGTCGAGCTGGGCGTGGCACCCGGCACCGGTCAGCGCTATCCAGCCTTCGCGATGAAACTCCGCGCTGAACTGCCCGAGGGTGATCTCAAGCCCTGCGGCGTCCTCATCATTTCCGGCCAGCAGATTGGCGATGCGCAGTGCGGGGCCGTCAAGCGCACCGGACTGACTCACACCCTGCTGGCGATAGCCGTTGCGGCCCAAATCCTGCACGGTCGTAAACATCCCGGCGCGTAAAATTTTCAGCATACGCCCTCCTTTTGTGGCACGAAGCGCACGCAGTCACCGGGTAATAATAAGGTCGGCGAGGCGCGCGTGGGGTCAAACATCGCCAGCGAGGTCAGCCCGATCAACTGCCAGCCGCCGGGCGTGGCCAGCGGATAAATGCCGGTCTGGCTGCCGCCGATGCCCACGGAACCTGCGGGCACGGAAAGACGGGGTTCGCCGTGACGTGGTGTCGCCAGCTGTTCCGGCATCCCACCGAGGTAAGGAAAACCCGGCTGGAAGCCCAGAAAATAGACGGTGTAATCAATGCCCGAATGGCATTCCACCACCTGACGCGGCGTCATACCGGTATGGCTGGCAACATTCTCCAGATCCGGGCCCTGCTTCCCGCCGTAAATCACCGGGATTTCAATCAGCCGTGATTCCGGTTCAATGGCTTCACTCTCTTCCCACCAGTTTTGCAGACGTTCAATCGCGTCCAGCGCAGAGCTCTGCGCATCGGTGAGCAGAACCGTCAAATTATTCATGCCGGGAATGACTTCGCGAACGCCAGGATAGGCCGTGCGATCCTGTAAACGCTGGGTCAGTCCCCAGATCCGCTGCTGGCTGGCCAGGGTCACTGGGGGTTCCAGCTCCAGCACTACCGCGCGTTCACCCAGCAGGTAACATCGTGCTCGTTGCACTCAGACACTCCTCAAAGAAGGGTTGTGGATCATCAAGTTATTCAGCAACTCAATATATCGGAATTTGTTTTTAGATTAAGGGTAGTTATGCGGGAAAGCGACTGATGATGTCAACTTGTCCACGGCATGTTCAGGGCGGTGAAGGTTTCCCCTGCCGCCCGCACCTGCTACTCTCGGGGGTGTTGAAGTTTTTTAGCGTTTGGATAACGCATTCTTTACATCAAGAACGTCACAACAAGAAAGGGACGGCCCGTGAGAAAACCTTTAGCACTCTTTTTTCCGCTTTATACCACCACATTACTGATGCTGCTCGGTTCCGGCCTGCTCACCACTTACATCTCCCTGCGACTGTCAGCGATACACGTCAGCGGTGCCATGATTGGTGCGATCATCGCGGCTAACTACATCGGGCTGGTGATCGGCGGCAAAGTCGGCCATATCCTGATCGCCCGCGTTGGCCACATTCGTGCGTATGTCTCCTGCTCCGGCATCATCACCGCCGCCGTCCTCGGCCACGGTCTGACCGACATTATCCCGGTCTGGGTAGTACTGCGTCTGATCATCGGCCTGTGCATGATGGTGCAATATATGGTGCTGGAAAGCTGGCTGAACGATCAGGCAGAAGCGAATCAGCGCGGCGTGGTGTTCGGTTTTTACATGGTGGCGTCGTATCTCGGGATGTCGCTGGGCCAGGTGGTGCTGATGCTCGACAGCGGCCTGGGCGTCAGCACGCTTATCATGATTGCGCTGTGTTTTGCACTCTGTCTGGTGCCTATCGCCCTGACCACGCGCACCAACGTCGGCCATATGTCGCCCGCACCCATGGAGCTGAAATTCTTTATCGGCGCGATCCCTAAAGTGCTGGCGATCACCCTGGTCATCGGCATGGTTGTCGGGTCGTTTTACGGCATGGCACCGATTTATACCAGCCAGCAATCGCTTACCACGCAGCAAACCGGTCTGTTTATGGCGCTGGCGATTTTCGCCGGTCTGCTGGCGCAGTTCCCGCTGAGCTGGCTGTCGGACCGTTATAACCGCAACATGCTGATGCGCATAAACGCGATCCTGCTGGCGGTCGCCGCCCTGCCGCTGGCGCTGCTGACTCACATCTCGTTCCCGCTGCTGCTGGGCATCGGTTTTGTGGTCAGCCTGATGCAGTTCACGCTGTACCCGCTGGTGGTCGCACTCGCTAATGACATGATCGAACCGGAGCGGCGCGTCTCACTTTCAGCCTGTCTGCTGATGGCATTCGGCGTCGGTGCCTGTATCGGGCCGCTGGCCGTCGGCGCGCTGATGGAGCCGCTGGGTGGCAATATTCTGTACGCCTTTTTCGCGCTGTGCGGTGCCGCCATTGTGGCGCTGAGCCGGACATCGGCCAAAGAAGAAGAGACGGTGATGGCGGTGGATGCGCCGCTGCCGCATATTGCGATGCCGGACAGTCTGAGCAGTTCGCCTCTTTCTCCGGCGCTGAATCCGGCCTTTGACGAGCAGATGATTCAGGAAACCATGCCCGCGCCGGAAAACGTCACCGAACCGGTGGTGGAAGAAAGTGAAGTGGCAGCCGATGAGGAAGAAGAGAGCCCGTATCCGCCGCAGGGCGCAGACCCCGACGTGGATACCGGTTTACAGCGGGCATTTACCTTGCTTGAAGACAGCGTGCCTGATGAAACGACAGAGAAAGCGTCAGCTAAGTCAGAGACGTAAAGCTTGCCACCCGTGGGGATCCGGCCAGCGCACAGGAACCGACGCGTACCAAGCGTACGTGAAGGTCACCTGCTCTGCCCGGATCCCCCATGGCAAATACGTCAGCCCTTAAGCCGGATTGTCGATGTCGATAAACATGACATCTAATCCGTGATAATCCTGAAGCCATTCGCCCAGCGCTTTCACGCCATAACGTTCCGTGGCGTGATGGCCGGCGGCGTAAAAATGCAGCCCCATTTCGCGGGCAATATGAATGGTTTGTTCGGAAACTTCACCGCTGATGAAAGCATCTACACCAAAGTCTGCCGCCTGCTGAATGAACCCCTGACCACCGCCGGAACACCAGGCGATGCGGCGGATCTCATCCGGCCCGCCCTGCGCGCTGTGCAGCACTTTGCGATCCAAAATCACTTCCATGCGCTGACGTAATGCTTCACCGGACAGCGGCTTTTTCAGTTCGCCATAAGGCACCAGCGGCATCACTTCTCCCTGCACATCAATGCCGAACAACTCCGCCAGCTGCGCGTTATTGCCCAGTTCGGGGTGCGCATCGAGCGGTAGATGATAACCGTATAAATTGATGTCATTGACCAGCAGGGCTTTCAGCCGATTGCGCTTCATTCCGCGCACCACCGCCGGTTCATTTTTCCAGAAATAACCGTGGTGCACCAAAATCGCATCTGCTTCCACCGCAATCGCCGCATCCAGCAGATCCTGAGAGGCCGTCACGCCGGTGACCACGCGCTGCACGTTGCGACGCCCTTCGACCTGCAGGCCATTCGGCGCGTAATCATGGAAATTACTGACATCCAGTTTCTGGTTAATCAGGGCTTCGAGCTGAAGATTGTTCATGGTGTTCGGCTTCTCACATAGGGACGATTCTCACGATGATAACCGACATCTCCCCAATGCCCCAAATGCCCGCTGTCTGCCTGTGGGTCTTCTGAGATTAACTGACATTCACGGATTGAAATAAAAAAGGGAAACGCGGCCGTTTCCCCTTCCCTGCGTTTACAGCTCGAGCCTGTCGCCCTGCTGCATCCGCACAAACTTCACGCCCAGATTGTTGCCTTTTTCCAGCTGCGCCATGATCTCTTTTTCAGGATCCGCGCCCGCTTTCAGGCTCGGTTTAACATGACTGATGATCACCGTCAGGTCTTTCAGCGAACCGTCGCCACCCGCATGTTGTTGCAGGCTCGCCAGCTCTTTCAGCAGCCAGTGCGGTGTGAGATGGCCATACAGTTTGCTGTCAGGAACATCGTCAGGATAGGAGGTTTCGATGATCAGCCCTTTCAGGCGTTTGGCTTTGATTTCGCTGCCCAGCACGCGCCAGACGGCGTCCAGATTCTTCGATTTTTCCACTTCGTCCGGGCCGGTATCCCCGAAGAAGGCAAACGACTGATTGTTGCGGCTCACCAGAATCATGCTCGAAGACGTACCGCCGTGACTGAGCGGATAAATATTGCCGTCAAGCCCCGTCAGGCCGAGGGAAAAACGTTGTTCAGGGCGCTGTAAGTTCAGGCGATACGTGCCGATGCGCAGACCGCTGCCGGAGTCGGTGAAGTTCGGCCAGACGCGGCCATTGAAGTAATGCTGACGCAGGGTGCCGATGGTGTCGGCGGTGCCATAAATGGGTTTTTTACTGTCTTCCGGCGAGCCGATGATCAGTCCCGCCAGATGGTCAAGATGTCCGTGGCTGATAAAATATCCGCCGATCAGGTTGCGGAACACGGCACCCTGCGGGGTCAGCGGCGCGGCATTTTCAGCCGTCACCTGAGGGAAACTGCCCTTCTCCAGCGCCTTACGGATCCCCGGCATCACCGAACCGGCATCCAGCCCGAGGTACAGTTTTTGATCGTCACTGCGCACCAGATACGACGTCAGATTGCCCTCTTCGACCCCTCCGTTGACGCCCAGCGCAACCACATCAAAGGCCGCCATGGCCTGGCTTGCCCAGCACGTCAGCATCAGCGCCAGCAGGTGTTTGTTCATCACATCGCTCCTTGTCGTGGTGATTAGCAAAAGGTCAGTCTGACCGGTTTTTTGCCGCCTCAAACGCCGCCAGCGTGTCTTTTCGCGCCCGTGCGTGATCAATAATCGGCAACGGGTAGTCTAGCACGCGATGTTGTTTTTCTGCCCAGCGATGGGGCTGATGAATGTCTTTTTCCGGCACGTCCGACAATTCTGGTACCCAGGCCTTGATAAATCGTCCGGCTTTGTCGAAGCGTTCGCCCTGCGTTGTCGGGTTAAAAATTCGGAAATAAGGTGCGGCATCGGTACCGGTTGACGCGCCCCACTGCCAGCCGCCGTTGTTCGCCGCCAGATCCCCGTCCAGCAGTTGCGACATAAAATATCGCTCGCCTTCACGCCAGTTAATCAGCAAGTCCTTCACCAGAAAACTGGCGACAATCATACGCAGCCGGTTATGCATCCAGCCCGTGGCATTGAGCTGACGCATGGCGGCATCCACAATCGGGTAACCGGTTTTGCCGTCTTTCCACGCCTGTAATTCGTCCGGGGCATGACGCCAGCGCACGCCGTCAGTCCATGCCACAAAGGGCTGATGCTTGCAAAGCTTCGGCCAGGCCACAATCAGGTGACGGTAAAACTCGCGCCACACCAGTTCGTTCAGCCAGCCAAACGCGCCGCCGTCGGTTCTCTCCAGCACCTGCGGGCACTCAGTGCGTAAACGGTTAACGCACTGACGCGGAGAAAGCACGCCAATCGCCAGATACGGAGACAGAGAACTGGTGCCATCGACCGCCGGTAAATCGCGCTGTTCGAGATAATCCTGCACCCGTTCACGGCAGAAACTGCGCAGCTGATTGCGCGCCGCTTCCTCGCCAATGGGGAAAGCGTCGTCGATGTTTTCCAGCGGATAGTCAAAGGGCATCAGCTTATGCAGCACCGTTTTCTGCCCATGTTCACGCGCTTTCGGCGCAGGCAAAGAACGGCTGTCGGACTCGGTCAGGCGGGATAAAAATGCCCGGCGAAACGGCGTGTAGACTTTGTACATTTCGTTATTGCCGGTGGTGACAGAACCCGGCGGCAACAGCAGGCTGTCGTCAAATGCGCGGCACAAAACATCTGCGCTCAGGGTTTTCTCCAGCGCCTCATCACGCAGCCGTTCATTGATTTCATACTGTTTATTGTAAAACAGCGCATCCACCTGTTCGCTGGCACAAAAATCCTTCAGCCAGCTGACGCTCTGCGCAAAATCATCACACTGGTGATAATGCAGCGGGATCCCGCGCTCAGCCAGCGCATGTTGCAGCGCCTGAAGATGCTGATAAATAAACGCAGCCTGACGCGGCGCCATCTCATGCTGTTTCCACTGTTCAGGCGTTGCGACAAAAACGCCAATGACGCGCGCCTGCGGGTCTTCACAGGCGGCGTGTAACGCGCGGTTATCGGTTATCCGTAAGTCATTTCGGAACCAGACTAAATGCGTGGTCATACGTTTCCTTTTAATGTCCGTATCGAAGTCTTAACGCTTCCGGGTAGGGCTCGAAATATCGCTGTCCTGCCAGGTATTCATCCGGATATTCCGACATGTAATGTTTAAGCAAAGTGATCGGTGCCAGCAGCGGTTGCATGCCCTGACGGTAACGGTCGATCAGACCCGCCAGTTCCTGACGCTGTGCCGAACTGAGCTGTTTGCGGAAATAGCCCTGCACATGCATCAGCACGTTGGTGTGATTACGACGGGTGGCTTTGTGATTAAGCAGTTTCATCAGCCGCTGACGGTATTCGATGAAGTAGTCTTCAAGGGATGTCCATTCGGCCATGGCGGCGACAAAACGCCCCAGCTCACGGTATTCAGGCTGAGAATGGGCCAGTAAAGAGAGTTTGTAACGGCTGTGAAACGCCATCAGTTTGCCGCGCGTCAGGCCGCTTTCACGCAGCTGATTCAGCTCGAACATCGTAAATACGCGCTCGACAAAATTCTCGCGCAGCACCGGATCGTTGAGCCGCCCGTCTTCTTCCACCGGCAGCCACGGATGCTGTTTCATCAGTTCAGCGGTGTAGATCCCCACCCCGCTTTTCTTCGCATCTTTACCGTTGGCGCTGTACACGCGCACGCGTTCCATGCCGCAGCTTGGCGATTTGGCGCAGACGATGTAGCCGCACAGCGCGGTCAGAGGGGCGACGCGCGTCTCGGAATAGCTCTGCATCTTTTCAGTGATATCAATGGTTTCGTCATTGCTGAAACGCATGGCAACGCCGTCATCCATTCTGACCAGCCGCAGCGCAGGGCGCGGCGTCGGCAAGCCAATCGCCATTTCAGGGCAGATCGGTTCAAAACGCACATACGGTGCCAGTTGCTCCACCGCGAATGCCAGCCTTTTATGCCCGCCATCGAAGCGGACCCTGTCGCCCAGCAGGCATGCACTGATGCCAATGGGAATCGTTTTAGTCATTGTCAGCTCCGGACGTTGAAAGAGGAAAAGGAGGTGCCCGTAACTCATCACCTGTAGGTATAACCTTAGCACAAGTTATACATAAAAATAATGTTGTACAGGTTTTATCGCGGGCAATAAAAAACCCCGCTGTGAAAGCGGGGTTTCCTGGGTTTCTCAGCCTGCGAAGGGGAGAGGCCGGGAGGGGCTAACTCAATAAAAATCTTGTGTCGCCATTTCAGCGTGGGTCAGCCAGACCGGTTTGTCGCTGGTTTTCATCCAGACGCGGTGTAAATAGCTGTAAAAACGGGCGCGGTCAGCGCGGAACAGCATGACCGGCAGAGCCAGCACACCGGCTGCGATAACAAAAGCGCGGCGGGCCAGTATGCGGGTCATTGTATATGGCGTGTAATCATTCATGGCGTTGCTCCTGTCATATTTTTCGGAAACTGTAATTGGCGAAAAATATACCGCAATTGATGAAATTTTACCACTCATCTGACCACTGTTAAGTGTAAATATTCGCCACTTTTGGCCTTCAGGTGTAATTGAGTTACAGAATGGTTAAATAAATACGCAATTAAGGTTTCTTTTGAGTTTCATTTTTTGCGCATTTTTATACTTTTTTTACACGTTGGGCCGCTTTCTTTTCAGGATCTTTTCCCGCCTTTCCTTATTCTCGCCACAACATAAAAACACACCTGTGGAGGTGGATTGTGAGTGTTGGCGTAATCTGCGGCGCATTACTGGTTCTTCTGCTGCTCGGCTATCTGGTTTATGCCCTGCTGAATGCGGAGGATTTTTAAATGGCTGCAACCGGATTCTTACTGATTGCCAGTTTTATGCTGGTGCTTTTGCTGCTGGCAAAACCACTGGGTAACTTTATTGCTCAACTGATTGAAGGACAGCCCGGCGCATTTATTCAGCGCATAGAAAACGGTGTTTTACGCACGTCTGGCAGCAGCCATGCCGAAATGACCTGGTGGCAGTATGCGCTGGCGATCATGGTATTTAACATTCTGGGCATTGTTGTCCTGATGGCCATGCTGATGTCGCAGGGCGCGTTGCCAATGAACCCGCAGCATTTTGGCGGGCTGTCATGGGATCTGGCGTTTAACACGTCGGTGAGTTTTGTCACCAACACCAACTGGCAGGCCTACAGCGGCGAAAGCACGCTGAGCTATTTCAGCCAGATGGTCGGGCTGACTGTGCAGAACTTCCTCTCTGCCGCGACCGGTATCGCCGTCGCGTTTGCCCTGATCCGCGCCTTCGCGCGCCCCTCAGCGCAGACCCTCGGTAACGCCTGGACGGATTTATGGCGCATCACGCTGTATCTGCTGCTGCCGGTGTCGTTCCTGCTGGCGCTGTTTTTCGTCAGCCAGGGCGTGCTGCAAAATTTCGAAGCGTATCAGCACATCACCACGCTGGAAGGTCTGCAACAGACGTTGCCGATGGGGCCGGTGGCGTCTCAGGAAGCGATCAAAATGCTCGGCACCAACGGCGGTGGTTTCTTCGGTGCCAACTCTGCCCATCCGTTTGAGAACCCGACGGCACTGACCAACATGGTGCAGATGCTGGCGATTTTCATCATCCCGTGCGCGCTGTGTTTCGCGTTTGGCCGCGTGGTTGGCGACAACCGTCAGGGCCACGCGCTGGTCTGGGCGATGTCAGTGATTTTCGTGGTTTCTGTGGTGGTGGTGATGTACGCCGAACTCCAGGGCAATCCGCACTTCACCGCGCTCGGTGCCAGCAGCAATATCAATATGGAAGGTAAGGAAAGCCGCTTCGGCATTCTGGCCTCCAGCCTGTATGCGGTGGTCACAACGGCCGCGTCGTGCGGTGCGGTTAACGCCATGCACGATTCCTTTACCGCGCTCGGCGGCATGGTGCCGATGTGGCTGATGCAGATTGGTGAAGTGGTGTTCGGCGGCGTCGGTTCCGGCCTGTACGGCATGCTGCTGTTCGTGCTGCTGACGGTGTTTATCGCCGGGCTGATGATTGGCCGCACACCGGAATATCTCGGTAAGAAAATCGACGTTTACGACATGAAGATGACGGCGCTGGCGATCCTGGTGACACCGACGCTGGTGCTGCTCGGCACCGCGCTGGCGCTGGTCACCGATGCCGGTCGCGCAGGGATTTTAAACCCCGGCGCCCACGGTTTCAGTGAAGTGCTGTACGCGGTGTCTTCCGCCGCCAACAACAACGGCAGCGCGTTTGCCGGGCTGAGCGTCAACACGCCGTTCTACAACCTGTTGCTGGCAGCCTGCATGTTCTTCGGCCGCTTCGGGGTGATCATTCCGGTGCTGGCGATTGCCGGTTCACTGGTGGCGAAAAAGCGCCAGCAGGCAGGCAACGGCACCCTGCCGACGTCCGGCCCGCTGTTTATCGGCCTGCTGGTCGGCACCGTGTTGTTGGTCGGCGCACTGACCTTTATTCCGGCGCTGGCGCTGGGGCCGGTGGCGGAACATTTGCAGGTCTGGTCAGCACAGTAATGCTGCGTAACTCGTTGAACTGATGAATATAGAGACTAAAAAGATGAGTCGTAAACAACGTGCGTTATTTGAACCCCGTCTGATCCGCACTGCCCTGCTGGATTCGGTGAAAAAACTGGATCCCCGCGTTCAGTGGCGCAATCCGGTGATGTTCGTGGTGTATCTGGGCAGCATTCTGACCACGCTTATCTGGCTGGCGATCCTGATGCATCGCACCGATGGCAGCGCGGCTTTTACCGGCAGCGTTTCGCTGTGGCTGTGGTTCACCGTGCTGTTTGCCAACTTCGCCGAAGCGCTGGCGGAAGGCCGCAGCAAGGCGCAGGCGCAGAGCCTGAAAGGCGTGCAGAAAACCAGCTGGGCGAAGAAGATCTACGAACCGCGCCCTGAATCGCCGGTGATTAAAGTCGCCGCCGATACACTGCGTAAAGGCGACTACGTGCTGATCGAGGCCGGTGATACCGTGCCGTGCGACGGTGAAGTTTTGGTCGGCGGCGCATCGGTGGATGAAAGCGCCATTACCGGCGAATCCGCGCCGGTGATCCGTGAATCCGGCGGCGACTTCTCCTCGGTCACCGGCGGGACGCGCGTGCTGTCTGACTGGCTGGTGGTCGAGTGCTCGGCGAACCCCGGCGATACCTTCCTCGACCGTATGATTGCCATGGTCGAAGGCGCGAAACGCCGCAAAACGCCAAACGAAGTGGCGCTGACCATTTTGCTGGTGGCGCTGACGCTGGTGTTCGTGCTGGCAACGGCCACGCTGTACCCGTTCTCGCTGTTCAGCGTGGGCGCCAGCCATGCCGGTATTCCGGTGACCGTCACCGTGCTGGTGGCGCTGCTGGTGTGTCTCATTCCAACCACCATCGGCGGCTTGTTGTCGGCTATCGGCGTGGCGGGCATGAGCCGCATGCTGGAAGCCAACGTCATCGCCACCAGTGGCCGTGCGGTGGAAGCCGCCGGTGACGTGGATGTGCTGCTGCTGGATAAAACCGGCACCATCACGCTCGGTAACCGCCAGGCATCGCAGTTCCTGCCCGCGCCTCAGGTGACGGAACAGGAACTGGCCGATGCCGCGCAGTTATCGTCACTGGCCGATGAAACGCCGGAAGGCCGCAGTATCGTGGTGCTGGCGAAGCAACGCTTTAACCTGCGCGAACGCGACATTCATTCGCTGAATGCGACCTTTGTGCCCTTCTCCGCGCAAACCCGCATGAGCGGCGTTAACGTCGGCGAGCGCAGCATCCGTAAAGGCGCGGTCGATGCGATCCGTCGCCATGTGGAATCCAACGGCGGCACCTTCCCGAAAGCCGTCGATGGCCTGGTGGAAAACGTTGCGCGTAAAGGCGGCACGCCGCTGGTGGTGGCGGAAGGCGGCAAAGTGCTGGGCGTGGTGGAGCTGAAGGATATCGTCAAAGGCGGCATCAAGGAACGCTTTGCCGAGCTGCGCAAAATGGGCATCAAAACGGTGATGATCACCGGGGATAACCGTCTGACCGCGGCGGCGATTGCCGCTGAAGCGGGCGTGGATGATTTTCTGGCAGAAGCCACGCCGGAAGCCAAACTGGCCCTGATTCGTCAGTATCAGTCGGAAGGCCGTTTAGTGGCGATGACCGGCGACGGGACCAACGACGCCCCTGCGCTGGCGCAGGCTGACGTGGCGGTGGCGATGAACTCGGGCACCCAGGCGGCGAAAGAAGCCGGGAACATGGTCGATCTCGATTCCAACCCGACCAAGCTGATCGAAGTGGTGCACATCGGTAAACAAATGCTGATGACGCGCGGATCGCTCACCACATTCAGTATCGCCAACGACGTGGCGAAGTATTTCGCCATTATCCCGGCGGCGTTTGCGGCGACCTATCCGCAGCTGAATGCGCTGAACGTCATGCACCTGACGTCGCCGTCTTCGGCCATTATGTCAGCGGTCATTTTCAACGCGCTGGTGATTGTGTTTCTGATCCCGCTGGCGCTGAAAGGCGTGAGCTATAAAGCCATGAGTGCCGCCGCGCTGCTGCGCCGCAACCTGTGGATTTATGGCGTCGGCGGTCTGCTGGTGCCGTTTGCCGGTATCAAGCTTATCGACATGATTCTGACCGTTTTACATCTGAGCTGATTTTGAGGAAGACCACTATGTCCGTAACAAAAATGTCCTATGTCCGTCCGGCTCTGGTGATGACGGTTCTGCTGACGCTGGCGACTGGCGTGGCGTATCCGCTGCTGACCACCGGCGTTTCCGAGCTGGTGTTCCGCGCGCAGGCGATGGGTTCGCTGATGAAAGACAGCGGCAATAAAGTGATTGGCTCACAGCTCATCGGGCAGAATTTTACCCGCAATGATTACTTCTGGGGCCGCCCTTCTGTCACGTCTGATTCGCCGTATAACCCGATGGCCTCGGCGGGCAGTAATCTGGCAGCCAGTAACCCGGCGCTGGATCAGGCGGTGAAAGACCGCGTAGCGGCGCTGCGCAAAGCCAACCCGCAAAGCCCGGCGACGGTGCCGGTGGATCTGGTGACCGCCAGCGGCAGCGGGCTGGATCCGCAGATTTCCGTTGAGGCCGCGCAATGGCAGGCACCGCGCATTGCCACCGCGCGCGGACTGCCACTGGCGCAAGTGAATAAATTGATTGATGATAATACATCATCACCGCTGATAGGTTTCCTCGGCCCCGACGTGGTCAACGTGCTCGGGCTGAACCAGGCGCTGGATGCACTGAAAGCTCAATAAGGAAAATATGACTGACGATCGCCCCGATCCTGACAGCCTGCTGGCGCTTGCCAATGAGAAGCCGCGCGGGCAACTGAAAGTCTTTTTCGGCGCCTGTGCGGGCGTCGGAAAAACGTTCGCCATGTTGCAGGAAGCACAGCGCCTGCGCGCCACCGGCCTCGACGTGCTGGTTGGCGTGGTGGAAACCCACGGACGGCAGGAAACGCAGGCACTGCTGCCGGGGCTTTCGCTGTTACCGCCAAAACGCATTCAACATCGTGGCCGTCAGGTGCAGGAATTTGACCTCGACGCCGCGCTGGCCCGCCGCCCTGCCCTGATCCTGATGGACGAACTGGCGCACAGCAATGCCGCCGGTTCGCGCCACCCTAAACGCTGGCAGGATATCGAAGAATTACTCAATGCCGGTATCGACGTTTTTACCACCGTGAACGTTCAGCATCTGGAAAGCCTGAACGACGTGGTCAGCGGCGTCACCGGCATTATCATTCGTGAAACCGTCCCCGACCGTTTGTTTGATGACGCCAGCGAAGTGGTGCTGGTGGACCTGCCCCCCGATTCCCTGCGTCAGCGCCTGAAAGAAGGCAAAGTTTATATTCCCGGTCAGGCCGAGCGCGCCATCGAACACTTCTTCCGCAAAGGCAATCTGATTGCCCTGCGCGAACTTTCCCTGCGGCGCACCGCCGATCGCGTTGACGATCAGATGCGCGAATACCGCGACGATCAGGGTGTCAACCGCGTCTGGCATACCCGCGATGCGCTGCTGTTGTGCATCGGGCACGGCGGCGGTAATGAGAAACTGGTGCGCGTCGCTTCACGGCTGGCGGCGCGTCTTGGCTGTGTCTGGCACGCGGTGTATGTCGAAACCCCGCGTCTGCACCGTTTACCGGAAGGCCAGCGCCGGGCCATTTTGCATTCGCTGAAACTGGCGCAGGAGCTGGGCGCAGAAACCGCCACGCTTTCCGAGCCACATGAAGAACAGGCGATTTTGCGCTACGCCCGCGAGCACCGTCTGGGCAAAATCATGATGGGCCGCCGCCGTGAAAAACGCTGGAAGCCCGGCGGCAGTTTTGCCGACAAGCTGGCCGATATCGGGCCGGATCTTGATCTGATTATTGTCGGGCTGGAAGATTCCCCGGCATCACCGGCGCGCAAAGAGCAAGATTCACGCACTTTCGCCGACCGGTTCAGCCGCCAGCTGTGGGGCTGTTCGCTGGCCGTGGCGCTGTGCGCGGTGATTACGGTGATGTCGCAGTGGCTGGTGCCGACCTTCGATCAGGCCAACCTGGTGATGGTGTATCTGCTCGGCGTGGTGGTCGTTGCGTTATTTTATGGCCGCTGGCCGTCGGTGCTGGCGGCGGTGATTAACGTCGTCAGCTTTGATCTGTTTTTCGTACAGCCACGCGGTTCGCTCGCCGTGACTGACGCGCAATATCTGGTGACCTTCGGCGTGATGCTGCTGGTCGGGATCCTGATCGGTAATCTCACCGCCGGGGTACGTTATCAGGCGCGCATCGCCCGCCACCGCGAAAAACGCGCCCAGCATTTGTATGAAATGTCGAAAAGCCTCAGTCAGGCGCTGACGCCGGAAGCCATCGCGCAAACCAGCCGTCACTTTATCTCCTCCAGTCTGCACGCGAAAACCGCCATTCTGCTGCCGCAGGAAAATGGCGAACTGGCGCAGCCCGCCGGAGAGGTCACCGCTATCGTGGTGGATGACGCGATCGCCCGCTGGAGTTTCGACAAAAAACTGCCAGCCGGCGCGGGTACTGACACCCTGCCCGGCGTGCCGTATCAGCTGCTGCCGCTGGTCGCTTCAGGAGAATCGCGCGGACTGCTGGCGGTCGAACCGCCGAGCATCCGTCAGTTACTGGTGCCGGAACAGCAGCGCCTGTTGCAGACCTTTACCGTGCTGATTGCCAATGCCCTCGAGCGTCTGCATCTCGCCGCCCAAGCCGAATCCGCGCGGCTGGAAACCGAACGCGAGCAACTGCGCAACTCGCTGCTTTCGGCGCTTTCTCATGACCTGCGCACGCCGCTGACGGTGCTGTTCGGGCAGGCAGAAATTCTGACGCTGGATCTGGCGTCGGAAGGCTCGAAGCACGCGCCGCAGGCCAGCCAGATCCGCCAGCAGGTGCTGAGCACCACGCGGCTGGTGAACAATCTGCTGGATATGGCGCGCATTCAGTCCGGCGGATTTAATCTGCGCAAAGAGTGGCAGTCGGTGGAGGAGATCACCGGCAGCGCGCTGCGGATGCTGGAACCGGTGCTGGCGCACGACAACATTGAGATCGATTTGCCGAAGGAAATGGTGCTGGTGAGTTGCGACGCCAGCCTGATCGAACGGGTGCTGATCAATCTGCTGGAAAACGCCCATAAATATGCCGGAACGGGCGCGACGATCGGCATTAAAGCCACGCCGTTCGACGAATGGCTGGAGATTGAAGTCTGGGATAATGGCCCCGGCATTGCGCCGGGCAGCGAACACATCATCTTCGAGAAATTCGCGCGCGGAAACAAAGAATCGGCCATTCCCGGTGTCGGTTTGGGATTAGCCATATGTCGTGCCATTATTGAGGTGCACGACGGACGGATCTGGGCTGAAAACGGCCCGAACGGCGGTGCACGTTTTCGTTTCAGGTTGCCGCTCGAGGCGTTGCCGGAGATGGAAAGTGACATGGAATCAGACATCAATGAGGTATCGTGAGCGCATCCCCGGTCAATATTTTAATTGTTGAAGACGAAAAAGAGATCCGCCGCTTTGTGCGCACGGCACTGGAGGCGGAAGGCCTGCGGGTGTTTGAAAGTGAAACGCTGCAACGCGGGCTGATTGAGGCCGGAACCCGTAAACCGGACCTGATCATTCTCGATCTCGGTTTACCGGACGGTGACGGCCTGACCTATATTCGCGATTTACGCCACTGGAGCGCTATCCCGATTATTGTGCTGTCGGCCCGCACCAGCGAGGAAGACAAAATTGCGGCGCTGGATGCCGGTGCCGATGATTTCCTCACCAAGCCGTTTGGCGTCGGTGAACTGCTGGCGCGGGTTCGCGTGGCATTACGCCGCCATGCGGGCAGCGCGCAGGAAAGCCCGCTGGTGACGTTTGCGGATGTGACGGTGGATTTGATCAACCGGCGCGTGCAGCGTAACGGAGAAGATTGTCATCTGACGCCGATTGAGTTTCGCCTGCTGGCCGAACTGCTGGCAAACAGCGGAAAAGTCATTACTCAGCGTCAGTTACTGAGCCACGTCTGGGGCCCGAATTACGTCGAACACAGCCATTATCTGCGCATCTACATGGGGCATCTGCGCCAGAAACTGGAAGCCGACGCCACCCGGCCACGTCATTTACTGACTGAAACCGGCGTGGGCTATCGTTTTATGCCTTAGGCTGGTCAGTTTCCGGTTTGGCTTCGCCAAATTCGGCTTCCAGACTTTCCGCTGCCTGCTGCAAAATCGCACTGACCCGCACCACCTGCTCCGGCGTTAAATCTGCCCGCATCATGTTGCCGCGCAGCGCGTGACGCAGGCGGTGCATCGCGTCGTGAATCCCCTCTGCCAGATTGTTTTCACGCGGACGCTGCGCCCCCGCCAGACGGGCAAAAATCGCATCGACTGCCTCCTGATGTTGCGCCAGTTCCACTTTGCCGGCATCAGTGATCTGATAACTTTTACGGCCATTACCGGTGGCGACAGGCTCGAGGAAATCCTGCTCTTCCAGCAGCGTCAGCGTCGGGTAAATCACGCCAGGGCTTGGCACGTAAAGGCCTGAAGAGGCTTCTTCGATGGCTTTGATCAGCTCATAACCGTGGCTCGGCTTTTTCGCCACCAGCGCCAGCAGCACGCGGCGTAAATCACCGTGTTCAAACAGACGATGTACTCCGCGCTCACCACGCCCCCCGCGGCGACCTTCGCCACGTCCGCGACGCTCATGCCCTTCTTCACCGCGTTCTTCGCCACGATGACGTCCATCACGGCGTAACATGTGGCGTTCACTGTGATCGCTGCATTCTGATTCATGGCGGCAATGACCGCGATGCCCTTCTTCCCGGCTACCGTGACCGCGATGGCGGCCTTCAAACATTTTACTAAACATAATGTATGTCCCATTTAGATATATCGAATTATTTCGATATATCTAAACTAGATCAGTTTTTCGACACTGGCAAGCAGGAATGCGCATTTAGATATATCTTTTTGTATCTGAACGACAGGCAAAAAAAAAGCGCTGAATAATCAGCGCTTTTGATGAGAGGAAAAAAGGGGCTTATTTGGCGTCAGCGAGCACTTTGCTGACGATTTCTACCGCTTCTTTCTCGATTTGTTCGCGGTGTTCAGCACCGAGGAAACTTTCACAATAGATTTTGTAGGCTTCTTCTGTGCCGGACGGACGTGCCGCGAACCAGCCGTTTTTGGTCATCACTTTCAGGCCGCCGATAGACGCGCCGTTACCTGGCGCGTTGGTCAGACGGGCAGTGATCGGGTCACCGGCCAGCGTGTCGGCTTTCACCTGTTCAGGAGAAAGTTTGGACAGCGCGGCTTTTTGCGCGTGAGTCGCAGGTGCCTGAATACGGTTGTAGCTTGGCGCACCAAAGCGGGCCGCCAGCTCGTTGTAATGTTCCTGCGGGTTCTTGCCGGTGACAGCGGTAATTTCCGCCGCCAGCAGGCACATGATGATACCGTCTTTGTCGGTAGACCACGGAGTGCCGTCGAAACGCAGGAAAGAAGCCCCTGCACTTTCTTCGCCACCAAAACCGAAGCTGCCGTCAAACAGGCCATCAACGAACCATTTGAAACCGACCGGCACTTCCACCAGTTTACGGCCCAAATCTTCCACCACGCGGTCGATCATCGCACTCGATACCAGCGTTTTACCGACGGCAACGTCTTTGCCCCACTGCGGACGGTGCTGGAACAGGTACTGAATCGCCACCGCCAGATAATGGTTCGGGTTCATCAGACCGGCTGGCGTTACGATGCCGTGGCGGTCATAGTCAGGGTCATTGGCGAAAGCCAGATCGAATTTATCACGCAGCGCCAGCAGACCGGCCATGGCGGATTCCGACGAACAGTCCATACGGATCACGCCGTCGTGGTCGAGGTGCATGAAACGGAAAGTCTGATCGACTTCATCGTTCACCAGCGTCAGATCCAGTTTGTAATGCTCAGCAATACGTTTCCAGTATTCGATACCGGAACCGCCGAGCGGATCGACACCCAGTTTCAGGCCCGCTTTCTGAATCGCGGCCATATCGACAATCTCGGTCAGCCCTTCGATAAACGGCTGAACCAGATCCTGTGCCACCAGATGACCGCTTTTCCACGCCTGATCCAGAGACTGACGCTTCACACCGGCCAGTTTTGCTGCCAGCAGCGCGTTGGCGCGTTTCTCAATGACGGAGGTCAGATTGGTATCTGCCGGGCCGCCGTTGGTCGGGTTGTATTTGATGCCGCCATCTTCCGGTGGGTTGTGCGATGGGGTGATGACGATGCCATCAGCCAGCGCGCCGCCTTTGCGGTTATGGGTCAGGATCGCGTGAGACACCGCCGGAGTGGGGGTGAATCCGTTATCTTCCTGCACAATGACGTCAACGCCATTGGCCGTCAGCACTTCGAGCACAGAAATAAACGCCGGTTCGGACAGCGCGTGGGTATCTTTACCCACGTAGCACGGGCCGGTGGTGCCCTGCTCTTTACGCACTTCGGCAATCGCCTGAGCAATGGCCAGGATGTGCGCTTCGTTAAAGCTGTGACGCAACGAACTCCCGCGATGGCCGGATGTGCCGAATTTCACAGCATGCGCTGTGTTTGCCGGATCCGGTTGCAGAACGTAATACTGTGACGTTAACTGCGCCACGTTGATCAAATCGCTTTGCTGAGCAGGTTGCCCTGCACGGGGGTGATTAGCCATTGGCGCTTCTCCCTGACGCTGAAATTAGAGGGTGCCGCACACTTTGTCAGTCAGTTCCGCAGGGAACTGCATGAACTGCATGATGTGTTCGATCATGCTGCGTTTGCGACCTGTGTTGGTATTTGTAATAACCCAATACGGCGTTCCGGGAACGTGTTTAGGCTTGGTATGAATGCCGTTTTGCAGCAACGTTTGCTGGTCACCGGCAAAATAGGTCCGCGTGCGGCCAGTTAGTGACTCGGTCGCAACAGCAAATTCTTTCGCGTTAAGGTTGTAGAGCGTAGACAGGATCAACATAAACCGGTTGACCGCTTTGGTCTGCTCTGCGTACTCGTCAGACAGCAGCATTTCACGCACGGCGCGGACTTTATCGCGCGACGTCGGTGCCGGAGCGGCGGCAGCGGGTTTTCCCGCAGCCACGGTGCCGGCAATAACAGGAGTGTTCGCGGGCGCGGCAGGCGAGGTCTGACCGGCAGTAAATTTCAGCATGCGGCGCAAAATATCAGACGCACTCTCACCGATGGCTTGTGTGTGGCTGGCAATATAGCGGTAGAGTTCTTCGTCAACCTCAATAGTTTTCATCTTTATCCAGTACTGTTTTTCTACTTAATTCAAAAGGATTATACAAATTTCTACGCAGTAACGAACAGGGGAATTGTGCCGCGAAGCAAAAAGCAGAATTATTACCTTTTCGCTGCATGCTGGCCCCGGCCTGTTCTGTCCCACATAGTGAAATCCCGCTCAGGCATCTGGCAGAAACTTTCTGTTTTGAAAAATTATCCGCCACTCATGATAACCTAATGAGATTGTTTATCTGTATGAACTTCGCCATGAAATTACATTATCGCCTGCAAGAACCTGAAGTGGCTGGCAGCACTGCCCTGCCGGTTTTGTTAATCCACGGTTTGTTCGGAACCCTTGATAATCTGGGCATTCTGGCCCGCGACCTGAAACAACAGCATAGAGTGTTGCAGGTTGATTTGCGTAATCACGGCCAGTCCGGCCGCGCGGATGAGATGTCTTACGCCGCGATGGCGCAGGATTTAGTGGAAACGCTGGATGACGTCGGTTTCCAAAAAATCATCGTTATTGGCCATTCGATGGGCGGAAAAGCGGCCATGGCACTGACGGCGCTTATCCCCGATCGCATCGAAAAGCTGATTGCCATAGATGTCGCGCCGGTGGATTACCACGTGCGCCGCCATGACGAGATTTTTGCGGCGATCAACGCAGTGACGAAAGCAGGGCTGCGCGACCGCACCTCCGCCACGGAGTGTATGCGTGAGCATATAAAGGAAGACGGTGTGATCCAGTTCCTGCTGAAGTCGTTCGCGCAGGGAGAATGGCGCTTCAACGTGCCGGTGTTGCTCAGTCAATACGACACCATTACCGGCTGGGAAGACGTCCCGGCGTGGGATCACCCGGCGCTGTTTATCCGTGGCGGGTTATCGCCGTATGTACAGGATGAATATCGCAGCGCGATTTCCCGCCAGTTCCCGCAGGCGAAAGCGCATGTGGTGGCCGGCGCCGGTCACTGGGTGCATGCGGAAAAACCTGAGGCAGTGTTGCGCGCTGTGCATCGTTTCATCGATGCAGCCTGAGGTTTAACATCCTGGGGATAAATTGTGCAAAAAGTCTGCACAACGTCAGAAGTTATCATGAAATCAGGGCAATCAGGCGTTGTGAACCCCAGGCGCGCTAGGGTATGATTGCGCGCTATAATTTTTGCCGCCCCGTTTCACTCAGGTCGAGTGGCGGGAGGTGAATTGGGTCAGGGTTTCTTAGCCCGAAATGTGTGAAACGCTCGTCAGGAATCGGCTTGCCGTTTTCCGATGTAAAAACTTCCCTGGTTGTACCGCTACCTATGGCAAAAGAACAACTGGATCGCACGACGATTGATCTGTTCGCAGATGACCGCCGTCCGGGGCGTCCAAAAACAAATCCGCTATCCCGTGATGAACAGCTCAGGATCAACAAGCGCAATCAGTTACGCCGCGATAAAGCGAGCGGCCTGCGTCGCGTGGAGCTGAAAATGAACGCCGATGCTGTTGATACCCTCAATAAGCTGGCAGAAGAACGCAATATCAGTCGTAGCGAATTGATTGAAGAGATGCTGCTTGCGCATCTTAACGGTCATGAAGGCTGATTGAAAACGGGTAACCTTCTCAGGCTACCCGTTTGTTTTTTCTTACTTATTCCCGGCTAACTTCCTTCTTTCCACTCAGAACGTTTCCCAGTTTTCAGCACTCTTCGCCGACATCATTCCTGTGTCCGGTCGCAATAACGGCGCTGGCATCTTACCGGTCGGTTTTGCCCCGACGCGCGTCACGCTGTCGCTGAGTTTAAAGGTCGCGACGGCGTTGTTCAGCAATGCAGCCTGCTCTTCCAGAGAGACGGCGGCCTGAGACGCCTGTTCAACCAGCGCGGCGTTTTGCTGCGTGACGCTGTCCATCTGCGTCACCGCCACGGCCACCTGGCTGATGCCTTTACTTTGCTCATCAGATGCTGACGCGATTTCGGCCATAATATCCGTGACGTGTGTAATCGAACGCACCACTTCATTCATGGTCTGACCGGCGTTTTCGACCAGTTTGGAACCGCTGTCAACACGGGAAACGGATTCGCTGATCAGCGACTCAATCTCTTTTGCTGCCTGCGCACTACGCTGTGCCAGATTGCGCACTTCGCTGGCGACCACGGCGAACCCGCGTCCCTGTTCGCCTGCACGGGCGGCTTCAACCGCGGCATTCAGCGCCAGAATGTTGGTCTGGAAGGCGATACTGTTGATGACCGAGGTAATCTCCGCGATTTTCTTCGAGCTGCCTGAAATATCTTTCATGGTGCTGACCACATCCGCGACAATACTGCCGCCCTTTTGCGCCGTGGTAGAGGCTTCTATCACCAGCTGGCTGGCGTGATGCGCGTTGTCAGCATTGTGTTTCACCGTGGCTGTCAGCTCTTCCATGCTGGCCGCCGTCTCTTCCAGCGCAGACGCCTGCTCTTCGGTACGGGAAGAGAGATCGTTATTGCCGGCAGAAATTTCAGACGCGCCCTGGTAAATATTGTTCGTGCAGTTACGGATGGTTTGAACGGTATTCACCAGACTGGCCTGCATGATGTTCAGTAACGGAATCAACTTACCGGCGCAGTTTTTACCGAACTCTTCCATGTTATGCGTCAGGTCACCACTGGCAATAAGCGCGAACTGATCGCGGAGTTTATCCAGCGGTTTGACTAACGCCATCACCAGATAGCGATCGGTCAGCAGCAGGATAATCAGCCCAATAACAAACGCGGTGATCTGAATCACTTTGCTGAGATTAGTCAGATGATTAGACTCCGTTTGCGCCGCGCTGAAATCCACCGCGATCTGGCTGCTGACTTTTTGCATGGCAGCCCCGAAATCACGGCTTAACGCCGGAACGCCTGACTGCGCCAGCTGATTGTACGCATCGATATTTTTGCTGCTGGCGGCCTCAAATAACGGCTTCACGCCCTGCGTTATCAGACTTTCCCAACGGGTGAGTAATTCCTGAACCGCTGAATCTTCCAGCCCAGGATGCGGGGCCGCTTTGAAATCCGCCTGCGCCTGCGTCAGGGCTTCAAGGGATTGTTTTGCGGTATCAAAAATTTCCGGCCCTTTGGTCGGATCGGCCTGAAGCTGCGACACCGCACGGCTTAAGCGGGTTACGGTACGAAAATACTGATCATTTCCTTTGCTGATCAGCGCCATATTGTTGACGAGCTCAGAACTGTTGCGGGTGTTTTGCGTCAGCGTATTCAGTGAGTTAACGGTGTAAAGGGATACACCCGCCCACATAACGCAGAAAACGCCAAGAATGGTTAATAACGCGGCCCTGATGGTGATATTTTTTAAAAACTGCACGATATGCCTCTCTCGAAACATGACTGTTTCTGGTCTGAGGATTGAGGGGGATGCGGAGAATCAAGACAAGTAACCATCAGGCAAGTGCCCCAGGACATGTTTGAACACCTCTCCGGGCATCGATTTCTTTATTATGTTGAGATTGCTCTCGCATCATCTATCGGCGGGACGTGCTTAAAATTTAGTATTGTTAAGATATATTTCTTCACTTTGCTTTTAACCCCGTCAATTTTGAGGATTTTATCTGGATTAAAAGCACACGAAGGCGATACCACTTAAAAAGATTGCCCGATAAACTTATTCGTCAGTTAAGAAGGCGAGCAGAAGCATATTCTCCGCCTCACGAGTTTGCTATTATCAGCACTATTATTGCCTGCAATGTAGGGCTTATCATTGAGAACAAGAGGTTAGACATCTTATGGCCGTAGTAGGAATCTTCTTTGGATCCGATACAGGTAACACCGAAAACATCGCAAAAATGATCCAGAAACAACTGGGTAAAGATGTTGCAGAGGTGCATGACATTGCGAAGAGCAGCAAAGAGGATCTGGAAAAATTCGATATTTTGCTGATCGGTATTCCAACCTGGTATTACGGTGAAGCTCAGTGTGACTGGGACGATTTCTTCCCAAGCCTGGAAGAGATAGATTTTGAAGGTAAGCTGGTTGCGCTGTTTGGTTGCGGCGATCAGGAAGACTACGCAGAATATTTCTGTGATGCGCTGGGCACCGTGCGCGACATCATTGAGCCACGCGGCGCGGTGATTGTGGGTCACTGGCCAACCGAAGGCTATCACTTCGAAGCATCCAAAGGTCTGGCAGATGATAAACATTTCATCGGACTGGCTATTGATGAAGACCGTCAGCCGGAATTAACCAATGAGCGCGTTGACGCCTGGGTTAAGCAAATTACTGAAGAATTGAGCCTTTCAGAAATTATTGGCTAAAAACCCTGTTGGCCCTGAGGATTTATTCTACAATTGAAGGGCCAAACTATTACTGAAATTAACAATTTAGCCACAACAAAATTGTTACTTTCGGTGGTATCAAGGTACACTGAGTTCATCTGTTTTTTCTATCGATCAAGTCGTTGCATTGTCTTATGTGACTGGCATTTAGTGATCTTTATTAACAGGCTATCGTTTAGGGGATCGGCACACTTCCGTTAAAAGAAGGATCCTAATCGAAGAATTTTGTGCCGCTGATGCCACAGGCTCCATGCCTCAACTTGATTAGCACATAGTAACAGGACTGAATCCGCATGACTGACAACAACACCGCACTGAAGAAAGCCGGCTTAAAAGTCACGCTTCCGCGCCTTAAAATCCTGGAAGTGTTGCAAGCGCCGGAAGGTCATCACGTTAGTGCGGAAGATCTGTACAAACAATTGATTGATATGGGTGAAGAGATTGGTCTGGCGACGGTTTACCGCGTTCTGAACCAGTTTGATGACGCCGGTATCGTGACCCGCCATAACTTCGAAGGCGGCAAGTCCGTGTTCGAACTGACTCAGCAACACCATCACGATCACCTGATTTGCTTAGATTGTGGCCGTGTTATTGAATTCCGCGACGAATACATTGAAGGTCGTCAGCGCGAAATTGCTAAAAAACACGGTATCAAACTGACCAACCACAGCCTGTACCTGTACGGCCACTGTGAAGCAGGCGACTGCCGCGAAGATGACTCTTTGCACAATGACAAACCTGCGCAGTAATCTGCCGGGCTCGTTGATATCGACCTAAAATTAACCGCTGAAAAGCGGTTTTTTTATGCCCGTTTATCAGCGATGACAGACATAAAAAACCCCGGCAAGCCGGGGTTTTCTGTCTCACCTTCAGGTGATTGATGAGGTCTACTGCACAGGCGCAGGTGAGTTATTGGCTTTAATTTCCTTCCAGATTTTTCCACAATCGGCGGCGTAAGCCTGCCCGTCACCGGTTTTGCGTGCCGTCAGGCAGCGCTGGTAATCCAGCACGCGTACCGTTTCCTGTTGTGCAAACTGCTGATGAGCTTTCTCTTCCTTAAGAACGTTAAGAACCGCCTGGCAGGATGCAAGTTTGTCCGGCGAGCCTTCGGCAGTGTTAATGCAGGCGCTGTAAGCCTTGCGCAGTCTGGCATCTTCAGCCTGCCCTGACGTCTGGGAACAACCGGCAAGCAATAAAGACGTGGTCACGATCAGCAGTAATTTATTCATCGACATAGTGACCTCAGAAAATAGTGAATGGAGCGATAACGATAAATTTCACATCTTTTTCATCCTGGAAGATGTTGCCGTAACCACCGCCCCAGCTCGGAATATCTGAATGGTTGTCATACTGGGTGTAATGCAATTTGAACAACGTGCCTTTGGCGCGCCCTTCCTGAAGGGTGTAAAGCGCATCCAGACTCCACGCACTTTCTTTCAGACGCTGGCTTTGGTCATAAGCCGCATTGGTGCTTGGCTTGGCATCCCATGCATAAACATAGGAACCGCCGACCGCGAAGCCCGGCAGATCCCATTTCGCCAGATCATATAAAACACCGGCATATACCGCTTTTTCGCCGTTGGCGTTGAAGTCGGAACGGTTATCCCACCACACATCGAGACGACCATTGGACGAGGAATACGTTGGAGTCATACGCTGAAGGAAGTAGCCCTGATTCCCCTCCGCCTTGACCATCGTGCCTTCCAGACGCCAGTCAAACTGGCCGGTGGTGTAACCGAACGTCAGAGCCTGCAACCATGCCAGCCCGTCGTACAAACTGTTAGGATCGTTTTTGTCACTGATGCGGTCTTCTGCACCGTAGAACTGGTAGCTGGTGGTCAGCGGGTTACCCAGCAGATCCATTTTGTAAGAGGCTTTAGCGAAATACTGATCGACGTAGCTTTCCGCTTCGCCATAGGCGGCTTCGAGCACCAGATCATTTTTGAAGTCGTATTTCGCGCCCAGCGAGTGAATATAGGAAACACCGGTTTTTTTGTCATTCTGGCGGAAATCATCCATTTCCAGGTGCCACGGTGATTTATATTCATCCGCCCACATGTAGGAGAAACTCAGTTCGCCCGGCTCGCCGAAATCATGTTTATATCCGGCTTCTGCGCCGCGATACGTGCCAGGCATGAAACTCCAGTGCGGCGCAATCAGGGTCTGGCCGGTCGGCTGAATATAACCCGCGTGGCCCCAGAAGCCGCCGTATTTGAACTTACCGGCAGCTTTATACAGGCTGACTCCGCCTTTATCGCCAGAGTAATCTTCATCGTAGGCGTGATTTTTTGAGGAGAATGCAATTTCGTTCGGGTGGCCGCTGTCGCTGGCTTCGGCCATTTCAATTGCCGTGAAAGCCGCAACGTCGATGCCGAACATATCCCACGCATAACCGGAGGAGAAATCCAGATTCAGGTTGGCGGTGGCATGAGAAAGGTTAGTGGCGTATTTGTCGTAATCAGGATTGTTGACGGTGACTTTAGAGCCGTCTGGGCGGGTTTCTTCTTTGGTTTTATTCAGATCTTTGCGATCACGTTCGCGCTGCCAGTAATACACGCCACCGGTGAGCGTCGAATCATCAATAAAGCCTGCCGCCTTTGCCTCTTCAGAAAACATTAATCCGCCACCCAATAAGGTGCCGGCCAGAGAATACATCACAGGTTTCAGATAAGCCGATCCCCTGCCCCGGTTAAGGTGCTTGTGCATAGAAATTCCTCATTTTTGACTAAAAAGTAACTGCAAAACCCAAACGGGTATTAAAAGCGGGCGTCAGAGACGTCACCGTAAAAGCAAGGGTAGAGTATTTTTCGCGACGCGAATTATCAATGAGTAATTCATCATTGATCTCTGAAATATGACAAAGTGCACATAAAGATGAAAAAGTATTACAGAAAGAACTTTGTGGGAATTTAAGCGAGGAAAAAAGTGAAAACAATTAAGAATCAAATAACTAAAAAGGATAAGTCTGTGGTTTACACGTTTCAGCTTTCAGGAGAATTTAATCCGAGCCGCTAAAAAGTGCGCATCATAAACACATTAATTCGCGACAGAAATCAATTTGGATATTGCTTAAGGCATAAAAAAACGCAGCCGAAGCTGCGTTAAAAATAAGTCTGACTTCAATCAGGCAACCGGTTTGCTTTCCCAGGTATCGCGCAGACCGACGGTGCGGTTAAACACCAGATGCTCCGCGCTTGAATAGCGGCTGTCGGCACAGAAGTAACCTTCACGTTCGAACTGCAGGCTGACTTCCGCCTGCGCCCCTGCCAGAGAAGGCTCGACAAAGCCCTGAGCGATAACCAGTGACTCCGGGTTGATGGTGGTCAGGAAATCCTCTGCCTGACCTGGGTTCGCTACGCTGAACAGACGGTCATACAGACGGAATTCTGCTGGCTTACCTTCAGTGGCGGAAACCCAGTGGATCACACCTTTCACCTTACGGCCATCAGCAGGATCTTTGCTCAGCGTGTCGATATCGTAAGAACAGAAGATAGTGGTGATATTCCCTTCGGCATCTTTCTCAATGCGTTCCGCTTTGATCACATACGCATTGCGCAGGCGCACTTCTTTGCCCAGCACCAGACGCTTGTACTGCTTGTTAGCTTCTTCGCGGAAATCAGCCTGATCGATGTAAATCTCACGGGTGAAAGGCACGTCGCGGGTGCCCATTTCCGGCTTGCTCGGATGGTTTGGCATTTTCACCTGTTGCACGTCATCACCGGTAAAGTTTTCAATGATCACTTTAACCGGATTGATAACAGCCATGGCGCGCGGTGCGTTCTCGTTCAGATCGTCGCGAATGCAGGATTCCAGCGCCATCATTTCGACGTTGTTGTCTTGCTTGGTCACGCCAATACGACGACAGAATTCACGGATCGATGCAGCGGTATAACCACGGCGGCGCAGACCTGAAACGGTCGGCATACGCGGGTCGTCCCAGCCTTCTACAATCTTCTCGGTCACCAGCAGGTTCAGCTTACGCTTGGACATGATGGAGTATTCGAGATTCAGACGGGAAAACTCATACTGACGCGGATGGCATGGAATAGTGATGTTATCCAGCACCCAGTCATACAGACGGCGGTTGTCCTGGAATTCCAGCGTACATAACGAATGGGTGATCCCTTCCAGCGCATCGGAAATGCAGTGGGTGAAATCGTACATCGGGTAGATGCACCATTTTGTGCCGGTCTGATGATGCTCAGCGAACTTAATACGGTAGATAACCGGATCGCGCATCACGAAGAATGGCGATGCCATATCGATTTTGGCACGCAGACAGGCCGCACCTTCAGCGAATTCACCGTTGCGCATTTTTTCAAACAGCGCGATGTTTTCTTCCACGGAGCGATCGCGGTACGGGCTATTTTTACCCGGCGCAGTCAGGGAACCGCGATATTCGCGAATTTGGTCGGGAGAAAGTTCATCAACGTAAGCCAGACCTTTGTTGATCAATTCCAGCGCGTAAGCGTGCAGTTGATCGAAATAGTCTGAAGAGTAGTGGATATCACCGCTCCAGTCGAAGCCCAGCCACTGGACGTCGTGCTTGATAGACTCAACGAATTCGATGTCTTCTTTTGCCGGGTTGGTATCGTCAAAACGCAGATTGCACTGACCCTGATAGTCTTGTGCAATGCCGAAGTTCAGGCAGATAGACTTTGCATGGCCGATATGCAAATAGCCATTAGGCTCAGGCGGGAAACGGGTGTGAACGGTATTGTGTTTCCCGGTCGCCAGATCTTCATCAATAATCTGACGGATAAAATTTGTTGGGCGGGCTTCAGCCTCACTCATTGTGCAATTCCTCTACGCAACATTGACTCTACGGATAACCGCTTATGTTCCAACAAGCCACGTCGGGAAACAACCGTTAGTTGCATTAAATCGTGGTTATCCCCTCACAGGCTGTCCGAAAACAATAAAAAACGGGAAGAGATCGCTCTCTTCCCGTTTTGTTATCGCTGTAACGACATTTTCAGCAGCGGCGTTGACTGACACCGCCTCACTCAGTCAAAAAATTATTTGCCCTGAATGTCGAACAGCTTGGTCTGACCCGCGACCACTGAGCCGCTCGCCAGTGCACTGACACCGGTGTAATCATCGATATTGCTGACGACGACCGGGCTAATCATTGAGCGCGCATTGGCATTCAGATAATCCAGATCCAGTTCCAGAACAGGCTGACCGGCTGTCACAGTGGCACCTTCTTCGACCAGGCGGGTAAAGCCCTGACCGTTCAGCGTAACCGTATCAATCCCCATGTGAACCACGATTTCAGCGCCAGAAACAGTTTCCAGGCAGAACGCATGATTGGTGTTGAAGATTTTCACCACAGTACCCGCAGCAGGCGATACCACGATTTTACCGGTAGGACGAATGGCGACACCATCACCAACGGCTTTGCTGGCGAAGGCTTCATCAGGTACCTGATCCAGCGCCACGATGTCACCGGTGACCGGAGACACCAGAGTTTCAACCACCGTTTTCACTGTGTTTGGCACAGCCTGAGGGGCAGCGTTGCTCATGGCGACTGGGGCGGCAGTTGCCACACCGGCAGCAACCGGACCACGGGCAATCACCTTCTTCATGGCATCGGCCAGAGATTCAGCTTTTGCACCCACAATAACCTGAATGCTTTGTTTATTCAGACGAACGATACCGGATGCACCAAGGCGCTTACAGGCAGCATCGTCAACCGTACCCGCATCTTTTACATTCAGACGCAGACGGGTAATACACGCATCAATCCCTTTGAAGTTATCAGAACCGCCCAACGCACCGATGTAGCTCAGCGCCAGCTGGTTAAGACCTTCTTCAGTATTGCTGTTGGCTTCCGGTGCACCCATATCTACCGTGTCATCTTCACGACCCGGCGTTTTCAGGTTGAACATACGGATGATCACGCTGAACAACACGAAGTAGATGATGAAGAAGACCACACCCATCACCAGCAACATCCAGACGTTTTTACTTGCCGCTGGCAGGTTGTACATCAACGCATAGTCGATCGCACCCGCAGAGAAGGAGAAGCCGGCATGGATACCCAGCGCCGTGGCAACGTACAGGCTGATCCCGGTCAGGATGGCGTGCACTAAATAGAGCAGCGGAGCGAGGAACATGAAGAGGAATTCTAACGGCTCGGTGACACCGGTCAGGAACGCCGTAACCGCAACGGACACCAGCATACCGCCAACCAATGGACGACGTTCTTTAGGCGCGGCGAAGTACATCGCAAATGCCGCACCTGGCAGACCAAACATCATGATTGGGAAGAAGCCGGACATGAACATCCCCGCCGTGCCGTCACCCGCGTAGAAGCGGTTGATGTCACCGTGGAACACAGTGCCTGCAGCGTTGGTGAAGTCACCAATCTGGAACCATGCGATGGTGTTCAGTACCTGATGCAGACCAGTTGGGATCAGCAGACGGTTAACGAAACCAAAGATACCGGCACCGAATGCACCCGCGCCCACGATCCACTCACCACCGGCACGGATAGCATCCTGCACCGGAGGCCAGACGTAACCGAAGATCGCGGCCAGAACCAGACAGAAGAAGCCGGTTGCGATAGGAACGAAACGTTTCCCACCGAAGAAGCTCAGGAAGTCAGGCAGTTTGATATCAGACCAGCGGTTGTAAACCATACCGCCCACCAGACCGGTGATAATACCGGCCAGCACGCCCATGTTAACGGCCGGGTTAATGGTGATCATCGCTTTGGTCAGGATAAAGTAACCGATGCCGCCTGCTAATGCTGCAGCACCTGCGTTGTCTTTAGACCAGCTGGACGCCACACCGATGGCGAAAATCAGCGCCAGGTTATCGAAAATCCCGCCACCGGCTTGCGCGATGAAAGGCATGTTAAGAAGATCAGGCTGACCGAAGCGCAGCAATAACGCAGCGACCGGCAGTACGGCTATCGGCAGCTGTAGCGCTCTGCCTAAACGCTGAAAGAATCCAAGAATATTCACATTTCCCCCTATCCGCCGTCAGGCGAATCACCTAAGTAGTTTAATTAGTATGGTTACTACCTTTACTGTTTACCGTTCCGATTTAACCAACTGCTCTGCGAGTGTAAAAAGATTATTTCGTATCGCAAATTAAAACCTCTCTTTTTGTGATAATTGTCACCAAAAAGAGGTGATAACATGCCATCAGACTGGTCAACACACAAAACTTATTTTATTATTAAAAAAATCTAGACGGTATTGTGCCAGCCATAAACTTTCACGGTGGTTTACGCTTAACAAGACCGCCTTTGAATCGAAGAACTTTTGCTTTTGTTTTGTCTACACATGTCCCAAGGTCTTCAGTTTCGACTAAGGGTATGAACAGTATATTCAATATTCTGAAATCAAGAGGTACGTGATGAGACTTATTCCTTTAAATACCACCACTGAAGTCGGCAAATGGGCTGCGCGCCATATCGTTGAGCGTATCAATGCCTTCAAACCCACTGCCGAGCGCCCTTTCATTCTCGGTCTTCCTACCGGTGGTACCCCGCTTGAAGCTTACAAACACCTTATCGCTATGCATAAAGCAGGCCAGGTTAGCTTCAAAAACGTCGTGACCTTTAACATGGATGAATATGTTGGCCTGCCGCAGGAACACCCTGAGAGCTATCATACCTTCATGTACAAAAACTTCTTTGATCACGTTGATATTCCAAGTGAAAATATCAATCTGCTGAATGGTAATGCACCAGATATCGATGAAGAATGCCGCAAGTACGAAGAAAAAATTAAATCCTACGGCAAAATTAACCTGTTCATGGGCGGCGTAGGCAATGATGGCCATATCGCGTTTAACGAACCGGCTTCTTCCCTGGCATCCCGCACGCGTATCAAGACGCTGACTCATGAAACCCGCATCGCGAACTCCCGTTTCTTCGACAACGACGTGTCTCAGGTGCCAAAATACGCCCTGACCGTTGGCGTAGGTACGCTGCTGGATGCGGAAGAAGTGATGATCCTGGTGACCGGCCACGCGAAGGCGCAGGCGCTTGAAGCCGCTGTTGAAGGTAACATTAACCACATGTGGACCATCAGCTGCCTGCAACTGCACGCGAAAGCCGTTATGGTGTGTGACGAGCCGTCCACCATGGAACTGAAAGTCAAAACTGTTAAATATTTCCGCGAGTTAGAAGCGGAAAATATGAAAAATCTTTAACTAAACATTATGCCCGAAGCCAGTCGCGTTGCAGCACCGCAGCGGCCGCGCGACTGGAGCAGGGCAAACGTACTAGGGGGCATGATGTACGCATTGATTAACGGCCGGATCTATACCGGTCATGACGTTCTGGATAACCACGCGGTCGTGATTGCTGATGGCAAAATCGAACGTGTCTGCCCGCTCAGCGAGCTGCCAGAAAATGTGGAAACCCGCGATCTGGACGGTGCCATTCTTGCTCCCGGATTTATCGACCTGCAGCTTAACGGCTGCGGCGGCGTGCAGTTCAACGATTCTCTGGAAGCCATTTCGGTAGAAACGTTAGAGATCATGCAGAAAGCCAACGAAAAATCTGGATGTACCAGTTTCCTACCGACGCTGATCACCTGTAGCGATGACTACATGAAACACGGTATCAGCGTGATGCGCACTTATCTGGAAAAATACCCCAATCAGGCACTGGGTCTGCACCTTGAAGGGCCTTATCTCAGCCCGGAGAAAAAAGGCACCCATAATCCGGCCTTTATCCGCCTGCCAGACAGCGCCATGATTGATTTCCTGTGTGCAAATGCCGAAGTGATTACCCAACTGACGCTGGCACCTGAACAGGTCGATGCAAAATACATTCGCCAGCTGCGTGATGCAGGGATTGTGGTGTCCGCCGGACATTCCAATTCAACGTATGAGCAGGCGCGCACCGGTTTCGCCGCCGGTATCTCCTTCGCCACGCACCTTTATAATGCAATGCCTGCCATTACCGGCCGCCAGCCTGGCCTGATTGGTGCAATTTTCGATACACCTGAAGTCTATACCGGCGTGATTGCTGACGGTTTGCACGTTGACTGGGCGAATATCCGCAACGCGAAAAAGCTCAAAGGTGACAAGCTGGTGCTGGTCACTGATGCCACTGCGCCAGCAGGTGCCAACATTGATGAGTTCATTTTTGCCGGTAAAACAATATACTACCGTGATGGACTCTGTGTGGACGAGAACGGAACACTGAGCGGCTCTGCCCTGACCATGATCGAAGCGGTACAGAACAGCGTAGAACATGTTGGCATCGCACTGGATGAAACGCTGCGTATGGCGTCACTTTATCCGGCACGCGCTATCGGTTTCGACGACAAGTTAGGCAGCATCGAAGCAGGCAAAGTCGCCAACCTCACCGCGTTCACTCATGATTTTAAAATCACAAAAACTATCGTTAACGGTGACGAAGTTTAATTGAGCGGATAACAGCATTGATGACAACTGGCGGACAGCAGGCACAAATCGGCAACGTTGATCTGGTTAAGCAGTTAAACGGCGCGGCGGTTTACCGCCTGATTGATCAACAGGGGCCCATTTCGCGCATTCAGATTGCCGACGTGAGCCAGCTTGCGCCCGCCAGTGTGACCAAAATCACCCGACAGTTACTCGAGCGTGGCCTCATAAAAGAGGTGGAACAACAGGCGTCCACCGGGGGCCGTCGCGCGATTTCGATCATCACCGAAACCCGCCCTTTTCATACCATCGCCGTACGCCTTGGTCGCCACGATGCGACGATTACGCTCTACGATCTCAGCGCCAAATCACTGGCCGAACAGCATTACGCCCTGCCGGAACGCACTCAGGAAACCCTTGAGAACGCGCTCTTTGAGGCGATCTCGCAATTTATCGAGCTGAACCAGCGCAAAATCCGCGAGCTGATTGCGATTTCCGTCATCCTTCCCGGCCTGGTTGATCCAAACAAAGGTATCGTCCGTTACATGCCGCATATCAGCGTCGGCGCATGGAAATTAGTGGACGCGCTCGAAGCCCGCTTCAAAGTCACCAGTTTTGTTGGCCACGATATCCGCAGTCTGGCGCTCGCTGAGCACTATTTCGGTGCAACCCGCGACTGTCAGGACTCCATTTTAGTTCGTTTGCACCGCGGTACCGGCGCGGGAATTATTGTTAACGGGCAGATTTTTCTGGGCAGTAACGGAAATGTGGGCGAGATCGGCCACATTCAGATCGACCCGTTGGGTGAACGCTGCCATTGCGGGAATTTTGGCTGTCTGGAAACCGTTGCAGCCAACGCGGCCATCGAAAATCGCGTGCGTCATCTGCTCACACAAGGCTATGCCAGCAAACTCAGCCTCAATGACTGTTCAATTTCCGCTATTTGCAAAGCGGCAAACCGCCACGATGCCCTCGCGACGGAAGTGATCGACCACGTAGGCCGTCAGCTGGGAAAAGCCGTGTCGATTGCCATCAACCTGTTTAATCCGCAAAAAGTGGTGATCGCCGGTGAAATTACTGAGGCCGATAAAGTCCTGCTGCCTGCGATTCAAAACTGCATTAATGCGCAGGTTCTGAAAGATTTTCGCCGCAACCTGCCGGTGGTGACATCGGCGCTTAATCATCAGTCGGCGATTGGCGCTTTTGCACTGGTCAAACGCGCCATGCTCAATGGCGTTCTTTTGCAGCGTCTGCTGGAAAATTAAGACGTGCTATAGTTGTTGGCTGCCAGAAATGGAGCTGGAAAAGTGGGTTTGGAAATCATGACTATAAAGAATGTTATCTGTGACATTGATGGCGTGCTGTTGCACGACAATACCGCAGTACCCGGCGCCGATCGTTTTCTCGCCCGTATTCAGGAACAGGGAATGCCTCTGGTCATTCTCACCAACTACCCTTCTCAGACCGCGCAGGATCTGGCAAATCGCTTCAGTGCGGCCGGTCTTGACGTGCCGGAAAGCGCTTTCTTTACTTCCGCCATGGCGACCGCAGATTTCCTGAAACGTCAGGAAGGCAAAAAAGCCTACGTAGTCGGCGAAGGTGCGCTGATCCACGAACTGTATAAAGCCGGTTTCACCATTACTGACATCAATCCTGATTTTGTGATCGTCGGCGAAACCCGCTCTTACAACTGGGACATGATCCATAAAGCGGCGTTCTTCGTTGCGAACGGCGCACGCTTTATTGCCACGAATCCGGATAACCACGGCCACGGATTTACCCCGGCCTGCGGTGCGCTGTGCGCGCCCATCGAAAAAATCACTGGCCGCAAACCCTTTTATGTCGGTAAACCGAGCCCGTGGATCATTCGCTCAGCGCTCAACAAAATGCAGGCGCACTCCGATGGCACGGTGATCGTGGGTGACAATCTGCGAACCGACATTCTGGCGGGCTTCCAGGCCGGTCTGGAGACTATTCTGGTGCTCTCCGGCGTTTCAACGCTCAATGATATTGAAGGCATGCCGTTCCGCCCGACCTGGATTTATCCTTCTGTCGCTGATATCGATATCATTTAACGACCTCCTTTAAGTCTCTGAAAGCGAGCCCTGACTTTTGTTCTGGCTCGCTTTTTTTTGTCTTGTTGCTTGTTTTATCTCCTCTTTTCTCATTTTTTGCATGCCCGTCAATATTTCGCGATAAAATTGATGATTCATCAATAAAAACACGTAAAAACCAATAATCCGCTAAAGATCTGCACCTGTTAACAGACTATTTGTCAGAAGAGCATTAAACCACTTGCACAGGATGGGGGTTTTGACGCATTTTCATAGTCAGCAACGCAACATCGCCAGACTCAAACAGAAAGACCGGCAACGTTGACCCTCATAAAAATGACAGCCAGAGAAACGTTAGGGAGAAAGACTTATGTGTTCAATTTTCGGTGTGCTCGATATCAAAACTGACTCCGTCGAGCTGCGCAAAAAAGCGCTGGAACTTTCGCGCCTGATGCGCCACCGCGGACCCGACTGGTCCGGCGTATTTGCCAGCGATAAAGCGATTTTGTCGCATGAGCGTCTGTCCATTGTCGACGTCAACAACGGCGCACAGCCGCTGTACAACGCAGCACACACCCACGTTCTGGCTGTAAACGGCGAAATCTACAACCATCAGGCTCTGCGCGCTGAGTTAGGCGACAAGTATGAATTCCAGACAGCTTCAGACTGCGAAGTGATTTTGGCGCTGTATCAGGAAAAAGGTCATGACTTCCTCGATGACCTGCAGGGTATGTTCGCCTTTATTCTCTATGACACAGAAAAAGACGCTTACCTGATCGGCCGCGATCATCTGGGCATCATTCCGCTGTACATGGGTTATGACGAAAACGGCAACATGTATGTGGCGTCAGAAATGAAAGCGCTGGTGCCGGTTTGCCGCACGATCAAAGAATTCCCGGCGGGCAGCTACCTGTGGAGCCAGGACGGTGAGATCCGCGAATATTATCATCGCGACTGGTTCGATTTTGACAACGTCAAAGACAACGTCACGGATGCCAAAGCATTGAAAGATGCGCTGGAAGAGTCTGTAAAAAGTCACCTGATGTCTGACGTGCCTTACGGCGTGCTGCTGTCCGGTGGTCTTGATTCCTCTGTCATTTCTGCGATTACCAAGAAATTTGCCGGTCGTCGTATCGAAGACAAAGATCAAAGCGAAGCCTGGTGGCCGCAACTGCACTCCTTTGCTGTCGGACTGGAAGGTTCACCCGATTTACGCGCAGCCAAAGAAGTCGCAACGCATTTGGGCACCGTGCACCATGAAATTCATTTCACCGTGCAGGAAGGGCTGGATGCAATTCGCGACGTGATTTATCACATCGAAACCTATGACGTCACCACCATTCGTGCGTCGACACCGATGTACTTAATGTCACGTAAAATCAAAGCGATGGGCATTAAAATGGTGCTGTCGGGCGAAGGCGCAGACGAAGTGTTGGGCGGATACCTTTACTTCCATAAAGCACCGAACGCCAAAGAATTCCACGAAGAAACCGTGCGTAAACTGCTGGCCCTGCATATGTATGATTGTGCCCGCGCCAACAAAGCGATGTCTGCCTGGGGCGTTGAAGCCCGCGTACCGTTCCTGGACAAAAAATTCCTCGACGTGGCAATGCGCCTGAACCCGAAAGACAAGATGTGCGGCAATGGTAAAATGGAGAAACATATCCTGCGTGAATGTTTCGAGTCCTATTTACCACACAGCGTTGCATGGCGTCAGAAAGAGCAATTCTCTGATGGTGTGGGCTACAGCTGGATCGATACGTTAAAAGAAGTGGCTGCTCAGCAGATCACCGATCAACAACTCGAAACTGCACATTTCCGCTTCCCGTACAACACGCCAACCTCGAAAGAAGGCTACCTGTACCGTACGATTTTTGAAGAGTTATTCCCGGTTCCAAGCGCGGCAGAATGCGTGCCTGGCGGCCCTTCAGTGGCCTGTTCTTCTGCGAAAGCCATCGAGTGGGATGAAGCGTTCAAAAACATGGACGATCCTTCTGGCCGTGCGGTAGGCGTCCACCAGTCTGCCTACAAATAATCGATTTCAGGGTTACTCTTCCCTTCATTAATGGGCCACTTTTGGCCCATTTTTTTATGGGTAAAGCCAGTAAAAATAATGTCTTTTGCCCAATTAATCACCAGAGTGGTTATAAGCCAGACAAATGAACGCCATCAACGCTTTTTCTCCAAAAAAGGTGTTGACGCAAAACGGTCATATACGCATAATGCGCCCCGCAACGCCGATGAAGGTAGCGCGAAAAAAGATGGCTACGTAGCTCAGTTGGTTAGAGCACATCACTCATAATGATGGGGTCACAGGTTCGAATCCCGTCGTAGCCACCATCTTTTTTGCGGGAGTGGCGAAATTGGTAGACGCACTAGATTTAGGTTCTAGCGCCGCAAGGTGTGCGAGTTCAAGTCTCGCCTCCCGCACCATTTCCGGACATCGGTAGCACAGTTGGGGTATCGCCAAGCGGTAAGGCACTGGTTTTTGATACCAGCATTCCCAGGTTCGAATCCTGGTACCCCAGCCATTTCTTTATTGTCATGTCATTGATGTGTCAGCAGAGAAAACCCAGTTTGAAGTTGTTGTACTGTTGGGGTATCGCCAAGCGGTAAGGCACTGGTTTTTGATACCAGCATACCCTGGTTCGAATCCAGGTACCCCAGCCATACTTCTTCTTTTTGCTGGTAAGCACTTGAAATTTATTATTAAGTTAGTTAAATTAGTGCTTGAAGTTTTGAAGTAAATCAGTAAAATTTGGCTACGTAGCTCAGCTGGTTAGAGCACATCACTCATAATGATGGGGTCACAGGTTCAAATCCCGTCGTAGCCACCATTTTACAACTGAGCATTCTTATTAAAGAGTTCAATTGTAGAAAGCAGTAAGAAACACCATTGGGGTGTCGCCAAGCGGTAAGGCTCTGGTTTCTGATACCAGCATACCCAGGTTCGAATCCTGGCACCCCAGCCACATTAGAAAGGCCCGCAAATTATTTTGCGGGCCTTTTGCATTTCTGAGCGTTATTTTTCTGCCATGTTTGAGCTGGCAGAGGACATTCTGCCAGCCTTCTGATCGTCAGATCCCCAGTGCGTACTTTAATGCTTTCGTCTTCAGGCCACCGGCGCGCTCTGCAGTCATCAGCGCCAGATTACGCAAGGCTTTCACTGGCGCCAAATCATTGCTAAACGCGGTATAGAAAAGATCCATTCCACTTTGCATCAGCAAATTATCCAGACGTCGCTGACGCTGATAACGCAACAACACCTTTTCGCTGCTCCAGGCTTCATCATGATCACGCGCTTTTTCCAGCACGGATAATAACGACTCAACGTCACGATAGCCCAGATTCACGCCCTGCCCGGCAAGCGGGTTGATGGTATGAGCTGCGTCACCGACCAGGGCTAACCCCGGTAAGACATAGCGCTGGGCATGGCGGCGAACCAATGGGAAAGCCCCGGCAGACAGCGCCTGAACCTTTCCAAGCCGCGCCGGAAAGGCCTGCATAATTTCTGCGGTCAGCTGTTTCATGTTCAGCGTTTGCAAATAACGGATACGCTGCGGGCTGTCGTACCAGACCAGCGAGGCCTGATGCCCAAACAGTGGCAGGAAAGCCCGCGGGCCCGACGGAAAGAATTGCTGCCATGTGACATCCTGATCCGGCGTTTGTGTTTCGACATTAATCAGCATGCAGTTCTGACGATACTGCCAGCCATCCACTCCAATCCCCGCGAGCTGGCGCACCAGCGAGTTTGCCCCATCAGCAGCAATCACCAGCTGCGTATGCAGCAGCTCACCGGTGGTTAGCTGGAGCGACCAGGTATTGTCGTCATGCTTTAAGAGATGGCGCAATTTTGCCGGGCAAAAACGGGCCAGATTCGGACAGGCATCAAACTGCTGCCACAGAGCAAGCTGAAGCACACGGTTTTCTACCATGAACCCGAGCTCCGGCAACCCGAGGGACTGCGCATCAAACTTCACTTCGGAGCCATCGACCTCCCAGGTTCCCAGGCGGCGGTAAGGCACTGAACGCATTTTTTCAACGGCATGCCACGCACCCAGTTTCTGTAAAAAGCGTGCAGATGCACAGCCAATGGCGGAGATGCGTAAATCAGCCGGTGCTGACGGGTCAAATCCGGCAGGCTCTTCATTCTCGATCAATGCCACCTGCAGGCCCTGCTGTGCCAGACCGAGCGCCGCCGCGGCCCCCACCATCCCGCCACCGACAATCACTGCATCAAATAACTTCTCAGGATTATTCATTTTATTCCGGCTTTTTATTCAGTTCATTGAGCAAAGTGTACCGGATTTTTGTGTCTGCATCAGAACCTAAGCTGCTTTCCTGCGCTGGTCACCACCGGAGTGAGGGTTTACAATAGTTCCCCTGAACTGCGCTATGCATTACGGCATTGCCAAACATCCGTTTTTTCCTCCGTATTGAGTACTGACACGCTGATGACAAAAAAACTGCACATTAAAACCTGGGGCTGCCAGATGAATGAATACGATTCATCCAAAATGGCAGACCTTCTCGAAAGCACCCACGGTTATCAGCTGACGGATAATGCTGAAGAGGCGGATATTCTCCTGCTCAACACCTGTTCCATCAGGGAAAAAGCTCAGGAGAAAGTGTTCAGCCTGCTCGGCCACTGGAAATTACTCAAAAAGAAAAACCCGGATGTGATTATTGGTGTCGGCGGCTGCGTGGCCTCTCAGGAAGGTGAATTGCTGCGTAAGCGCGCGCCGTGCGTGGATATCGTCTTCGGCCCGCAGACCCTGCACCGCCTGCCGGAAATGGTGAATCATGTGCGCGGAACGCACAGCCCTGTTGTGGACATCAGCTTTCCGGAAATCGAAAAATTCGACCGTTTACCAGAACCCCGTGCCGATGGCCCGACAGCGTTCGTCTCTATTATGGAAGGGTGCAATAAATATTGCAGTTTCTGCGTCGTGCCTTACACCCGTGGCGAGGAAGTCAGCCGTCCTTGTGATGACGTTCTGTTTGAAGTCGCGCAACTGGCGGCGCAAGGCGTACGTGAAGTTAATCTGCTCGGGCAGAATGTGAACGCCTATCGCGGCGAAGCGTTTGAAGGTGGGATCTGTACGTTTGCAGAATTGCTGCGTCTGGTTGCCGCGATTGACGGCATTGACCGCATTCGCTTTACCACCAGCCATCCGGTTGAATTCACTGATGATATCATTGAGGTGTATAAAGATACGCCAGAGCTGGTGAGCTTCCTGCATCTGCCAATTCAGAGCGGTTCTGACCGCATCCTGACCATGATGAAACGCCCGCATACGGTGCTGGAATACAAATCGACCATCCGCAAATTACGCGCTGCACGTCCGGATATCCATTTCAGTTCTGACTTCATCATCGGCTTTCCTGGCGAAACCCACGATGATTTCGAACGCACCATGGACCTGATTGCACAGGTCAATTACGACGTCAGCTTTAGCTTCATCTACTCACCTCGCCCCGGCACCCCCGCTGCAGACATGGTCGATGATGTCGCAATGGACGAGAAGAAACAGCGTCTGGCGCTGTTGCAGGACAGAATTACGCAGCAGGTCATGCGCTTTAGTCGCGCCACGCTCGGCACGGTTCAGCGTATTCTGGTCGAAGGAACATCGCGTAAGGATATTATGGAGCTGACCGGGCGCACGGAGTGTAACCGCGTGGTCAACTTTGAAGGCACCCCCGACATGATTGGTAAATTTGTCGACGTAGAAATCGTCGATGTGTATACCAACTCGTTGCGTGGCGTAGTCGTGCGGACCGAAGAGCAAATGGCGCTGCGCCTGCATGAATCGCCGCAATCTGTGATCGCCCGTACGCGTAAAGAAAATGAATTAGGCGTTGGAATGTATCAACCCTGAATCATCAGAGTAATGCATTAAAAACCTGCACAGGGCGCTTTGGCGTCCTGTTTTCATTTATGAATTTCCACATTACGGCCGTCATAAGGGTTTAATTTTTCGCGACAGGCCGCATATTCGAATGAAGGTCCCTGCAACGCGCGCCGCAGCGCAGCATATTTTGCCAAGGGGATGTATTATTAACTCAGGTATGGTTAACGGCTGTCAGCAGTTCGCAGCCGGGTAAAATCGCAACAGGTCCAAAGTGGCCCAGAGGATTCGTTTGAACGTTGTAACACAAGAGATTTTACTGGAGCCCGAAGACAATCAGCGCCTGATGAGCCTGTGCGGGCCGTTTGATGACAACATCAAACAACTGGAACGCCGGTTGGGCGTGGAAATCAACCGTCGTGATAACGCATTTAAACTGGTCGGTAAAAGCCTGGCCGTCACCGCAGCGGCAGACATCCTGCGTGACTTATACGTCGACACTGCACCGGTGCGTGGTGAAACTCAGGATATCGATCCTGAGAAAATCCATCTGGCCATTAAAGAAAGCCGGGTGCTGGAGCAAACCGCAGAAAGCGTGCCTGACTACGGCAAATCGGTCATCATCAAAACCAAACGTGGGATGGTGAAACCGCGTACGCCGAATCAGGCGCAGTACATTGCCAATATTTTCGATCACGACATCACCTTTGGTATCGGTCCGGCGGGTACGGGTAAAACCTATCTGGCGGTGGCCGCTGCCGTTGATGCGCTTGAGCGTCAGGAAGTGCGTCGCATTCTTCTGACCCGCCCGGCGGTGGAAGCCGGTGAAAAACTGGGCTTCCTGCCTGGCGATCTCAGCCAGAAAGTTGACCCGTACCTGCGCCCGCTGTATGACGCACTGTTCGAAATGCTCGGTTTCGAGAAAGTTGAAAAGCTGATTGAGCGCAACGTGATTGAAGTCGCCCCGCTGGCCTACATGCGTGGCCGGACACTCAATGACGCCTTTATTATTCTCGACGAAAGCCAGAACACCTCTATTGAACAGATGAAGATGTTCCTGACCCGTATTGGTTTCAACTCCAAAGCGGTGATCACCGGCGACGTGACGCAAATTGACCTGCCGCGCCATCAGAAATCCGGTCTGCGCCACGCCATTGAGGTGCTGTCGTCGGTTGAAGAGCTAAGCTTTAACTTTTTCCACAGTGAAGACGTGGTTCGCCACCCTGTCGTGGCGCGTATCGTTGTCGCGTACGAAGCCTGGGAAGAAGAAGATCAGAAACGCCGCGATGCGATTACCGCAGAGCGTAAACATGAACACATTTCATCCCAACAGGTCAGTCAATGAATACGGTAATCCTCGATCTACAAATTGCCTGTGAAGATACCGCAGGTTTACCGTCAGAAAATGACTTCCAGACATGGCTGGAAGCCGTGCTTCCGCAGTTTCAGGAAGAATCAGAAGTCACCATCCGTCTGGTCGATATCCCTGAAAGCCATGAACTTAATATGACGTATCGTGGCATGGATAAACCGACCAACGTGTTATCCTTCCCGTTCGAAGCTCCTCCGGGCATGGAAATGCCACTGCTGGGCGATTTGATCATTTGTCGTCAGGTCGTCGAGAAGGAAGCCAAAGAGCAGGAAAAAGAGTTGCTGGCACACTGGGCACATATGGTTATTCACGGCAGTTTGCATTTGCTGGGGTATGACCATATCGTTGACGAAGAAGCCGAAGAAATGGAATCGATTGAAACTGAGATCATGCAGGGCCTGGGTTATCCGGACCCGTATATTTCAGAGAAAGAAGATAACTGAGATTAGTTCTGTCTATAGCAACCCGATGGAAAGGAGAGTTCTCCTTTCCATCGGCGTTTACTAAGCGAGCTAAATATTTTTCACTAACACGAGTAAAACAAACCAAACGCCATGAGCGATGACCATTCACAAAATAGTGACAGCCCCAGTCCCAAGAAGGGCTTCTTTTCCCTTATCCTTAGCCAACTTTTTCACGGTGAACCAAAAAACCGTGGCGATTTGGTTGAGCTGATCCGTGATTCAGAACAAAACGATCTGATCGACCCCGATACCCGTGACATGCTGGAAGGCGTGATGGATATCGCCGAGCAGCGCGTCCGGGACATCATGATCCCCCGTTCTCAAATGATCACGCTTAAACGCAATCAACCGCTGGAAGAGTGCCTCGATGTGATCATCGAATCTGCCCACTCACGCTTCCCGGTGATCAGCGAAGATAAGGATCACATTGAAGGCATCCTGATGGCCAAAGACTTGCTGCCGTTTATGCGCACAACGTCTGAGCCATTCAGCATCGATAAAGTGCTGAGAACCGCCGTGGTCGTTCCTGAGAGCAAACGCGTCGACCGCATGCTGAAAGAATTCCGCTCCCAGCGTTATCATATGGCGATTGTCGTTGATGAATTCGGCGGCGTTTCCGGTCTGGTGACCATCGAAGATATCCTCGAACTGATTGTCGGCGAAATCGATGATGAGTATGACGAAGCGGAAGATCTGGATATCCGCCAGCTCAGCCGTCACACGTATACTGTTCGCGCCCTCGCGCCGATTGAAGACTTCAATGAAGTGTTCCAGACAAATTACAGTGACGACGAAGTTGATACTATTGGTGGTCTGGTCATGCAGTCCTTTGGCCATTTACCTGCCCGTGGTGAAAGCATTGAAATTGACGGTTACCTGTTCAAGGTTGCGATGGCAGACAGCCGCCGTATCATTCAGGTTCACGTAAAAATACCGGACGACGCGCCGCAACCAATACTGGAAGAATAATTCTCCATGGCAATTGCCTCTTTATACCAACGCCAGCGGGTTCGCGCCCTGCTGGCGCTCTTATTCGGTGCCTGTGGCACGTTCTCCTTTTCCCCTTATGACTTCTGGCCTGCTGCGATTGTCTCGCTCTGCGGCCTGCTGGCATTAACGCTGGATCGCCGCCCGTCTCAGGCCTCGCTGATCGGCTTCTTCTGGGGAATGGGTCTTTTTGGCAGTGGCGTAAACTGGGTGTATGTCAGTATCGCCACCTTTGGCGGCATGCCGGAAGCCATCAACCTGTTTCTGGTGGTTTTGCTGGCGGCGTATTTGTCGCTTTACACCATGCTGTTTGCCGGCGTATTCAGCAAACTGTGGCCGAAGACAACCTGGTGGAAACTGGCGCTTGCCGCGCCCGCACTATGGCAAATCACCGAGTTTTTGCGTGGCTGGGTGCTGACTGGTTTTCCGTGGCTGCAATTTGGCTACAGCCAGATCGACGGTCCGCTGAAAGGCCTCGCGCCAATCACCGGTGTTGACGGCATTACGCTGCTGCTGACGTCGTTGAGCGGCCTGCTGGTTTACGCATTCCACCAGCGGCGCATCACGCCGGGAATCATTGCGCTGGCCATGTTATTGCTGCCGTGGCCGTTGCGTTACGTTCACTGGTATCAGGAACAGACGGACAAAACGGTGGATGTCGCGCTGGTTCAGGGCAACATTCCACAGTCGATGAAGTGGGATCCGAAAGCGCTGGAAAGTGCTTTGCAAACCTATCTGGATCTCAGCCGCCCGTACCTTGGCAAAGCCAATATGATCATCTGGCCGGAATCAGCAATTTCAGATATTGAATCCGATCAGCAAGCCTTCCTGAGTATGGTGGATAACATCTACCGCTCGCACGGCACGCAGCTGGTTACCGGCGTTATTGATGCCCGTCGCAATGAAGAAGGCATGAAGGTGTATAACAGCGCCATTGTGCTCGGCGGCGAGCAGTCTTATCGCTATCCGGACGACAACCGTTTCAACAAACATCATCTGGTACCGTTCGGGGAATTCGTGCCGCTGGAAACCATACTGCGCCCTCTGGCACCCTTCTTCGATTTACCGATGTCGGGGCTGACCAGCGGGGCGTACGTCCAGAAACCACTGATGGTCAGCGGCCTTAATCTGACCACCGCGATTTGCTATGAAGTGGTATTTGGTGAACAGGTGCGCGATAACCTGCAACCGGATACTAACTTTCTGCTGACGATTTCCAACGATGCCTGGTTCGGCCATTCGATTGGTCCGTGGCAGCATTTCCAGATGGCGCGCATGCGTTCACTGGAACTGGGGCGCCCTCTGCTGCGCAGCACCAACAACGGTGTTACCGCGGTTGTGAATGCGCAGGGTGACGTTACGGCTGAAATCCCGCAGTTTACCCGTCAGGTGCTGAACGTGAAGGTTACGCCCACTACCGGCATGACCCCTTACGCACGCATGGGTTGGTGGCCGGTGTGGTTTGTGACCCTGCTCATGGCCGTTGTGGCTATCTGGCTGGGACGTCGTAAAGGCCAGATCATCCCCTGATGTAAGTCATCAATAAGCCCTGTTAATACAGGGCTATAATGTCAGGCGCCTTCGGGCGCCTGTTCTTTTTTGTCGCAACCCCTTCCCTGCCTGCAAAACCCCTCCCTGTTACCTGCTGCCGATTGTTTGAAAGGCGGTATTAAGCGCTGAATTTTAATTTGCCTTCGAAGTTAAATCAGGCCAACTGGCACGCGTTTTGCTACATCTGTTTGAAAGATATCTGATTAGTGACATTTTTTGACGTCTTGCATCATTTTGGTACAAAAAGGCTGTTCCTCATGCACTTTTGAAGTGCATAGCCTGTTGTCTGCTTTGATTTGGTGCGCGCCCCGTCTCAAAAAAGAAACAATGTTGTTTCATAAATTTCACATTCAGTTATTTTCTAGCTTCATATGACGAGGCATTAGCACTTTCTGATCCCTGAGTTTGGATCCCTAATGACAGCAAGGAGTTGGACATGCAATTGCGCAAATTGGCGTTATCAGTACTGTTGGCAAGCGTTGCCGCAAGCAGCTTTGCCCACGCGGAAGAACTGACCGGCACTCTGAAAAAAATTAAAGATAATGGCGTTATCGTCGTCGGTCACCGTGAGTCCTCGGTGCCATTCTCTTACTACAATAACGAACAGAAAGTCGTAGGTTATTCACAGGACTATTCCAACGCTATCGTTGATGCAGTCAAGAAAAAGCTGGACCTGCCCAACCTGCAAGTAAAAATGATGCCAATCACCTCGCAAAACCGTATCCCGCTGCTGCAAAACGGCACTTACGATTTTGAGTGTGGTTCAACCACCAATAATCTGGAACGTCAGCAACAAGCGGCCTTCTCAGACACCATCTTCGTTATCGGCACCCGTCTGTTAGTCAAAAAAGGCTCAGACATCAAAGATTTCTCTGACCTGAAAGGCAAAACCGTCGTGGTCACCTCCGGCACCACCTCTGAAGTGCTGCTGAACAAACTGAACGAAGAGAAGAAACTGGATCTGCGCATTATCAGCGCCAAAGACCACGGTGACTCTTTCCGTACGCTGGAAACAGGCCGTGCGGTTGCGTTCATGATGGATGATGCACTGCTGGCGGGCGAACGTGCCAAAGCCAAAAAACCTGATAACTGGGAAATCATCGGTACGCCGCAGTCGAAAGAAGCTTACGGCTGCATGATGCGTAAAGACGATGCGGAATTCAAAAAACTGGTTGATGACACCATCGTGAAGGCGCAAACCTCCGGTGAAGCAACCAAGTGGTTTGAAACCTGGTTCAAAAAACCTATTCCTCCGAAAAACCTGAACATGAACTTTGAATTGTCTGACGACATGAAAGCCCTGTTCAAAGCACCAAACGATAAAGCACTGTAATAGTAAGCAGACGGGTAGTACCGGGTATTAAAAATAAAGGCTGGCCAACCAGCTTGTGATGATGGTCCGAAAGGACAGACAGACCAGATGCGGGGTGGTCGTTCCCCACCCCGCATTTTTTCCGCCACTCACCCATGTTTATGGTTACGTCATCACTCAGAGGGGTAGTTTATTACCCGTGTCATGGAGTTTTTATGTCAATAGATTGGAACTGGGGCATCTTCCTGCAAGACGCCCCCTTCGGCAATACCACCTATCTGGGCTGGATTTGGAATGGATTTCAGGTCACGGTCGCGTTGTCGATTTGTGCCTGGATTATTGCCTTCTTCGTCGGCTCCCTGTTCGGTATTTTGCGTACCGTCCCCAACCGTTTTCTCTCCGGCATCGGTACCTGTTACGTTGAATTGTTCCGTAACGTGCCGCTGATTGTGCAATTCTTTATCTGGTATCTGGTGGTGCCTGAGCTGTTGCCGGAAAACATCGGCATGTGGTTCAAATCAGAACTCGCGCCGAACGTGCAGTTCTTCACTTCTTCCGTTATCTGTCTCGGCCTGTTTACCGCTGCCCGCGTGTGCGAGCAGGTACGCGCCGCCATCCAGTCGTTACCCAGCGGACAACGCAATGCCGGTCTGGCGATGGGGCTGACGTTGCCTCAAACCTACCGTTATGTGCTGCTGCCAAATGCCTACCGTGTGATCGTGCCACCGATGACCTCCGAGATGGTCAATCTGGTGAAAAACTCCGCCATTGCCTCAACCATCGGTTTGGTCGATATGGCGGCACAGGCCGGTAAGCTGCTTGATTACTCTGCGCATGCGTATGAATCATTTACTGCCATTACCGTCGCCTACGTCCTCATTAATGCGGTGATTATGCTGCTGATGCATTTTGTAGAACGTAAAGTCCGCCTGCCGGGCAACATGGGAGGTAAATAAATATGCATGAATTTGACTGGAGTTCTATTGGCCCCGGCCTGCCCTATCTGTGGCAAGGCATGGTCATTACCCTCAAGATCACCTCACTGGCGATTGTCGTGGGGATCCTCTGGGGGACCCTGCTGGCGGTAATGCGTCTGTCGACCTTCAAACCGATCAGCTGGTTTGCCACGGCGTACGTCAATCTGTTCCGCGCCGTTCCCCTGGTGATGGTGCTGTTGTGGTTTTATCTGATTGTGCCGGGCTTTCTGCAGAAAGTGCTCGGGCTGTCACCGAAAACCGATATCCGCCTGATTTCCGCGATGGTGGCATTTGCGTTATTTGAAGCGGCTTATTACTCAGAGATTATCCGTGCAGGGATCATCAGTATCGCCCGCGGGCAGTCTTCTGCCGCACTGGCGCTGGGCATGACCCAGTGGCAGTCGATGAAGCTGGTTATCCTGCCGCAGGCCTTCCGTGCGATGGTGCCTTTGTTGCTGACGCAGGCCATCGTTTTGTTCCAGGATACCTCGCTGGTGTATGTGCTCGGCCTCGCAGACTTCTTCCGCAGCGCCTCCAACATTGGTGACCGTGACGGTACGCTGGTGGAGATGGTGTTGTTTGCAGGACTTATTTACTTTGTTATCAGCCTTTCCGCTTCCTTGCTGGTGCGCTATTTGAAGAAAAGGACCGTTTCATGATTTCACTGAAGAATGTTTCTAAATGGTACGGGCACTTCCAGGTGCTCACCGATTGCAGTACCGAAGTTAAAAAAGGTGAAGTTGTGGTGGTTTGCGGGCCGTCCGGGTCAGGTAAATCGACGCTGATTAAAACCGTTAACGGCCTCGAGCCCGTGCAAAAAGGGGAGATTCTGGTTAACGGCACGCAGGTGAACGACAAGAAAACCAATCTGGCGCAGCTGCGGGCGAAAGTCGGCATGGTGTTCCAGCATTTCGAACTGTTCCCGCATTTGTCCATCATTGACAATCTGACGCTGGCTCAGGTCAAAGTGCTTAAACGTAATCAGGCGGAAGCAAAAGACAAAGGGCTGAAACTGCTGGATCGCGTGGGGTTATCTGCGCACGCCAACAAATTCCCCGGTCAGCTTTCCGGGGGACAGCAGCAGCGCGTGGCGATTGCCCGTGCGCTGTGTATGGATCCTATCGCCATGCTGTTTGACGAACCGACCTCCGCGCTCGATCCGGAAATGATCAATGAAGTGCTGGACGTCATGGTTGAGCTGGCAAACGAAGGCATGACGATGATGGTGGTGACCCACGAAATGGGCTTCGCCCGCAAAGTGGCTAACCGCGTGATCTTCATGGATGAAGGGAAAATTGTGGAAGACCGGAATAAAGACGACTTCTTCAATAATCCGCAATCCGATCGTGCCCGTGACTTCCTGGCAAAAATTCTGCACTGATAAGATGATTCAGCCTGCTACCGGGAGAACCCGGTGCAGGCTGACTTATCAATCAAGGTTCAAAAGCATGGCGTGAAAATTCAGTATGTCCGCATTTAGGGCATTTACTCAGGATTTCAGGCGTATACACCGCCAGGCTGAACTGGCAATTCTCACACACCAGATTCCCCAGCCCCACCACTTCCCCGCTGTGATACACACCGTGATGATTCACGTCTTTAAAGACTTCTTTCCATTCAAGCTGCGTTTTGTCGGTCATGTCCGCCAGCTCTTTCCACAGACTTTCTTTCAGAACCCGCATAAACACGCTGTCGGTGCTGTCATCAGCGACGGCCTGCTGGTTCTCGGTATAATTACGAGCAAATTCATGCAAATCACGCCGCACGGCGGAGGTTAACTGTTCAATCTGGATTTCAGACAGCTTGCCTTCCTCCTGTAAACGTACGCGGGCATCCTGTACCAGCGCACTGATATCACGTTCACCATTTTTTAATCGCTCAGTCAGCGAAGTGACTAACTGACGGTAATTTTGGGTAATATTGCTCATCATTTCCTCTCCTTGAACACACATAACCGTTCACCCGGCAGTTGCTTACTTGTCTTTATTTTAGTCGTAAATCCCTGATCCGTGGCGAAGATTATCCCGGCCTGCTTCGCAGATTGTGAATAATGGGCCATATGCGGGCAGAAATCCCCGTTAGCCGGTCGCTGGGTGTTGTTGCTGCCTCTGCTTATCGGCTATGCTATGCGGATCTTTTGATTAAAACTTTTTGAGCTACAGGCGTAGCTGTTTTCACTCACAGGACCACCGGCCGCCATGCAAGAGCAATACCGTCCAGAAGACATCGAGTCACACGTTCAGCTTCACTGGCAAGAGAAGCAAACTTTCAAAGTTACCGAACAGCCTGGCAAGGAGAAGTACTACTGTCTCTCCATGTTGCCTTACCCGTCAGGCCGCCTCCACATGGGGCACGTGCGCAACTACACCATCGGTGACGTGATTTCCCGTTATCAGCGCATGCTCGGTAAAAACGTTCTGCAGCCAATCGGCTGGGATGCATTCGGCCTGCCAGCTGAAGGCGCGGCGGTGAAAAACAACACTGCCCCTGCGCCATGGACGTACGAAAATATCGAATACATGAAGAACCAGCTAAAACTGCTGGGCTTCGGCTATGACTGGGATCGCGAAATTGCGACCTGCAAACCCGATTATTACCGCTGGGAACAATGGTTCTTCACCAAGCTGTATGAGAAAGGCCTGGTTTATAAGAAGACTTCCGCGGTGAACTGGTGCCCGCATGACCTGACCGTTCTGGCGAACGAACAGGTGATTGACGGCTGCTGCTGGCGTTGTGATACCAAAGTAGAACGCAAAGAAATTCCACAGTGGTTTATCAAAATCACCGATTACGCCGATCAGTTGCTTAACGATCTGGACACGCTGGAAAGCTGGCCGGAGCAGGTGAAAACCATGCAGCGCAACTGGATTGGCCGTTCCGAAGGCGTGGAAATCACTTTTGACGTGGCAGACAGCGACGAAAAAGTGACGGTTTACACCACCCGTCCGGACACCTTCATGGGCGCGACTTATGTCGCCGTGGCAGCGGGTCATCCGCTGGCGCAACAAGGTGCACAAAACAATCCTGCCCTGAACGATTTCATCGACGAATGCCGTAATACCAAAGTGGCCGAAGCAGAAATGGCGACAATGGAGAAAAAAGGCATGGCAACCGGCCTGTTTGCTATTCACCCGCTGTCCGGTGAAAAGCTGCCAATCTGGGTCGCTAATTTCGTTCTGATGGAATACGGCACGGGCGCAGTGATGGCCGTTCCGGGTCACGACCAGCGTGACTGGGAATTCGCCACCAAATATAACCTGCAAATCAAACCGGTTATCCTCAACGCCGATGGCAGCCATCCTGAAATCACCGCAGAAGCGATGACCGAGAAAGGCACGCTGTTCAATTCAGGCGAATTCGACGGGCTGAACCACGAAGACGGTTTCAATGCCATTGCTGACAAACTGGTTGCTCAGGGTGTCGGTCAGCGCAAAGTTAACTACCGTCTGCGCGACTGGGGGGTTTCCCGTCAGCGTTACTGGGGCGCCCCTATCCCGATGATCACGCTGGAAGACGGCACTGTGATCCCGACACCAGAAGATCAACTGCCGGTCATTCTGCCGGAAGATGTGGTCATGGACGGCATCACCAGCCCAATCAAAGCCGATCCTGAGTGGGCAAAAACCACCGTGAACGGCATGCCAGGTCTGCGTGAAACCGACACCTTTGACACCTTCATGGAGTCTTCCTGGTACTACGCACGCTACACCTGTCCGCAATACGACGAAGGTATGCTGGATCCGGCTGCGGCCAACTACTGGCTGCCGGTTGATCAGTATGTGGGCGGTATCGAACACGCCATCATGCACCTGATGTACTTCCGCTTCTTCCACAAACTGATGCGCGATGCAGGTCTGGTTGATTCTGACGAACCGGCTAAACGTCTGTTGTGTCAGGGCATGGTGTTGGCTGATGCCTTCTATTACACCGGCAACAGCGGCGAACGCGTCTGGGTTTCCCCGGTCGATGCCACCGTTGAGCGTGACGAGAAGGGCCGTATCACTAAAGCGACCGACCCGCAGGGCCATGAACTGGTGTATGCCGGTATGAGCAAGATGTCCAAGTCTAAAAACAACGGCATCGACCCTCAGGTTATGGTCGAGAAATACGGCGCAGACACCGTACGTCTGTTTATGATGTTCGCTTCTCCGGCAGAAATGACGCTGGAATGGCAGGAGTCCGGCGTCGAAGGGGCTAACCGCTTCCTCAAACGTGTCTGGAAACTGGCCTTTGAGCATTCCCAAAAAGGTGCTACCGCCGCGCTGGATGTTGCGTCACTGAACGAAGCGCAGAAAGATTTGCGTCGTGATGTGCATAAAACCATTGCGAAAGTGACCGATGATATCGGCCGTCGTCAGACCTTCAACACTGCGATTGCCGCTGTGATGGAACTGATGAACAAGCTGGGCCGTGCGCCGCAGGAAAGCGAACAAGATCGCGCCCTGCTGCAGGAAGCCCTGCTGGCCGTGGTTCGCATGCTTTATCCGTTCACTCCGCACGTGTGCTTCAGCCTCTGGCAGGCGCTCAACGGCGAAGGTGATGTGGATACCGCACCGTGGCCACAGGCTGATGAACAGGCTATGGTCGAAGACTCCAAACTGGTCGTTGTGCAGGTGAACGGTAAAGTGCGTGCTAAAATCACCGTAGCCGCTGATGCTACCGAGCAACAAGTGCGCGAGCGTGCGGCAGAAGAACATTTGGTCGCTAAATATCTGGATGGGGTTACGGTTCGCAAAGTAATCTACGTCCCGGGCAAACTGCTTAACCTGGTTGTAGGTTGAGTCAAGGAGGAGCTGTGCGACATCGAATAGTGACACTGCTGCTGACCGCAGCAGTCATGGTTACCGCAGGCTGTGGATTCCACTTACGTGGAAAAACCAATGTGCCTGACGAACTGCAAACTATCGTTCTGGACAGCGGGGATCCGTACGGGCCGTTAACGCGGGATATCCGTTCACAATTGCGTTTAAGCAATGTGACGATCGTTGATGATCCAACCGGTAAGCACAAAGATATTCCATCACTGCGAATCGGGCCTGAACTAAGCGGTCAGACTACTGCATCGGTATTCCAGGACGGTAAAACGGCTGAGTATCAGATGCAGATGAGCGTCAGCGCGACGGTTCTGATGCCGGGTAAAGACATCTATCCGCTCCACGTAACTGTCTTCCGTTCATTCTTTGATAACCCGTTAACGGCGTTGGCAAAAGATAACGAACAGGAGATTATCCTGGAAGAAATGCGTCAGCAGGCCGCTCAACAACTGATCCGTAAATTATTAACGGTTCACGCGTCTGAAATGCGTAAAGCAGAGCAAGTTGATGGCCAGGTAGAAGTGATCACTACCGGTTCCTCTGCCAGCAAATCCTCTGATGCCATGACGTCCCCGTCGTCTGTTACCCCTGCGGTATCAACGACACCGGCCAGCACTACGGCACAATGATCCGAGTTTATCCGGAACAACTCGACGCGCAGCTCCGTGAGGGGCTGCGCGCTTGTTATGTGTTATGTGGCAATGATCCGCTTCTTTTGCAGGAAAGTCAGGACAGCATCCGCAAAGCGGCGCAGCTGGCTGATTTTCAGGAACACTACACTTTTATTCTCGATGCCCATACCGAATGGGATTCAATTTTCAGCACCTGTCAGGCACTGAGCCTGTTTGCCAGCCGGCAGACACTGATGCTGATGCTGCCTGAAAATGGCCCTACCGCGCCAATGGCAGAACCGTTACTGAAGCTGACCACGCTGCTGCACGATGATATTTTGCTGGTCCTTCGCGGCACAAAACTCACCAAAGGCCAGGAAAACAGCGCGTGGTTTAAAGCGCTGAGTGATAAAGGCGTGTTTGTCAGTTGCCAGACGCCGGAGCAGGCACAGCTCCCACGCTGGGTAACCCGCCGTGCAAAAGCCCTTTCGCTTGAGCTCGATGAGCCCGCCAATCAGCTACTATGCTACTGCTACGAAGGCAATTTACTGGCTTTAGCACAATCCCTGGAACGCCTTTCACTGCTTTATCCGGACGGGAAACTGACATTACCCCGGGTAGAAGCGGCCGTGAATGATGCCGCGCATTTCACGCCATATCACTGGCTTGATGCACTGCTGGCAGGAAAAAGTAAACGCGCCTGGCATATCTTGCGTCAGCTGCAACAGGAAGACAGCGAACCGGTAATATTGTTGCGCACTGTGCAACGCGAACTGCTGATGTTGCTGAACCTGAAACGTAAAATGGACAGCACGCCGCTGCGTACGTTGTTCGATCAGCAAAAAGTCTGGCAAAATCGCCGCACACTGGTGACGCAGGCGCTTCAGCGTTTATCTCTGGAAGAACTCTATCGGGCGGTACGTTTGCTGACGCAAATGGAAATTACGCTCAAGCAGGATTACGGTCAGTCCATTTGGCCGGAGCTTGAAAGTCTTTCCATGCTACTTTGTGGCAAACCTTTACCCGCCAGTTCGTACTGACGCAGGACTTGGACATTTCCATGCCGGTTATCCCTACGCTCTCCTCTGAAGATGCTGCGCCGTTACAGGCTTTTTTTGGCGGGACTTTCGATCCTGTTCATTTCGGCCATCTCAAACCAGTCACGCGTCTGGCGCAGGACATCGGTCTGGAACGTGTAACGTTACTTCCTAACAATGTCCCCCCGCATCGCCCGCAACCCGGTGCCAGCCCGCAACAGCGTTTGCGCATGGCAGAACTGGCCGTGGAGGGGAATCCGCTATTTTCAGTGGATCCCCGTGAGCTGTCCGTCGCTACCCCGTCGTACACCATTGAGACACTTGCAACGTTACGTAAAGAACATGGCGAGAGCTGTCCTCTGGCGTTTATCATTGGCCAGGACTCGTTGTTGACGTTACATAAATGGCATCGCTGGGAGTCTTTGCTGGATTTTTGCCACCTGATTGTCATGGCACGACCGGGTTATCAGGAACAACTCGATACACCGGCGCTCCAGCACTGGTATGATGCCCACCGGGTGACTGAGCCTCAAAAACTCAAACAACGCCCTGCCGGTTTCATTTATCAGGCGCATACACCTTTGCTGAATATTTCAGCGACACAAATTCGCGAGCGCCGCCAGGCCGGTCTAGATTGTTCAGATCTGCTGCCTTTCGCCGTTGAGCGCTATATAGAATCACAGGGCTTGTACCGCGCGTAGCCATCGCGTGGTATACTGCGCCGCTAAATTTCGGCTCCCGATAACGTCGCGTCTTTCATCAATTTAATTTATTGATTATTAAACGCTTTAAGACGTTTTACAGATTGCCGCTATGCCACTCCTTCATGAGAACGATCATCGCTCAGGTGCTTCACCGGCGGACGTCTTATGGAGTCAACGTGTTTCAAAACATCCCCAGGGGGAACCTTTGCAAGGTAAAGCGCTCCAAGATTTTGTTATCGATAAAGTCGATGACCTGAAAGCACAAGACATCATTGCCATTGATGTTGTAGGTAAATCCAGTATTACTGATTGCATGATTATCTGTACCGGTACATCCAGCCGTCACGTTGTCTCTATCGCCGGTCACCTGGTGGAAGAAGTCAAAGCCGTGGGCATTGATGCAATGGGTGTAAAAGGCATTAACGAAGCCGACTGGGTCGTTGTCGATCTGGGTGAAGTGATTGTTCACGTCATGCAGGAAGAAAGCCGTCAGCTTTACGAGCTCGAGAAACTCTGGGGCTGATACGTGAAACTGCAACTTGTCGCCGTCGGCACCAAAATGCCAGACTGGGTACAAACCGGTTTTACCGATTATCTGCACCGTTTTCCCAAAGATATGCCGTTTGAACTGACTGAAGTTCCGGCCGGGAAACGTGGGAAAAATGCAGACATCAAACGCATTCTTGAAAAAGAAGGCGAACAGATGCTGGCTGCAGTCGGAAAGGGAAACCGCATTGTCACGCTGGATATTCCAGGGACACCGTGGGAAACCCCGCAACTGGCGCAACAACTGGAACGCTGGAAACAGGACGGGCGCAACGTCAGCCTGTTGATAGGCGGTCCGGAAGGGCTGGCACCGGCCTGTAAGGCCGCGGCGGAACAGAGCTGGTCGCTCTCTCCGTTGACGCTTCCGCACCCGCTGGTTCGGGTTCTGGTCGCGGAAAGCCTTTACCGCGCCTGGAGTATCACCACCAATCATCCATACCACCGCGAATAACGGGTGGTGAATTGAATGTCAGCAACATGAATTAAGTAGTGGGATGAAAATAGATCGTAACCCTTTTCGCGACTATACGGCTGAATCAGCCCTCTTCGTGCGCCGTGCACTGGTGGCGTTTATCGGCATTCTGCTACTTAGCGGTGTCCTGGCCTTCAATCTGTATAACCTGCAAATTGTTCGTTTTCAGGACTACCAGACCCGTTCCAATGATAACCGGATTAAGCTGGTGCCCATTGCGCCCAGCCGCGGGATTATCTATGACCGCAACGGCACCCCCCTGGCGCTGAACCGCACCATTTACCAGCTCGAACTGGTACCGGAAAAGGTGGATGATTTACAGGCCACGCTGGAAGCCCTCAAGCCTATCGTCGATTTAACCTCTGACGATATCGATAATTTTAAGAAAGAACGCCAGCGTTCCCGCCGCTTCACGTCTATTGCGGTCAAAACTGCACTGACAGAAGTTCAGGTCGCCCGTTTTTCTGTAAACCAATTCCACTTCCCCGGCGTGGAAGTAAAAGGCTATCAGCGCCGCTACTATCCTTATGGATCTGCGCTGACGCACGTCATTGGCTATGTGTCGAAAATTAACGATCGTGATGTGGAACGTCTGGATAAAGACGGGATTCTGGCGAACTACGCAGCCACGCATGATATCGGCAAACTCGGCATCGAACGCTATTACGAAGACACCCTGCACGGCAAAACCGGTTACGAAGAAGTTGAAGTTAATAACCGTGGACGGGTGATCCGCCAGTTGCACGAAGAGCCGCCGCAGGCAGGTAAAGACATTTATCTGACCATCGATCTGCCTTTGCAGCAGTATATTGAAGAACTTCTGACCACCAGCCGCGCGGCGGTAGTGGTGAGCGATCCGCGTGATGGTGCAATACGCGCGCTGGTTTCCAACCCAAGCTACGATCCGAATCTGTTCGTCGAGGGGATCTCCAGCAAAGATTACACCCGTCTGCTAAACGATGCCGATAAACCGCTGATCAACCGCACCACGCAGGGCGTGTATCCACCGGCCTCAACGGTAAAACCTTACATTTCTGTGTCTGCGCTGACCTCCGGCGTGATCACCAAAAACACCTCATTATTTGATCCGGGCTGGTGGCAGTTACCAGGCTCGGATAAGCGTTATCGCGACTGGAAACACTGGGGGCACGGGCGTCTGAACGTCACCAAAGCGCTTGAGGAATCCGCCGATACCTTCTTCTACCAGGTTGCGTACGATATGGGTATCGACCGGCTTTCAGAATGGATGGGTAAATTTGGTTACGGGCATTATACCGGGATCGATTTATCGGAAGAGCGCAGCGGGAATATGCCAAACCGTGACTGGAAGTTTAAACGCTTTAAGAAACCCTGGTATCAGGGTGACACCATTCCGGTCGGCATCGGGCAAGGCTACTGGACAGCCACGCCGATACAGATCATGAAGGCGATGACAACGTTGATCAATGACGGAGATGTCAAAACACCGCATCTGTTGCTGAGTACCACAAATGACGGTAAACAGGTGCCTTATCGCCAGGAAGAAACCACGCAAATTGGTGATATCCATTCCGGCTACTGGGAAATTGCCAAAGACGGCATGTACGGCGTAGCCAACCGGCCGAACGGTACCGCAAGGAAATATTTCGCTGATGCGCCTTACAAAGCCGCGGCGAAATCCGGTACAGCACAAGTTTACGGTTTGAAAGCCAATGAAATCTATAATGCGCATAAGATTGCCGAGCATCTGCGTGACCACAAACTGATGACCTCTTTTGCCCCGTACGACAAGCCAACCGTGGCTGTTGCCGTGGTGCTGGAGAACGGCGGTGCGGGTCCGGCGGTGGGGACAATTTCCCGACAGATTCTCGACCATATTTTATTGGGCGACAACAAGACACAATTACCGGCTGAGGCCCCCGTGGCACCCGGAACCGAAGGTGATTAACCGGCAATGACTGAGAACCAACAAAAAAGATCATTGTGGTCGAAAATGCATATCGACCTGACGATGCTGCTGATCATTCTTGCGCTACTGACCTACAGTGCGTTCGTGATGTGGAGCGCCAGCGGTCAGGATATGGGCATGATGGAACGTAAAGTCGGCCAGATCCTGATGGGTCTGGTGATCATGCTGGTCATGGCGCAAATCCCGCCACGCGTCTATGAAAGCTGGGCGCCGTATCTCTATATTTTCTGCGTATTCCTGCTGGTGCTGGTAGATGCGTTCGGCAGTATCAGTAAAGGCGCACAGCGCTGGCTGGATCTGGGCATCATCAAATTCCAGCCGTCAGAACTGGCAAAAATCGCCGTACCGCTTATGGTGGCGCGTTTTATCAACCGCGACGTCTGCCCGCCTTCGCTGAAAAATACCGCCATTGCGCTGGCGCTGATTTTCATCCCTACCCTGCTGGTGGCGGCACAGCCCGACCTCGGCACCTCGATTCTCATCGCTGCTTCCGGCTTGTTTGTGCTCTTCCTGTCAGGCATGAGCTGGAAACTGATTGCCGTCGCCGCCATTCTGGTCGCGGCCTTTATCCCGATTCTGTGGTTCTTCCTGATGCACGATTATCAGCGCGACCGCGTGATGATGTTGCTGGATCCGGAAAGCGATCCGCTCGGGGCGGGCTATCACATTATTCAGTCGAAAATTGCCATCGGCTCAGGTGGTTTCTCCGGTAAAGGCTGGCTGCACGGCACCCAGTCCCAGCTGGAATTCCTGCCGGAACGCCATACCGACTTTATCTTTGCCGTGCTTGCCGAGGAACTGGGGCTGATTGGCGTTCTGGTGTTACTCGGCCTGTACTTATGCCTGATTATGCGCGGACTGATGATCGCCGCCCATGCCCAGACAACCTTCGGGCGGGTGATGTCCGGCGGCCTGATGCTTATACTGTTTGTCTATGTGTTTGTTAACATCGGCATGGTCAGTGGTATTGTCCCGGTGGTTGGGGTACCTTTGCCTCTGGTCAGCTATGGCGGGTCAGCACTCATCGTGCTAATGGCAGGGTTTGGTATCGTCATGTCGATACATACTCATCGAAAAATGATGTCAAAAAATTTATAGAGGTGAGCAATGCGTAAGGAGTGGCTTGGAGCTGTCATTATCGGTTTGCTGTTAAGTGGTTGTGCCACTGAAGAGACACAGCAACAACCGGCACCGCAGCAAGCCTACAATGGCCCTGTGGTAGAAATCGGCGGGGCTGATCCGCGTTACGAACCTTATAACCAGGGCACGATGCAGGAATATACCGTTAACGGTAAAACCTATAAAATCGTCAAAGATCCGTCCAACTTCTCGCAGGTAGGTCAGGCAGCCTGGTACGGGCAAGAAAACGGCGGGAACACGACCGCGATTGGCGAAGAATTTGATCCGACCGCCATGACCGCCGCTCACCCTACACTGCCGATCCCAAGCTATGTGCGCGTGACGAACATGGCAACCGGCCGCATGCTGGTCGTGCGTGTCAATGACCGTGGTCCTTATGTGCCGGGTAAAATTATTGACCTGTCACAAGCCGCCGCCGATCGCCTGAATCTGACCAACAGCACGAAAGTACGTATCGATTTCATTAATGTGGCGCAGGACGGCACGATGACAGGGCCGGGCACCATCGGCACGACCGTCGCCAAACAGTCTTACGCATTGCCTGCGCGCCCGAGTTTAGGGGCCAGTGAAATGGGCACGCCAACACTGTCTGCTGAACCGGTAAATGCTGCGGATGTCCGTCCGATCAGCAACAGTACGCTGAGCAATCCAGGCGCTGCCCCGCTCACAAATGATGAGAGTGGAAATGCCAACGTCACGGCCACGACGCAATCCGGTAACAGCGGCAGTGGAGGTTTCCTCAGTGCACCGACGCCGCTGCGTAATGGCGTTCTTGAAAGCAGTGAACCTGTCGCCGCACCGGTAATGGCCAGTGCAGCGCCTGTCGCCGCGACGGCTGCCGTGGCCGCGCCTGCGCACACGTCTGCCATCCCGACCTCAGGCTACATGGTTCAGGTTGGCGCGCTGAGTAATCCGCAAAATGCACAGCTTTGGCAGAAAAGCCTCAGCCAGCGTTTCTCGGTGCCAGGAAAAGTTCAGGCCAATGGCAGCACCTATCGCGTGCAGCTCGGCCCGTTCAGCACCCGCCAGCAGGCCGAACAGTTGAAACAACGACTGGCCAGCGAAGCACAGCAGCAATCCTTCGTCACAGCCGGTATGTAACCGATTGGAACAGGGCGTAAGCCCTGTTTCATAAGTAAAAATCAGTAAGCGCCGGTAATCGCAGATGTCTGACGTCTGACTCTTCTGCTATAGTGACGCACGTTTATCACCTACTCCTACGGATGTTGTTGTCCCGATCATGAAACTTGTAAACACTTCACGTCTCGTCAAAAGCCTCGCATTTGGCACCGTCATCTCCTTCAGTGCAGCGTCCGCTTACGCCGACGATGTTAATTTAAAAACAATGATCCCTGGCGTTCCGCAAATTGATGCAGAAGCCTATGTCCTGATCGACTACAACTCCGGCAAAGTGTTGGCAGAAATGAATGCCGATGCCCGTCGTGACCCGGCCAGCCTGACTAAAATGATGACCAGCTACGTGATCGGTCAGTCTATCAAAGCAGGTAAAATCAGCCCGACCGATATCGTCACCGTCGGCCAGGATGCCTGGGCAACCGGCAACCCGGTCTTCAAAGGCTCTTCCCTGATGTTCCTCAAACCGGGCGATCGCGTACCTGTTTCTGAACTGAACCGTGGCATTATTTTACAATCAGGTAATGATGCCTGCGTGGCGATGGCTGACCATGTCGCCGGCAGTCAGGACGCCTTCGTTGCCATGATGAATAACTACGTCAACGCGCTCGGCCTGAAAAATACCCACTTCGGTACAGTTCATGGTCTGGATGCGGAAGGCCAGTACAGCTCGGCGCGTGATATGGCGTTAATCGGCCAGGCACTGATCCGCGATGTGCCGGAAGAGTACGCCACCTACAAAGAGAAAGAATTCACCTTCAACAATATCCGCCAGATGAACCGTAACGGTTTACTGTGGGATAACAGCCTGAACGTGGATGGCATCAAAACCGGTCATACCGAATCTGCAGGTTACAACCTGGTGGCTTCGGCGACTGAAGGCCAGATGCGTCTGATCTCAGCAGTGATGGGTGGTCACACCTACAAAGGGCGTGAAGTTGAAAGCAAAAAGCTGCTGACCTGGGGCTTCCGTTTCTTCGAAACCGTTTCTCCGCTCAAAGCAGGCAAAGAGTTCGCATCTGAACCCGTCTGGTTTGGTGATACCGATCGTGTGGCGCTGGGCGTGGAAAAAGATGCTTACCTGACCATCCCTCGCGGTCGTATGAAAGATTTGAAAGCCAGTTACGTCATCAATACCCCAGAACTGCACGCACCATTGCAGAAAAATCAGGTGGTCGGCTCGATCAACTTCCAGCTTGATGGCAAAACCATTGATGAGCGCCCTCTGGTTGTCATGAACGAAGTGAAAGAAGGCGGTTTCTTCGGGCGTATCGTGGATTACATCAAACTGATGTTCCATCACTGGTTTGGTTAATTTGCCTGCTTGAAATAGTTTGCAACAGTACCCATATAGTGGGTATAGATATTAGCTCCCGCTCCGGCGGGAGTTATACTTTCAGAGACAATACTTAATACGCGGTACAACACGCTGGAGTGCACATGAAAACCAAACTGAACGAACTGCTCGAATTCCCTTGCACCTTTACCTACAAAGTAATGGGCCTGGCACAACCCGAGCTGGTGGACCAGGTTGTGGAAGTCGTGCAACGCCATGCGCCTGGCGATTACAATCCTCAGGTAAAACCGAGCAGCAAAGGGAATTTCCACTCCGTTTCTATTACGATCACTGCCACGCACATCGATCAGGTCGAAACCCTGTACGATGAGCTGGGTAATATCGAAATTGTCCGCATGGTGCTGTAAGCCCTTTCTGAATGATCCGCGCCTGAGCTATTCTCTCGCGCGGTTTTCTCCCTTCTGATGACGATAACCGCCGTGCAATCACAAAATCCGCAAGAACGTATCGTACTGCGCCAGCTTGGCCTGCAGCCTTATGAACCGGTTTCACTGGCTATGCATCATTTCACTGAACACCGTACAGCCGACTCTTTTGATGAGATCTGGCTGGTTCAGCATCACCGCGTCTTTACTCAGGGTCAGGCGGGCAAAGCAGAACACGTGCTGATGCCGGGTGATATTCCTGTTGTCCAGAGCGATCGCGGCGGCCAGGTGACCTACCACGGCCCCGGCCAGCAGGTGATGTACGTGATGGTAGATTTGAAGCGGAAAAAGCTCGGCGTACGCCAGCTAGTTACCGCCATCGAACAGACCGTTGTCGATACGCTGGCGCATTTTTCCATTGATGCCTATCCGCGTGCCGATGCGCCGGGTGTCTACGTCGATGGCAAAAAAATCTGCTCTCTCGGGCTGCGCATTCGCAAAGGATGCTCACTGCATGGTCTGGCGCTGAACATTGATATGGATCTGGAACCTTTCCATCGTATCAACCCTTGCGGTTACGCCGGGCTGGAAATGACGCAGGCCAGTCTTGAGAAGCCGGGGCTGACGGTTGATGACGTCATGCCTGTACTGGTAAAATCTTTTAATCATCAACTTAATTATCTGCAGGTTGATGATCTTCCATGGCGGCCGGAGGCATATTCCTCCCCCACCCTGTGATGCCAGATTGTGTATCAGGCAGGCAAAACGACTAATAACGAGTTTTACGGCGAGATTTGGTTTAGTATCACCGGGTTAAGTATCGCAAAGCATCTGATCGCTTACGGATAAGCGCACCCCCGGCCACCCGCACGCCGGGACAGTCTTCAACACTGTCAGGAATGTTTTATGGATGATAAAGATATTAGTGCCAGCCTGAATAAGCTCCGCAATTTGGATCTCAACCTGCTGACAGTTTTTGAAGCGGTGTATCTGCACAAAGGCATTGTTCATGCAGCAAAAGCGCTGAACCTGACCCCGTCGTCGGTCAGCCAGTCTATTCAAAAGCTACGCAATACCTTCCCTGATCCTTTGTTTATTCGCAACGGCCAGGGCATCAGCCCGACAGCCTATGCCACTAATTTGCATAAACACATCAGTCAGGGACTCAGCGCCATTCTCACCGGGCTGGACTTCACGCATGATAATGATAAATCTCGCGTACTGACGGTGAGTTGTTTCCCCTACATTGCGCTGATTACTTTCCCGCTGATCCTCAAAGAACTTGAGAAAATAAACTGTAACTACACCCTGAAGCACCTTCCGCTCAGTGATCCTGAAGATACGCTGATCCAGCACCGTGCCGATTTAGTGATCGACACCAGCCCGTTGTTCAACAAATCGCTCAGGGGCTGCACGCTGATGTCGGATCACACCGTATTTGTGTGCCGCGAGAACCATCCGACCGTGAGCAAAACGCTGACGACTGAACAGGCGCTGACCATGCCGCAAACGACGATCATGACCAATGCCAGCGACCTGAGAAGAATGCAGTTTGAGCTCAGTGAATCCTTGCCCGATCGCCCGATTGTGTTCACCAGCTATAACGCGATCAATATTCTCTCAATGGTTGCCAATACTGATCTGCTGGGCATTTTGCCGGAAAAGATGGTGGATATGTTCGCCCCCACGTTCAAAGTGCAAAAACTGAGCTGCGAAATTCCCACACTGTCATACAGCGTGATCATGTATTACAACAAAACCGCCAAGAGCGACAAAACCTTGAGCATGATTATCGATGCTATTGATGTTGCGTTCGCCGGGCAGGAAAAGCGTTCTCGTTCGTAACGTCTGAAAGATAAACCCGACGCCCGGGGAAATACCGGTTTTCCTGTTGTAAATTTCCACGGGCAGTTAAAAATTTACACACCATTAACACCCTCCTGCCTCGCCCGCCACACCCGGTAAATACCTTTTACTTTCAGTTGATTATGATAATGCATAACCCGCGATTATCTCTTCAGGGTGTGACTCAGGTTAAATATTTGCAGCATTTAGCACTTCATGTCATGACGAAGGGCTGAACGAAGTGATGCTTCAATGATATAATTTCCGCATTATTTCTACTTTTTTTGATGAATCAGCCAGTTCATTGAATGTCCTGAAAAATCTCGAGTTACGAGAGACAAACCTGGAAGCTGCAAGACTATGAGTAAACCGATTCAGATGGAACGCGGCGTTAAATACCGCGATGCAGATAAGATGGCGTTAATCCCGGTGAAAACCGTGGTCAGCGACCGGCAGGAAATGTTACGTAAGCCGGCATGGATGAAAATCAAATTGCCTGCCGACTCATCCAAAATTCAGGGCATCAAAGCGGCACTGCGCAAGAACGGCCTGCACTCCGTTTGTGAGGAAGCGGCCTGCCCGAATCTGTCAGAATGCTTCAACCACGGTACCGCGACCTTTATGATCCTCGGCGCCATTTGTACGCGCCGCTGCCCGTTCTGCGACGTAGCCCATGGACGCCCGACCGCGCCAGACACTAACGAGCCTGAAAAACTGGCACAGACCATTGCGGATATGGGCCTGCGTTATGTGGTGATCACCTCGGTTGACCGTGACGATCTGCGCGACGGCGGTGCTCAGCACTTTGCCGATTGTATTGCCGCCATTCGTCTCAAAAACCCGACGATTAAAATCGAAACGCTGGTGCCTGATTTCCGTGGTCGTATGGATCGCGCGCTGGACATTCTCAATGAGACACCGCCAGACGTCTTCAACCACAACCTGGAAAACGTTCCTCGCGTTTACCGCCAGGTGCGTCCGGGGGCAAACTACGAGTGGTCGCTGACCCTGCTGCAACGTTTCAAAGAAGCGCATCCGGAAGTGCCTACCAAGTCAGGCCTGATGGTGGGTCTGGGTGAAACTAACGAAGAAATTATCGAAGTGATGCGCGATCTGCGTCGTCACGGGGTGACCATGCTGACGCTCGGCCAGTACCTTCAGCCAAGCCGTCACCACCTGCCAGTGCAACGTTACGTAAGCCCGGAAGAGTTCGATCAGATGAAAGAAGCCGCGATGGAAATGGGCTTCACTCACGCGGCCTGCGGCCCGTTCGTGCGTTCGTCTTATCACGCCGATCTGCAAGCGAAAGGGATGGAAGTTAAATAATCTGAGGCGCTGAAGTCACCTTAAGCGCTTAATATTTTGTTACTTCTTTATGCCTGAATGCAAAAAAGGTTGTTCGCGAGAACAACCTTTTTTATTTTGGCCGCCACGCCAGAGACTTCAGTACGGAATACTCAGTCTTTATGCTCTACGCGCTTTTCTTCTTCAGCCGTTTTTTCAGCTGTCGCAGGTGCCGGGGTAGCATCATCATTCATCGCTTTCTTAAACCCACGCAGTGCAGCACCCAGGTCACCGCCCAGAGAGCGCAACTTGCTGGTACCGAACAACAGAACGATCAGCACGCCGACCACTAACAATTTAGTAATACTTAGACCTTCCATACATACCTTCTTTACACTGAGTGCCAGAAAACAGCGGTAACAACCTGTCATTATTAACGGCCATTCACGACGCTAATACAAACCGAAAATGTAACAGAACGGATCCAGTATTGTGCGCATTATGACCAGCGACGGCGATTATGAGCGAGAACCGCCTGCTCATAAAGCACTTCTGCCATCAGGTGGAGGAAATACGCTGCAAACTTGATGTTGACCCGGATTTTGTTGCACCGCTGCCCGTCAGATAAAGCGGCTTAAGAAGGCCTGCGTGCGCGGATGCTGTGGATTAACCAGCACTTCGCCCGCCGTTCCCTGTTCGACCACAACACCGCGATCCATAAACACCACGCGGTCTGCCGCCTCTTTCGCAAAACCTATTTCATGCGTCACAACAATCATCGTTAAGCCCTGCTTCGCCAGATCCCGCATGGTCGACAGCACTTCGCCCACCAGTTCCGGGTCGAGCGCCGAGGTCGGCTCATCGAACAGCATCAGTTTAGGTTTCACCGCCAGCGCGCGGGCAATCGCCACACGCTGTTGCTGTCCGCCAGAGAGATGGCGCGGATAAGCATCGGCTTTATCGCTCAGACCGACCTTTTCCAGCAGCTCGTGGGCATATTTTTCCGCCTCCTGCCGCGACTCTTTATGCACGCCAACCGGGGCTTCGATAATATTTTGCAGCACGGTCATGTGCGGATAAAGATTGAATTGCTGGAACACCATACCGATATCCCGGCGCTGGCGTGCAATCGCCCGTTCAGACAATTTATGCAGCCGCTCGCCACGCAGCTCATACCCGATCTGCTCGCCACCCACCATGATTGAACCGCGATCGATATCTTCCAGATGATTGATACAGCGCAGAAATGTCGATTTACCCGAGCCCGAAGGCCCGAGGATTACCACAACTTCGCTGGGTTTCACATCCAGATCTATGCCTTTCAGCACTTCATTGTCGCCGTAACTTTTATGCACGTTACGGGCAACCACCAGTGACGCCGGTTCCGATGACCCGATGTCGGAGGGGAAATGACTCATAAGTCCTCCTTTCGGGCCATGCCCGGTGAATTCATGATCGGCGCGGCCTTTTCTTCCGCAGCATGTTGACGGCGCTTCACGCTGGGCAACGTGCGGCGCGTGCCACGGGAGTAGTAACGCTCGATGGCGGACTGTCCGAGGTTAAGCAACGACGTGATAAACAGATACCAGATCACCGCAACCATCAGCATCGGCACCACTTCAAAGGTCCGGTTGTAAACGGTTTGCACCGAATATAACAGGTCACCCATGGCAATGACGCTGACCAGCGACGTCGCTTTGATCATACTGATCAGCTGGTTACCGGTAGGCGGAATGATCGAGCGCATGGCCTGAGGAATAATGATCCGGCGCAGCGCACGGCCACGGCTCATGCCAAATGCCTGGGCCGTTTCAGCCTGACCGTTATCAACTGACAGCAAACCGGCGCGAATGATTTCTGCCATGTACGCGGCCTCATTCAGCGCCAGCCCCGCAATGGCGGCCGTCAGAGGTGTGATCAAATCGTTGGTATTCCAGCTCATGTATTCAGGGCCAAACGGAATGCCCAACACCACGCGCGGGAACAACGTCGACATGTTGTACCAGAACAACAGCTGAACCAGCAGCGGGGTACCCCGGAAAAACCAGATATAAAGCCCCGCCAGCTGCCGCAGCAATAAGCTGTTCGACAAACGCGCTATCGCCAGCATCAGACCAATGAACACACCGAGCACCATTGAAACGACGGTCAGGCCGAGCGTGACGCCCAGACCTTTAATCACCGTACCTTCCGTGAACCACTGGGCAACAACGTGCCATTCAAAGTTTTTATTCTGCGAGATGCCCCAGAGAACATCCGCGGCGATCAGCAGCACCACAATCCATGCTACCCAGCGGCCAACGCTGCGTGGCGCATGGGAGAACTCAACGTTACGACGTGGATCCTGCGTATAGTCGTCCTTGACTGCCGGCTTTAAACTATACGTTTTATCGGTCATTTAGGTTGTGCCTTTGCCAGATTGATGCCCGGTGCCTGGATCATGTTGCCTTCCAGACCCCATTTTTTCATGATGATGGCATAGGTACCGTTATCAAACAGCTTCTGATAACCGGCGAGAATCGCATCCCGCACCGCTGAGTCTTTCGGCACCACCGTCCCCTGGAAAATATCACCGAAACCATTCGGCTGGCCGGTACCGGTCAGTTCCAGCTGGCCATTGGCTTTCTCAACAAAATAGGTCAGCGGCGCCTGAGAAGAGAAGAATGCGTCAGAGCGGTTGGAACGCACCGCCAGAATGGAGGTTGGCTGATCGCTGAAAGATTGCACGGTCACGGCAGGTTTGCCGTCTTTCACGCACACCTCAGACTGCTTGCGGATAACCTGTTCCGCTGATCCCCCCGCCATCACGGCAATGCGTTTGCCGCAGGTATCGCCGAGGGCATTGATCTTTTCCGGGTTGCCTTTACGCACACCAAACACAACGAACTCTTTGACGAAATCGACGAAATCATTCTTAGCCTGACGATCAGGATAATCGCCAATCGGGCCGATGCCCATCTGGTAGCGGCCAGCGGCCATACCGCTGAGGATCCCGGACAAACCGGTCACCGAGGCATGTTCAATTTTGACACCCAGCACTTCTCCCAGCGCATGGGACAAATCGGCACTCGCGCCGTCGAGGCCGTTGCTGCCGGTCACGATTTCATAAGGAGGGAAAGAGCCATTATTCACAGAGGTCATCACACCCGACTTCTGAATGTCCGCAGGTAATTTGGCGTGGATCGCCGGGTCCATCGTCTGAGTCGGGATCGCAACACTTTCAGCAGCAAAAGCATTTAAGGAAGACACGGAAAGTAAAGCAGCAGTCAGCACCGCGGCCTGACGTAATTGTTTTGCCATCATCTCTTATTCCTCTGTGTAAAAAATCAGTCTGTGAGTTTATGAATGTTGTGTATTTATAATTGGAGCCTTCCGTGGCGAACTTCTTTTGAGTGATATTTTTGGGGTCTTTCTTTACAACGAGTTCCCTGGTGAGGCGCTCGCGTTACTGCCTTGAGTACTGAATATCAGCCGTTGAGGACCGGCCGGATCAGGCTCAGTCGTTGTGCAGCTGCGGCAAACCAAAACGACGGTTTGCCAGCACCGGCAACACTTTTCGGGCATGTGCCAGACGTGCTTTGTCCAGCTCGGCAAATATCAGGGCGGGCGCCTCGGCGGCGCGGGCAATCGCCACGCCCAGCGGATCCACCACCATACTGTTGCCGATATTACGCTCGCCACATTCACCCACTGCCACCATGTAACTGGTATTTTCCAGCGCGCGAACCGAGACCAGCATGTCCCAATGCATTTCTTTCAGCGGACCTTTTACCCAGGCAGCAGGCAGCACCAGCACGTCTGCGCCATCCAGCACCAGACGGCGCGCCAGCTCCGGGAAACGCACGTCGTAACAGGTCATCAGGCCAATGTTAAACCCGGCTACCTCAACCAGCGGCGGCACATCATCGCCCGCGGTGACGTTCTTGGATTCCTGAGACGAGAAAGCGTCATACAAATGCAGCTTGCGGTATTGCGAAATAATTTCGCCATTGCGGATAGAAATCAGCACGTTATAGGCACGATTGTCTGGCGCAGGCGTATGCACGCTCATCATGGTGGTCATCTGATTGCCACGACTGGCGGCCAGCAACTGGCTGACAAACGGGCCGTCCAGCGGTTGTGCGGCTTTGAGAACTAAATCCGGATCAGTGATATCGCGTGCCAGAATACCTTCCGGCAGCACCAGCAAATCTGCGCCTGCTTCCAGGGATTTCGCCATCAGCGAAAGGCAGGTTTCTACGTTAGCTTCCCACTCGCGGGAAACGGCAAACTGACCTAATGCAACTTTCATCGTAATTTCTCCGGCCATTAACGGGTGGCAAATTGCGGGAACAAATCTGCCGGCGTCAGGCGCTGAGCGGTCAGCCCCTGGGCATGTAATTCATAAGCAAAATCGTCGATCATTTTTTCGTTGGCGGCGAAACCGTTTGCATTCCAGTTCGCAGGCAAATCAACCACAGTGCGGCGTAAATCATCCAGCAACCACGGCGTGGTATCGGCGTATTTCGCGCGCTTATCCATCCAGAGTTCATAAGACTGATCGATAATGTCGCTTAACGCCTGCGGCAGCCAGGGATGAGCTTCAGCCAGCGCCGGTTTGATCGCCAGTAAGTGAATACCGGGGATGTAACCCACGCGGTTAAAATAGGCCAGTTCAGCCGCACGGAAATCCGGCTGGAACTGACGGAAACCGGAATCCGGTTTAAAGAAGCCTTCAGGCATAAATGGCGTGAAGATCGCGTCCAGCCAGCCTTCCTGCAACAGTTCCATCATAGGGCGTTCGCCCGGAACCGCTTCGATGCGCCCTTCGCGGCCAAAACCCGCCAGACGATCAACAATCGGGTGCGCCTGCGTCAGACGGCCCACGTACCAGTTAGCGTCTTCGATACCCACGCCTTCCAGCGCCAGCAGAGTACGGGTCCAGGTATTGCCTGAATCCTGCCAGCCGGTAAGGCCGATGCGTTTACCCGCCAGTTGCGACAGCTCGGTCAGCGGACTGTCTTCGCGGGTGATAATGCAGCGCTGACGAAAACCGCGCATCAGGAAGTGCGGTATGGCCAGCAGATCGGTTTCACCACGGGCGCGGCCCTGGGCATAACGGCTGAAAGAGACTTCACCGGCGTCGTACTTCTCGCTGGTCGCCAGGTTATCGACCAGCGTACCCACACGATCAATCTCGAGGGTAAACCCTTCAGGTTTAAGATCGCCCAACGCCAGTGGCGTAAAATAATCCCAGTCACGAACGGCCAGCCTGATGGTAATCGTCACATCTATCCCCTTAAGTGTCAGCATTTGATATGCAGAAAGACAATGCTGCGTTGCGCAGTTTGTTCATCATTCGTTCACAAACTCGTCCACAAACGCATTAGATTCTTTTACGAAGGAGATGATGTTCACGACAGCATGATTATTTTATCGCCTCCGTTGGCTAAGTTTGATACTAATGGCATAAATTAATATGTACAATAGAATCTTTGTTACTGAACAAAAGGCAGAAAAATGGCAGAAAACTCCCCGGAAAAAACGCTGGACGCAGAATGGTTAGCAATACAATTGCAGGACCGTTCAATGCGGGGTATCGCGATTGAAACGGCGGCGCTGATCCGCTCGGGCGTGATTGAAATTGGTACCCATCTGCCTGCCGTTCGTGAGCTGGCGCAGGCGTTAGGCGTCAGCCCGGCCACGGTTTCCGCCGCCTGGGGCCAGCTGCGTCGGCAAAAAGTCATTGCCGGACGCGGCAGAAATGGCGTCTGGGTTTGCGGCGACATGCTTTCACCGCGCCCTGCCCGTTTTGAAAAAATCGGTAACTTTGGCGAGCACATCATCGCCGATCTGGCGCTGTCTTCACCCGATCCCGCGCTGTTGCCAGATCTGCATGAAGCCATGCAGCAAGGGGTCAGCGCCGATAACCTCAACAGTTATCAGCGCGAAGCCATTGCTCCGGCATTACTGGAGGCGGTGAAACCTGACTGGCCGTATGACGCACCGGCGTTTATGGCGGCTGACGGCGGGTTCGATGCGATGAATCTGGCACTGCAAACCTTACTGATGCAGGGCTCAGTGGTCGCGATTGAAGACCCGACGGCCACGCGATTGCTGGATATGCTGGATAATCTCGGCGCGCAGGTGGTGCCGGTGAAATGTGATGAATTCGGCCCGACGCCGGAATCACTGAGCCACGCGCTGGCCAAAAACCCGTCGGCATTTATTTTCCAGCCCCGCACTCATTCCCATTGCGGCCATGCACCTGATGCAGAACGTTTTGCGGCGCTGGCGGCCATTCTCGCCGGGAGCAATGCGCTGATTATCGAAGACGATGGTATCGGACAGCTCTCCGCCTATCCGCCGGTCAGCATGGGCAGCGTTCTGCCGGAGCGCACCGTGCACGTGCGCTCCTATTCAAAAGCCTATGGCCCGGATTTACGGCTGGCCGTGCTTTCCGGTTCTGAAGATCTTGTTAAGCAAATCAAATCTTTCCGCAACTTTGGCGCAGGCTGGTCGAGCCGTATTTTGCAACAAGCGCTGGCATGGCTGATTAAGGATCAGAACACTCAGGAAGGGATTACGCATGCCAAAGCGATTTATGCCGCACGGCGCAAGGCAATGTCAGATGCCCTGCGCATCCGCGGTGTGAACATCCCTGAGCGCGACGGGCTGGCGATGTGGATCCCGGTGCCGTCAGAGCAGTTCGCGCTGGTGACGCTGGCCGCACGCGGTATCGCCGTGTTGCCGGGCGAGCGCTGCCGCATCGGACCGGGGCAGTTTATCCGCATCAGCACCAGCCAGATCCACGCAGATAAAGTCGATCTGATTGCCGATGCCATTGTGCTGGCGATGGGCTGACGTTTTACGCTAAAATCAGCCCCTGCTGTATGGAGATGACATTCCTCCCAAACCGCCTTTACCGGCTGATGATGTCTACGCAATCTCGCGAGAGGTTCGTAGCATCGTGCCCGGACCTTTCTGTTTTTTCTCTGTTTATAAGGTTTTCTATGTTCAGCACCTTACTTGCAGTTTTTATTGGCGGCGGTATTGGCAGCGTTGTCCGTTGGTATGTCAGCCTGAAAATGAACGGAATGAGCCCGGTGCTGCCGGCCGGCACACTGACGGTCAATCTGGTCGGCGCATTTATCATCGGGCTGTGTATCGCCATTTTCAGCCGGATGACGCATCTTGATCCGGTATGGAAAATGCTGATCACCACCGGCTTTTGCGGCGGGTTAACCACGTTTTCCACCTTCTCGCTCGAAGTGGTGTACATGTTGCAGGACGGTCGTTTTGGCGCAGCCTTACTCAATATGGCGCTCAATCTCGCCGGTTCACTCGCCATGACCCTGCTGGCGTTTGCACTGGTCAGTTGGTACAGCGCGCACTGACTCACCCCGGCGGCGATCTCTTTTCTGCTCTGAGACGCCGCCGTGGCTTCATTTTGTGACCTGCGTTCCGCTTCCTCTCCTTTGTCTTAATGTTTCCTTCATGTTCTGCCGTGATAATGGCCAGCATCAATTCCGGTTCATTCATGTACACATGAGGTATGCCATGTTTTCTGTTCCAAAAACGTCATCCGAATATCTGGTTGTGGCCCTTTGCGTCCTGACCGTCGCCGCTTTTTTCCAGGCGTACTTCGCTTAATCACACCGCCTGCAGGTTGTGATGCCCCCTCTTTTCGCTGACGGCGCATTTCTCTGGAATGCGCCGTTTCGCCGTCTTCATCATACAAATATTTACCTGCCGGACCTTATTGCCTATAATTGAGAATGATCGTTCACACTCATTAACAGCGACCCGCCAGGACATCCATGCTTGCCCCACAAACCTGCACTAAAGACGCGCGCATCAACGCCCGACGTGACCAGATCATCGCCGCCGCCCGCCTGTGTTTTCGCAAACATGGTTTTCACGGTGCCGGTATGGCTGAAATCGCCAAAACGTCACAGCTCAGCGTGGGACAGATTTACCGCTACTTCGACAATAAAGACGCCATCATCGAAGAAATTGTTCGCCGGATGGTGACGAATAAAATTCAGCTGATCACCGGCAATGCCCATAATTTACAGCAGGTAGCGCACAATCTGGCGCACCGGCGCATCGGCAATCTGAGCTCGCCGTTTAAAGAAGACATTTGCATGGAACAAAAAGAACAGGCCGAAATAGATCACGCCCTGATGCTCGAAGTCGCTGCCGAAGCGACCCGCAATCCGGTGGTAGAGAAGATCTGGCGTGACTCAGAAAAACAACTGTTCAATGAAGCAAAATCCTTCTTAAGTAAAAGTTTCCCGCAGTTTTCAGATGCCGAAATGACCGCGAAAGTGGAAAGCCTGGCGGTCATCTGCGAAGGCACCGCATTCCGCCGCCTGACCACCGCTCACGCTGATGCAGAACGCCTGGAAGCCTTATACCATCGCTACTTTCAGGATCTGTTCAACACGGATTTTCTCTCCCCCAAACCGGAATAACTCTTCACCATGAGCGCTCACTTGCATGAAAAACGCCTCGGCTACGCCCTGGTTCTCGGCTCACTCGCGGCTCTCGGCCCGTTGTGTACCGACCTGTATTTACCGGCTCTGCCGGAGCTGGCCGGAGAACTGAATACCTCGACCGCCAGCGCCCAGCTAAGCCTCACTGCCGGTTTACTCGGCCTCGGTTTCGGCCAGCTGATCTTTGGTCCGCTCAGCGATCGTTATGGCCGTATTCGCCCGCTGTTATGGTCGCTGGCTCTGCTGCTGGCGGCGTCGGTGTGGTGCGCCATGGCGCAGGATATCCATCAGCTGATCGTCGCCCGCTTATTGCAGGGGATCGCCGGTGCCGGTGGCGCGGTATTGTCCCGCGCCGTCGCCAGAGATTTATACAACGGGCATGAACTCACGCGGTTCTTTGCGTTACTGATGCTGGTTAACGGGCTGGCACCGATCATTGCGCCGGTGCTGGGCGGTGCGATGCTGAGCTGGATGAACTGGCGGGGGATTTTCGGCGTACTGGCGGTGATCTCCATCATGCTGTTTGCTTCCGCTGCGCTGAAACTGCATGAAACCTTGCCGCAGGAACGCCGTTCGCAAGGCGGAATTTTCAGTATGCTCGGCTCGGTCTTTTCGCTGCTCAGGCACCGTCCGTTTATGGGGTTGTGCCTGACGCAGGGGTTCGTGATGGCAGGAATGTTTGCCTACATCGGCGCATCGCCCTTCGTGTTGCAGCAGATTTACCACCTCAGCCCGCAGATGTTCAGCCTGTGTTTTGCCGTTAACGGCATCGGGTTAGTGATTTCAGCCCAGGTATCGACGCGCTTTAGCCGTCGCTATGGCGAAATGGCGCTGGTTAAAACCGGATTGTGTATTGCTGCCGTAGCCTCTGTCGCGCTGGTGATTGCCGCAAGCCTTGGCGCACCGCTGATTATGCTGCTGATACCGCTGTTCTTCTCGGTGATGGTGATCGGGATTGTCAGCCCGAATGCGGGATCGCTGGCGATGCAAAGTCAGGGGAAAAATGCGGGCAGCGCGTCGGCACTGCTGGGCGTGTGCATGTTTGCGCTGGGTGCGATTGCCGTGCCCGTCACCGGTTTTGGCAGTATGCCAGCGCTCTCGATGGCGCTGACCATGCTCGGATGCTACGCGATTGCCATCGTGCTGTTTATGACGCTGGTGAAAAAAGCGGCGTAATACTCTGAGTATTACAGGCAAAAAAAAACCCGCTTCGGCGGGTTTTTAAGTAATCGGCTAAAGTCAGATAGCGATAACGTTAGCAGCCGACGGGCCTTTGGCACCATTGGTGATTTCGAACTCTACGCGTTGGCCTTCAGCAAGGGTCTTGAAGCCCTGGCTGGAAATAGCAGAGAAATGAACGAAAACATCTTTGCTGCCATCTTCAGGGGTAATGAAACCAAAACCTTTAGATTCATTGAACCACTTAACGCTACCTTTAATCTTAGACATCAAACTTACCTTTACGTGAATGTTGGACACAAAATGTGTGTCAAATACAGTACAGCAACAGATCTCCATTTTGTCCAGAATTCTGATGGCAATAAGCGATAAACCTCTCATTCCTGACTTTTCATTGCCGCTTTCTTCTGCAAAATCAGCCATCCACGGCGTGCTGTCGCGAAACGTCAGAAAAACGAATCGTCGTCATCGTTGAAATCATCAGAACCCATATCATCGGAACCGAAGCCGGAATCGAGATTGTTGTCGCCCAGGGAAGCATCTTCCCAGGACGGCTGATTGCTGTCGAAACCCTGATTATTGTTATCCAGAAAACTGCTGTCAGCAGGATTGAGATCCTGCACCGGCGGTTCCTCAATGATATTGACGATTTCCTGTGGCTGACTGTGATGGAACATACCGGTCAGCATATCGGCCAGCACCACGCCACCGGCCACACCCGCCGCCGTGCGCAGCGCGCTGCCCAGAAAACCCGGCGCCTGCGCAGCCGCCTGAGCCGGTGCAGGCTGTTGTCCGGCATATTGCGGTGGCTGTTGAGGCTGCGCGCCCCACCCCTGCGTGCCGGGAATTGGCTGACTGCCCTGCTGCGCCGTGCGCTGCGGTTCAGGCTGGGAAGATCCCCCGCCAAACAGTCCAGCCAGAAAACCGCTGCTCTGGGGTTTGGTCTGCTGCGCCTGCTGCAACTGCCCGATCTGCTGTTGCAACGCCTGCACCTGGCCGTTGAGTTTGGTCAGCGCGGCTTCCTGGATAATCATCGCCTGCGCCATGTAGTAAGGAGCCGACGGCTGCTGGCGGATATGATCCTGAATCACACGTTCCGCTTCCGCATCACGCGGCGCAGTGCTGGACTCAGCTTGTTGCAAGCGACTAAAAAGCCCGTCAATTAAACGCTGTTCTTCAGATTGCATACATTCACCTTGTTGATATGGCGTAATTCGCCGTGCGTCGCCCGCTGCAACACACAGCCAGAACTTACGAATCACACTAATACAATTGAATTAAAGTATGAATTAACCGAGTGTCAACGAATGTGACGAATGTAAATGGCGTTCGGGGAGTGCTGCGCAGAAGGAAACCCGCCTGCCGGGAAGCAGGCGGGAGAAGGCCGGACTTATTTTTTAGCTGACCAGCCGAGGATGAAGTCCTGATCCGGCAGTTGGGTATATTGACGCACGATATCGTGATACGTCTTCGCAGGATCCAGGGTTTTGAATTCCTGCGGATAGATAAATTTCGCCAGATATTCCATTCCGACGATGTTGTACGGATGGTTATAGAACTGGTGATAAATCGCGTAAACATTGCCGTTCATTACCGCAGGAATTTGCGCCACACCGGTACGTGAGGTCAGCACTTTCGCTTCTTTATCCAGGCTGGCCTGATCGGCGCCGTAACCGAAAGGCAGAATGTGCGTGACAGAACCGCCTTTCGGACGTGCGGAACCGGTCATGATATACACGTCCGGCTTCATGCTGATCACCTGCTCCAGCGACACGGTGCCCGATGCGCCCGGCAACAGTTTACTGCCAATATTGTTGGCCTCTACCGCCTGGATCAGTTTGCCCCAGCCTGCGTTGCCGTGCGTGAAACAACAGGAATCATCGCGGCCGGCAATGGGTTCGATGAAGACGTTAGGTTTGTTTTTAATGCCCGCGACGGCTTTCTGAATGCTCTGCAGATGCTCGTTATAGAACTGCGTGTACGCACGGGCATTGTCTTCCTGATTCATCACTTTACCCAGCAGATCGATGCTCGCTGCGGTATTTTTTGCCGGGTCCAGTTCGTAGTCCAGGAACACCACCGGAATGTGCAGTCCGGCGAGTTTATCCAGCACACCGGCCTGCGCCAGGGAATCTTTTGCGCGTAACTGGGCAATCATCAGATCGGGTTTCTTCGCGATCACGGTTTCCAGATCAATCTGCCCTTTATCACTGAAGCCCATATCGAGGATCTTCGCAGATTCCGGCCATTTGCTTTTCAGCATGTCCCAGGTGCCGCTGTCGGTTTTCTTCAGCAGGTTGTTCCATGCCACCACGTGCTGGAAAGGATTGGCCTTATCCAGAACCGCCAGCGCCAGCAAATCACGGCCATCCTGCAAAATCACGCGCTGCGGCGCTTTATCGATAGTGACTTTCTGCCCGGCTAAGTCCGTCACGGTAAGCGGGTACGTGGTGGCAAAAGTGGAGAACGATGCGGCCATCAGACCGGCAACAGACAGCACGCGAGCGGTGTTCTTATACATGCAAAGCCCCGAAAATGAGAATGAATGAAAAGTGATTTTGATAATTGTTATCAAAAAAGGAGGAAATAATAAACAAGGAATGATTGATGAGGCAATGGTTTTGCGGGGATGAGCGAGGATAAAACATGTCGAAATATGAACGGGATACCTGAAAGGTATCCCGTTTGGCTTAAGTCATAGGGTAAATTTACCGCACCGGTTAACCGGTTACCGGCCAATAAACCGCAGCAGGAATTCGCTCACCATCGCCCGTTTAAAGGCAGACTGCGCCTTGTCCGCCGCCGCGCTGTGCCCGCCCTCGGTATTCTCATAAAAATAGACATCAGGAATACCCATCGCCTGCATTTTCGCTGCCATTTTACGCGCATGGTCTGGCCCGACGCGGTCATCGCTGGTGGCCGTTGAGAACAGCACCGGCGGGTATTTTTTTGCCGGAGAGAGGTTGTGATACGGCGAGAACTCGCGGATAAAAGCCCACTCTTCAGGATCCTGCGGGTCACCATACTCGGCAATCCACGAAGCACCGGCAGAAATCTGCGTGTAACGTTCCATATCCAGCAACGGCACTTCGCAGACAATCGCCCCGAATAATTCCGGGTAACGCGTCAGCATATTACCGACCAGCAGACCGCCGTTGCTGCCGCCCTGCGCGGCAAGATGCGCCGCAGAGGTGATGTTACTGGCGATCAACGCTTTGGCGACTGACGCGAAATCTTCATATGCCCGCAGACGTTTTTCTTTCAGCGCCGCTTTGTGCCATTCCGGTCCGTATTCGCCCCCGCCGCGAATATTGGCCAGAACAAATACACCGCCACGATCCAACCACGCCACGCCGCTGACGCCGAGATAATACGGATCCAGCGACACCTCAAACCCGCCATAACCGTACAACAGCGTCGGATTTTTACCGTCATACACCACGTCTTTGCGGCAGATAACAAAATAAGGCACGCGGGTGCCGTCGTCGGACTGCGCAAAATGCTGGCTGACCTGATACCGGGACGCATCGAAATGCGACGGATCCTGTTTCAGTAATTCCGCTGGCTGGTGTGCGCCGTTGTCCAGATCCCCCAGCGACAGGCTGGCCGGTTGCAGGAATCCGCTGACACTCATGAAATATTGGTTCGAATCGTCTGCCACGCCCCAGGCATTGATTTTGCTCAGTTCCGGCACATGTCCGAACGGCTCACGCCGCCAGTCACCCTGTTCCGGCGTCAGGACTTCGAGGCGGTTTACCACATCGCGCGTGATACTGAGAATGATGTGATCGCGGGTGCAGGAATATCCGCTGAGCTGATCCTGTGCGGTCGGCACAAACAGCGGTTTCAGCGCGCGTTCACCGGCCATAAAAGCGTCAAAATTCATGGTCAGCAGAGAACCCGAGGGCCAGCTTTCGCCGCTGACCTGCCATTCGCTGGCAGGTTGGATCAGGATCCACTCGCGCCACGAGCTGAATTTAGCATCGGCCGGCACATCAATTTTGACCAGATGCTTTTTCTCATCCAGCAGGAACACTTCGCGATGATAAAAGTCGATCACCCGCACCACATAATCGTGTTCGAAGCCTTTAAAACTGTCGTGATAGCCGACCGCCATCATGTCTTTTTTACCGGCGCTGTAAACCGTTGTGGCTTCGCTGAGCGGTGTGCCGCGTGACCAGATTTTCACGATGCGCGGGTAACCGGAATCGGTGAGTGAATCTTCCCCGAAGTCGGTGGCGACAAACAGATGGTCATGATCAATCCAGCCCGTGCGACTTTTCGCCACCGGCAGGAAAAAGCCGTCAGAGACAAATTCGCGCGTTTGCAGATCAAACTCACGCACTTCCGACGCATCACCGCCGTCGGGTGAAAGAAAAATCAGCGCGCGCTTAAAATCGGGTTTGAGCGGGTACACGCCGTGGTACACCCAGTCTTTCCCTTCCGCTTTGCCCAGCGCGTCGATGTCCAGCAGCGTTTCCCAGTGCGGTTCGGCTTTGCGGTACTCCTCCAGCGACGTGATGCGCAGCAGGCCGCGCGGATTCTGCGCATCCTGCCAGAAATTGCACCAGGTTTGGCCGAATTTGCCGATGCCGGGGATCTGATCCGGAGAATTCAGCGCCTCAAGCACTTTCTGGCGTAGAGGCTCGAAATCGCGGCCTTGAGTAAACGCCGCCAGCGTGACCGAATTTTGTTCATGCGCCCAGGCCAGCGCCTGTTCGTTGCGTATGCCTTCCAGCCAGATAAAGTCATCCTGCTGCGGGGTCGTTGAGTCAGTCGTCATGCGGTTCTGCTCCTTCAGTCATGAGTTTGCGAAGTTATTGCACCAGGATGCCCTGAATCAGGCTGGCCTTGACCACGGTCACCTGCGAAATGTTCAGCGCCTGCATAAAGCCTTCCACCAGCAGTAAATTACTGACGTCGGTGGCGCGATATTCACCGGTGAGTTCGCTGTCGCCTTTCCATACCTGATTTTTCGACACGCGCTGCACATCTTCCAACGTGTAAGTATTGTTCGCCAGACGCAGCTGATCTTTTACTGAAAAGCCGTGAACACCACCGATACCAATCACCCGGCGGGTCTGCGCATCCTGTTTGATTTGCGGGCTGACGTGCGTTCTCGCATAGAAATTCACGTAACGCAGCACGGTATTGCGCAGCGAACCGATCGGGTTCGGAGACGCGGCTTTATCCAGCGCCTGATTCTTCAGCACGCTGATGATAAATTCTTTCAGCGTCACCGACGCCAGTTTGCCCTGATAAATGTCCGTGACCGTTTTGCCGTTTTGCTCACGCAATGCCGTCATCTGCATCGATCCGCCGCCGATGTCCCACACCAGCAGATCTTCATTTTTCACACTGTTGTCATGCAGTGCGGCTTTCGCCGAGAGGAACCCCAGTGCGGCTTCCTGTTCCTGCGTGATGATGCGCAGCTGAACCTGTGCCTGCTGGTTAAACAGGTCGATCACCTGCTGCCCGTTTGACGCAGAGCGGAACACCGCCGTCGCTACGCCGGTGATGCGTTGCGGATGGAAAGTGCGGGCCTTGTCCACCATCTCTTTCAGCGCAGTGACGCCCTGCTGCTGCATCGCGCTGCTGATTTGATTGTTGCCGGATTTGCCTAAATCTTCGTTAAACCCCAGCGGACGCTGATCTTCATACAGCACTTTGCCCAGCTGATGACGGCAGATATCGACCTGTGCGACCTGAATTTTAGTGGTGCCCGAACCCATATCAATACCGGCGCGGGTTTCTATACACTGGCTGGCCAGCGCCGAAAAAGTGCTTAATGCCAGTACCAGCCCCAGAAGACTATTACGTGTGAAATTCATTTCATCCTGCCCTGAAAAATATAACAAAAATCATAAAGCACTCAGGAATACCTGTTTTATCGCTGTGATTTCAAGCTTTTTTGCTTTCTGTTTACCCGCTGGCTTTGCCAAAAAGCGCAATCCGGAGACATAAAAAAAGCGAAAAGACACTGCATTTTGTCCTAAATAATGAGTTATGCGATCCAGCGATGATCTGGCTATGACTTTTTGTGAGTCAGTTCAAGCATTGAAATAACAGGAACGCCTATAAAGAAATCATTACCTTGTGATGACAAAAAATGACGGAATTGTGAGGTAAGAATGAGGCACTAAATCAGGCAGTACGATAAAGGAGTAGAAATATGGAATGGAAAATTATAGATATCCTGAACATCCCGCACACAGGTTTGAAATATATCTGCATTCAGGCATTTAAAAACCTGAAGCTGATTTTGTCAGTCGATGACAATTTCTCCCTGAAGACCGGTGACACCTTAGAAATCACACCGGAAGGTTATTCACTGAACCGCCATGAACCACAAACGCTGAAGATCCACCGCATGATGCCGTATTGTCAGCAACGCTGGCAGTCGCTTTCCATCCAATGAAGACGTCTTTGACATGATGATCCCCGCTTCGATGAAAGTGTTAAATGCATTACTCGAATAAAAAAGCCGGTTATGACACCGGCTTTTTTTTATCTCTTTTTTGGTCAGATAACCCGTCATGCTCGCCGAATACCTGCTGCGGCACATCCACCCAGCGGTCTTTACGTGTCGCTTCGTATTGCTGATTCTTCGGATAGTAGATCCGATTTTCCGCTTTATTGGCTTCGCCAATCGTCAGTAAATGCACCTCATCATCGGTGTTATTAATGAAGGTATGACAGATACCGGTTCCCTGCGCAAAGGCGACGGCATCACCCGGTTTCAGCGGGTGCAAATCCCCGTTGATCCAGGCATCCGGATGCCCCTGCAACACATACACGAACTCATCTTCTGCACTTTCAGCGTGCGGGTAGCTGGTACGACGCCCCGGTAACAAACGTTCGTGGTGAATACCGATACGCGTCAGCCCCAGTGCTTTACCGAGCGGCGCGCCAATTGACATCAGCTCATCATCGCCGGGATAACTGCCGTCATCCGGGCCTTCAAGCTCCGTCCAGTGACGGATAAAATCGGGTCTTTCCTTGCTCATAGTGCCTCTGAGGAAACTGGATTTAATACTGCGTTGGCGATTTCACCGGCGTGGCATAAATGCTTTGCACCTGCTCTTTAGGCAGACAGGCAAATTTTATGTGCACCTTTTCGCCGTCATTACTTTCGCCCAGCGTCTGGAATTTTCCGCTACAGAAATCAAAAATCTTTTTATAGGTATCCGCGCGGCGGTGACGTTCCAGAATGGAAAATACGGACGAAAAATAACTCGCCTGCCCCTGCGCGAAAGACGCATCGAAATTGGCAGGACGATAGGTTTCATCGCCCACCGGTTCATCAATACTTGAGCATCCTGCCAGTAAACCCATCAACACTACTGTTGCTATCATCACTTTTTGACTATTTTTCATCATTATTCATCCCGAAAAATGTTTATCCCAATCAGAAAAAAACGTTATGCCCTGCCTGCACTGCCAATACTGTTTTTGCCATTTTGCTTCACGCTGGCGACCGCACGCTCGGCGGCGGCCAGCCATTGATGGTAATCTTCCCGCCCGCGTGACGTGGCAATTCCCACACTCAGCGAACACTGGAAACCCGCGTCCTGCGACAGGCGGATCTCCGACACCTTGAGTAATAACCGGTACCCCACCGCGTAGGCTTCTTCTTCGGAAATTCCCGGCAAGATCACCACAAACTCATCGTCGCCCAACAGCGCCGGAAAATCATGCTCGCCGGTTTCCTGGCGCAATATCGTCGCAACGGCCCGCAGGACATAGTCGCCCGCCTCAGTGCCGAACAGGTCGTTCACCATTTTCAAATCATCGACATCCAGCACCATCAGGCACGAAAGATCGTGTTTTGAACGCTCGAACTCCAGCATCAGCCGCCGGTCCAGCAACCGGCGATTCGGCAACCCCAGAAAAGGATCCATCAGCGCGGTTTTCTCCAGTTCATGCTGTTTATCACGCAGTTTTCTGGAGATGGAATAGTTGGCGGCGCTGAAGGCGATAATGTAAATCGTCGACAGCGGCAGCGTCAGCCACAGCGTTCTGTCGGTGACCACGGGATACAACGTCATGCCGGACAACGGCCAGCACACAATAAAACCGGCGCAGAAGAACACCATCGCACGGCGTAATAACCGCCAGCCGCCCGCTGAGAAACGGTCAGCAATAAGGATAGACGTAATAATGGCCGACGGCAGCGGACAGATCCCCATCATCGCCACCCAGGCGCCTCCGGCAACGGCATCAAAAGCCAGATTTCTGAACTCAGCCTGATTCGATTTTTTAGCGCGTCGGGAAATCCGCATGGCGACGTGTGGCCAGACAAACACATTGAGTACCAGCAACCCGAGAGGCAGCCAGGATGCGCCGCGCTCCACCAGCACCGACGCGATCGGGAAAAAGCACAGGAAAGTGCCCAGCATGCGCATGAGATACATTCGTCGCAGAAAACGATCCGAACGTTCACGCACATGGTGATCATCCGGGAAATAATATGGCATACCTGACAAAGCTCGCTGAATGTAATTCTTTTTATAGTAGTCGAGTTAGTGATAACTCATCTACAAAAAGCACGGTATTCAATGGCAGGAACAGAGGGGGTTTTTGACTTATTTAGAGCGTCTTAGGAATTTAACGGGGAAATTTGAGATAACACTGGCAAATGAATAAAAAACGGCCATATCAGAATGGGCATTCCAATATGGCCGGGAGGGGGCAGCTGACTCTTTTCTTACGCCGTCAGCGTCGCCATATCGATCACAAAGCGGTATTTCACATCACTTTTCAGCATACGTTCGTAGGCGTCATTGATGTCCGGCATGCTGATCATTTCGATGTCAGAACCGATACCGTGTTTAGCGCAGAAATCGAGCATTTCCTGCGTTTCCGCAATACCGCCAATGCATGAACCGGCGACAGAACGACGGCCCAGAATCATCGACAACGTGCTGAGCATCGGGCTGATATCACCGAGGAAACCGACGAAGACCAGCGTACCGTCGATATTCAGCGTTGGCATGTACGGGTTGATATCGTGGACATAAGGAACGGTATCGATGATGAGATCGAACTCGCCTTGGGTAGCCGCCATCTGCGCGTCGTCTGTCGACACCACGATGTGATGCGCGCCCAGACGGCGGGCATCTTCCGCTTTACCGGCGGAACGGGTGAACAGCGTCACTTCTGCGCCCAGCGCGTTGGCCAGTTTCAACGCCATGTGGCCCAGACCGCCCAGACCGACCACGCCGACTTTACTGCCTTTGGTGATGTTCCAGTGACGCAGCGGCGACCAGGTGGTGATGCCCGCGCACAACAGCGGCGCAGCGGCTTTGAGATCGATACCTTCCGGCATTTTCAGCACGAAGCTTTCACTCGCCACGATGGTTTTGGCGTAGCCGCCGTAAGTCGGCATATGGTCGTGACGGTCAACGCTGTTGTAGGTTTGCGTGTTGCCTTCCAGACAGTATTGCTCCAGACCTTTTTCGCACGGGGTGCAGACACGGCAGGAATCGACCATACACCCGATACCGGCGTAATCACCGACTTTGAACTGAGTGACGTTTTTACCGACTTTCGCCACGCGGCCTACCACTTCGTGGCCAGGAACCAGCGGATAAGTGCTGAATCCCCAGTCGTTGCGCGCCTGATGCAAATCAGAGTGGCAGACGCCGCAGTACATCACGTCGATGACAACGTCATCTTCACGCGCTTCGCGTTGTTCGAATTCAAAGGGAGCTAAAGGCACTTTGGCTGACTGAGCAGCGTATCCGAGAACTTTCAGGGTCATGTTATTTCTCCGAAATGAGGGGTGAGCACGGACAAAGGCCCTGACATAACCATGTCAGGGCTGGAAATCTGAAGCGGGACCGCGTTTCTGCCGATGACAGAAACCCGGCCTGCGCGTTAATGATGACGGAATTAACGTTTCTGATACTGGGCGTCGGTCACTTTTTCCAGCCATTCGACCGGACTGCCGTTCAGGGATTCGGCGATCGCAATATGGGTCATGGCATTTTCCGGCGTCGCGCCGTGCCAGTGTTTAATCCCTTCCGGGATCCACACAATATCCCCCACGCTCATGTCGCGGATCTCGCCGCCCTCTTCCTGTAACCAGCCGCGACCGTGGGTCACAATCAGCGTCTGTCCCAGCGGATGGGTGTGCCATGCGGTGCGTGCGCCAGGTTCGAAGGTCACGGTCGCACCGCCAACGCGGGCAGATTCGGTGCCGCTGAACGGCGCGTCAATACGCACGTTGCCGGTGAAGTAACTTTCCGGTCCTTGCTGCGATGGGGTGGAGTCGTTCCGGGTGATTTTGATTTTTTCGCTCATTGAATTCTCCGCTTCGGCATAAGCTGCCGGGGCCATACAGGACATCATGACAGACAGTGAAAGCGTAGTTGCTCTGATGCCGTTCATGTCACTTTTTCCTTCATGATGGGCTGCGTGAGTGTAGTGGCACTACGTTACCGCCATACGGCGAACAGGACTAGGCAGCAAAATGTGAAAGGCGCTATGAGGAGAATTCATCAATCAGGCGGCGGACAGGCTCAACAATTAGCACCAAAAATAAACAGTTATCTTTCGCCCGCAAGCCGCCGAAGTTGCCGGGTTGTGCGGGCTGTCCGGTGTTCCCCCGCAGCCGGTGAACTGATCGGCAAAAATGTGCAGTGAAGATCACACTTTAAATATGTTAACGTTAACATTTGTGATTAACATCATAAATCCGTTATCACCTGTCTGGGAAAAGCAATAAGTTAACGTTAACAATGTGAACTCCCTCTTCGAATGCGCACGGATATGCCATGAAAACAAGTCACCGAAGTCACTACATGCTGTTAAGCGGATTACTTTTCTGCTTCTTTTACACCTGGTCATCTGCTTTTTCGCTGATCTCACTTTGGCTCAGCCAGAAGGTCGGGCTTAAAGGCGCGGAAACGGGGTTATTCTTTTCCGCCATTGCCCTGACGGCGCTGTGCGCGCAGCCGCTGTACGGTTTTATTCAGGACAAGCTGGGGTTACGTAAAAACCTGCTGTGGGCCATCGGCATACTGTTACTGGCCAGCGGACCTTTCTTTATCTTCATCTTTGCCCCGTTGCTGCAAATCAATATTCTGCTGGGCGCCGCCGCCGGCGGCTTGTACGTGGGCGCGACGTTTTTTGCCGGGATTGGTGCGCTCGAATCTTATACCGAGCGGGTCAGCCGTATCTTAGGGTTTGAGTTTGGTAAAGCCAGAATGTGGGGATCGCTCGGCTGGGCGGCCGCCACCTTTCTCGCCGGGATCCTGTTTAACATCAACCCGAACCTTAACTTCTGGATGGCTTCGTCTTCTGCGATCATTTTCCTGCTGCTGCTGTGGCGGCTGCGTGAGGTGAAGACCGATGCGCTGAATCAGCTCGAGTACGGCAAGCCCGGTAACCTTCAGCTTTCTGATGCGATTGCCCTGTTCCGCCTGCCGCGTTTTTGGGCGCTGATTGTGTTTGTAACCGGCGTCAGCGTTTACAACGTCTACGATCAGCAGTTTCCGGTGTACTTCGCTTCACTGTTCCCGGACGTTAAAAACGGCAATGAGATGTACGGTTTCCTTAACTCCTTCCAGGTGTTTTTAGAAGCGGGCGGCATGTTCCTCGCGCCGTTCGTCGTCAATAAAATCGGGGCAAAAAACGGCTTGCTGCTCAGCGGGCTGATTATGGCGCTGCGCGTTTTTGGTTCAGGTCTGGCAGCGGATGCGGTGACCATTTCCTGCATGAAACTGCTGCACGCCGTGGAGCTGCCGATCCTGCTGATCGCCATGTTTAAGTACATCACCACCCGCTTCGACCCGCGCCTTTCAGCCACGCTGTATCTGGTCGGGTTCCAGTTCATCACGCAGGTGTGTGCCAGTGTGTTTTCCCCGCTGGCCGGTTACGGCTACGACCGGATCGGCTTTGCCGACACCTACATGATTATGGGGATGCTGGTGCTCATCCTCACCACGATCTCGGGATTCCTGCTCATCGGCGAAAAGAGCCGGACAACCCCTTCCGTATTATTCAAAAAGAGTGAGATTTTATGAAACAGCGACTGGAACGCGCAGAACAGGCTTTGCGCGACGGAGCAGCAACGCGCGGCAAATCCTTTTACCCGCATTTTCACCTCGCGCCACCGGCGGGATGGATGAATGATCCGAACGGGCTGATTTATCACCAGGGGCGATATCACGCGTTTTATCAGCATCACCCGTTTAGCGAGAACTGGGGACCGATGCACTGGGGGCACGCCACCAGTCAGGACATGGTGAACTGGCAACATCAGCCTGTCGCACTGGCGCCGGGCGAAGAGTACGACCGGGACGGCTGTTTCTCCGGCAGCGCCGTGGACGATAACGGCGTGCTGAGCCTGATTTACACCGGCCACGTCTGGCTGAGCGGCGAAGGCAACGACAGCGCCATCCGTGAGGTGCAATGCCTTGCCACCAGCGAGGACGGCATTCATTTCACCAAACAGGGCGTGGTGCTCACACCACCGGATAACATCATGCATTTTCGTGATCCGAAAGTCTGGTACGAAGACGGCCACTGGTGGATGGTGATCGGGGCGCGGGATGACAGCGATATCGGCCAGGTGTTGTTGTACAAGGGCAACAGCCTGCGCGACTGGACGTTCGACCGCGTGCTCGCCAAAGCCGACCGCAACACGGGTTACATGTGGGAATGCCCGGATTTTTTCCCGCTTGGCGATGAACATATTCTGATGTGTTCCCCGCAGGGCATCAAAGCACAAGGCGATGATTATCTGAACTTATTCCAGAGTGGCTGCCTGCGAGGAACCTGGCGGCCGGGGCAGGAGTTTGAGGTTCGCGAAGGTTTCCGCGAGCTGGATCACGGCCATGATTTTTATGCGCCCCAGTCATTTACCGCAGCCGATGGTCGTCGGGTGATCATCGCCTGGATGGACATGTGGGAATCCGTGATGCCGTCAAAGGCCGAAGGCTGGGCGGGTTGCATGACGCTGCCGCGCGAACTGACACTGCACGATGGCAGCGTGCGGATGGTTCCGGTGCAAGAAGTGCAGACGCTGCGCCGTGAGCATTCTCCTCTTTCGCCATGCCTGCTCAGAGACAGCGTTCAGCACATCGCAGATGACGCGCAGGCGCTGGAGATCATCACCCGGTGGGATCGCCCTGCCTGCGACGCAGAACGTTTCGGTATCAAACTCGGTGACGGCGTGACCCTCTTTGTGGACACACGGGCGCAGAGACTCTGTCTGGAAAGGGACTTCCCGATGCACGGGATCAAAGACCAGCGCAGCGTGGCGTTAACGCAAGGAAAGGTGCTGGAACTGCGGATCTTTATCGACAGCTCGTCTGTGGAGATTTTCGTTAATCAGGGAGAAGCCACGTTAAGCAGCCGGATTTACCCGCAGCCCGGTCAGCGCGCCCTCTCCTGCTTCGCCGCTCACGGTCAGGCGGCGTTGATTGAGGGAGACGTCTGGAGGCTGAGCGCGGGTTAACGCTGAATGCACGATAAAGACGCACGCTCCAGCACGGGCGAGGCGATCTTTATCAGGCCGTGATTGGGGCGTTGCTCAATAAGATGCAGCACCGCTTCACGGCCTATTTCGCTGTGCGGCAATTGCACCGTGGTCAGCGGCGGAAGGAACAGATCGCCGATACCGACCATGTTGTCATACCCGAGCACCGCGACCTGTTGCGGTATTGCAATCCCCTTCGCCAGCAGCACCTGATACGCCAGAAAGGCAATACGATCATTGCCGCACACCAGCACGTCGAAATCCGGTTTTCCGCCGGGGATAAAGCCCTCAAGCATTGTCACAACATCACGATAATGCTCATCGCCCAGCGCCATATGCAGCTGACGAAGATCTTCTGCCGCCAGCCCCGCTTCGCGCCATGCCTGTTCCGCACCGGCGCGACGGCGGGTTCCGGCGGGGATGGACTCCGGTAAATAAATGCACAGCGGATGGCGGTAGCCTTTGCGGATCAGCAGCTTGGTGGCCTGATACTGGCCGTCAAAATCATCAGGAATGTAGCCCGGCAGCGCGTGTTCACGGCTCAGGCAATTCGCCAGCACCAGATTTTTATCCACCAGACGCGAGGGAATATCGACTTCACGCAGCCCCATGGTGGTAAAAATAATGCCGTCCGGACGCTGGGAAAGCAGCTGGCTGACCGCGCGCTCGCTGTCTTCCTGCGAGGTAATGCTGACAAGAAAACTGCTCCAGCCAAATTCGCGGGCCGTGAGTTCAATCGAGAGAAGCAGTTCAACGGAGAATGGCGTCGTGGCGGTATCGAGCGCGAGCACGCCGAGCGTGGAGACTTTGCTGCTTTTACCGCGCATCTTGCGCGCCGAGAAATCGGGCACATAGTGAAGTGCGTCAATGGCCTGCTGCACGCGCGCCAGCGTTTCCGGCTTCAGCCTTTGCGGCTCATTAATGGCGCGGGACACCGTCATCAGCGAGACGGATGCCCGTTGTGCTACTTCTTTCAGCGAAGCCATAACTCTCCCGATTGGCAATTTTACAGCCCTGATCCTACACACAAAAACGCCGGTAGCGTAAGCCTAAATCTGTGACGGCGGGTTAATTCTCACCTGAACTTTTCAGGCAGGCGCAAGTAGAAAAGACACCTTTCGCCGGTGTCTTTTCTCTATCTGCACTTAACATTGATAAAGGTGATTATTGAATTGATATACACATAACAATGAAATTAATACAACGTAATATGATGTGAGATTTTATATCAATATATCATGAGCGGATCATAGGTGTTTTTTAAAAAATTAAATCAAACCTTTCCTATAAAATCTTATTCTGTTCTTTATTGTAATGCTAATAAGCAGACATAAAAAAACCCGCCGACAGAGTCAGGCGGGCTTAATACTCAGGATGGCGCATTAACGGAAAGGCGAATCCATCGGCACTTCAGCATCGGGTTCGTGCGTGATTCGGTTTCTCAAATCACGGCGGATCATTTCAATCGCCCAGAACCAGAAGATGTGGCCCAGTAATTCAGACACATATTCATCCAGCGGAAGCCCGGATAATGGAGGTGTCAGACCCAGCAGCGGGAAACTTATCCAGTGGACGGCAACAGTCGCAATAATACCGGCCAGCGCACCCTGCCATAATTTTACTTTCGGGAAGACTTCCGCGACCAGGCAATAGCCTATCGCGAAGACCAGAGAGAAAATAATATGGGTAATATGGACAGGATTAATAATATGTTCAGAGAACTGGTAAACGGCATGTGTCGGGTCAATGCCCAGATAATCTCTCAGGAACAAATACGGCGGGTTAAATTCATCGCGACCGCCTGAGAAAGTACGTGGGGGTAAAGGCACTTCTGCGCCCCACTTCACGAAAGCTGACATCACACCGGCAATAATACCGACAAAAAAAGCCACGCCATAACGGCGGCGGTTCGGTGCAGTCATCACAAAAAAGTCTTTAATTTTCATAGATCCCCAGTAGTCAGTAAATTTCCGTAAAGAGTAAAACTTTACAGATTGTTACCGTTGATCTTGATCAGGGTTCTATGGATTTTACTCATAAACAGAAGATTTACAGGGATAAGCCCTTTGGCGCATGACAGAAAGGGAATATGCAGATGGTAAAGCTCATGCGTTATTCGCGTAGGATTTTGTCACCCCATGATGACTTTACTTACCGCTCCAAAATCTCCTGAACCCAATCATTCCAGCAATCGCATCCAAGTTGCGACTCGATGGTATTAGGGTTGTTTTCAATCCACCACGCCTTCACCACGTCATATTCAGAGAGGGTCAGTGCGAAGCGCCGCCAACGTCCCATCCGACCATCTTGATCGCAGGGATCACTGCCCGCCAGGAAGAATTCATTCAGGAAAGGCAACGGAGGAAAATAGCCAGAACCGCTGATGATACCAAATATGCCGTAAAGCACTTTGGTATTATCCTCTAAGACGCGCTTAGCATGATCAATATTATCCATAGAAATCCCTGCGACTGATGTTTACCCTATTATATTGCTCTGAATTGTATTTAACAGAATAAGTCTGCTCCATGGCCGCCAGCTCTCACCTGATTCTGGCAGGCTTTCAGGCGGCCACTGCGTTTTCATCGGTTATCAGGAAATTTTTTGCTTTTCAGTTTGCACTGAGCCGTCTCTGGCGTCAGGATCTCCTGATTCTTTTCATGGCAGTGATTAAGGCTTATCGATAATGACGACCCAGACACCTGAAACGCCGGTTCCGGCAGGGACAATTTTTAGCGCAGCCGGTTTGCAATTTCTGAATAAACTCGCACAAAACAACTCCCGCGACTGGTTCAAAGCGAATCAGGATGAATACGAAAATACGCTGAGAACCCCGGCACTGCGGTTTATCGAACACATGCAGCCAGAGATTATTGCCATTTCCCCGAGGCTGACTGCCGTCGCCAGAAAAGTGGGCGGCAGCCTTATGCGTCCGCAGCGGGACAGCCGTTTCAGCAAAGATAAAACGCCTTACAAAACCAATGTCGGCATCCAGTTTCGCCATTTTCAGGGCAAAGATGTCCACGCCCCCGGACTCTATCTGCACATTGCCGAAGATAATTGTTTTCTCGCGGCGGGGATCTGGCATCCGGAATCTAAAGCGTTAAATGCGATCCGTACGTGCATTGATGAGAATCCGAACGCCTACAAGAAAGCGCTTAAGACATTGCACGACAACGGATTCGTGATGGATGGCGACAGCCTGATTCGACCGCCAAAAGGCTACGACAAAAACCACCCGTTGTTAGAGGAATTAAAGCGCAAAGATTTTATCGCGATTAAAAATATCGCCTTTGAAGATTTGTGCAAACCTGATGTGGTCGAGTTTTGCGCGGCGCAGTTCAGGCATTGTGCGCCACTGATGGCTTACCTGTGTTTTGCACTTGAGCTGGATTTCTGAGGCAACAGGAAGAGCAGTACAGGACATCTTGCACACTGAATTTCAGGCATAAAAAAAGACGCCAGCGGGCGTCTGTTTTTTCGGTTTTACACCGCGAAGATGGTACGCCCTACAGGGCTCGAACCTGTGACCTACGGCTTAGAAGGCCGTTGCTCTATCCAACTGAGCTAAGGGCGCATTGCTTGTCCCATTCGGGAGCGTTGCGGGTTCGGATTATACGGGCAGACCGGGATGAGTCAATGGCTTTCGAACTCTCTGCTTAATGCCTGAACAATTTCAGGTTATTCCCGGCCTGCCCCGCAGCGGAATGTGATGCGTCTGGACTATTTTTCAGACTTCAGCGCCGCGGCAATCACGCGTGCAGAAGCATGGTATGCCACGCCTTCGTAAACGGTCAGCTCTGGCCGCAATGTCTGAACCACGCCGTTTTTGCCGATCACCGCAGGCTGGCCGATGTACACGTTCAGCTCTTCATCCCACGCCGACACCGGATATACGCTGTGCGCGTCAGATAATATCGCGTCCACCAGACGGGCCGTTGCCGTGGCAATGCCGAAACTGGTCCAGCCCTTGCCTTGCAGAATTTCCCAGCCACCGCCGCGCACGGCGTCCTGCATGCTGGCCCAGTCAACGTCACGGTCGCCCGCCAGTTGTGCTACCGGACATCCGCCCAGAGTCACGGTGCTCCAGGCGACAAACTGTGATTCGCCGTGCTCACCCATCACGTAGCCGGTGACGCTTTGGGGGTCGATATCGAAGAATTCGCCCACGACGCGCTTCATGCGTGCGGTATCGAGCGACGTGCCGGTGCCGAAGACCTGAGAATGCAGGAAGCCGCTGGTTTGTTGAATAATCTGGGTAATGACATCGCACGGGTTGGTGATGTTGACGATAACGCCGCCAAAACCGCTGGCAATCACGCGCGGGATCACTTCACGCACGGCGGCGCGCGTCTCTGCCAGTTCTTCGAGGCGATCTTCACGCAGCAGCGTTTTCGGGCCGACGGCGATGACCAGCACATCTGCGTTGTGCAATTCGCTGTAATCGTTAGCCATTATCTTAACGCGTGACGCGGTGAGAGATGCCATGTCGCGCAGTTCGAGTGCCTGACTGCCCGCCTTTTTTTCGTCTTCATCCAGCAAAACAATCGTGTCGCACAATCCCTGTGTGACCAATGAAAATGCAACGTCAGCCCCTACGTGGCCTGCGCCTATAATCCCGACTTTACGTGTCATGGGTTCCTTTCCTGATGATTTAAAAAGACCTGTTTCTAAAATAGACACTTTTTTAAGCACTGTCTCAGTGAATTTTCGAACAAGTAATTCGCATTCAACGCCTGACAGCGCCCGCCGCTTCTGACAAAATAGGCGCATCCCCTGCATTTTTTAATTGATGGATTTATTCCCCGATGGCAGCAAAGATTATTGACGGTAAAACGATTGCGCAGCAAGTCAGAAGCGAAGTGGCGGCGCGTGTGCAACAACGACTGGCGCAAGGTAAACGCGCTCCCGGCCTGGCCGTGGTGCTGGTCGGTGAAAACCCGGCATCACAGATTTATGTCGCCAGCAAACGTCGCTCATGCGAAGAAGTCGGCTTCATCTCCCGCTCTTACGATTTACCCGCCACCACCTCTGAAGGCGAACTGCTGAAACTGATCGACGATCTGAATAACGACGGTGAAATCGACGGCATTTTGGTGCAGCTTCCGCTGCCAGCGGGCATCGATAACATCAAGGTTCTGGAACGCATTCATCCGGACAAAGACGTCGATGGCTTCCATCCGTATAACGTCGGCCGCCTGTGTCAGCGCGCTCCCACGCTGCGCCCTTGCACGCCGCGCGGCATCGTCACCCTGCTTGAGCGTTATGGTATTGATACCTTCGGGCTAAACGCCGTGGTGATCGGCGCATCCAACATTGTGGGCCGTCCGATGAGCATGGAACTGCTGCTGGCAGGTTGCACCACTACCGTCACGCACCGCTTCACCAAAAATCTTCGTCATCACGTTGAGAATGCCGATCTGGTGGTAGTGGCGGTCGGTAAACCGGGCTTTATTCCGGGTGAATGGATTAAACCGGGTGCGATTGTCATTGATGTCGGTATTAACCGTCTGGAAAGTGGTAAAGTTGTCGGCGATGTGGAATATGATGCCGCCGCTGAGCGTGCTTCCTTTATCACACCGGTGCCGGGCGGCGTAGGCCCGATGACGGTCGCGACGCTGATTCAAAATACCTTGCAGGCGTGTGAGGAATATCATGACATCAGCGCCATTAAGTCTTAATTCATTCGTACCAAACACAAAGTCAGGAATACATGGAAACTTTTTTTCTCGAAAAGCACCCGCACGTTGAACTGTGCGACCTGCTCAAATTTATGGGCTGGTGTGACAGTGGCGGTTCCGCTAAGTCGGTCATCGCTGAAGGCCAGGTCAAGGTCAACGGTAAAGTAGAAACCCGTAAGCGCTGCAAAATCGTTGCCGATCAGCAAGTCGAATTCGCCAGCAATATGGTTGTCGTCAAAGCGTCTGTTGAATAACGTTTCAACGACGCAGACCGCGACAAAAGAAAATGCCCTGAAAGCGTAAGCTCACAGGGCATTTTTTTATCCGCAACATAACGCCGCAGCGGGAATTAAGGCGCCTGGGTCACCCACAGAACCGGCCATTCTCCGCCGCTGCTGTAGCCGTCACAGGCGGGTTCAGTCGAAAATGCCGCCAGCCTGAACGCTTTGCCATCAAACACCCAGCGCGAGGCGACGCCGCAATCTCCGATCCCACGGCCTTTATCATAGGTCGAAAGCATGCCGGTTTTCGGGTCGAAATCTGCATTAATCAGCTCGGGCGCCTGTTCATCCTCACCCAGTTTGAACGGCATGTTCAGCGCCAGATTTTCCATTTTGTAAGGTGCCTGACGCGATACCACAAATCCCAGAGCAAACAGATTGTAAGCCCCCATGTCGCAGTTGACGGTCATCAGCGCCTTCTCATTACTCAGGGCGAAAATATGCACTTCACGTTCTGAGGGATCGAGGCTGCAATCATTGTTCTCAATGGTGGTCGCAGCGTTCTGCGTGATGGCTGAGATCTCACTCTCGGACAAGGCGTGCGGTTCACTAAAACGTGGCAATACCGGCGCGACCGGCGCAGGTGGCACGGTATTCGCCGGTTTCGTGCCCCGGCTGGCCCAGGCCGTTTTGGTGCCGACCCGCCCCTGCTGGGCATCGATGGCCAGCAGCACCGCTTTCAACCCTTTGAGCGAAATCATCGGTTTCACCGGTTGCGCGGGATCCGATTTACCTGCCAGCTGAATGCTGCTGCCTTCACGAATGGCGGCGATGAAATCATTGACCACCAGACGGTTACTGCCCGAAAGGTGCTTTTTACTGATATCCCATTCGCGGTGATTAAAACTCAGCGTTTTTCCGTTCATCTGCAAACGCCCGGCAATCGGCGCATCGCTGCTTTGCTCGTCGCTGTTACGCTGGTAATCAATACTGAGGGTGGATTTGCCCTCCGGCCCGGCTTCGCGGGTGATTTTCATCACCAGTTCCTGACCATCCTGACTGTTGCGCGCAGCGCAGTGGTTCAGGTTATCGCAGCTCACCTGCCAGTCGTTATACATTGCCTGTATCGGCTCGGCCTGCACGCTAAAAGCCAGCATTCCGGCCAGCAGGCATAAAGGGGAGGTCATCCATCTGCACATTATGAGTCTCAGCTCTTCTCTAAGTTATCTCCCTGATAATAGCGTAACCTCCGCCGGGAGACTGCTAACAAACCAGCATTTTTTTATTCGAAATTAGAAAGAGATACCTTTCCCGATGGCTTTTTTGGGCAAACGATAATTTTTTTCTACTTATCAGATCACGTAATGGTGACGTAACGAAACTTTCAGTACACTGGCTTTCGCACGTCATTGCCTATAACGAAAAAATAATGGCGCAAAGGATGATTTATTTCTCTGGGAGATACTGATGAAGTTGTGGATTTGGTTGATAGCCCTGCTTGCATTGCCTGCTCTGGCTGAAGAGCCGCCTGTGGTGTATTCCGGTACGCTGGGTAAAACCAGTATTGTGGTCGAGCTGGATTTAAATAAACCCGATGAAGTGACGGGCCGTTACTTCTATCAAAAATACCGTCTCGACCTGCCGCTTAATGGCTCGCTGGACGGGCAGGAGCTGAAACTTCAGGAAGGTCTGGATGATTTTGATGACACCCCGCGCCCTGAATTTTCCCTGACCAAAGATGAGAAAGGCAACTGGCAAGGGAGCTGGACCAATCCGCAAGGCAAAACCTTGCCGGTGAAACTGCAACCTGCGCAGTTACCTGCCGTCACCACCGATGATGCCTGGCTGACCGCACTTGCTCACATCGAACCTTATGAGTTTTTACGCCTTTCAGGCCTGCAGCTGACCGCCGGTAAAAGCGAAAATTTCATGGGGTATCAGCTGCAATGGTGGACGGAGCCGCAATCCAAAATTACGTTGTTCGAAATTGCCTCCGGCTACCCTGATGCCGAGCTGCACGCGATCAATCAGAAGCTGCGCACCCGCCTGTGGCAGGAAGTCAGCGGCTGGCATGCCTGTATGCTCGGCGCAAGCCGCTTCGGACAGGGTGAGTATATGCAAACCGTGACGCCGAAATACCTGAGTAAAGACATCGTCAGTATCAGTATTTTCACCTCTTACGATTGCGGTGGTGCGCACCCTGATTTCGGTGAGGCGCCGGTGAATATGAATGCCAAAACGGCAGAATCGCTGACGCTGGAAGATGTGGTCTGGGTCGGCGAAGGCGCCCCTTTCCATTATCTCAATGCGGAAGATGGCGTCTCCACCGGTAAAAATGATGTCGATTTCGACACCTTTGCGCAATATCGCGACAAGAAATGGGCGCCCTGGCTGGTTAAAGAGCTGACGCTGGCGCATCCGGCAGAAATGAAAAAACCGACCGAAGAAAGTGATGACGATTGCGATTACTCGCAACCGGAAATCTGGCAGTTCCCGGCGTGGTATTTCACCCCTGCCGGTCTCTATTTTGATCCGAGTTTTGCCCGTGTTCAGCGCTCGTGCGAAGGGCCTGAATGGTCGGTGCTTCCGTGGTCAGCGATCAAGAAGCAGGCTGGCACTGCCGCGGTCGCCACGGTGCAGTAACGCTTTTAGCGTCATGCAAAAACAACAAAGGCACCCTCGGGTGCCTTCTTCATTCTTAAGTGCTGAAATCAGTGCTGAACGCACCAGAGCGGTTCAGGCCATCCATCCCTGAATCTGAGCGTATTGCAACAGCATGATGGTTTTACCGTCTTTGATACGCCCGTCTTTGATCATGTCCAGTGCCTGGCTGAACGGCACCTCAAGCACATCGATGTCTTCGTCCTCGACCCCACCGCCGGCGTTCTGACGCTGCGACTCATCATATTCCGCCGCAAAAAAGTGCACGATTTCCGTCACGCTGCCCGGCGACATGTAAGCCTCAAACAGTTTATCGACTTTACCGACTGCAAAACCGGTTTCTTCGATCGCCTCTTTACGGATGCAATCTTCAGGGGAATCGTTGTCCAGCAGGCCCGCGCAGGTTTCCAGCAGCATTCCGGTGCTGTTGCCGTTGACGTAGGTCGGCATACGAAACTGTTTGATCAGCAAGACGGTTTTTTTGATTTTGCTGTAAAGAAGGATCGTCGCGCCATTCCCACGGTCATACACTTCACGGGTTTGCGGCTGGCGTTCGCCATTGCGTTTGATTAAGTCGTAGGAGAATTTACGCAAAACATACCAGTTGTCAGAGAGCAACTCGCTCTGGACATTTTCGATTCTGGAAGATGTTGGGTCAGATGCTGTTTCTTGAGAAAAAGTGTCGTGAGATGACATTCAATGCCCCCGCTCAGAAGTGGTGAGAGAAGCCAGGCATCATAGCCGTATTCTACTTCTCCCGCCATACTCAACCCTGCGCTATTGCCGCGATAAGCTGTTCGCGGTGGCGTTCAATCCATTGCCTGTCCAGCGGCCCCCAGCTGGAAAGCTGGTAGTAGCCGTCATTATTGCGTATTCCCTGCTGGATAAAATCCAGTTCAACGCCCATTCCCGGCAGCGCTTTCAGTACGTCCTGCAAGGTGCGGCGCGGCCAGCCGGTGATTTCCATCAGCTTCGGCACGTTGGGTTTTTGTTCGTTGTCCAGCAACCAGCAAAGGTAGAGGCGGCGGGCAAACACCGAATTTAACATCATGTTGAACGCTCCGGGCGTTGTCATTAAAAGGATCCATCAAAAGCGTAGACTGTCTGGTGAAATATAACCCCGTGTTCAGGTGGGCTTTTTTACATTATCTCCTTTATTTCTCCACGTTTTATTCGCCCTGAGAAGGTAAAGTGCTTAGACGTAGAACGACACTCTAACATTCACTCCGTCCTGTTTGGACAGTACTGCCGCTGGGAAAATCTTCTCAGTGGATTTTTTTGTCAGATTACTGACATTCTGTTTGTTTGCTGATGTGAGTCACTCCCGCCAGAGTGATAACGAGGTTTTTGACGCATGGCCAATTTTTTCATCGATCGCCCGATTTTTGCCTGGGTATTAGCGATCATTCTGTCTTTGTCCGGCGCACTGGCGATTTACTTTTTGCCGGTCGAACAATATCCCGATCTCGCCCCTCCTAATGTTCGCATCTCGGCAACATATCCCGGCGCATCAGCACAAACATTAGAAAATACCGTTACCCAGATTATCGAGCAGAACATGACCGGCCTCGACAATCTGATGTACATGTCTTCGCAAAGCAGTAATGACGGTAAATCACAGATTACACTGAGTTTTACCGCCGGGACTGACCCGAATGAAGCGTTGCAACAGGTGCAGAACCAGCTGCAACAGGCGCTGAAACGTTTGCCGCAGGATGTGCAAACGCAGGGGGTCACCGTCTCGAAAACCGGTGATACCAACCTGATGATGGTGGCGTTTGTCTCCACCGACGGCAGTATGGATAAGCAGGATATTGCCGATTATGTGGCCTCGAACATTCAGGATCCGCTGAGCCGCGTGGACGGCGTTGGCAGCATCGATGCTTACGGTTCACAGTACGCCATGCGGATCTGGCTTGACCCGGACAAACTCACTAATTACCAGCTGACCACTGCCGATGTGGTCACCGCGATCAAAGCGCAAAACAGCCAGGTGGCGGTCGGACAGCTCGGCGGCGCACCTTCTGTCGATTTCCAGGCGCTGAATGCCACGATCAATGCGCAATCGCAATTACAGACGCCGGAGCAATTTCGTCAGATCACGCTGAAAGTGAATAAGGATGGTTCGCAGGTCAAACTGGGGGATGTGGCAGAAATTGGTCTGGGTGCTGAAAACTACAGCCTGCTCAGCCGCTACAACGGTCAGGCCGCGTCCGGTATGGGGGTGAAACTGGCGTCCGGTGCGAATGAACTGCAAACCGACAAAGCGGTGCGCGCGCGCCTTGAAGAGCTTTCGCATTACTTCCCTCACGGCCTGAAAGCGGAAGTGGCGTATGAAACCACGCCGTTCGTTAAAGCGGCGATCACCGATGTGGTGAAAACGCTGTTTGAAGCCATCGTGCTGGTGTTTCTGGTGATGTACCTGTTCCTGCAAAACTTCCGCGCAACGCTGATCCCAACCATTGCCGTGCCGGTGGTGCTTCTCGGTACTTTTGCCGTGCTGCATCAGTTCGGCTACAGCATCAATACCTTAACCATGTTTGCGATGGTATTGGCGATCGGCCTGCTGGTGGATGATGCCATTGTGGTGGTGGAGAACGTTGAGCGCGTGATGAGCGAGGAAGGCCTCAGCCCCAGAGACGCTACGCGTAAATCGATGGGTCAGATACAAAGTGCGCTGGTCGGTATCACCCTGGTGCTCTCCGCCGTGTTCGTGCCGATGGCGTTCTTTGGCGGCACCACCGGCGCAATTTACCGTCAGTTCTCCATCACGATTGTGTCAGCGATGGTGCTGTCGGTGTTTGTCGCGCTGACGCTGACACCGGCGCTGTGCTCAACCCTGCTGAAACCTATTGCGAAGGGGCACCATCACGGCAAACGCGGCTTCTTTGGCTGGTTTAACCGCATGTTTGACCGCAACGCGCGCCGCTATGAAAACGGCGTGGCGGGGATTTTACGCAACAGCCTGCGCTGGATGCTGTGTTATGCCGCGCTGGTCGCGTTGCTGGCATTTATGTTTATTAAGTTACCGACCTCGTTCCTGCCGCTGGAAGACCGTGGTGTCTTCACGGTTCAGGTGCAGTTACCGCCGGGTTCGACGCTGCAGCAAACGCAAAAAGTGGTCGAGAAAGTCGAAAACTACTTCCTGAAAACCGATAAAAAAGATGTGCTTTCGGTGTTTTCCACCATCGGCGCAGGGCCGGGCGGTAACGGGCAGAATGTCGCTCGTATGTTCGTGCGCCTGACCCCGTGGGATGAGCGTACAGGTGCGGATGACTCCTCCTTTGCGCTGATCGAAAAGGCCACCACAGAATTCAGTAAGATTACCGAAGCCAGAGTGATCGCCAGCAGTCCGCCGGCCATTAACGGCCTCGGCAGCGCCACCGGTTTCGACATGGAATTGCAGGATCACGCCGGGCTGGGCCACGCGGCACTGATGTCAGCGCGTGATCAGTTGCTGGATATGACCGCCAAAGACAGCAATCTGATCCGCGTGCGTCATAACGGTCTGGATGACAGCCCGCAGTTGCAAATCGACATCGATCAGGTCAAAGCGCAGGCGCTGGGCGTGTCGATCACAGATATCAACAGCACGCTGAGCACCGCCTGGGGGTCGACTTACGTCAACGACTTTGTTGATCGCGCCCGTGTTAAAAAAGTCTACGTTCAGGCCGGTGCAAAATTCCGTATGCTGCCGGACGATATTAACCGCTGGTATGTCAGAAACGCCACAGGAACCATGGTGCCGTTCTCCGCGTTTGCCACATCATACTGGCTGACCGGCTCGCCGCGCCTTGAGCGCTACAACGGATATTCCGCGCTGGAGATTGTCGGGGAACCGGCAGAAGGCGTCAGCAGCGGTACGGCGATGGATACCATGGAAAAACTGGTGGCGAAATTGCCGACCGGGATTGGCCTCGAATGGACCGGGTTGTCCTATCAGGAGCGTTTATCCGGTTCACAGGCGCCTGCGCTGTATGCCCTTTCCCTGCTGGTGGTGTTCCTGTGTCTGGCGGCACTTTATGAAAGCTGGTCGATTCCGTTCTCAGTCATGCTGGTGGTACCGCTCGGCGTGCTCGGTGCGGTGATTGCCACCTGGATGCGCGGGCTGGAAAACGACGTGTATTTCCAGGTCGGGATGCTGACCATCATCGGGCTGTCGGCGAAAAACGCCATTCTGATTGTCGAATTTGCCAATGATCTGAACGTCAGGGGCCGGGAACTGTTAGAAGCTACGCTGGAAGCCTCGAGAATGCGCCTGCGCCCTATCCTGATGACCTCGCTGGCCTTTATTTTCGGCGTACTGCCGATGGCGACCAGCACCGGCGCAGGTTCTGGCAGCCAGCATGCGGTGGGTACCGGCGTCATCGGCGGGATGATTTCCGCGACCGTGCTGGCAGTCTTCTTCGTGCCGTTGTTCTTCGTGCTGATCCGCCGCCGTTTTCCGGGGAAAACCACGGAACCGGTGATAGCCGATATCGTTGAGACAGCCCCGGCAGAACTCAAATCACGGTAAAAAAAGTCGACAAAAAAGGCGTTAATGAGAATTAACGCCTTTTTTATTATTGATTTACTGGCTGTGAGAACCGTCGCTAACTGGACGTAATGGTCTTCCTGAACAAACGTTTTTTATAATGACGTGCTGACACTGAGAATAAATCTGTGCGCTTTACCGGCTATGTTTTTACTGTCACGGTGTGGCTGTTACGCGTTCAACATACGGTCGATAAAGTCTTTCCAGTTTCCTAATTCTTGCTCTAACATTTTGCTCCCCTTGATTGGACGAGGGGATTATACGGTTATATTTTAAACAAACAAATTATACCGACCGCTTATATAACCTGGATCACAATCCCGCCCCGTCTGGATCCTGCCCGCGTTTTGCCTCATTATGTGCCCTATCCTCGCGCCCGCATTCTGTGCTGGTGAAAAGTTCATAATTACTGACAGGTTACGTTTTTCTATGGCAACGACTTCGGCTTCAGCCCCATTTATTCTTTATGGCATTAAAAATTGCGATACCGTGAAAAAAGCCCGTCGCTGGCTGGAAGAAAACGGTGTCAGTTGCCAGTTTCATGATTACCGGGTTGAGGGGCTGGATGACAGCCTGTTGCAGAACCTGATCGACAAACAGGGCTGGGAAGCGATGCTAAACACCCGTGGCACCACCTGGCGCAAGCTCGATGAAGCAACCCGCGCAGGCTGTGACAATGAAGCCCGCGCTAAAGCGGTGATGCTGGCGCATCCGGCAGTCATCAAACGCCCTTTTTTACTGGCACCCAATGGCCAGTCTCTGCTGGGATTCAAACCAGAGAGCTATCAGCAATTCCTTGCGGAGGTAAAATAACATGAGCTGTCCCGTTGTCGATCTTGCCCAACAGTTGATCCGTCGTCCGTCACTCAGCCCGGACGATGCAGGCTGCCAGGAGATCATGATCGCCCGCCTCGAGGCCATTGGTTTCCACGTTGAGCCGATGCATTTTGGCGATACCCTGAATTTCTGGGCAACGCGCGGTGAAGGCAAAACGCTGGCCTTCGCCGGACACACCGACGTGGTGCCGACCGGCGATCACAAACTCTGGGTCACCGGCCCGTTTGAACCCACGCTGCGCGACGGCATGCTTTATGGCCGCGGCGCGGCGGACATGAAAGGTTCGCTGGCGGCGATGGTGGTTGCAGCAGAACGCTTTGTGGCCGCCAACCCGCATCACAAAGGGCGTCTTGCCTTTCTGATTACCTCTGACGAAGAGGCCAGCGCGGTCAACGGCACGGTAAAAGTGGTCAATGCCCTGATGGAACGTAATGAGCGCCTGGATTATTGTCTGGTTGGCGAGCCTTCCAGCACCACCCGCGTAGGTGACATTGTGAAAAATGGCCGTCGCGGTTCCATGACCGCCAACCTTCACGTTCACGGCGTTCAGGGACACGTAGCCTATCCGCATCTGGCTGACAATCCGGTGCATCGCGCCATGCCTGCGCTGAACGAACTGGTGGCTACCCTGTGGGATAATGGCAATGAATTCTTCCCGCCAACCAGCATGCAGATCGCCAATATCAATGCCGGTACCGGCAGCAACAATGTCATTCCCGGCGAGCTGTATGTGCAGTTTAACTTCCGCTTCAGTACCGAACTGACTGATGAAATCATCAAACAGCGCGTCGCCGCGCTGCTGGACAGCCATAATCTGCAATATACCCTGAACTGGGTGGTGTCCGGCCAGCCGTTCCTGACCTCACGCGGGGCACTGGTCGAAGCCGTGGTTAACGCGGTTCGCCACTACACTGAGATGACTCCCGAGCTGCAAACCACCGGCGGAACCTCCGACGGACGCTTTATCGCACTGATGGGCGCGCAGGTGGTCGAACTGGGGCCGGTAAACGCCACCATTCACAAAATCAACGAATGCGTTCATGCCGCCGATCTTCAGGTTCTCAGCCGTATGTATCAGCGCATCATGGAGCAGTTAGTCGCATGATAACCCAAGAGATGCTGACCGGACGCTCAACCGCTCACCTGGTCACATTGGGCGACGGCCCACACCGTTTGCAGCCAGAGGCGGCACAGGCGTTTGCCCGGATGCAGCAGGCAGCGCGTGAAGCGGGGTTTGATCTCCAGCCAGCCAGTACCTTTCGTGATTTTGATCGCCAACTGGCTATCTGGAATGGAAAATTTCGCGGTGAGCGACCAGTATTAGATAAGGACAGCCAGCCAGCAGACGTCAGCGGATTGTCTGCCGGACAGCGGTGCGAACTGATCATGCGCTGGTCGGCATTGCCGGGCGCCAGCCGCCACCACTGGGGCAGCGATCTGGATGTGTACGATCCCCGTCGGGTGCCTGCCGGCCAGACGTTACAGCTGGAGCCGTGGGAATATGAGCAAGGCGGGTATTTTTATTCGCTGAACAACTGGATGTCAGACCATATGGCGGAGTTTGGTTTTTATCGTCCGTATGCTGTAGACCGTGGCGGGGTAGCTGTTGAACCCTGGCACCTGAGTTATCGCCCGCTGGCGCAGTTGTGTGCATCACAACTGACGCCGGAGGTGCTTATCAGTGCATGGCAAGGGCAAGATGTGGCGGGTTCTGACTGGGTTATCAGTGAGATGGCCACCCTCTTCCCGAGATTCATCGCCCTACCAACAAACAACATTTAAGGAGCACGCCATGGAGTGGATTAAAGATTACTGGTGGATCATTTTGATCATTCTGATTGGTATGTTGATCAGCGGTGTGAAGGAACTGCGACGCGTTGATGTGAAAAAATACCTCAACGACAAACCCGAAATTCCACCGCATCGCGATAATAATGCCGAGTGGGACAAAGATGATGAATGGCCGAAGAAGAAGTAAAAGCAGTTAAAAACGGAGGCAGCCAAACTGGCTGCCTTTTTTGATCAATGCACCGGGGGTTCGTCATTCTGCAAATGCGAAATGGCGGTGTTGATCATGTGCGAATCCAGCCCGTGCGCCATGCCCGCCTGAATATTCAGGGTACAGGCGCAGCCCAAAGCGTTGAGTCGTTCGGCCGCACTTTTGGACTGGAACGGATTGATCACCGGATCCTGCTCGCCGTGAATAAAATGCACCACAGTGCCTGCCGCAATGGGTTTTTCCGGCAGATTAGCGAAACGGCCACTGAAAGCGACAATGCGCGAAGCGAGATGTTCTTCCACTTTGGTGGATTCCAGCGCCATGATGGTGCCCTGTGAAAAACCGACTAATGTGGTATTTTCAGGAGTGACGCCGGTTTTTTGCTGCCAGTCGCGGACAATCTCAATAAACAGCGGCATCGCGGCATCAATACGCGGCTGGCGGTTTTTCTCCGTCACGCCCTGTACTGAGAACCACTGAAACCCACGGCCAAAGTCACAAATATCCGGGCTGCCGACGCTGACGACCTGAGCCTGCGGGAAAGAGACGGCGAAAAACTTGCCAATTTCACCCATCGAAATCGGGTTATCGCCCACGCCGTGAAATAATAAAATCAGCTGGTTAGCACGCGCTTCCGGCTGCTGGACGATAATCTGTTCTGAGCTCATGGGTTTCTCCCGTATTAGGTTAATACCGTCACTATACGCCGCCTGCCGGTGAGTGAAATCGGGTTTTATTGAATGAGTCTTTCCATTTTTTGCAATGAAATCTGCCCGTTATTCCCCCCGGCCGCAGGCTTTGAGTGCCTGCTGCGTTTCCTCTCGCCAGCGGGCCAGCAGCGCCCTGCGGCCGGTTAGTTGCAACATTTGCACGATTTCCGCGGTGCTTTTTCCCTGTTGTAGCCAGGCACGCAGCGCCTGCAGCGGCAACGGGCTGGACATCAACAGGCGGCTGAGGGCGGGAAGACTGCTTTGTGCAGGCCGGTGCGCGAAGGCAAATCCTGCCAGTTCGCGCCAGTCGGCGTCATTCATTCGGGTATCACCCTCAGGCGGGAACGGCAGCCGGATATCGGTCAATGTCGACAGCCAGCGCCAGTCACGGTGAAGCTGATTTAATACTGCCTGAGCCAGTTCATGCCCTGCAGGACTGAGCGGTAATATCGCCATCGCGGCATAACATCCGCTGCTGGCTTCTTTCTGCGTGCTGATACGCGCAAGCTGAAAACCGGCCTGATGCCACAGCGCGGCAAGTTCTTCGGTATAACCGAAACTCACCGACAGAAAATCCAGCCCCGCCTGCTGCGCGCGCTTTTGCTGTTCCGCCAGTAAATCGCGGGCGATCCCCTGCCGCCTCAGCGCCGGGTGTACTGCAATCCGACTGATGCGCCGTGAACGTAATACGGCGGCTTCGGGGAAACCTGCGTGAGCCGCGAGCGACTGCGCCACCAGATTGCCACGCGGCCGCCGCCGCCCCGCCCAGACATCCTGCGCCAGCGCCTCGCTAAGTCCGCCCTCATCCACCAGCCACAGCGCACCGGCTAACGTCGGACCTTGTCTGGCGGCGCTGAAGGTCATCCCCGGCGCATCCAGTAAACGACGCAAATCCAGCGGCGAAGTACGGTAATGCGCGCTGGTCAGCAGGCCGTAAAAATCCTTCAGCAGCGCGGGCTCCTGACACCAGCGAGCGGCGTCAAACGGGAAAATTTCCGGCGTTTCACCGGTGTTATGCACGTCTGGCAGATGTTCTTCAAACAGCAGCAGTTCGCTTATCAATGGCTCGAGCGGATCCTGTTCCGACCAGCGTATGGGTGCGTGCAGCCGCAGATCGTGCCATTGCGCCAGTGATGCACAAAACTTCAGCAAAAAACCGCGCCCGGTGCCTTCGTAGCCCTCCACCGTGGTGGTAAGCAACACACGCGGGAAGGCTTTGACCATTACCGAAAGCATCGGCGCAGGGATGGCTGCGGCTTCGTCGATAATCAGCCAGTCAGCGCCGTTGACCGCCCCTTCGCGACACAAGCTCAGCAGAGCATCAGGCGCAATAAACCGTACCGACTCCGGTGCATGACAGAGGATGTGATCAACCGAACGTTTGCCCGGCGCCGTCACCCAGCAGGTGCCCGGCCACTGTGCGGCCAGCATACCTGCCAGCGTTGATTTGCCACGGCCACGAGGCGCAGTCAGCACCCAAACACCGGATTTTGCCTGCATAAGCAGTTGCAGAATCGTCTGCTGCTGCGGCGTTGGCTGACCATCAGGCGGCAGCCAACGCGCTGCAACGGGCAACGGGGAAAGTTCAAAATCGGTGTCTTGTCTGCACAGTGCAACGTGCGGCGCGTTTTGCAGCAAACCCTGAAAACGTTGGATAAAACGGGGCGTGGCGATCGGTTGCGGCTGTTCACTCCAGCGCAGGCTGTCGCTGTCGGGCTGTTGCGCCCAAAGCTGCCATGGCGGCACCAGCAAAATCAGCCAGCTTCCGGCCTTCAGCGTGCCGGAAAATGCAGCCAGTGCCTCAACATCCAGCCCGCTGCGCGCATCAAAAATGCCGTGTAAAACGTCCTGACCCAGCAGCGTCCGGGCCGCAGAGGGTGAGCAGGCGTTCACGCCGGCGGGCGGCGAATCACTGAGCCACAGCCAGTCGCCTTCGCAGCCTGTCGACACATGTCTGGCCTGATCTTCACACCAGCCCGCTTCCCCGCTAAACACCAGTAAACGCCGCACACCCTGGTGCTGCATCTGATGCTGTAATGAGGTCAGGGACGTGGCGGGCATGTCAGCTTTTCCCTACCAGCATCGACAGTAAACCGGCGGCGATCAGCGGCCCGACCGGCACGCCTTTAAACAGCGCGACGCCGAGTACGGTACCGACCAGCAAACCGGCAACCAGATGGGGCTGCGTTCCCATCAGCGTCAGACCGCGCCCACCCAGCCACGACACCAGCACGCCGACCAAAATAGCGGCGATAGATTTCCAGTGCAGGAAGGAATGCACAATGGTGCTGGCACTGATTTTTCCGCTGGCAATAGGCGCCATCACTCCGACGGTCAGAATGATAATACCGATGGTCAGGCCGTATTTTTCTATCCAGGGGAAGAAGTTGTTCAGCGGCGTGATACGTACCGTCAGCAGGAAAAACATCGCGATAGTCACCGCGCTGTTGTGACTGATAATGCCGAGCCCGGCAAACACCAGTAAGATCAAAAGGGTTGGATCGAGAAAAGCCATAGCGTTCCCTGCGTTTTCCTGTCAGGAAGTAAAAAAGGCTCCGGGGAGCCTTTTGAATCGGTCATTGATTATTGAACAGTTTTTGCAGCCAGACCAGAACTGAATAGCCTGCATTTGGCAGAATCAGCGGCTGGCAAAGGTGTTGCACTGATCGGGATTACCGGTATCGAAACCGCGCTTGAACCAGGTATACCGCTGCTGAGATGTGCCGTGCGTAAAGCTGTCCGGCACCACGCGCCCCTGGCTTTGCTGTTGCAGACGGTCATCGCCGATCGCCTGCGCGGCGTCCAGCGCCTCTTTCAGATCGCCCTCTTCAAGCACATTTTGTTGCTGCATGGAATGGCCCCAGACGCCGGCGTAGCAGTCAGCCTGGAGTTCCATTTTCACCGACAGCTGATTCACCGCCGCCTGCGATGCGCCCTGCTGCATCTCGCGCACCTTGCGTTCAATACCCAGCAGATTTTGTACGTGATGGCCGACTTCGTGCGCCACGACGTAACCCTGTGCAAAATCACCGCCCGCGCCCAGTTTGTTCTGCAATTCCTGATAGAAGGAGAGATCGATATACACCGTGCTGTCCGCCGGGCAGTAGAACGGCCCCATAACCGACTGGCCGGTACCGCAGCCGGTGCGGGTTGCGCCACGGTACATCACCAGTTTCGGTTCGCGGTAAGTCATCCCCTGTTTCTGGAAGATTTCTTTCCAGGTGTCTTCTGTAGAAGCGAGGATCACCGAGGTGAATTTCGCCTGCTCATCATCTTTCGGGCTGATGGACTGCGATTGTGTCTGCTTTTGCACACCACCGGACTGCCCGCCATCGATAAGCGGTGTCAGATCAATGCCGTAATAACCGGCGACCAGCACCACGATAATAATCACGATGCCACTTTTCCCACGGATCGGCAGACGCATTCCGCCACCGCCCGGACCACCACCGGAGTTGGATCCCTGTCCGCGTCTGTCTTCCACATTGTCGCTTTCGCGACGCCCTTGCCAACGCATACTCCACCTCCAGACTGTTTTTATAAAGACTAGCCAGCGCGCGCGGTTAATACCATCCGCGCAAGGACGTAATTTTAGGTCAGAAGGCATTAAATGAAATAAAACAGTGGGGAAAAGGGGAAATTAAATGCGTAAGAAGAAATCGGGTGGCACAAATACCACCCGGTTTGATACAGCCCCGCTACGTAAACGATTGCGCGTCAGGGCTGAAAACTGACTGACGATCAGTCCAGTTTCACACCGATGCGGCGAGCAACTTCTTCGTAGGCTTCGATCAGGCCACCCAGACTCTGGCGGTAGCGATCTTTATCCATCTTGTTCAGGGTTTCTTTATCCCACAGGCGGCTACCATCTGGCGAGAATTCATCACCCAGTACGACTTCACCGTTGAACAAACCGAACTCGAGTTTGAAATCGACCAGAATCAGACCGGCATCATCAAACAGTTTGGTCAGCACGTCGTTGGCTTTGTAGCTCAGCTCTTTCATGCGTGCCAGATGCTCTTCGTTCACCCAACCGAAGGTTTTGCAGTAAGACTCATTGATCATCGGATCATGCATCGCATCGTTTTTCAGGAACAAATCGAACAACGGTGGATTGAGTACCAGACCTTCTTCAATGCCCAGACGTTTTACCAGCGATCCTGCAGCACGGTTACGGATAACGCATTCAACCGGGACCATATCCAGTTTTTTCACCAGCACTTCGTTGTCAGACAGCAGGCGTTCCATTTGTGTCGGAATACCGGCTTCTTCCAGCTTAGCCATGATGAAATGGTTAAATTTGTTGTTAACCATGCCTTTACGGTCGAACTGCTCAATACGCTGACCATCCAGTGCTGACGTATCGTTGCGGAATTCCAGCACCAGCAGGTCCGGGTTTTCTGTGGTGTAGACGGTTTTCGCCTTGCCGCGATACAACTCAGCTAACTTTTGCATCTTTACTTACTCCAGTGGAAAAAACAGATGTAAAAAGGGGCCGAAGCCCCTTGGTATTATTTTGCACTGCTCTGGCTAAATGCGGCCTGCATGACCGCCACCATCGCGTCGTTCTGCGACTGGCTGAGAGCATGTCCTTTTGGATCAAGGAACTGCAAGCTACTGCGGTTGTCGAGGTCGCCAACCTGAAGTTTGTAATCACCGGATGACAGACCCGGATCTTTCGCACCCAATGTCTGCCACGCATCGTCATTCAACGGTTTGTAGGTGACGGATATTGTGCCCTGCGGACGGCTGCTGTCGGTCACTTTCATGCCGGCTTTCGCCAGGGCATTCGGCAAGCGATCCCACACCACGCCATAGCTGGTACGCACGATCAGCACCGGCAGGCCGGTATCGTCTGCGCCGCTTTGCACGTCGATCTCGCCAACGCGACGATTATCGAGACGGGCTTGCGTATCCTGCTGCACTTTATCCAGATTTGCGGTGATGGAGTTCATCATCTGGCTGTTATAACGCTGGATTTCAGCCGATGTGGTGACCGCTTTATCCTGCTGTTTCAGTTCAAGCGTTTTCACGGTCAGGGCTAACTGGTAGCTCTGCTGTTTCACGCTGATCTGATAACGGCCCTGATACTGGAAGTCTTCATCTGCACGATTCCAGTTAACGAAATCAGTGGTCAACGTCTGGTTAGCATCATCACGGTTAGCGATGGTGTAATTGTTTTGCTGAACGGCTTTCACCACGTTGTTCCACAAATCACGGTTCTGAGCAGTGTTTTCCAGCAGCACGGTACTGCTGTCGCCGGAGAATTGCGTTTGTGAACCGTTCAGCAAGGCCAGAGGCTGCATCGGTGGACGGATGTCGAGCTGTTTGCCCACCGCACCTTGCATTGCACCGGCCTGAACATCGTACGTTCCGTTCTGTACAGGCAGAATCATCCCGGCAGGGGCTTTCAGCTCATGCAGGGCGGGTGCATCCAGGTAGGATTCATCGCCGCTCACCTGGCGCTTGTAGCGCTGGTCGCTTGAACAGGCCGCCAGCAGCATGATCAGGGAAACCCCAACCACTTTCGCTACGGCTGATTTCTGCAATCGGGTCATCTGGAAACTATTCTTGTCAAATAAAGAGGCCATCAAATCTTCCTAAGAGTTACAGCAAACCGGCGCTTTTTAATGCGTGTTCCACGACCGGACGGGCAGCATCTGTTAACGGCGTCATAGGCAGACGCAGAGTATCTGTTGCCATCAACCCCAGTGCCTTACAGGCCCATTTCACCGGGATTGGGTTTGCTTCTACAAACAAATTCTGATGCAACGGCATCAGGCGCTGATTCAGGCGACGCGCTTCGGCAAAGTTGCCACATGCCGCCAGTTCACAAAGTTGAGCCATTTCACGCGCAGCCACGTTGGCCGTCACAGAAATCACCCCTTTGCCACCGAGTTGCATAAAGTCCAGACCGCTGGCGTCATCGCCGCTCAGCAGAATGAAATCTTCATCATCAACCAGCACTTGGATCTGACTAACACGACTTAAGTTCCCTGTTGCTTCTTTAACAGCAACAATATTCTTTAATTTGGCTAAACGCGCGATGGTCGGCGGCAACATATCGCAGCCGGTACGTGAAGGCACGTTGTAGAGAATTTGTGGCAGAGAGGTGTTTTCAGCGATGGCTTTAAAGTGCTGAAACAGACCTTCCTGAGTCGGACGATTGTAATATGGGGTGACTGTCAGACAGCCCACAACGCCACTCTTTTCAAAACGTTGCGTCAGTGAAATCGCTTCGGCGGTGGCGTTTGCCCCGGTGCCTGCGATAATAGGAATGCGTCCATCGGCCAGTTCCAGCGTTTGCATGACCACGTCACCGTGTTCGTCATGACTTAACGTCGCCGACTCGCCTGTTGTGCCAACGGAAACGATCGCCGCAGTACCACTGGACACATGATAATCAATCAGTTTTTTCAGACTCGCGCGATCGACAGCACCTTTGGCGTCCATCGGCGTAACCAGTGCAACAATACTTCCCGTAAACATTGACCTTCCCCTCCACAAACAGGTCACTCATGGTACTTTTGACACCACTGCAAAAGCAAGCAAACAACGTGTTGTAAGCGCTTGTCCGGCGGTTTTTTTTATGTTTACCTTGGGAATACTCCCAAGCACGACAGGAAGACCCATTTTGCCGCAGCCACAACAACATTATCTGGTTATCACCGCGTTAGGTGCCGATCGCTCAGGTATCGTCAATACCATCACCCGCCAGGTCAGCAGCTGCGGCTGTAATATTGAGGACAGCCGGCTGGCGATGCTCGGTGATGAATTTACCTTCATCATGCTGCTTTCCGGCAGCTGGAACGCGATTACGTTGATTGAATCGACACTGCCGCAAAAAGGCGCCGAGCTGGAATTGCTGATCGTGATGAAGCGCACCAACGCGCCGGAACGCCCGCCGATGCCAGCGACCGTATGGGTGAAAGTGGAAGTGAAAGACTCCCCGCACCTGATCGAGCGTTTCACGGATTTATTCGATACGCACCAGATGAACATTGCAGAACTGGCGTCAAAAACCCGTCCTGCTGAGGGCACAACGCCCGCCCAGCTTTCCATTCAGATGACGGCGCACAGTGCTGCTAATACCGATCCGGTAATTATTGAACAAGCCTTTCATCAGCTATGTACAGAACTGAATGCGCAAGGCAGTATTAACGTCGTCAGTTATTCTGAGAATGAAAATAAACTGCAGTAATCGCTAAGAGATACGGAGAAAGACAATGAGCCCACTGAAAGCCGGTGATCCTGCGCCGCAATTTAGTTTACCCGATCAAGACGGTGAACAAATTAATCTGGCCGACTTCCAGGGACAGAGAGTCCTGGTTTATTTTTATCCAAAAGCTATGACCCCTGGCTGTACCGTACAGGCCTGTGGACTGCGCGATAACATGGATCAGTTGAAAAGTGAGGGTGTGGAAGTGCTGGGTATCAGCACGGATAAACCTGAAAAACTGTCGCGTTTTGCTGAGAAAGAGCTGCTGAACTTCACGCTGTTGTCCGATGAAGATCATCAGGTTTGCGAGCAGTTTGGCGTCTGGGGTGAAAAATCCTTTATGGGGAAAACCTACGACGGTATTCATCGCATCAGCTTCCTGCTTGACGGCACTGGCAAGGTCGAAAAAGTGTTCGACGACTTCAAAACCACTAACCATCATGACATCGTGATGGCCTATCTGAACGAGAAGTCCGCCTGATAACTCACGGGTGACCCACGTTCATAAAAAAAAGCGCAGACGCGCTTTTTTTATTTCCTTCATTTCGCCCTGCCGGTTCAGACGCTTTCGTTGAGCAGTTCATCAGGCCAGACGTGCACCACAGCTTTGACCAGGGTCGCCAGCGGGATCGCAAAGAATACGCCCCAGAACCCCCACAACCCGCCGAACACGACAACCGAGAGGATAATCACCAGCGGGTGCAGATTCACGGCTTCCGAGAATAGCAGCGGCACAATCACGTTTCCGTCCACGCCTTGTACCACCAGATAGGCAACGAGCAGCGTCCAGAAATCGGCACCCAGTCCCCACTGGAACATCGCCACAATCACCACCGGGATGGTCACCAGCATGGCGCCGATATAAGGGATTAACACCGAGATCCCCACCAGCACCGCCAGCAGCAGCGAATAACGCAAGTCCATCACCCAGAACACCAGATAGGTGGCGACACCCACGATAATCATCTCAAGCACTTTGCCGCGAATGTAATTGGTGACCTGCTGATTCATTTCTGCCCAGACCTGCCCCGCCAGCCCGCGATCGCGTGGCAAAACGCGACGCACGGCATTCAGCATTTGCTCTTTATCCTTGAGCAGGAAGAAGACCATCATCGGCACCAGAATCAGGTAAATCGCCAGCGTCAGCAAACCGACCAGCGAGGCCACTGAATACTTCACGACCGATTCGCCCAGCCCGGAAAGTTTGCTGCGCATATTTTCGGCCATCATGTCGATGATACCGGCATCAACCAGCGCCGGATAACGCCGGGGCAGCGTAGCAGCAAAATCATAGAAACGGTTAAGCATGCTGGGTAAATCCGCCAGCAAATTAACGCCCTGTTGCCAGGTCACCGGCGCAACAACAAAAATGCCCAGCATCAGAATACCGGCGAACAGAATCAGCACCACGCTGACCGCCAGCGTGCGCGAAAGCCCGACATGTTGCAGGCGCACGGTTGGCCATTCCAGCAAATACGCCAGCACTATCGCCACCAGCAGCGGTGCCAGAATACCGTTGAGAAAGTAGAGAATACAAAAACCTGCAACCAAAATTGCCAGCAACGCAATGGCTTGCGGGTCGGTAAACCGGCGGCGATACCACTGTAATAACATGTCCAACATCAGAGAATGCTCCTGTAAATTCCGGTATCTGGTAGGGTTGCGCTCTTCGTTCCCTGCGCACTCTGACACAAGTAACTATCTTTTATATTTGTTGTCACACAACTGTAGCCGCAGAGTGTTTTAAACTCTCACGAGGATAGCTACTATAAAGTTCAGCGCAAACAATAGCGCCAGAAATAATGTTCATCCCTTCAGTTCACGGAAGAAAAGCTCTTAAAGCTCATCGGTGTGCGGATAAATTATTGGGAAGCAAATGTATATGGTAATGCGATTGAAAAAAACCGTGATCGCCCTGTGTCTGGGCAGCCTGTTCAGTAGCGCAATTTTTCCCGCAGGCGCTGATGACAGTTCATTCTGGTCGACACCGGCAACGTCTTCCGCCAAAACGACGACATCCCCCTTAGCGCCTTCGGTGAGCGATCAGTTACCGGATATTGGCACCACGGCGGGCGGAACGTTAAGCATTAATCAGGAATTGCAGATGGGCGATTTCTACGTCCGTCAGATGCGCGCCAGTACCCCGCTGATTAACGACCCTTTGCTCAATCAGTACATCAATGAACTCGGGCAGCGCCTGGTTGCCCATGCCTATTCAGTCCGCACGCCGTTCCATTTCTTTATTGTGAATAACGACGAGCTTAACGCCTTCGCTTTCTTCGGTGGCAACGTGGTGCTTCACTCCGCGCTGTTTCGTTATACCGACAACGAAAGCCAGCTGGCATCGGTGATGGCGCATGAAATCTCCCACGTCACCCAGCGCCATCTGGCCCGTGCGATGGAAGATCAGCAACGCAATGCGCCACTGACCTGGGTCGGCGCGCTGGGTTCCATTCTTCTGGCGATGGCCAGCCCGCAAATGGGGATGGCGGCGCTGACCGGCACCCTGGCAGGCACGCAACAGGGGATGATCAGTTTCACTCAGGGCAACGAGCAGGAAGCGGACCGTATCGGTTTGCAGGTTTTACAGCGCTCCGGGTTTGATCCGCAGGCAATGCCGGCGTTTTTACAGAAACTCGCCGATCAGGCAAGTTATTCCACCCGTCCGCCGGAAATGCTGCTGACGCACCCCCTGCCCGACAGCCGTCTGGCGGACGTGCGTAACCGTGCCAATCAGATGCCGCATACGGTGGTGCAGTCTTCGCAAAATTACCTGATGGCGAAAGTGCGAATGCTCGGTATGTACGGTTCTGAAAGCTTCCCGCTGACCGATGACTATCTGCAAAAACTGAGCAACGGCAACGTGCGCGAACAACTCGCCGCGAAATACGGTCAGGCGTTGCAGTTTTATAAAGCCAAGAAATACGATCAGGCACGGGCAATACTGGATCCGCTGATGGCGCAGAATCCGGGCAATGACTGGTTGCTGGATTTATCAACTGATAACGATCTCGAAAGCAAACGCGCACCTCAGGCCATCGCCCGTCTCGAAGCCGCAGGGGCCGCCAGCAGCACCAATCCGGTTCTTCAGCTGAATCTGGCGAATGCCTATTTAGAAGGCGCGAAACCGGCCAATGCCAGCAGGATCCTCAACCGTTATACGTTCAATTATCCGGGCGATCCTAACGGATGGGATTTACTGTCTCAGGCGTCTGCCGCGCAGGGGATGCGCGCGCAGGAACTGGCCGCCCGCGCTGAAAGCATGGCGCTGATTGGCAGGTTAGATCAGGCGATAGAAATGCTGAGTAACGCCAGCGCATTGCAAAAATTAGGCAGTCTGGAACAAGCCCGCTACGACGCACGTATCGACCAGTTGCGTCAGTTGCAGGGACGTTTCCGCCAGTATCAGAAAGGCTGAATTTGATGATTAAGGAAGAGTGTATGCCAAAAGATGTCGCTATCTACCACAACCCGCGCTGCTCAAAGAGCCGCGAAACGCTGAAATTGCTGGAAGAGGCCGGGATCGAGCCGGAAGTGATTTTATATCTGGAGACGCCACCGACCGTTGCGACCTTGCAGGATCTGCTGAACAAGCTGGGGTTCAGTTCGGCACGCGAACTGATGCGCAAAGGCGAAGAGATTTATAAGGCATTGAATCTGGCTGAGCAAAGCCTGAGCGAAACACAGCTGTTGCAGGCGATGGCTGAGAATCCAAAGCTGATTGAACGTCCGATTGTACTGGCAAACGGCAAAGCGCGTTTAGGGCGGCCACCGGAACAAGTCAAAGAGATTTTGTAACCCCGCACGCCGTTTCGGGTTCGTGATGCGAACCCGGACTCCTTTCCGCTTACAGCCCCAGAATATCTTTCACGAACGGGATGGTCAGTTTCCGCTGAGCAGTAATCGATGCGCGATCGAGCTGATCGAGCGTTGTGAACAGCGTGCGCATTTCCCGATCCAGACGTTTGAGCAGGAACCTGCCAACATCTTCCGGCAATTCAAATCCGCGCAGTTTTGCGCGCAACTGTAATGCCTGAAGTTTTTCTTCATCGGAGAGCGGCTGCAGTTTATAGATTTGCCCCCAGTCGAGGCGCGAAGCCAGATCCGGCAGGCTGAGGTTCAGCTGGCGCGGAGGACGGTCGCCGGTAATAAACAGACGCGTGCGGCCGGTTTCAAGAATGCGGTTATAGAGATGGAAAACTGCTGCTTCCCATTCGTCATCTCCGGCAATGCCCTCGATGTTATCAATGCAGACCAGCGCAAGATGCTCCATGCCGTCCAACACTTCTGGCACAAAATAGGCGCGTTTATCTAAGGGCACATACCCCACGGCTTCGCCACGCTGGGATAATTCCGCGCAGGCCGCGTGAAGAAGATGGCTGCGGCCGCCGCCTTCGCGTGACCAGAAATAAATATACGTGCCGTGTTCCTGATGCAATGCGGTCTGAATAGCAGATAGCAGAGAGGGATTCTCACCCGGATAAAAACTGGCAAAGGTTTCATCATCGGGAAGATAAAGTGGCAGGGAAAGCTGTGCCGGCGTATTCAGAAGCACCTCAACCAAAGCGGTATGAAGACCGCAGATGTTGTCTCGTCAATAAAAAGGAACGACCGAATTCTAGCAAGGATCCGCAACGAAATGAACTCTGCCGAGTGCAACCGCTTGTGATCCGAGCACCTGACCGGGAAGCGCTGCACCCGCCGGTCAGGTGTTTCGTGAAAATACCGCCATCAGACAGGCGGATTTTCCCGCTCGTCTTCAATATCAATGATCTTTTCTTCGCCACGGAAGATCTCAATCACCTTAAACAGCAGGCTGAGGAAGATGCCGACGATGGTCGCCAGCGCCATGCCTTTCAGCTCCGCCGCGCCGATGTGGATCTTAGCCCCGCTGACGCCGATGATCAGGATCACCGCCGTCAGGATCAGGTTCTGCGCTTTGTTGTAATCGACCTTTGATTCGATCAGTACGCGGATACCCGATGCACCGATCACGCCGTACAACAGCAACGACACGCCCCCCATCACCGGAACCGGCACTGCCTGAATGGCCGCCGCTAATTTACCGATGCACGACAGCAGGATCGCCAATATCGCCGCGCCACCGATCACCCAGGTGCTGTAAACCTTAGTGATCGCCATGACGCCGATATTTTCGCCGTAGGTGGTATTGGGCGTGGAACCGAAGAATCCGGACAGCACCGTCGACAGGCCGTTCGCCAGCATTGAACGGTGCAGGCCGGGGTCACGCAGCAAATCTTTTTTGACGATGTTTGCCGTCACAACCAGATGCCCGACGTGCTCTGCAATCACCACCAGCGCCGCAGGCAGGATGGTCAGGATCGCCACCCATTCAAAACGCGGAGTGTAGAAGGTCGGCAGTGCAAACCAGTGCGCATTGGCAATCGCGGAAACATCTACCACGCCCATAAAGAAGGAGAGCGCGTAACCGACCAGCACACCGATCAGGATCGGGATAATCGCCAGAAAACCACGGAATAACACCGAACCCAAAATGGTCACCGACAGCGTCACCACTGAAATGGTCACGGCGGTGGAATCCACCGGTGCGCCATCAGCAGGCAGCAGCCCGGCCATGTTCGCCGCCACACCGGCCAGCTCCAGACCGATGACGGCAACGATTGCGCCCATCGCCGCCGGAGGGAACATCACGTTGATCCAACCAATGCCCGCTTTCTTCACAATCAGCGCCACCAGGCAGAACAACAGCCCGCAGGCGATGAACCCGCCGAGCGCCACTTCATAACCCATCGGCAGCAATAGCAGCACCGGTGAGATAAAGGCAAAACTCGAACCGAGATAAGCGGGTATTTTCCCTTTACAGACAAACAGATACAGCAAAGTCCCTATGCCATTGAACAGCAGCACCGTCGCCGGATTGATTTTGAACAGAATCGGCACCAGAACGGTGGCACCAAACATGGCAAAAAGATGCTGGAAACTCAGGGGAATCGTCTGCAATAACGGCGGACGTTCGCTTACCCCGATGACACGACGGGTCATGGATTGATCCTCTGTAAAAAATGGCGGGTAAAAAAATCTCAAAAAAAAGCCGACTGCTTAGTCGGCTTATTGCTTGCTGCTTATTTCGTACCAAATATCTTATCGCCCGCATCACCGAGTCCCGGGATGATGTAGCCTTTTTCATTCAGCCCCTGATCAATCGAGGCGGTGTACAACTCAACGTCAGGGTGCGCAGCTTCCAGCGCGGCAATCCCTTCCGGTGCAGCCACCAGTACCAGCACTTTAATGCTCTGGCAGCCAGCTTTTTTCAGCAGGTCGATGGTGGCAATCATAGAACCACCGGTCGCCAGCATCGGGTCAACAACCAGCGCCAGACGTTCTTCGATATTAGAAACCAGTTTCTGGAAATACGGCACAGGCTTGAGGGTTTCTTCATCACGGTACACGCCAACCACGCTGATGCGTGCGCTCGGTACGTGCTCCAGCACGCCTTCCATCATGCCCAGACCGGCACGCAGGATAGGCACGACTGTGATTTTCTTACCTTTAATCTGATCGATTTCGACCGGGCCATTCCAGCCTTCAATCGTCACTTTTTCAGTTTCTAAATCGGCAGTCGCTTCATACGTCAGCAGACTTCCCACCTCAGAAGCCAGTTCGCGAAAACGTTTCGTGCTGATGTCGTTCTCACGCATCAGGCCCAGCTTGTGTTTCACCAGCGGGTGTTTCACCTCGACGATCTTCATTTTTTATTCTCCTAAGGTGGTTGAGCTGCAAAAAAAAATCGCGAGATTATAACGCCATTTTTTTTCAACGCCATAGCTTATAGCCTGATCTGGATCATCAGGAGCCCCGATAGAGTATAGACAGCCTAAAAATCATCATCGAATAAGGCGCTCGCAAACGTTTGCCTGCGCTGTTAGAATTGCCCCGCTTTATTCTTCAACCACCAACCCAAACCGCCGTGGGGACTTCGCAGTGACCGACAAAACCTCTCTCAGCTATAAAGACGCAGGCGTAGATATCGATGCCGGTAACGCATTGGTAGATCGCATTAAAGGTGTAGTAAAACAGACTCGCCGCCCGGAAGTGATGGGTGGACTGGGCGGTTTTGGTGCTCTCTGCGCGCTGCCGCAAAAATACCGTGAACCCGTTCTGGTTTCGGGCACCGACGGCGTTGGCACCAAGCTGCGTCTGGCGATGGATTTGAAACGCCACGATACTATCGGTATCGATCTGGTCGCGATGTGCGTCAACGATTTAATCGTTCAGGGTGCTGAACCGCTGTTCTTCCTCGACTATTATGCCACCGGCAAACTGGACGTCGATATCGCCGCCAGCGTGATCACCGGGATCGCCGAAGGCTGTAAGCAATCGGGCTGTGCGTTAGTCGGTGGTGAAACCGCTGAAATGCCGGGCATGTATCACGGCGAAGATTATGACGTCGCAGGTTTCTGTGTCGGCGTGGTGGAAAAATCAGAAATTATCGACGGCAGCAAAGTGACTGACGGCGACGTGCTTATCGGTCTTGCAGCCAGTGGCCCGCATTCCAACGGCTATTCTCTGGTGCGCAAAATTCTGGAAGTCAGCAACACCAATCCGGAAACCACCGATCTGGCAGGCAAACCGCTGGCCGATCACCTGCTGGCACCGACCAAAATCTACGTGAAATCGATCCTTAATCTGATCGAAAACGTGGATGTTCACGGCATCGTTCACCTGACCGGTGGCGGCTTCTGGGAAAATATCCCTCGTGTTTTGCCGGACAATACACAGGTCATTATCAACGAATCCAGCTGGGAATGGCCGGACGTCTTCACCTGGTTGCAAACCATCGGTAACGTCAGCCGTCATGAAATGTACCGCACCTTTAACTGTGGCGTGGGCATGGTCGTGGCACTTCCGGCAGAGCTTGCCGACCAGGCGATTGCTTTACTGAATGACAATGGTGAAAAAGCGTGGAAAATTGGCTATGTTAAAGCCTCTGATTCCGCTGAACGCGTAATCATTGAATAATCAGGTAAATCAACTGACTGAAGACAGGTACTGATATGAAAAGGATTGTGGTTCTGGTATCGGGCGAAGGGAGCAATCTCCAGGCTCTGATAGATGCCTGCCAGCAGGGACGAATTAACGCGCAGATCAGCGCTGTCTTCAGTAATAAATCCGCCGCTTACGGTCTGGAGCGCGCGCGACTGGCAGACATTCCGGCACAGGCTCTGGATGTTAAAGCCTACGAAGACCGCGCGGCATTTGATATGGCGCTTGCCGATGCCATCGAGGCTTATCAGCCCGATCTGGTGGTGCTGGCGGGGTATATGCGTATTCTTACCGCGGATTTCGTCCAGCGTTTCGCCGGGCGCATGATCAACATCCACCCTTCCCTGCTGCCGAAATATCCCGGTTTACACACTCACCGTCAGGCGATTGAAAATCAGGATGATGAGCACGGTACGTCCGTGCATTTCGTGACAGAGCAACTCGACGGTGGCCCGGTTATTTTGCAAGCCAAAGTGCCGGTATTCAGTGATGACAGCGAAGACGATCTGGTGGCCCGCGTACAAACGCAGGAACACAATATCTATCCGCTGGTGGTCAGCTGGTTCGTTGAAGGACGTTTATCTCTGAAAAACGATCAGGTTTTACTGGATAATAATCCACTCCCCGAACAGGGTTACGCGGCGGATTAATCTGCCCGATCGCGATGATTTCACCAGAAACCGGCCCAGTGCCGGTTTTTTATTTCCTGTCATTTGACACTTGTTTACAGTGTAGCCGATATAATCCCCTTCCCGGCGCACGTTTAAACGTCGTTTGTGCGCCGACCTTCGTCTGAAACTCAGTCGTTTCAGATTTCATCTTCAGGAAGGTTACCTCAGGTAAAACGGCTTTTGATTTTTTGAGGAACACCCCATGTTTAGCAATAACAGCGTCAGATTACGTCCACTGGAAAAGGACGACCTGTCGTTTGTTCACCGTCTTGATAATAACGCCAGCATTATGCGTTATTGGTTTGAAGAGCCTTATGAGGCCTTTGTCGAGCTGACCGATCTTTATAACAAGCATATTCATGACCAAAGCGAACGCCGCTTTATCATTGAATTCCAGGGCGGACCTGTCGGCCTTGTGGAGCTGGTGGAAATTAATCACATCCACCGCCGCGCGGAATTTCAGATCATCATTGACCCGCAGCATCAGGGCAAAGGTTTCGCCGGAGACGCGGTGCGTCTGGCAATGGATTACGCCTTCTCTGTGCTCAACCTCTATAAACTGTATTTAATCGTCGATAAAGAAAACCAAAAGGCGATCCATATCTACAGCAAATTAGGGTTTGAACTGGAAGGCGAATTGAAACAGGAGTTCTTTGTGAACGGAGAATATCGCAGCGCCATCCGCATGTGTATTTTCCAGCCGCAATTCCTGGCGAAATATAAAACCAAACCGGTGCAGATCAAACCGGAAGCGGTGATTGGCGCAGGTGCAGTCTGATTTAATTCAGCGGATCCTGACTCATTTTCTGCGGGTGAAGGGCGTGAATGTCCTTCACCCGTAAGACTTTTCCCCTATTTCCCCCTCTTTTATTCCTTCTTCTAAAACTCTCCCTGTTATGTTGGACTTTCCTGTCAATCTTTCGCAATATTGTTAGTAGACACTAGGCCCCTCACACAAAAGGCTTGCTGTTACGCTGACGGTTTCGAAAAGCGAACGGCACGAAGATGATGTTGAGCTAAATTGCGGTGTTTTCAGGCAAAATTTTGCCTGTATGGGCCAGGTTGCAAGCTAAACGAACGGAGTGAAAATGGGTCAGGAAAAGCTTTATATCGAGAAAGAACTAAGCTGGCTGTCCTTCAATGAACGCGTCTTGCAGGAAGCAGCAGACAAAAGTAATCCCCTGATCGAACGGATGCAGTTTTTAGGCATTTATTCCAACAACCTCGATGAATTTTACAAAGTCCGGTTTGCCGATTTAAAACGACGCATCCTCATCAGTGAGGAGCAGGGATTTCTTGGCGCTTCCCGGCATTTGCTGAAAAAAATTCAGGCGAAGGTGCTGCGCATCGATCAGGAATTCGACAGCCTTTATAACGATTTGCTGCTGGAAATGGCGCGTAATCAGATTTTCCTGATTAACGAGCGTCAGGTGTCTGAGAATCAACAGCTCTGGCTGCGACAGTACTTCAAACATCATCTGCGCCAATTTATCACGCCAATCCTTATCAATCACGACACCAATCTGGTGCAGTTCCTGAAAGACGATTACACCTATCTGGCGGTCGAAATTATCCGTGGCGAAGAGATCCATTACGCACTGCTGGAAATCCCGTCCGATAAAGTGCCACGTTTCGTCAATCTGCCGCCGGAAGCACCACGCCGCCGTAAGCCAATGATCCTCCTGGACAACATTTTGCGTTACTGTCTGGACGACATTTTCAAAGGCTTCTTCGATTACGACGCGCTGAACGCCTATTCGATGAAAATGACCCGTGACGCCGAATACGATCTGGTCACGGAAATGGAATCGAGCCTGCTGGAACTGATGTCATCGAGCCTGAAACAGCGTCTGACCGCCGAACCGGTGCGATTTGTTTATCAGCGCGATATGCCCAATGAGATGGTCGAATTGCTGCGCGGTAAGCTCGGTATTTCTAACTACGATTCCGTGATCGCCGGTGGCCGCTACCATAATTTCAAAGATTTCATCGGTTTCCCTAATGTCGGTAAAGCCAATCTGGTGAACCGCCCGCTGCCAAGATTACGGCATCTCTGGTTCGATAAATTCCGCAATGGTTTTGCAGCGATCCGCGAGCAGGACGTGCTGCTGTACTATCCGTACCACACGTTTGAACACGTGCTTGAGTTGCTACGTCAGGCGTCATTCGACCCGAACGTGCTGTCGATCAAAATCAATATTTACCGCGTCGCCAAAGACTCGCGCATTATTGAATCGATGATCCACGCGGCGCACAACGGCAAGAAAGTCACCGTGGTGGTTGAGTTACAGGCGCGCTTTGACGAAGAGGCAAATATTCACTGGGCGAAACGTCTGACGGAAGCCGGTGTACACGTTATTTTCTCTGCGCCTGGCCTGAAAATTCACGCAAAACTCTTTCTTATTTCCCGCCGCGAAGGCGACGAAATTGTCCGCTATGCTCATATTGGGACCGGGAATTTTAACGAGAAAACGGCACGCCTTTATACCGACTATTCGCTGCTCACCGCGGATGCGCGAATCACTAATGAAGTCCGTCGGGTATTCAACTTTATCGAAAACCCTTACCGTCCGGTGTCCTTTGAGCATCTGATGGTATCGCCACAGAACTCGCGGGACATGCTATACCGGTTGATCGACCGGGAAATTGCCAATGTTCAGGCCGGCGGTACCGGTGGTATAACGCTGAAAATCAACAACCTGGTGGACAAAGGGCTGATCGACCGCCTTTACGTGGCATCCAACGTCGGGGTAAAAATCCGTCTGCTGATCCGCGGGATGTGTTCACTGGTGCCTAATCTGCCCGGTTTTAGCGAAAACATTCAGGTCACCAGTATCATCGACCGTTATCTTGAACATGATCGCGTTTACGTGTTTGAAAACGGCGGCGATGCCAAAGTGTTCCTGTCTTCCGCTGACTGGATGACGCGTAATATCGATTACCGTATCGAGGTGGCCGTCGCGTTGCTCGATCCGCGTCTTAAACAGCGCGTGCTGGACATTCTGGAGTTGCTGTTTAATGACACAGTCAAAGCCAGAGTGATTGATAAAGAACTGAGCAACCGGTATGTTCCACGCGGAAATCGCCGCAAAGTCCGTGCGCAGCTGGCGATTTACGACTATCTGAAAGATCTGGAACAACAGAGTCAGCAAGCCTGAACCCCCTGGAGCGTTACATAACTATGCCCCTTAAAAACAGCTCATTGAGTGCCAAGCCACAGGAAATTGCGGCGATCGATCTCGGGTCGAACAGTTTCCACATGGTGATCGCGCGCGTCGTTAACGGCGCATTACAGGTTTTAGGTCGCCTGAAACAACGCGTTCATCTGGCTGACGGCCTCGACAGTAAAAATGTGCTCAGTGAAGAAGCCATTCAACGTGGGCTGGATTGCCTGGCTTTGTTTGCCGAACGCCTGCAAGGTTTTCCGGATAACAACGTCACCATCGTCGGGACGCACACTCTGCGTCAGGCGGTGAATGCTGAGGAATTCCTCAAGCGCGCCGCAGAAGTCATCCCCTACCCGATCGAAATCATTTCCGGTCAGGAAGAAGCTCGCCTGATTTTCATGGGTGTGGAGCATACGCAGCCGGAAAAAGGCCGCAAACTGGTGGTCGATATTGGTGGCGGATCCACGGAACTGGTCATCGGGGAGGATTTCGAGCCATTGCTGGCCGAGAGCCGCCGCATGGGCTGCGTCAGTTTTGCGCAGATGTTTTTCCCCAACGGTGAAATCAGCCGCAGCAATTTTAAACGCGCCCAGCTCGCCGCCGCACAAAAACTGGAAACGCTGGCATGGCAATACCGTCTGCAAGGCTGGCAGTATGCGCTTGGCGCATCCGGCAGTATTAAAGCCGCGCATGAAGTCCTGGTGGAAATGGGCGAAAAGGACGGTTTGATTACGCCTGAACGTCTGGAAATGCTTACCGAAGCGGTGCTGAACTTTAAGAACTTCGACGCGCTGGATCTTCCGGGGCTGTCAGAAGATCGTCAGTCAGTTTTCGTGCCGGGGCTGGCCATTCTGCGTGGCGTGTTTGATGCGCTGGCGGTCAAAGAACTGCGTCTTTCTGACGGCGCGCTGCGTGAAGGTGTGCTGTATGAAATGGAAGGCCGCTTCCGTCATCAGGATATCCGCACGCGTACCGCGAAAAGCCTGGCCGAGCATTACAACATCGACCGGGAACAGGCGCGCCGCGTACTGGAAACCACAGAGCAGCTTTACAGCCAGTGGCTGGCGCAGAACACCAAACTGGTTCAGCCGCAGCTCGAATCACTGCTGAAATTCAGCGCCATGCTGCATGAGGTAGGTTTGAGCATCAACCACACCGGTATGCACCGTCACTCTTCCTATATTCTGCAAAACACCAATTTGCCGGGGTTCAATCAGGAACAGCAAACGCTGCTGGCAACGCTGGTGCGTTTCCATCGTAAAGCGATCAAGCTGGAAGAGTTGCCGCGCCTGAATTTGTTTAAGAAGAAGCACTATATTCCGCTGATCCAGCTATTGCGCCTCGGGGCACTGCTCAATAACCAGCGTCAGTCCACCACGACGCCGGAGTCTCTTCGGTTATCGACGGATGATAATCACTGGACACTGCGCTTCCCTGCCGGTTATCTGGCGCAGAACAACCTGGTTCAGCTGGATTTCGAACGTGAACAAAGTTACTGGGATGACGTCACCGGCTGGAAACTGATGCTGGAAGAAGAAGACGTGGGGTCTTCAGAAAGCTAAGCCTTCCCGGCGATAAAGCAGCAAAAAAAACCTCTGCACGCGAAGGCGTCAGAGGTTTTTTATTTTTAGGATGAAAACTGAAGGTCAGTCTTTGCGAAACGCCAGCAGGGACGCCAAAGGTTCAGGTTTACCCACCAGATAACCCTGCATGTAATCAACCCCCAGCGCGTGCAGGGCTGCCTTCTGCTCTTCGGTTTCGACGTACTCCGCCACAATGCTCAGATGTTTCATTCTGGCGACCTGACAGATCGACTGTACGATATAGCCATCCAGCGAATTGGTCAGCATATTGCGGACGAAGCTGCCGTCAATTTTGATGATATCGGCCTGAATGGCTTTCAGACGGCCATAACTGGCATAACCGGTACCGAAATCGTCGATGGCAATCCGGCAGCCGTAATTACGCAGCTCGCGCATGGCTGAGTCAGCGTATTTCACGTCCTGCAATAAGTGTGATTCCGTCACTTCCAGAACGATCTGGAAAGGCTCCACCTCAAACTCAGCCATCAGGGTTTTGAAATCACGGGTGAACGTCGGGCGGCACAGCGTCGATGGCGTAAAGTTGACGGCAAAACGCAGGCTCGGCAGACGCGAACGGTTCGCGTTGATAAACATCAGCGTGTGCCTGAGCACCCACATATCCAGCTGATAGGAAAGCCCAAACTCATGCACAACCGGCAGGAACTTATCCGGCATGACCAGATTTTCCTGCGCGCCATCGAACATGCGCAGCAAGATTTCATAATAATTGTCACCCCGCACGCCTGAGATAGGCTGCGCCATCAGAACGAAACGATCGTCATCCAGCGCGCGCTGGATTTTATGCAGCATATCGACCTTTTCTCTGATTTCCAGCTGCACCTGGCTGTGATCGCTTTTGTTCGATTCCGGTTTACCGGTGGTCAGCGACACTTCGGCAATCCCGCTCAGTTCGCCCAGCAAGATCGGCAGATGCTCAACCGGTGAGTAGACCGTGCAATAAGACAGACCGATATTAGGATGGAGCGGTAATCCGTTCCAGATCAGGCGAAAATCTTCAACATACTCATACAGTTGCTGGAGTTTGCCCTCCACGTCTTCACTGTTAAGCCGCAGCACCAGATCGTAACCCGGTAAGTGATACACTTTTTCGCCCGGCTGCAGATACGGCTTCAGCCCCATCGCCAGTTGCTGCTTAAACTGAATACGCAGCTGCATACCGTAGTTACGGCTCAGCACATCCATATCGGAAACACGAACAAAGCACAGCAAGGAGCGCGGATAAATCGCCAAATCACGGTTAAAAGCGCGCAGGTTCGGCAAGGCGAAAACCGGATCCTGTAATGCGGCAGCTTTGAATTTTTTCATCAGCAGCCGCTGGCGGGAGGAGATCACCGCCATCAGCAACAGCGTGATGGTATAAACCAGCATCAGGGCGGAGACGAAAACCAGATTATGGACAAAGTTAGTGTCAGAGATAAAACCCTGATAATAATGGAATAAAATGGTGAGCGTGATGGTCCAGACAATGCTGATGAAGTAATAGCCATAGCGCAGTGCACCGAACAGTAACACCGGGAACAGCAACGTCAGCGTGTAATCACTCAGCAGGATTTTCATGAAAGGCTCGCTGAGCCCCTGAATGCACAGCAGCGCCACCATTGTGCCCAGCACAATAAACCACAGCACCATTTCAGCCGGTTTCACACCGGGCGCACATTGTTTTCGCAACATCATGCGCAACACGCGCCAGTAACGCGGGCGGCGGATAATGCGGATAATCAGATAGATCAGATGCGAGTTGAGCAGAATACCCAGAATCATCGCCTGAAGATTGATAAGCGTACGCAGCGTCATAAAATCGCGTGTCGCCATCCCCAGATATTCTGGCAGCAGGCCGCTTTCCACGACAATTTGCAGCACAATAATGAAGAAGAACGTCAGGAAAATCAGCAGCCAGCCGACCCGCACCCAGGCCTGATTCATCAGCCCGAGCGGTGCAGACCAGCGGCTTCCCGCCTGCCAGCGGTAGCCCAGCCAGGCAAGAAACAGTGACGTGAAATAAATCACCGTCATCAGCGTTCCCATTTCCGCGCCCACACGCAGGTAGTAGCGCAGGAAAAGCGTCAGCACAATGCCGGGGAATGCCGCCCAGTCAAACACCATCAGCAAGGCCACACAGGTCGCCAGCGGCATGTAAATCAGATAGGTGCGACCTTCCGGTAAGAAAATGATCGGAGAAAGCGACGAGCTGAGCGGGATCAGCACCAGCGCACAGAAGATCGGAAGCCCCCACCATTTATGGCGCAGTTCATTCCACGAGAAGAGTTTTTGCATCGGATCCATCGTAAGTTTCGCGTATGAAAGTCATGACGCAGTATAGGTGTCAGGATGAAACGGGCGTGTGTAAAACGCCGGGTGACAGTGACAACGGGTTCCGCGCGCAGTTATCGGCATAAACATCTTTTCACTGAAAAACGCAGAAAGAATAGAAACAGCGGAGGTTGGTGTCATGAATCACAAATTATGGCTGAATTCTAATCGGCTTTATATTAATGCTCTTGATGCTGATCAATAAACACATTCTTCCAAATATCCGCTAAATGAAGCTCAAACAATTTCGCACGTGATTAACCAAATAATAAATACATTCAAATCCATGAGATTAACTTTAAACGTATAGATTGTCTGAATGGTAAAGTTATCGTGCGACTTTACTTACCGGTGAAAATAAACCGCACTTTTTGCATTTTTCCTTTATCTGGAGCGTCGTTTAGTTGTGCGTTATATTGTAAACGTTATCATTTACACTCTTTCATCACTTCTACCGGAGCAAAGATCCACTGAGCCGACACGACTATGTCTCGAAAATCCAACATCAAGATGACGAAAATTGTTCTTTCGGTAAGCTTCATTATTTTGTTCGGGCGACTGGTTTACTCCGCTTTCGGCGCGTATTCGCATCACCAGAATCAAAAGCAAACGCAGACCGATACGCAGACAGTGGGGCCACAGCAACAGACGCCGGAAAAAACCTGTACCGGTACGCTGAAAACCTGCCGTTACTCAAAGGACTAAGGATCTCAAATGTCGGGTGAAAAACCGAAAAACTACGGCCAGAAACTGGCCGAAAGCCGCAGCAGGATCCTCGATCTCCTTCTGAACACCGATGACCTCGCCGACAGTATTCTGGGCGAGGAACCTGACGTTGATGACGCCACGCGCGCGCAACTGATGGATTACACCGCAGAGCTCAGCTCGCGGGTGCAAAAACTCCACGCAGCCGACGTCGCCGACGTCCTGGAAGCGTTGCCGATCCGCGAACGTCTGGCGCTGTGGCGTCTGGTCGAACCGGCAGCGCGCGGTAAAGCACTGGTCGAAGTCTCCGAAACCGTCTGGGACAGCCTCATTGAAGAGATGAGCGACAAAGACCTGCTGAAAACCATGTCGCTGCTTGATGTAGACGATCAGGTGTATCTGGCAGAATATCTTCCCCGCGACCTGACTGGCCGTGTGCTGACCTCGCTGGAGCCAAAGCAGCGGGAAAAAGTCCGCGAAGTGATGAAGTTCAACAAAGAATGCGTTGGCCGAATCATGGATTTCGAGCTGCTGACCGTCCGTCCGGACGTCACGCTCGGCGCCGTTCAGCGTTTTCTGCGCTCCCGCAAAATCATTCCGCAGGCCAGCGACAAGCTCTTTGTCACTGACCGCAAAAACACCCTGCTTGGCGAACTGCCGCTGACCACCATTTTACTCAATCCGCCGGAGACGAAAGTCGCTGACGTGATGATTACCGATCTCACCAGCTTCGAGCCGGAAGATAAAGCCGAAGACGCCGCCAGCGCGTTCGAACGTTATGACCTGATCACCGCGCCGGTAGTGGATAAAAAAGGCAAGCTGATGGGACGGCTGACGGTGGAAGAGATCGTTGATTTCGTCAACAACGACACCGACAGCAATCTGCGCCGGATGGGCGGATTAAGCCCGGAAGAGGATGTCTTTTCTCCGGTCAGCAAAGCGGTACGCAACCGCTGGGCGTGGCTGGCTATCAATCTGTGTACCGCCTTTGTGGCTTCGCGCGTGATTGGTCTGTTTGAACACACGATTTCGCAGCTGGTGGCGCTCGCCGCCCTGATGCCGATTGTGGCGGGCATCGGCGGTAACACCGGGAATCAGACCATCACGATGATCGTGCGCGGTCTGGCGCTGCACCATGTTCAGGTAGGAAACCTGAAATTTCTGATGTTCAGGGAGCTTGGCGTGGCGTTGATTAACGGTCTGGTCTGGGGCGGGCTGATGGGTATCGTCACCTGGCTGTTGTACGGCGACTGGCAGATGGGCGGCGTAATGACCCTGGCCATGATCCTAAATCTGCTGCTGGCGGCGCTGATGGGCGTCATTATCCCGCTCACGATGGTCCGCATGGGCCGCGACCCCGCCATCGGTTCCAGCGTGATGATTACCGCACTGACCGACACCGGCGGCTTCTTTATCTTCCTCGGCCTCGCCACTATATTCCTGATCTAAACCTCTTTTCCGGCCTGCGGGCCGGTAAAAGATTTCCCGCAGAATTTTCCCGATAATACCCGCTGAAAAACGCGTTTGATTTCTGCTACTGATTATTCGTTATCGCTGTAAGAGTGATGTAGAATTCATACTAATAATCTTAAAAAAATAGATATCCCTCCGACGCGAAGAATGCCGTCTTAACCGACGTTGTCTCAGGTGATGCGGGGGTTAATAACAGAAAAAACAAGTTTCACCGTTACTTTCTGCCACTCACGGCCAGTCAGAAAAAGGTTTGCACCGTGGAAAAAATAAAACAGACCACTTTCTTTTCGGAAAAGGTCAACTGGAAGGTGCCTCTGCTGACGGGCATTGCCATTTGTCTGCTGGCCCTTGCCTGCCTGGGAATCATTCAAAAAACCTCGAGTCTGGCCGGATTGTGGTTGCCGACGGCGTTGCTGATCCCGGTGCTGTTTCATCACCGCTATCTCGACTGGATCGCGCTGCTCTGCGCTGCGGCGCTGGGGATTGTTGCCGCGCATTTTATCGCGGGTACGCCGGTGCTGCGTTACCTGCCCTACACGGTGAATAATCTGATTGAAGCCACGCTCTGCGCCTTGTTGCTGCGCCGCGCGTTACCGGCACAAGATCCACTTTCCGGCCTGAGCCACTGGGTCAAATTTCTGGTGATCGCGGTGATCTTCTGCCCGCTGGTAAGTTCAGTGTTTATGATGCTGTTCATTCTGCACATCCACACCGCGGCGGAATTGCAGGATCGTTTTGCCACCTGGTATATGTCAGAAGCGGTGGCTATCCTCGCGCTGACGCCGCTGGGGCTGATTTATCAGCGCGGCTACCTCAAACAAATTCTGACTTCACGTCGTCTTGTTGAACTGCTTGCCACACTGGTCATCACGCTGGCGCTCGGTTTTATGGCGCTTAAATGGCTGCCTTATACCTTTGCCTTTATTACTATTCCGTTGCTGTGGTCAGCTATCCGCCTGCCGCGCCTTGAAGCCTTTATTATTTTCCTGTCGATGACGCTGATGATCGCCCTGCTGCAAACCAGCGGTATTATCACCGTCCAGCCCCATGCCATACAGATCCCGCAAGGGCTGATCTTCCTGCCGCTGTTACTGATCCTGCTGCCCGCCAATGCGATGGCGATGGCGATGCACACCCTGCGTACTGAAAAGTCACATATCACGCAGAGCGAAAACCGCTTTCGCAATGCCATGGAATACTCGGCAATCGGCATGGCGCTGGTTTCCCCGCAGGGTAAATGGCTGCAGGTGAATAAATCGCTGTGTAAGCTGCTGGGGTATGAAGCTGACTACCTGAAAACCCTGTCTTTTCAGGACATCACTCATCCGGAAGACTTAGGTAAAGACCTCGCCTTGCTCCAGCAATTGCTGGATGACGAAATTCAGAGCTACACCATGGAGAAGCGCTACCTGTGCCGCAATGGTGAAATGGTCTGGGTGTTGCTGGCCGTCTCCCTGGTGCGTGATGAAGATCAGAAACCGCTCTATTTCATCTCGCAAATCGAAGATATTACCGAGTTGAAACACACCGAAGTGACTAACAAACGGCTGTCCGAAGCGCTGCATGAAGAAAAAGAACTGCTGCACATCACGCTCAATTCCATCAACGAAGCCGTGATCTCCACCGACCGGGATTTGAACGTCACCTTCATGAATCCGGTCGCCGAGAACATGACCGGCTGGAAAGAGTCTCAGGCACAGGGTCAGCCGGTCGGGCGCATTGTACACATCACCAAAGGGCCGGAGGGGCCGCTGCTGGGTAATTTGCAGCAGTTCGATATCAACGAGAATTTGCACTCCTCCGTCGAACAGTCTCTGGTTCTGCACGGCCACAATACCGGCATGTTTGACGTCCAGCTGGCCGTCTCGCCGTTGCGCACCCTAAAAGATGAACCCATTGGCATTGTGCTGGTGTTGCAGGACGTCAGTAAATCCCGCGAACTGATGCGCAAACTCAGCTACAGCGCATCACATGATTTACTCACCGGTTTAGCTAACCGTGGCAGCTTTGAAAAGAGCCTGAAAAAAGCACTGAGCCTGACCGCCATACATCAGCAGCCGCACAGTCTGGCATTTATCGATCTCGACCGGTTTAAGGCGATTAATGACACGGCGGGCCACGCGGCGGGGGATGAACTGCTGCGCCAGCTGAGCACGCTGATGCAGGATCACATCCGGAACAGCGACCGTCTGGCACGCCTGGGCGGCGATGAGTTTGCACTGATCCTGTTTGATTGTCCGCTGGAACAAGGGTTGTTAACCCTTCAGCAACTGGTGAACAAAATCAACGCGTTCCAGTTTATCTGGGAAGAACAGATTTATCGCATCGGCGCCAGCGCCGGGTTGACGCAAATTAACGATGCCAGGATCAGCGGCAGCGAATATATGGCGCAGGCCGACGTCGCCTGTTACACAGCCAAACACAACGGGCGCGGCCGGGTCTTTACCTATGAATCGCGGCAAAAACTGCAACTGTCTTCACACACGGCGCTGTTCCGCCCGGAAGATATCACCCGCATTCTCACCGAAAATCAGCTGACGCTGCATTGCCGCGCCGCTTCCCCGCCGAAAACGCCGCTGTCGGTGTGTTTCTATCAGATATCGGTACAGCTGGCGATCCCCAATCAGATAGTGCAAACGGCAGCGCTGTTCCTGCAGGCCGCCCATTTTTACGACATGATGGCGGACGTTGACCGCTGGATGTTACGGCGCGTGCTTTTGGATTACGGACAAGGCATCGCCAATAAAGGCATTTGTGTGGCCATCCCGCTCTCAACCGAAGGTCTGTTGCAACCTGCGCTGCGTGATGAATTGCTGCATCTGCTGGAGACCACGCCGCTGCCGCTGTCGTCGATCACCCTGATGATTGATGATGCCGTCTTGCTCAAGCATCCCGATTTGCGAACGTTTATCGCCGGTATCCGTCAGCAGGGATGTAAGATCGTGGTGCAGAATATCGGCAAAAATATGCTCGAATTTAACCAGTTAAAGGCCAACATGGTGGATTACGTGCAGATTGATCCGAGCTTTATGGCACAGATCCACTACAACCAGATGCATGAAGTGCTGGTGACGATCCTGCATGGCAACACTCACCGCTTAAACGCGCAGACGCTGGCGGGCCCGGCGGATATCAATGAGACGCTGGATAAACTCACCGGCATTGGCATCGATCTGGTCGGCGGCGATACCATTGCCCCGGAAACCTCACTGGAAAAACTGCTCAATACCGGTTACTTCGGCATTCACTAAGGCGTATCGGACTGCCAGTCATGATTGAACCATAAATGCAGCGTGGCATAAGTGCGCCACGGCCGCCAGACTTCGGCGTAACGGGCAATTTTACCCGGTGTCATCCCCGGAAAACGCTGCTTAATCAGATAGTCCCCACCGAGAAAAATGTCGGGCGCCGACCAGGCGCGCATCGCGACATAACTGGCGGTCCAGCTGCCGATGCCGGGCATTGCAAGCAGCAATCGGATCCCTTCCTGCGCATCGGTTATGGTATCCAGCGGTAACTCCCCTGCTTCGACCGCCTGCGCCAGCCCGATCAGACAGGCTGCGCGTTTGGCCTGTACGCCAATACCGCGCAAATCATCCACCGTTAATTGCCCGATAGCGGCCGGAGACGGAAACAGATGCGTCAGGGCCGCAAACGGCGTGCTCACGGGTTCGCCCCATTTTTCCGTCAGCCGGGTGGCAAGCGTCGCCGCCATTTTTACGCTGACCAGTTGCCCGAGGATCGCCCTGACCGTCAGCTCAAAACGGTTAACGCATCCCGGTAATCGGAGTCCCGCCGCATTGTCCGCCAGCGCCCCCAGCCCGGCGGCAATCACGTCGGGTCGGGCATCCAGATCCAGCAAACGCCGCACCTGCTGCGCAACCTTTTCGGCAGCCGGCTCCAGCGACGGTGAGAGTTCCAGTTCAACGCGATTTTCCGCCGGTACAGGCCGCAACCGCAGCCAGCCGGTCAGCCGCTCGCCGTTGTGTAACACCGCCAGGGTACGCTGATAATCATCGCCGTCCTGCTGCTCAACGCCCTGCAACGCCCGCGCGCCGAGAAACGCCGTCATCCACTGCCAGTCATACGGAGGCTGATACGTCAGAAGCATGTTGCTCACAGGACAATCCTTATAAAAATGGCCCCCGGTTGGGAGCCATTGGTGTCATTTCAGGTAGCAATGAGATTACTTGCGACGCCAGGTGGTGCCCGCCGCACCATCTTCTAACACGATGCCCATTTCATTGAGACGGTCACGCGCTTTGTCCGCCATACCCCAGTCTTTGCTGGCGCGGGCATCGTTGCGCTGTTTGATCAACGCTTCGATTTCAGCGACTTCATCGTCGTTATCCGCCTGCGCACCGGATTTCAGGAACTGCTCCGGATCCTGCTCCAGCAGACCGAGCACACCCGCCAGCTGACGCAGTTCTGCCGCCAGACCGTTGGCCGCCGACAGGTCTTCCGCTTTCAGGCGGTTAATGTCGCGCGCCATATCGAACAGCACGGAGTAGGCTTCCGGGGTATTGAAATCGTCGTCCATGGCGGAGCGGAAACGGGCAACGAAAGCGTCACCACCGGCTGGCGTTGCGGCAGCATCCGTCCCGCGCAGTGCGGTGTACAGACGTTCCATCGAGGTACGCGCCAGTTTCAGGTTCTCTTCGCTGTAGTTCAGCTGGCTGCGGTAATGGCCAGACATCAGGAAGTAACGCACACTTTCGGCATCATAATATTTCAGCACATCGCGCACGGTGAAGAAGTTATCCAGCGATTTGGACATCTTTTCGCGGTCGATCATTACCATGCCGGAGTGCATCCAGGTGTTCACATACGGGCCGTCGTGCGCGCAGCTGGACTGCGCAATTTCGTTTTCGTGGTGCGGGAACATCAGATCAGACCCGCCGCCGTGGATATCAAAATGATCGCCCAACTGTTTGCAGTTCATCGCAGAACATTCGATATGCCAGCCCGGACGGCCTTCGCCCCACGGTGACGTCCAGCTCGGCTCGCCCGGCTTGGACATTTTCCACAGCACGAAATCCATCGGATTGCGTTTTACATTGGCTTCCACTTCCACGCGGGCGCCCGCCTGCAACTGGTCCAGATCCTGACGGGACAACAGGCCGTAATCAGGATCGCTTTCCACCCAGAACATGACGTCGCCGTTTGAGGCCACATAGGCGTGATCGCGGTCGATAAGCTTCTGCACGATTTCGATAATTTCCTTAATATGCTGCGTCGCACGCGGTTCGGAGTCCGGCGGCAGAATATTCAGCGCAGCAAAATCATTGTGCATTTCAGCGATCATGCGGTCTGTCAGTGCGGAGAAATTCTCGCCATTCTCAGCGGCACGTTTGATGATCTTGTCGTCGATGTCAGTGATATTACGCACGTATTTCAGGTCATAACCGAGGTAACGCAGGTAACGCGACACCACGTCGAAAGACACAAAAGTCCGACCATGACCAATGTGACACAGGTCGTAAACAGTGATCCCACACACGTACATCCCGACTTTACCGGCATGAATTGGCTTGAATTCCTCTTTTTGGCGACTCAGGGTATTAAAAATCTTCAGCATCAGGCTATTCCGTGTGTTGGGCGTAGAAAATGATGGTTGCGCGCTTTCGCGACGCTCGGGCTCATAATATAACGAAAACGCCTTCACCGAAACGGCATAAGGCCGCCGGACGGGCTTTAGTCCTCACAAACCGCCTGCTGACGGCAACTTTTGAGTTATGGTATAAGAAAAGGCTATAGTAGCGGCTCTTACTGAGAGCACACATCAACATAAGCAGGATGATTAATATGGTCACTTTCCACACCAACCACGGCGACATCGTAGTAAAAACTTTTGCTGACAAAGCACCCGTTACGGTTGAAAACTTCCTGAACTATTGCCGTAAAGGCTTCTACGACAACACAATTTTCCACCGTGTTATCGATGGTTTCATGATCCAGGGCGGCGGTTTTGAGCCAGGCATGAACCAGAAAAACACCGACGCACAGATCAAAAACGAAGCAGACAACGGCCTGAAAAACACCAAAGGCACGCTGGCGATGGCGCGTACCAACGATCCGCATTCTGCCACTGCACAGTTCTTCATCAACGTAACTGACAACGATTTCCTGAACCACAGCGGCAAAAACGCACAGGGTTGGGGTTACTGCGTATTCGCAGAAGTGGTTGAAGGTCATGATGTGGTTGATGCGATCCGCGCAGTGAAAACCGGCCGCAGCGGCATGCACCAGGATGTTCCAAAAGAAGATGTTGTGATCAAAAGCGTCACAGTCAGCGAATAATCAACGTCGGGATGACCACGTTTTTTATCGCAGATATTCATCTTTGCGCACAGGAACCGGCAATCACTGCCGGTTTTCTGCGTTTTTTACGCGAAGATGCGCCGCAGGCCGACGCGCTGTACATTCTCGGGGATTTGTTCGAAGCCTGGATTGGCGACGATGATCCACAGCCGTTACACGCAGACATCGCTGCGGCGTTAAACCACTTACACCAGCAAGGCGTTCCCTGCTTCTTCATTCACGGCAACCGCGATTTTCTGCTTGGCCGCCGCTTTGCGCGCGACAGCCTGATGACCCTGCTGCCAGAGAAAAAAGTCCTCGAACTTTATGGCCGCCGCGTCCTGATCCTGCACGGCGATACGTTGTGTACCGACGACGTTGCCTATCAGAACTTCCGCAAGAAAGTGCATAATCCGCTGATTCAAAAGTTGTTCCTGATGTTACCGCTGAAATGGCGTTTAGGTATTGCCGCCAAAATGCGCGCCAACAGCAAAGCGTCTAATCAGGGAAAATCACAGGAAATTATGGATGTGAACCCGCAGGCGGTGGTGAATGACATGCAGGCAGCAGGCGTAGAATGGATGATCCACGGCCACACCCATCGCCCGGCGATCCATGATGTACAGCTTGGGGCGAAAACCGGCCACCGCGTGGTGTTAGGGGCGTGGCACGAAGAAGGGTCGGTGGTCAAAGTCACCGCCGATAACGTAGAGCTGATCAGTTTCCCGTTTTAAGGCTGCACACCGGCGTACCACTGTGGAAACGGAATTGCTCATCCGGCGCCAAAATCAGTTCCGCTTCTATTCTGCCAAAAAACTCTACCCGATCGCTGATGTCCCCTCCGGCATATTGCTCCGCCAGCGCCAGATAATCGGCAAAATGACGTGATTCTGAGCGCAGCAGCGAAGTGTAAAAACGCGACAACGTGTCATCGAGATGCGGCGCGATTTTCGCAAAACGCTCGCAGGAACGCGCTTCGATGTACGCCCCGATAATCAGGCGGTCGACCAGAATATTTAAATCATCATGATGACGGGTATGTTTAATCATCCCGCTGGCGTAGCGCGACGGTGAAAGCTGGGTGTAGGTGACATTGCGCTTTTGCATGATTTCCACCACCTGCTCGAAATGATGAAGTTCTTCCCGCGCCAGGCGCGCCGCGCAAAACAGCAGTTCAGTGCGATCCAGATATTTCGTCATCAGGCTCATCGCCGTGGCCGCCGCTTTTTTTTCACAGTTGGCGTGATCAATCAGCATCACCGCCTGATTTTCCAGCGCCACATCCACCCACAAAGCCGGTGTTTCACAGTGCAAAAAATCATAAATCGGTGCCAGTAAAGCCTGCGTCATCATTCAGTTTCCAGTGTTGATTGCTCATAATAGTGTGGTCCGGATTATACAAATCTGCCCGCCACTTCTCATCAAAAATGCACCGTATTCCGGCGACGCAACCGTTTTCCTTGCTCCGTGAGCATGATATCATTTGCGCCCTCGCAGTTTCTATTTCCGAATCACAGGAGCTTTACAGACATGTCATCCAACGTTACCCCGGCAAAAATCGCCATCGTTATGGGGTCTAAAAGTGACTGGGCGACCATGCAGTTCGCCGCCGAAGTCCTCACAACGCTGAATATTCCTTTCCATGTCGATATCGTCTCCGCACACCGCACGCCGGACAAATTATTCACTTTCGCTGAACAGGCTTCGGCGAATGGCTTTGATGTGATCATCGCGGGTGCAGGCGGCGCGGCACATTTACCCGGTATGCTGGCTGCGAAAACGCTGGTGCCGGTGCTTGGTGTGCCGGTGCAAAGTGCTGCGCTGAGTGGCATCGACAGCCTGTATTCCATCGTACAAATGCCGCGCGGTATTCCGGTGGGTACACTGGCGATTGGTAAAGCCGGTGCGGCAAATGCTGCGCTGCTGGCCGCACAGATTCTCGCGCTGCACGATGCTGAGATTGCGAAAAGCCTGGCCGCATGGCGCACCGCGCAAACCGATGAAGTGCTGAATAATCCCGATCCACGGGAGCAAGCATGAAGCCGGTTTGCGTGCTCGGAAACGGCCAGTTAGGCAGGATGCTGCGTCAGGCCGGTGAACCGCTGGGGATCGCTGTTTTTCCCGTCGGCCTGGATGCCGAACCGGAAGCCGTGCCGTATCAGCAAAGCGTTATTACCGCTGAAATCGAACGCTGGCCGGAAACCGCGCTGACCCGCGAACTGGCGACACACAATGCGTTTGTTAACCGCGAAATCTTCCCGCGTCTGGCCGACCGCCTGACGCAAAAACAGTTGCTCGATCAGCTCGGTCTGGCAACCGCACCGTGGCAGTTACTGGCCGATGCCGCCGAATGGCCGCAGGTATTCTCCGAAATTGGCGAACTGGCGATTGTGAAACGTCGCGTCGGCGGTTACGACGGCCGTGGTCAGTGGCGTTTGCGCTCCGGCGAAGAAAATACGCTGCCGCAGGATTGCTACGGTGAATGCATCGTTGAACAGGGCATCAATTTCTCCGGCGAAGTGTCGCTGGTCGGTGCGCGGGGTCACGACGGCAAAACCGTGTTTTACCCGCTGACCCATAACCTGCATCAGGATGGTATTCTGCGCACCAGCGTCGCGCTGCCGCAGCCGGACGCCGCCCTGCAACAGCAGGCGGAACGCATGTTGTCAGCCATCCTCAACGAACTGAATTACGTCGGCGTGATGGCGATGGAATGTTTCGTGGTCAGTGAAGGTTTGCTGATTAACGAGCTGGCCCCGCGCGTGCATAACAGCGGTCACTGGACGCAAAACGGTGCATCTTACAGCCAGTTTGAAATGCACCTGCGCGCGATCCTCGGTCTGCCGTTGCCGCAACCGGTGGTCAGTACGCCGTCGGTGATGGTGAATCTGATTGGTACAGAGGTGTCAGAAGCATGGCTGAGCCTGCCGCTGGTCAATCTGCACTGGTATGAGAAGGAAGTGCGTCCAGGGCGTAAAGTCGGACACCTGAATCTCAACGACGCCAGCGCCAGCCTGCTGAAAGACAATCTCAACGCACTGATCCCGACGCTGCCGGCAGAATACGCCAGCGGTATTGAATGGGCGATTGAAAAGCTGTGATTTTCAGGCTTCCTCCCCTGCGAAGGGGAGGAATTTAAACACTACGAATCATATTGCCTGAACAACGCCCTTCCCCGCAGTAACCGCACACCCAGCCAGCCACCGCAGACCGACAGCAGCAACGCACTCACCACCGGTACGGCGATCCACATCAGGTAATTCGGTTCCCATGGGAAATCGAACACTTTGCGTTGCAGCAGCCATAATGCGGCTTCCGCACCGATGGCGGCAGCGACACCGGCCACCAGCCCGAGCACGGCAAACTCACACCACAGCGTGCGATGCAGCATCTTTTTGCTGGCGCCCAGCGTCCGGTAAACAATCAGCTCCTGACGGCGCTGACGCATGCCGACCTGAATCTGCGCCAGCAGCAGTAAACCGCCGCACAGCATCACCAGAATCACCATCACCTCCAGCGCCCTGCTCACCTGCTGCAATACCTGCCCTACCTGACGCAGGATCGAGCCGATATCCATCAGGCTCACCGTCGGGAACTGGCGGTTGAGCTGCGTGATGGTGCGGTCATCGCCGTGATAACGGAAGCTGGTCAGCCAGCTTTGCGGCTGGCCGTCGAGCGCGCCCGGCGGGAAGATGAAGTAGAAATTCGGCTTCAGGCTGTCCCAGTCCACTTTTCGCAGGCTGGTGATTTTAGCGCTGAACTCCTGGGTATCGCCGCTGAACGTCACGGTATCGCCGAGTTTCAGCCCCAGACGCCCCGCCAGCCCTTCGTCGATCGACACTTCACCGGCTTTCGGCGGCCCGTTGCCTGCCACCAGCGGATTATGATCTGGCAGCCCTTCCATCCAGGTCAGATTCAGTTCACGGTTTACGGCTTCAGCGCCCGCGTCGTCCGGTTTAATGATCTCGGTGGCGACCTTGTCGTTAATCCCGGTCAGGCGAACCCGCACAATCGGATAGAAGGTTTCCGGCTGCGCTTTATGCTGATGCAGGAAATCCGTCACCTGCGGAATTTGCTCTTTCGTGATATTGAGCAGGAAGTAATTCGGGCTGTCCGGCGGAAGCTGTTGCTCCCAGCGATCCAGCAAATCCCCGCGCATCACCAGCAGCAAAGCCAGCAACATAAACGACATGGAGAACGCCGCCAGCTGGCTGAGCGTCACCCACGGCTGTCGCAGCAGACGGTTAACGGCTAAACGCAGCGGCAACTGACGGAAAGTCAGACGACGCAGTAACAACAGCGCCCCCCAGCCAATCACGCCCAGCAGCAACGACAGCACCAGCACGCCAGCCAGCAAAGACCACAGCAGCGAACTTCCGCCCATCAGCGCCGCCAGCAGACCGACCACCACCAGAATCATGACCGGCAGGAAGTAGCGCAGCGGCCAGACGTTAGCGACCACATCATTACGCAGCACGCGCAATGGCTGCGTAGCCAGTAACTGGCGATAAGGGCGAATACCAATCAGGAAAGAGATCACCACCATCGCGCCCATCGACCAGACCCACGGCCAGACACCGGCGGGAGGAAGCGCCGCTGGCAGTACCGGTGCCAGAACTTTCATCAGCACCGCTTCAAATGCCAGACCGACCAGACTGCCGCAAATCCCCGCCAGCACCATTACCGCAACCCACTGGCCGATGATCAGCCTGCGCAGGGCTTTTTTCCCCGCACCGAGGGTTTTGAGCACAGCCACCAGATCGTAACGGCTGCGGCAGTAATGCCCCATCGACACGGCAATGGCGGCAATCGACAGCATCAGCGTCAGCAATGCCGACAACGTCAGGAACTGCTGCGAGCGCTGCAACGATTTCCCCAGCGCACCGTCGGAATCTTCCATTCCGGTCCAGCGCTGATCGGGTTTCAGCAGCCCTTTTATCGCATCGCCATAGATCTGAATCGCCTGCGGCGAACCGGCAAACATATAACGGTAGGTCAGGCGGCTGCCCGGCTGAACCGCGCCGGTTTTCGGCACATCCGCCAGATTCATGATCACCCGTGGCGCGGTCTGGAACGGGTTGAAGCCCGAATCCGGCTCCTGCACCACCACACCGGCAATTTTCAGCGTGGAGTCACCCACGTCCAGATTGTCGCCCACTTTTACGTTGAGTAACGCCAGCAGACGCGGCGCAACCAGCACGGTGCCCGGCTCAGGTTTCAGCCCGGCGGGTTCGGTTTGCAACGTGCCATACAGCGGGTAAGCCAGATCGGTGGCTTTTACCGCCGCCAGCTGTGGCGTTTCACCGGCAAACGTCATGGTCATGAAAGAGAGCTGACGGCTGACCTTCAGCCCCTGCTTTTCCGCGTCCTGCAACCAGGCTTCGGTGATCGGCCGGGCGGAGCGCAGCACGCGGTCACCGGCGATAAACTCGCGGCTTTGCTGACTCAGCCCTTTGTCCATACGGTCACTGATGCTGCCGAGCGCCAGCACACAGGCCACCGCCAGCGTCAGTGCCAGCCAGACAATCAGCAGCGAAGGCGAACGCCATTCGCGCCAGAACCAGCGCCAGATCATGCTTCCTCCCACAACTTCCCGTCACGCAGACGCAAGCGCCGCTGGCAACGCGCCGCCAGTTGCTCGTCGTGGGTGACCAGAATCAGGGTGGTGGCCGCATCGCGGTTCAGGGAGAACAGCAGATCGACAATGCGTTCGCCGGTCGCACGATCCAGATTGCCGGTCGGCTCATCGGCGAACAGCAGTTTAGGTTTACCGATAAATGCCCGCGCCAGCGCCACGCGTTGCTGCTCGCCGCCCGAAAGCTGCGCAGGCAGATGGTGCAGACGCCCGCCGAGCCCGAGACTTTCCAGTAACTGAACCGCCTGCTGACGGCTGTTGCTGTCGCTTTCGCCGCGCAGCAATGCCGGAAGCTGGACGTTTTCCAGCGCGTTGAGCGTCGGCACCAGCATGAAGGACTGAAACACGAAGCCCACATTTTTTGCCCGCAGCGCGGCGCGACCTTCTTCGTTAAGTTTACTGAGAGATTTGCCGAGCAAAACCACATCGCCGCTGGTGCCGTCATCCAGCCCGGCAAGAATGCCCAGCAGGGTGGATTTACCGGAACCGGATTCCCCAATCAGCGCAATTGTCTGCGCCGGTTTGACAACCAGCTCCACACCGGACAGGATGGTGAGCTGTCCTTCACCCTGACCGACGTGCTTATTAAGATGATGAACTTCAAGAACGTTTTCCGCTGGCATCTCCCCTTCCTTATGTTGTTAGGATTATTGAGTTTTCGCGCCGTTGCTGCTGATAACTTGCTGATTATTGGCGACAGTTTAAGTGCTGTCTATCGCCTGCCTGTAGCCGAATCATGGCCGTCACTGCTGAATAAAAAATGGCAAAAAGAAGGGGGGAAACCCACCATTATTAACGCCAGCATCAGCGGAGATACCGCCGAACAAGGGCTGGCGCGATTGTCTGCGCTGCTGCAACAACATCATCCGCGCTGGGTGCTGATTGAGTTGGGTGCCAACGACGGTTTACGCGGATTCCCGCCACAAACCATTTCGCAGACCCTGACCCAAATTATCGCTCAGGTTAAACACGCCGATGCCCAGCCGTTGCTGATGCAAATCCGCCTGCCGCCAAACTATGGCCGCCGCTACGGTGATGCGTTCTATGCCATCTATCCGGCGCTGGCGAAGCAGGAGAATATCCCGCTGGTGCCGTTCTTTATGGAACAGGTCGCCGTGAAACCGGAATGGATGCAGGATGACGGCTTGCACCCGGCGCTGGCAGCCCAGTCGTTTATTGCCGACTGGATGTCTGAAAAACTCACGCCGCTACTGACGCATTAGGTTTAAAATACGAAAAATAAAATAATACCGGGACGTGAGTAAAACCAGGACGTTACCTTTTTCACCCGACTCCCTAGTAAATCACAGCCATAAAAAATAGGGACACCTCACAGGTAAAGTTATGCAAAAAGCAGTATTAATCACCGGTTGTTCCAGCGGTATCGGGCTGGTGGCTGCACAAGATTTGCGCAGCCGTGGTTACCGGGTGCTGGCTGCATGCCGGAAACCACAGGATATCGACACACTTCAGCAGATGGGTTTTGAAACCATACCGCTGGATCTTGATGATGAAGAGAGCGTCATACACGCCGCTGCGCAGGTGATCGCGTTGACCGGCAATCGCCTGTATGGCCTGTTCAACAATGCCGGATATGGCGTTTACGGCCCGCTGAACAGCATCAGCCGTGCGCAATTCGAGAAACAATTCTCCACCAACCTGTTCGGCACACATCAGCTGACTCAACTTTTGTTGCCCGCCATGCTGCCGCACGGCGAAGGCCGCATTATTCAGACCAGTTCGGTGATGGGGCTGATTACCACGCCCCGCCGCGGCGTTTATGCCGCCAGTAAATTCGCGCTGGAAGCCTGGTCCGACACGCTGCGCATGGAGCTGCACGGCACGGGCATTCAGGTCAGCCTGATTGAACCCGGCCCGCTCAGCAGCAATTTCACCGCCAACGTCAGTCAGTCACAAGCTGACCAGCCGGTAGAAAATCCGGGCATCGCCCGTCGTTTTACGCTCAAGCCGGAGGCGGTTTTACCCAAACTGCACCATGCTTTGGAGAACCCGCGTGCGCGTCTGCGTTATCCGGTGACCCTGGTCGCCCATGCGCTGACGGTGCTCAAACGCCTGTTGCCCGGCCGGTTGCTGGATAAAATATTGCGCGGAAACAGCTAAGTAAAAGCGCCGGGGGGTTGAAGCAGTAAGAGTCGCCCCCATCTCATTTTTAACGCTTTAAATGCCTTAGTCAGAGAGAACGAATTCATGCTTGCACAACCTACGATTATTGATATTGACGAAACAAACCTGCAACAGGCACTGGAGCAATCCATGTCTGTGCCGGTGATGTTCTATTTCTGGTCAGAACGCAGTCAGCATTGCCTGCAACTCGGGCCGATTCTCGACAAACTGGCGGTGGAATATGCCGGTCAGCTGATTCTGGCGAAGGTCGATTGCGATGTGCAGCAAATGGTCGCTCAGCAGTTTGGTCTGCGTTCGATTCCGGCGGTTTACCTGTTTAAAGACGGTCAGCCAGTCGATGGTTTCCAGGGCCCGCAGCCGGAAGAAGTGATCCGCGAACTGCTGCAAAAAGTTCTGCCGAAAGAAGAAGAGCTGAAGCTGGCTCAGGCACAGGAACTGTTACAGGCAGGCAATGCAGCTGAAGCCCTGCCGCTGCTCAAAGAGGCCTGGCAGCTGAGCAATCAGCGCAGTGATATCGGTCTGTTGCTGGCCGAAACGCACATTCATCTCAACCGTAGTGATGACGCTGAGGCCGTACTGGCCACCATTCCGTTGCAAGACAAAGATTCCCGCTATCAGGGGCTGGTTGCGCAGATTGAGCTGCTCAAACAGGCAGCGGATACCCCGGAAATTCAGCAACTTCAGCAGGAGCTGTCGCAGGATCCTGATAATGCAGAGCTCATTGTTAAACTCAGCCTGCAACTGCATCAGGTTGGCCGCAACGAAGAAGCGCTGGAACTGCTGATGGCACCGCTGAAGAAAGATTTAGCCGCGGCTAACGGCGCGGCGCGTAAAACGCTGATGGATATCCTGGCCGCACTTGGCACCGGTGATGCCCTGGCCGCGAAATATCGACGTCAGTTATATTCTTTGCTTTACTGATTCATCAGAATTTTAATTTAAAAATGCCGGCCTTGCGCCGGCTTTTTTATTTCCACGCATTAAGAAGAAGTTACATATCCCATCACAATATAAAATATATTCAGCGTTTTTAATTTGATATGTGAATGTATTTATTTTCTCTTAAAGAAGAATACATCCTTACAATCACGTGATATTCTCGCCGCCCTAAAAACATCGAAGGCAGATGTTATTCGCAAAATAATTAAACGATCAACGCAGAACCTGAAAATAATTGTCAGCAAAAACAATTCAATAAAACCGTTATTATCCATCGAGCATGAGTAATATTATTTACATGGAGTTTGTTATATGAAGTTTAAAAAAGGATTGATTTCTTCAATATTATTCATGGGGCAAATTAGTGATGCGTCAGCTGCCTTAATGCGTGATGATATCAATGTTCAGGTTTACCGGGATTACGCGGAGAACCGTGGCGTATTTTTCCCCGGCGCCGTCAACGTTCCGGTCTATCATATTGACGGTTCCATGAGTGGTACGCTTAACGTTATCCCTGATTTCAGTTCGAATGCTGATGGCGGTTTTTCAACGCTCATCTCTGCACAGGTCGCCCCCTCTGCTGTCCATGTTGGTTATACGGACAATCTCACTTTCGGCAAACGATTCCAGCAATTAGATGCCACCCTTTTCAGCGGTGCCGAGAAAGCCGAAAGCTACACCTTAATGAACGAGGTGACCAAACGCGCTTATGATGTGGAGACAACTGACGATTATAAAATTACACGTCTGCGCACCCTCGTGACCGATGCGGCCCCTTCAGAATTATTTACCGATACGTCGCAAATAAAAAAAGGACTTGTTATTGCCCGTGTGGGTGGCGGGACTTTTGCCGTTGCGCTGGACAAAAATACGATTCAGGATCTGGGTTATGGGCCAATGGCAGGCGGCACAAACATCATCGAAACCGTGAGCCTTAATGGCCAGGTATACAACCTAAGAATAACGCTGACAGAAGCGCAGAAGACCGCTCTTGATGTCGGCACTCTGGGCGGTGACAGTGGCAGTGGCGTATGGGGATGGGATACAAAATCTCAGAGCTGGAAACTGGTGGCGATCAACTCGGCTGGCGGCGGCACGAAAGGCTACGGAAAGACGAGTTTTTTCAGGACAGCCCCGCAGTGGACGCTGGACACCATGGAAAGCTTTAACGATGCGGCGATTAGCACGTTAAATAGCTCGGATATTATTTACGCAGGCGCACAAAACAGTAAAAGTGGCGAAGGTTATTTGACGCTCAATGGTAACGATATTCTTTACCACGGAATACGCACAGATATCGCCGCTTCCGCCTTAGTCAATAATGACTTCAAAAGTAACAAGAACCTTATATTTGGTGGCGCGGGCGGCACTATCCAGCTCACGGAAAAAAACCTGAATTTAGGCGCGGGATCGATAACCTTTAATTCAGATTACATTCTTTCCGACGGCGGCGATAATAACCGCCGGTTAAACAGCGCGGGCTATATTATCAACGCGGGTGCGGTCGTCACCAGTTTACTTACCGGCGGCGTCGGCGATATCTGGCGTAAAATTGGCGATGGCACGCTGATTATTGCCGGTAACGGGAATAATCAGGCCGGATTAAATGTAGGCGACGGCCTGACTATTCTGCAACGGGTGGGCGGTTCCGCACTGAAAACCCTGCATATCGGCAGCGGACGGGCTATCGTCCGGCTGGGTGCTGCCGATCAGCTGGTGGGGACGCAGGTTGGCTTCGGCACGCGCGGCGGGATCCTTGATCTCTACGGTCAGTCGCTGAGCTGGAATGACATTATCCACATGGACAACGGCGCGACCATTGCCGCCACCAAATCCGGCGCGCAATCCACCTTCACATTCACCGGTAGCGGACCAAAAACATTCCTCGGGAACTTCATCGACGGCGGCTCACTGAGCGACGGGCTGCTGCATCTGGTGTATGCGCCAGCGACGAAAGATTCTTCCTGGACACTGAAAGGCTATATCGATACACGCGGTGGGATGGATATCACCTCCGGTAATCTGGCGGTTCAGGGCGCGCTGACGCTGCATGCCGGCGGCTATATCGATCCGACCCAGTATGAGAAAGCCAGCTTTGATCTGGGCGACAGCCTGGTCAATCTTACTGATGCCAGTTTCACCGTAGGCCGCAACGCCACGGCACGCGGACGTTTTGTGCTTGATGACAAATCAACTCTGATCGTCGATTCCCGTGGTGAGACGAGCAGCGATGCTCAGGGCGTGCTTGAAGGCGCTTATTTAGACGGCAGCGTGAATTTAACCACCAAAAACTCAACCCTGCGCGTCACGCCTGATGACAAATTCAGGGTACAAATCAATGCCGATTTAAGCGGGCAAGGCCGGATTATCAAAGAAGGCGCAGGCACCCTTTTCCTCACCGGCATCAATGCGCTCACCGGAAGCAGCCTGATTTCAGAAGGCCGCGTGATCGTCAACACCCTCGCCAGCCTGGGTACTCAGCGTGACGGCTGGATCATCGAAAAAACCGGCGTGCTCGATGCAGGCAACAACGCCGGCAGCATTGCTTCCATTTTAAACACCATTTCTGCCGCATCCCGCGGCGTGCTGGCGCTGAGCGGTTCAATCACCTCTGCCGCTGATATGAAGAGCCTGAAGGATGACTTGTATATCGGCAGCAGCGGCTATTTGTCGCTGGGTACTTTCGGGCAAAACCTGACTGCGGGCGCTGATACATTCTATCTGGGCGGCGGTGATGGCGAAGTCGGCATCAAGGGCAACCTCACAACGGGAGACTCGCTGTTCCTCGGGAACGGGGAAAGCAGTGGCATTGTTCGTATAGAAAGTCACAACGCCAACTGGGTGGGCGACATTGATTTGCGGCGCGGAATTACCCTTATCGGTGATTTTGATGATTCCCTTGGCAATGGCACCCTGAGCGTGGGTTACGGCGCGATCGCCACTTCGAAATTTATCTCAAATATCTCCCAGGATTCTGCCGGGATGATCAACATCGATCAGGCGCAACGTTTTGGTTACGACCTCAGCAATTTCGAGCGGTTAGCGCTGGGTGCGCTGGCAGGCGAGACGCTGACGATCGACCAGCCGCTGATTGCCGCCCAAAACGGCTATTACTTCTCAGGTACCGGTAATGTGCTGGTAAACAGCGCTCTGGATAAAAACAGCGATCTCAGCATTGATGCGCAAGATAACCAGGGCGGTATTATCACCCTCAACCATGCCTCTGATCTGGAAGGCATGGTCAACGTGCGTGGTTTTAACGCCAGCAATATAGCTTCAGCAAAAAGTGACATGACCCTGAAAATGGGCGTTGATGAGGCGATTGGCGGCAAAGCACACGTAATGTTAGAAGATGGCGGCGTTCTGGATCTGAACGGCCATACTGCTTCCCTGAATATTGAGAAAAGCAGCACACTGTCAAAAATCACTTCCTCGCAAACTCAAAGCGATTCCACACTGAATCTTCTGGTTAATTCAGATACCACACTGAACAGTTCTATTTCCGGTTCCCATATTCACCTGAACAAAATGGGGCTGGGTACGCTCATTGTGGCCGGGGAAAATACCTTCAGCGGAGAGACGTTGTTAGCCGCCGGGAAAACGCAGCTCAATAGCAGCCATGCCTTTGGTCTGAAGACGAATGCCGTGACCATCGCGAAAGATGCGTTGCTCGATCTGTATGGCCACAGCATTGAAAACACCCTCACCCTGAATTCTGGCAGTTTGCTCAATACGCACTCCGGAGCTGTCAGCATTGGGGGGATTAACCTTCAAAATGACAGTGCGATGACCCTCTACGGGACATCGGACAGAGCAACCATTGGCTCTTACCGGCTAAACGGCCATCACCTTACTGTCAGTAATACGCTGACGAGGTTAGACGCATCCGCTTTTGATGACGGCGATATCACGTTCAATAAAAGTAAACTGGAATGGAACGCTAACAATAGTCTGCTAAGTCATAGCACCGGCTCCTTCACGGTCGGAAACGGAACCACCCTCGAGTTGCGAGATGTGGATCAAACATCCGGGCCTTCAAAAACACTGGTACTCGATGGCGGTATCATCGCTTCAGGCACGAACGGCAATGGTGGCGGAGGCGGGGCAAAACTTCGTAGTGAGATTAATGTCGCCAGTAGCGGAACGTTAGTGGGAAACAACACCGCATTTAACATTATGTTCCGCATTTTTGGCTCACTGACGGGCAAAGGGATACTCACTATTGCGGGCAGTCATTCCGTAGGGTTACTTGGCGATACATCGGCCTTTACCGGCAAAATTTATATACAAAACAAAAGTACTTTGCGTCTGTTGCCGGAAATGGACACCTCATTGTCAGCCAGCATGGAGAGTCAGGGGGCTGGGAAGATTATTAAAGAAGGAACCCGCAAACTCACATTAAGCGGTAACAATCATCTCTATATGAATGAACTGGAGATTAAAGCCGGCGATTTGGTATTCACGAATGCCGACTCCTTAACCGGTGGCAAAATTAAAATGACCGGCGGGAACCTGGGATTCGCCAGCGATGAAAACCTGATCTTCAATAACGCCATCAGCGGCACATCCGGCAGCCTCGTTAAACAAGGCACGGGCAGCGTCGTTCTCAATGCGGTGAATACGTTCAACCAAAAAACAGTGGTTGAAGACGGCACGCTGGTGGTGGGTGATGCCCTGCATGCCAGCGCGCAGTTAGCCGGAAATATAGAGGTTAATCCTTTCGGCACATTGCAGGGTTACGGTACGGTTGGCGGAAATGTCTCCAACAGCGGCCTTGTACGCCCGGCGGGTGCAGGGAAAACCTTCAACGTTAAAGGCAAATACATCCAGACGGCGGATGCGACGTTGTTCATCGATATCGATCCCCTGCTGGGTGCTTCAAAACTTGCCGTTACGGGGATGGCAGAACTTGCCGGACACCTGCAAACGCTCTTCGCACCAGGCACATACACTGAACAGGCGTATGAAATTCTGACCGCCGCGGGCGGCGTCACCGGAGTGTTTGCCGATAACCTTCAGGTGGGCAACGACGTGATGAGTCAGTCGCTGACTTATGCGGCCAACGGCGTGACCCTGACGACAGTGGCGAACCCGGTTAATCCCGTTAACCCGGTTAATCCTGTTAATCCCGTTAATCCTGTGAACCCGGTAAATCCTGTTAATCCGGTTAACCCAGTTGATCCGGTTACCCCTGTTAACCCGGTTGATCCTGTAGACCCTGTTAATCCGGTCGACCCGATTGACCCCGCTGATCCGGTTATCCCTGTCGATCCGATTGACCCTATAGACCCCGCTGATCCGGTTATCCCTGCCGATCCGACTGATGATGTTAAGCCGCAGCCAAGGTTTGTCGTGCGTCCGTCGAATATTCACGCCTACGACCCGCAACTGATGGCTATCGGCTTGCAGAAATCCACGCAATGGAGCCTGCACCAGGTGGACTGGGCATTAAATCCGTTCGTTAAATCGGGCTGCGATATGTCCGGGCAATGCTTCAGTGACGATGCGATGTGGATTATGCCGCACACCAGCAAGGGTTCCGGCAGTTCGGGCCTGAGTGCGGATATTAATGGCATTTCTATCGGCGGATATATTGAGAGTCACGCCACCCGCGTGGGCGTCTCTGTCGATAACTCGGATTATGACCTCTCATCCGACGGCGCCTCTTCTTCTGCCAGTCGCTACGCCGTGAATGTGTTTGCATCCGAAAAATTAAGTGACATCGTGCTGTCCGGCTCGCTGGGATATACGCACTCCCCTACCGATACCACACGTCAGGTCACCCGCAGCGGCATCTCTCTGGGCGAAGGAAAAAGCTCAGTGTCCGCCGAGGCGATAACCACGGCCCTCAGCGCCAGCTTACCGCTAACGTTGGGTGACATGAGCATCGTTCCTCAAATCGGCATAGAAGGCCTGAATGTTTATTATTCTGGCTTTGATGAAAGCATGTCAGCGAATAATGAAATGTTCGATTCAGTCATCGGCAAGATGAAAGTTCGCGGTGACGCCGATCGCTACACCAGCGTGCAGCCGAACATCGGCGTCAGCGTTTCCAACACCTATATTGTTGCGGGCAAAGAAGTCACTCCGAATCTGAACCTGACCTACCGAAGGGAATTGATGAATGACAACGACAGTAACGTCTACAGCAATGACGGCACGCCATTCACTGTTTCCGGCAATACGTTAGGCCGTGATATTGCGGAGTATTCCGCTGGCGTTGACGTGAAACTCACACCGAATCTGCGGGCAACGCTCAGTTACACCGGCAGCCATCAGCAGGAATATCAGTATCAGGAAGGCATGGCTCAGGTGAAATACAGTTTCTGATGACAGAGGAAGCAGAAATTCCCCCTGCTTTATGACATCAGCACTCCTCAAAGGCCGCCGATTTTTCGCGGCCTTTTCATTATGTTCATTCACAGCGATCTTCTTTATTAATACGAAGCCTTATTGAATTGTGCGACAATTCGCCATGCGCCTGACCGTTTGGTGAGTGCGCCAGGGAGATATTTTATCGGGATGTTCCAGCCGGAATATTCAGGACTCAATTTACAGGAGTTTCATCTATGTTTGATCTCATCCCCATTCCAATCCTTATCCTGATCGTCCTTGCCGTGCTGGTGGTTTTTGCCGGCATCAAAATCGTGCCGCAGGGCTACCAGTGGACCGTCGAACGTTTCGGGCGTTACACCAAAACGTTGATGCCGGGGCTGAACCTGGTGGTGCCTTTCGTTGATCGCGTTGGTCGCCGGATCAACATGATGGAACAGGTACTGGATATTCCGTCTCAGGAAGTGATTTCCCGCGATAACGCCAATGTCGCCATCGACGCCGTCTGCTTTATTCAGGTGATCGACCCCGCGCGCGCAGCCTATGAAGTCAGCAACCTGGAGCAGGCCATTGTGAACCTCACAATGACAAACTTCCGTACCGTACTCGGCTCAATGGAGCTCGATGAGATGCTGTCACAACGCGACAACATCAACGCACGTTTGCTGCATATCGTCGATGAAGCGACTAATCCGTGGGGCGTAAAAATTACCCGTATCGAAATTCGCGACGTGCGTCCACCGGCAGAGCTTATCTCTGCCATGAACGCGCAGATGAAAGCCGAACGTACGAAACGCGCCGATATTCTTGAAGCCGAAGGTGTGCGCCAGTCGGCGATCCTGCGGGCTGAAGGTGAAAAACAGTCGCAGATCCTCAAAGCGGAAGGTGAGCGGCAGTCAGCGTTCTTACAGGCCGAAGCCCGTGAACGTGCGGCAGAAGCGGAAGCCCAGGCGACCAAAATGGTGTCAGAAGCCATCGCCGCCGGCAGCGTCCATGCCATCAATTACTTTGTGGCACAGAAATACACCGACGCACTGACAAAAATCGGTTCTGCCAACAACAGCAAAGTGATCATGATGCCGCTGGATGCCAGCAGCCTGATGGGCTCGATTGGTGGTATCGCTGAATTACTGAAAGAATCAAAAGGCGAAAAATAATGCTGCAAAACCTGATGGCGACGCCGCATCTGTTCTGGCTGTCGCTCGGCGGTCTGTTACTGGCGGCTGAGCTGGTCGGGGCGAGCGGTTATTTACTGTGGAGCGGCGTGGCAGCCGCGCTGGTAGGGTTAATCACCTGGATCCTGCCCCTGCCGTGGGAATGGCAAGGTGTGGCTTTTGCACTGCTCACCGTTATCGCAGCCTGGCTGTGGTGGAAATGGCTCAACCAGCGCATGGATAAAAACAGTGCCAATGCTTCATTAAACCTGCGCGGGCAGCAGATGGTCGGTACCTATGCCACCGTCATTGAGCCTGCGGTAAATCACTTCACCCGTGTAAAAGTCGGTGACAGCAGCTGGCGCGCGGTGTGTACTTCGCCGCTCAACGTCGGTGACGAAGTGATGATCACCGGCGTGGAAGGCGCGACGCTGCGCGTGGAGCCTCACCGCCGTTAACGGGTGTGGCAGCAGCCGCTGAGGTTGTCGATGATCGGGCAACTGGCGCCGTCGTCACCCGGACAGGATTCCGCCAGCGTCAGCAGACGCTGGCGCATCACGTTCAGTTCTTCAATATGCCGCGCAATATCTGCGGCCTTTTCCAGCGTCCTCGCTTTCACATCCGCACTGTGCCGCTCCGGATTATGAAATAACGCGATCAACTCCTGACACTCATCCAGCGTGAACCCGACCTGCCGCGCCTGTCGCAGCAGCGTCAGCTCTTCAATGTGTTTTTGCGCATAGCGGCGATAGCCGTTGTCACCACGCATCGGCGCGGTCACCAGCCCCTTCTCTTCGTAAAAACGAATCGCTTTGCTGGTCAGCCCGGTTTTTTTTGCCACATCACTGATATTCATTTCGCCTCCACGACGTGCTGGTTTTTGCGCAACAGGTCACCATCATACGCCTGGTATGCCCATTCGCAGAAATCAGCGGTAATGAATGGCCTGTTTTTTAGTGCGCAGAAGCAGCCACATTGGCAGCGGCAAGGTGACAATCAGCAGGATCCATAACAGGGAATAGACCGACGTCACGCCGTCGTTTTGCAGGTTGATAAACATTTTGACCGGAATGCCCTGCGGGAAGTAGCAGAACACCATCACGATGCCAAACTCCCCGATGGCGCGCACCCAGGCTATCGCCACGCCAGCGGCAATTCCACGTGAGGCCAGCGAGCTTGATCATGGTACTGGACGCCCCTATCTGAAACCGAAGCAGCGTTTTGCTACGTACATTTCTGCACAAGGTGGTGCAAATGTCCCGCGCGATAAACAAACTGTCCGAACTGCAAGAAAACTCATTGATGAACTCAACGAGTGCGAAGAAGAGATCCAGAAAATCATCAGTATCTATGCCCCTTATCCAGGCTCCTGCCACATCCACGAAACTCGTACAACTCAATGGCGAATCGTAGCTAAGGCCGTTGAAGTTGCAGTTCATCCCTTGAATTTAATAAGCGCCTCCGGCGCGCCTCCGGCGCGCCTCGGAGTCCTGTCAATAACTGTGGGGAGATTCAAACAGTACTCAGGCAGAGTATGCATCCCACGTATTCTGAGTACGCCACGGCGGTGATGAAATTAGTTGAAAATGGAAACGTTGGATGGAATGAACCGGACGTCGCCAAGGTTCTCGGAGACGCTGCAAGAGCACAATCCCCGGCTATTAATCATCAGCAGCAGACCTATAACCCGTCAATACCTCATGAGCTTGCCCCGTCGGCGCGATTAACAAAATGGGAGCGCTCCATAGTGCCGCAGATATATCGTGAATTAACGCAGCATGGCATCACGCCTAAACGCTGGGAGTTGGAGGCGCTGGCACGCGGTGCTACTTTCTTATATGAAGGTAAGCCATTTGAGTATAATGAAAGAACTAGCAAAATGTTATGGCATAATCTATTGATTGAAGACTTCATCAATTAGTTCACACTTTGCATAAAAATTTAACCATATGTAAAATCTAGTTTTTTTAAGTAGATAACCTATAGTTTAAAAATCGTGTCAGATTTATGTAAGAAATGCTACTTTAACATCATCACGAATATTAGTACTGCTAAGAAGGAACTGAAATTGGTAGAGTTAAGTTTTTTACAGAATGATTTTGAAAGGGTTGGTTATCTTGCAAATTTATTGACAGCTAGAGCCACTGGATTATCAAGCGATGAAGACGAGTACCTTTACTTGCGACATTTACTATTGCAAAACGCAAGTATCGCACCTCGTTTGCCAGCATTCGTCCGCCAGAGTCGAAGTCTGGACTTGTTCTGGAGTTTTATTCAGCCCAAATTTAAGAGTTACGCAGAAAGGCGTACTTTTATTTCTGAGCAATTCACGCCCTTGCTAGATCTACTGGAATTTAATGAACCAATTACTCAACCAATAGATCCCTCTCAGGTTAATTTTAAGAATAAAATGGGAGATAATTTATACGGTGATATTGAAGTAAAAAACAACAACATGAACTTAGTAGCCAGAAATAAAAGAAAAGTTTTCATTGTTCATGGTAGAGACAACTCTTCCAAACAGGAGGTTAGCAGGTTTATTTCACAATTGGGTCTTGAACCTATAATTTTACATGAGCAAGCTAATAGCGGGATGACTATAATCGAAAAGATAGAGCGTTATTCTAACGAGGCCGATTTTGCGCTAGTGCTTTATACACCTTGTGATAAGGGACGAGGGATTCATGAAAGTCACTTACCGCCGAAAGACCGCGCGCGTCAAAATGTAGTTTTCGAGCATGGATATCTTATGGCAAAGTTAGGACGCGAAAATGTATGTGCATTGGTGAAAAATGAAATAGAAACGCCAAACGACATTAGTGGTGTTGTTTATGTCCCTCTAGATGAACTCGGCGGTTGGAAAATAGCGATTACCACCGAGTTAAAAAGTTGTGGCTATCAAATAAAAAGCCTTATATGAAAGATTCCGAAATAGGAATAGTTAATTTGCAGTCGAAATGCGATAAAATAAATCATGTACCGCTTTCATGTTTATGCGAACGGAATTTATAAGAAGGCTGTTATTCTGACTATTTTAAGCGATAAAAAACCTCACTTAAAAAAATGTATACGATACTAAGACCCTGAATCCATCTGGCTCGCAATGAGCCAGATAGACGCCACCTCGACCCACTCACTAAAACATACTTGGTAGTTCATTTTGGAGAGTGGTCAGGGAGTTGCTCTGTAACTAAAGCCTTTAAGACTTTAGAATTAAGACTACAATAGACCATGAAATTTTGGAGATCAAGAAAAATGACAACTTTTGTTGCTTGGGTAGGAGTTGATTCGAGGGGACCATCTTCAATAAACTTTGCCAGCGATAGTCGTATCTCTTGGGGGGCGTCGGGAGCGCAACATTGGGACATGGCTCGGAAAACATTTTCTTCATCAACGTCTCCAGATATATTTGGCTATGTTAACGATGTTATTTTCCCATCAATGGTACTTGGCCAGTTAATAAATGCTATAGATGTTGGAGGATTGTTTGGTGGGAACCCTTCGAGTAGTAAGCGCTTCGAAATAGCAGTAGAACATATTAAAAATTCATACGAGAATTATGCGAAAAACTATAAAGAGTCATTTTGCATTTTCCACGGATCAAGGGAAGGTAATGTTTCTGCCTCCAAGTTTTCGCTTAATACAATTGCATGGGATAAAAAAGAATCAATATGGATTATTGATAAAATAACAATCCCAAAAACCTCTATGGCAATAACTATAAATGGCACTGGAGGGAATGTCGTTAAGAAATGGTCAGACCGCTGGGCATCATCAAGCCAAAAAGGAACAAGTAGGGCTATATTTAGCTCCTTTTGCAATGCTATTTCTTCTGGTGAGGATAAGAGGAGCGGCGGAGCGCCTCAATTAGTTTCTTTGTATAGAGTTGATCCTGGTAAAACCATAGGTTTTGTAGGGGGTAACAAAAAATTCATATCTGGAATCGAAATTTTAGACCTAACAAATGTTTCAGATGAAAACAATATCGAGTGGAGAAATAGTTTTTTTGAGCGCTGTGATGAAACCGGAAATAGGTTAGTGAAAGCTAAAGAACATCACATACCAAAAGGCCTAGGTTGATTACCAAAAAGTTATAGCAGCAGCTCTTAAAAGTCGTAGGGATGGCTTTCGTCATTAGTTATGAGAAAAATAGCTTGGTGCAACTATCTAATTCTTTTTCACCAAAGTAGCCGATAAGTGATTTCTTCAGTATGCATTCATGCTGCATGTTTTTGCATAATGTTGAACAGATGAATTCTTCTATGCTACGACGTTACAGGCACGGATCTCACCATCTCTGGCAACTGCATTAAAACTGACAGACAAAGCGGGCAGGCGTGGCGGGGATAGCATTGCGCGCAAACCCGATATATAAATATATTTTCGAGCCACCGTGCTGACCTAGGGTGGGTTTAATTGGCTCATTTAGGCATCGGGTAGTTTGATAAGAGTGTCTCCTATGGCTCAGCTCTTAACGTTATGTTTAAGTGTTTTAGCTCTGACCAGATACGAACGATGTCAAATCCGCACTATACGAAATCAGACCGTAAGATTTTTACCCGTAACGGGCGTGCTCAAAAATTCTTCGGCTATGCGAAGGTCGATCACATCTGACACTAAAAGAGGTAGCTATTTACCTCTAATTGCGTCTATATAATTAATTGATTTTAAGTGTCCAAATGCGGTTTTTTAACTTCAAAAGGAATAAGGCATGAGATCAAAGTTATTAAAAATCTTTGTTAAGAATATAGGATGTATCGGGCCGGAGGGAGTCGAGGTTAAGCTTGATGATATTCTGTGCCTTGTAGGACCCAATAATTCGGGAAAAACGACAATACTCAGGGCTTATGAGCTTGCATTTAATCCAACATCTTTCAGTATCACTAATGACAGATGTAATTGGGCAACTGCGGAACAACCATCAGAAGTGATCCTTGATGTACATATTCCTGAGGGAATGGGTAATGTGGATGAAAAATGGAAAATTATTGAACATGAAAAAAGAATAGTTAGAAGTTTATGGACATGGGATAAATTAGGAATATCTGTAAGAAAAACATGGGATCCACAGTCAGGTAATTGGGCTGATGATGGTAAGGCTGGAGGGGCTGACAACGTATTTAAATCACGTCTTCCAAGGCCTATGCGCATCAAATCCCTAGATGATGCTGTAACTTCTGAAGATATATTGCTTACTCTTGCATTGAGCCCGCTAGTAAAAGAACTCAAAACACTTGAAAGCGATAAGGAATCACAAATATCTAAAGATAAATCTGCCTTGGCCGCTACAGTAAATGCCCTAGCTGAGCCACATCAGAAAAGGTTATCTAGTATTTCTCAACAGATACAAACAGGATTTCAGAGTATATTCCCCGGCTTAGGTGTACAGCTTCATGTTGAAATGACACCTCCCGAACTGAAAATCGAGAATCTATTAAAACAAGGTTCAGGATTATTGATTGAGGATGCCGCAGGTCAATCCCGGATCGGTCAACAAGGGACGGGAGCGAGACGGGCATTGTTTTGGGCTATGCTGCAAGTTCACAATGAGATTAGCCGTCAAACTGAAAAGCGAGATGCCCTCCTTAAGACACTGAAAGATCAGCTGAAAAAAGAATCTAAAAAAGGGGCTGACACTGAAGAGGTAAAATTACTTAAACAACAAATTGAAGCTATTGAAAATGGAGACCCGGTACCTGAAGATACAGAAGATCCTGCATTACCCGGTTATATTCTTTTGATGGATGAGCCAGAAAATGCACTACACCCAATGGCTGCTAGGGCTGCACAATCACACCTTTATGCCCTCGGAAAACATCCTGACTGGCAAGTATTGTTAACTACACACTCACCTTACTTTATCAATCCGCTTGAAGACCACACGACAATTGCCCGTATGCAGAGGTCAAATGATGGCAAAGCACTTTCCCCACGATTATATATCGCTGATGAAGCAAATTTTTCTGATGAGGAGAAAGATAACTTACAAGCTTTGCAACTTACTGATATAGGTTTTGCGGAAGTATTTTTTGGAAGCTATCCGATTGTTGTAGAGGGTGATACTGAACATGCAGCATTTATATCTGCAATTGTAAAAACACAACATGAAATGACTGGTAAAGTAAGTATTATCCGTGCTCGCGGCAAAGCGGTTCTTGTGCCATTAATTAAAATGTTACGTCATTTCAAAACCAACTTTGGAATTGTCCATGATATTGATTGGCCATACCGAAAAAACGGTTCTGGAAATGGAATGTGGACGATAAATACAACGATTCGTAACGAGATCATAAAATGTAGGGAAAGTGGCCACATCGTTTATCATCGCTGGAGCATTCCTGATTTTGAGCGTTTTCTCGGAGGGGATGAGCTTGGAAAAGATAAACCTTATGCCGCTTTCAAACGCATCTCATCTGATCAAAAATTGAAAGAAAGAGTGCAAGGACTTATATCAAGTTTATTTGATGAACATCAATTCGATCCAATTGGGCATAACCCAGACAATGACTTTATTACTCAAATTCTTGAGGAGTTGAAGATTTGGGCAAAAGAAAATAATCAGGATACTAACATACGTCTTTTAGGTATTTAACCTTCATATTAAATGCCCGCAAGAACTTCGAGCAGGCATTTAACCAAATCATGAAAAACCAAATAGTTACATTAAACAAATAATACACTGAACCAAATTTCGCCCCTCCCTTAAAGCTAAAATTCGATGTGGTTTTATTCATCCAAAATTAAATTTTGACTAATACAGTACATGGGAAAAATTAAAATACCATTTCACCCGGCTATTTTTTTCAGTAGTTAGTTCAAAGCTCATAATTAGTAAACCTGACCACCTCCGCCCCTGCCCACTCGTTCAACTCTTTCATACGTTCCTGCAAGGGAACCAGCTCATTACGGACAAATACCTTTGCCGCTTTCTCAACGTCCCCAACCCCCCCGGTGTTGTTCGGGATAATACCCATCATCTGCGGTGGCACCCGGTGCGCGATGAGCAGGTCGTCGCGTGTTGCGTTCTTGATGTTAAAGAAATCATCTTTCGTGGCCACCTCGATCAGCGGGATGATTTTAATGGCGTCGGCTTTCCCGCCGGGGGCATGGTAGAAAATATTTTTAAAATTACCTGCGCCCTTAGATTTGGTCATCATGTCGCGCAGTGCGGTCACGTCCTGAGAGTTTTGCGCCGGGTCGGTCACGTACATGACATAGCCCGCGTGAGCCCCGTTGAGAAAATACTTGCGGCGATACAGTGTGGCGGATTCATTGAGCCACACGCTGTTTAACGCGCTGAGGTATTCCGGCAGGCCGTAGAGTTCCTGATTAATGTCCGGCTCTTGCCGGTGGAACTCGCCCCCCGGCTTCTGCGTATCATTTTTCTCGGTCAGTTTTTTGCCCCGCAGTTTCTGTTGCTCATATCTGTACATCACCAATGTGGGCAAGAGCACCAAACCAGCCTATGCGCTGGTTTTTTCCCAAAGAAAACCCCGCAAAATTCACGCCTTATCTCGAAGTGTGGTCGCGTTGTGGGCAGCGTTGATAAAAATCCTTTTTCATCAACATGATTTTCGTTTGACCTTCCCCTTGCTGGAAGGTTTATCCTCTGTCCTTAGTGAAGTTAACCCTGAGGAAATTCATCATGACGACGACCGTATTATCGCTGCAAGGCTTGTCCTGCGGGCACTGCGTGGCTTCAACGCGTAAAGCGCTGGAAGCTGTGGAAGGCACCACTGCCGTTGAAGTCTCTCTGGATAAAGCCATCGTCAAAGGCGATGCCAGCAGCCAGAGCCTGGTCGATGCCGTTGTTAACGCCGGTTATGAAGCGCAGGTTGTGGAGGACGTCTCCCCAAAATCTGAGCCGCTGACCGATAAGGCGAACGTTTTGCCGGAACCCCTGTCAGCGGCGGCGTCATCTGTTCCGGCATCCGATGAGAGCGTGCAGCTGTTACTCAGCGGCATGAGCTGCGCCAGCTGCGTCAGTAAAGTGCAGAAGGCGCTGGAAGGCGTCAGCGGCGTCGAACGGGCGCGGGTCAATCTGGCGGAACGCAGTGCGCTGGTCAGCGGTGACGTTGATCAGGCAGCGCTGATTGCCGCCGTTGAACGCGCAGGTTACGGCGCTGAAATTATTATTGATGAAACCAAACGCCGCGAGCGGCAGCAACAAACCGCGCGCAGCAGCATGATCCGTTTCAGCTGGCAGGCCGCTCTCGGTCTGGCCGCCGGTATTCCACTGATGCTGTGGGGGCTGCTCGGCGGTGAAATGATGGTCACCGACGCCAGCCAGACTGCCTGGTTAATCGTCGGCATTCTGACGCTGGTGATCATGGTTGTCGCGGGCGGGCATTTTTACCACAGCGCGTGGAAAAGCCTGATGCACGGCAGCGCCAATATGGACACGCTGGTGTCGCTCGGCACCGGCGCGGCGTGGATATTCTCCTTCGCCGTCTGCCTGTGGCCGGAGGCGTTCCCGATGCAGGCCCGCCACCTTTACTTTGAAGCCAGCGTCATGATTATCGGCCTGATCAATCTCGGCCACGCGCTGGAGCAACGCGGGCGCCAGCGTTCGTCTCAGGCGCTTGAACGTTTGCTGGATCTCACCCCGCCCACAGCCCGCGTGGTCACCGCGCAGGGTGAAAAAAACCTGCCGCTGGCCGAGGTTCAGCAGGGCATGACGCTGCGCCTGACCACCGGCGATCGTGTGCCGGTTGACGGTGAAATTCAAAGCGGCGAAGCCTGGATGGATGAGGCAATGCTGACCGGTGAACCGGTTCCCCGGCAGAAATCGCAGGGTGAAAAAGTGCATGCGGGTACGCTGGTAAAAGATGGCAGCGTGCTGTTTCGCGCTGACGCCATTGGCAGCCAGACCACCCTGTCGCGCATCATCAAGCTGGTGCGCGAGGCGCAAAGCAGTAAACCGGAAATCGGCAAACTGGCCGACAAAATCTCTGCCGTTTTCGTGCCTGCGGTGGTGCTGATTGCGCTGTTCAGCGGTGCTGTCTGGTATTTCTTTGGCCCTCAGCCACAGCTGATGTATACGCTGGTGATTGTGACCACGGTGCTTATCATCGCCTGCCCTTGCGCACTGGGACTGGCAACGCCGATGTCGATTACTGCGGGTGTGGGCCGCGCGGCGGAATTTGGCGTGCTGGTACGTGATGCCGATGCGCTGCAAAAAGCCAGCACCCTCTCCACGCTGGTTTTCGACAAAACCGGCACGCTGACCGAAGGCCAGCCGAAAGTGACAGATATTCATACGTTTGGTGATATCAGCGAACCTCAGGCGCTGCGCTTTGCTGCCGCGCTGGAACAGGGATCGCATCACCCGCTGGCGCAGGCCATTGTCGAAAAAGCGCAAGATCAGGCTATTCCCGACGTGCAGAACTTCCGCACGCTTGGCGGTCTGGGTCTGCGGGGTGAAACGGAAGGCAAAACGCTGCTGCTGGGCAATCAGGCGCTGATGCAGGAAAACGGCATTGACGTTCAGGTTACCGACGCGTTGCTCAATGCAATGACCGCGCAAGGCGCAACGCCGGTTCTGCTGGCGGTTGACGGGCACCTCGCTGCGCTGTTCGCCCTGCGCGATCCGCTGCGCGAGGACAGCGTCAGCGCCTTGCAGCGTCTGCATCAGCTCGGTTATCAGCTGGTGATGCTGACCGGCGACAACCCGCGCACCGCGCAGGCTATCGCTGCACAGGCGGGTATCGATACGGTGATTGCCGGTGTGCGGCCGGAAGGCAAGGCTGATGCCATCAAAGCCTTGCAGGCCAAAGGCCAGCAGGTGGCAATGATTGGCGATGGCATTAACGATGCTCCCGCGCTGGCACAGGCGGACGTCGGCATTGCAATGGGCGGTGGCAGCGATGTGGCTATTGAAACCGCCGCAATTACCCTGATGCGCCCCAGCCTGCACGGCGTTGCCGATGCACTGGCGATGTCTCAGGCCACGCTGCGCAATATGAAACAGAACCTGCTCGGCGCCTTTATCTACAACGTGATTGGGATACCCGTGGCCGCCGGCGTGCTGTATCCGCTGACCGGTACGTTGCTCAGCCCTGTGATTGCGGGCGCGGCGATGGCTCTGTCGTCCATCACTGTGGTGGCTAATGCGAACCGACTGTTAAGGTTCACACCGAAAAAACCGGCCTAAAAAACAAGACGTTTCCTCTGTTCGCTCAACCGCTGACGCGTTAGCATGGTCTTTCATTTTTCGGGAGACCATGCGATATGGCGAAGTTTTTCAATCAGGCATTCAGCTGGCTCCGCAGGCTGTTCCCCGTCGAGTATTCCTATCCCGCCCTTGATATTCAGCTTCCCGGCCACCGCTTTTTACATCTGGTCGGCAGCATTCATATGGGCACCCAGGACATGCAGCCTTTGCCCGCGCAGTTATTACGCCGCCTGCAAAAAGCCGATGCGCTGATCGTCGAGGCCGATATCAGTGGCACCGAGTCTCCTTTTACGATGTCAGGTGAGTTTCCGCCGCTGGCGGAACGCCTTCCTGAATCACACTATCTGCACGTCGAACGCCTGTGCGAAGAGCTGGGCGTCTCGATGTGGACGCTGAATCCGCTGCCCTCGTGGCAGGTCGCGCTGATGTTGCAGGCCACTCAGGCTCAGCGACTCGGGTTACGCGGAAATTACGGCATTGATTATCAGCTTTTGCAAAAAGCCAAACTGCAAAACACCCCGGTCATTGAGCTGGAGGGGCCGCAGGAACAGTTCGCGTTGTTGCAGCAACTTCCCGACGACGGTCTGGGGCTTTTGGAAGATACGCTGACGCACTGGCATACCAACGCCCGGCTGCTGCAAACCATGATCAGCTGGTGGCTGGATACCAAACCGGTGATGGCGTTAGATCAGCTGCCGAACACTTTCAGCGGCGATCTTTACGACGTGCTGATGAATCAGCGAAATATTCGCTGGAAGCAACTGCTGCTGGAACTGCCGCCGGGGCATTACGTGGTGGCCGTCGGCGCGCTGCATTTGTATGGCGAGGGGAACCTGCCGGAGCTGCTGAAAGGATAAAAAAATGGCCGGGTTTTAAGGCCGGCCAGTCAAAGAGGAATTTCATTTTATTTTTATAGCTACAGTGCCTGCCCTTGCGGACGCGACACCGGCGGGCACAGGGTAACAACCTGTGTTGGGTCTTGGCAATAACCATTCATTGCACTACTATTTCTCCCTCGCTTAATAATCATACTTTATTGTTAAATTTCATCGAATTGAACTGCCGACGATTTTTCGAACAAAAAAGTAATCAGAGATGAAAGATCATGACCCCAGCGGTACTTCTTCTGGAAAAAAATAAAGTCAGCTTCACTCTTCATTCGTATGAGCACAGCAGCGACGAAACCCACTTCGGCGATGAAGCGGTGAAAAAGCTGGGGCTGGATGCGCGTCAGGTCTACAAAACCCTGCTGGTTTCCCTGAACGGAGACGCTAAAAACCTGGCCGTGGCGGTAACGCCGGTGGCGTCCATGCTGGATCTGAAGAAGGTGGCGAAAGCCCTCGGGGCGAAAAAAGCCGACATGGCGGATCCGGCCATCGCGCAGCGCGTAACCGGTTATCTGGTCGGCGGCATCAGCCCGCTCGGGCAGAAAAAACTGTTGCCGACGGTGATCGACAGTCCGGCGCAGACATTTTCCACCATTTATGTTTCAGGCGGTAAACGCGGGCTTGATATTGAGCTGGCGGCAGGCGATCTTTGCCGGTTACTGAAAGGCCAGTTTGCTGAGATCGCCAAAGCCGACTGACGCTCCCGGCCCCCCTTCTGCACAGAACATTAAGGTTTACGCGCCATGACCGACAATACGGCAACGCCGGACAGCCCGCAGAAAGACGCAGTCAAAAAGACTGCGTTTTCTATTCTGGCGGCGATCAGCGTTTCTCATCTGCTTAATGACATGATCCAGTCGCTGATCCTCGCGATTTATCCGTTGCTGCAAAATGAGTTTTCGCTCAGCTTCACCCAGATAGGCATGATCACGCTGACCTATCAGATTACGGCTTCTTTGCTGCAACCGCTGATCGGTTATTACACCGACAAACACCCGCAGCCCTACTCCCTGCCCGTCGGCATGGGGTTCACCCTCTCCGGCCTGCTGTTGCTGGCTGTCGCGCAGAGTTTCCCGGTGGTTCTGCTGGCCGCCGCGCTGGTCGGCACCGGCTCCTCGGTTTTCCACCCTGAGTCTTCCCGCGTGGCGCGCATGGCTTCCGGCGGACGTCATGGCCTGGCGCAATCGCTGTTCCAGGTCGGTGGAAATTTCGGGGCTTCCCTGGGGCCGTTGCTGGCGGCGCTGATCATTGCGCCTTACGGTAAAGGCAACGTTGCCTGGTTCTCACTGGCGGCATTACTGGGCATTGTGGTGTTACTGCAAATCAGCAAGTGGTACCGCCAGCAGAATCAGATCGCCAAAAAGCGCGGGCCGGTGAAAATGAACATCACCGTCCTGCCCCGCAAAACGGTGGCAATGTCGCTGGGCATTCTGCTGATACTGGTATTTTCAAAATATTTCTACCTGACCAGTATCAGCAGTTATTACACCTTCTACCTGATCCATAAATTTGGTGTATCGGTGCAAAGTGCTCAGATTCACCTGTTTGTTTTCCTGTTTGCCGTCGCAGCAGGCACCATCATTGGCGGGCCGGTGGGAGATAAGATTGGGCGCAAATACGTCATATGGGCGTCAATTCTCGGCGTCGCGCCATTTACCCTACTTTTGCCCCACGCCAACCTGATGTGGACCAGCGTACTGAGCGTGATTATTGGCGTGATCCTCGCCTCGGCGTTTTCGGCGATTCTGGTGTTTGCACAAGAGTTAATGCCAGGAAAAGTCGGTATGGTTTCCGGGCTGTTCTTCGGGCTGGCCTTTGGTATGGGCGGTCTGGGCGCTGCGGTACTGGGCTATGTGGCAGACATCACCAGCATTGAACTGGTGTATCAGATTTGTGCCTTCCTGCCGTTGCTCGGGATATTCACTGCATTCCTGCCGAATCTGGAAAATCACCGCGCCTGATAGCCTGCCTTTCGCTGCCGGCAACCCAAATGCCGGCGGCTTCTTATCCCTTCTCCCCTTGAGCTTTGTCGGATAAAACCCATTTAAATCATCCGTTGGGATTTTTTTTGTTGTCTGCGGGGGATTTACTGCAAAAAAGGCCAAAATTCCTCAACGCCGGAACGATTTTTACCATAAACTTAGAAACAATCTGCAACACATTGCTTTGTGCATCACCAGAAGGAGTCTGAATGCATCATTCTACGCCCTTGATTACCACGATTGTCGGTGGCCTGGTACTGGCCTTTCTTTTTGGCATGATCGCCAATCGTTTACGTATTTCTCCTCTGGTTGGCTATCTCGCCGCGGGCGTGCTGGCCGGACCTTTCACACCTGGCTTTGTTGCTGATACCTCTCTTGCTCCCGAACTGGCTGAAATTGGCGTCATTTTGCTGATGTTTGGCGTCGGGTTGCATTTCTCTCTGAAAGATTTACTGGCCGTAAAGGCGATAGCCATTCCCGGCGCTGTAGCGCAAATCGCGGTAGCGACGCTGCTTGGGATGGGATTATCACACCTTATGGGCTGGGATCTCGCCACCGGGCTGGTGTTCGGGCTCTGCCTGTCTACCGCCAGTACCGTGGTGCTGTTGCGCGCTCTGGAAGAACGGCAACTTATTGAAAGTCAGCGCGGGCAAATCGCCATCGGCTGGCTGATTGTTGAAGATTTAGTGATGGTGCTGACGCTGGTGCTGCTGCCGGCCTTCAGCGGTATGCTGGAAAGTCATCACTCCAGCCCGGTGGAACTGCTGACCGGCCTGGCGGTGACTATCGGTAAAGTGATCGCGTTTATGGTGCTGATGATGGTGGTCGGACGCCGCGTGGTACCGTGGATCCTGGCGAAAACCGCCAGCACCGGTTCACGCGAACTGTTCACACTGTCGGTTCTGGCGCTGGCGCTGGGTATCGCTTACGGCGCGGTTGAAATCTTTGATGTCTCGTTCGCGCTCGGTGCCTTCTTCGCCGGGATGGTGCTGAACGAATCCGAACTGAGCCAGCGTGCCGCGCACGACACCCTGCCGCTGCGCGACGCTTTTGCGGTGCTGTTCTTCGTGTCGGTGGGCATGCTGTTCGACCCGATGATTCTGGTGCGCGAGCCGCTGACGGTGATCGCAACTCTGGCGATTATCGTATTCGGTAAATCCATCGCGGCCTTCCTGCTGGTGATGATGTTCGGGCACTCCAGACGCACCGCGCTGACCATCTCCGTCAGCCTGGCGCAGATTGGTGAGTTCGCCTTTATTCTTGCCGGCCTTGGGATTTCACTGGGGCTGCTCTCCGAGCATGGTCGCAATCTGGTACTGGCGGGGGCCATATTGTCGATAATGTTTAACCCGCTGTTGTTTACGCTGCTGGAAAAATATCTGGCGAAAACAGAAACCATCGAAGATCAGAGCGTCGAAGAAGCGGTGGAAGACGAGAAGCAAATCCCGTTCGATTTGTGCAATCACGCGCTGCTGGTCGGCTATGGCCGCGTCGGCAGCCTGCTCGGTGAGAAACTTCAGGCCGCCGGTATTCCGCTGGTGGTGATTGAAAACTCCCGCCCGCGCGTTGAAGCGCTGCGTGAACAAGGTATCAGTACGGTGCTGGGCAACGCCGCCAATCAGGAAATCATGGATCTGGCGCGTCTCGACTGCGCGCGCTGGCTGCTGGTGACCATTCCTAACGGTTACGAAGCCGGAGAAATTGTCGCTTCAGCCCGCACCAAACGGCCAAATATCGAAATCATTGCCCGCGCGCATTACGATGACGAAGTGACCTACATTCTGGAACGCGGTGCCGATCGCGTGGTGATGGGCGAACGTGAGATCGCCAACAGCATGCTGGGTATGCTGCAAATCGACATCATGACCGAAGACGAGAAACGGCCATTTTGTCCGGTGTGATGACGCTTTAACAACGTAATGAATCAGGGGTGCAGTCCTGCGGCTGCGCCCTTTTTATTGCCCGTTTTTTTCCCTTTTACCTCCGTAACATAAAAAACGCCAAATCAGATCATTTCGCGGTATTCTGTGGCTATGCCAAATATTGATCGGTCGTCGCAATGTCGTTACCCCATCTGGAAACGTTAAACATATTGAGTACGCCGATCTGGGTTGTTTCGGCGCAAAGTCAGCACATCCTTTTTGCCAATATCGCTGCCAGAAAGCTGGCAGGCAACAGCCTGCTGGGGCCGCTGCGTAACGGCCAGTTTTCCGTTCATTCTCACCAGTCTCTCGATGCCTATTTGCCGAATCTGGCGAAGGGCGATCAGATTGTCGAAATCTGGACGATCCACAAAGAAGGCCGCGCATTTCCGCTGACCTGCCGCTTATCCTCGATACCGCTTGATGGCAGTGAATATGCCATTGTGTTCGAAGGTGCCCACACGTCCGCCGCCAATGTTCCGGTACCCGTTCCCAGCAACACACGCTATCGCCGCGATGAAAGTGGTTTCTATGAGCGCTTCTTTCAGACCAACAGCGCCCCGATGTTGTTAATCGATCCCGCCAATAATGGGCAGATTGTCGATGCCAATCAGGCCGCCACCCGTTTTTATGGCTATACGCGTGACGAAATCTGCATGAAACACACCTGGGAAATCAATGCGATGGGGCTGGACGTACTGCCGGTGATGCATGAAATTGCCCGACTGCCCGGCGGGCATAAGCCGCTGACGTTCGTGCATAAACTGGCGGACGGCAATTTGCGCCACGTCCAGACCTATGCCGGGCCGGTGGAACTGAACGCAGTACGGCTGATGTTGTGCATCATTCACGACATCACTGAGCAAAAACGTCTTGAGCAGGAACTGGAACATGCAGCGCTTCGTGATCCGCTCACCGGGCTGGGCAACCGTCGTCAGTTCATGCAGCTGGTGGAGAATGCGCGCACGCAAAATCCGCAGCGGACACACAATTTCAGCCTGATGCTGGTGGACGCCGATCATTTCAAAACGATCAACGATCAGTACGGGCATAACAAAGGCGATGATGCGCTGGTGATGCTGGCCAGAACGCTGGAAACCGGGATCCGCGAAAGCGATACGGTCTTCCGCTGGGGCGGTGAGGAGTTCCTGATTTTGCTGCCGCTGACGCCTCTGGAAGGCGCGATGATCGTTGCCGAAGCCCTGCGTGAAAGAGTGCAGCAGTTATCGCAGCCGGAAATGCCTGCGCTGACAGTCAGCGTAGGCGTGGCGCAGTACGAAGCGGGGGAAGATTTTACCAGCCTGTTTAAACGTGTGGATGACGCGCTGTATCGCGCCAAAACGTCAGGCCGTAATCAGGTGCAGGCAGGATAATCAGAAAGCAGGACGGGGGTCGCCCCGCCCGCTTCACTCAGCGTTCCCAGTAACTCTCTTCCAGACTGTCCTCACGTTCCGGCAGGCCACGCGTCAGACGCGGTGAATGCTGGTTAAGCACCTGATAACTCACACGGTTGGCGTATTTACATACCTGTGCCAGCGAGGAATAGGTCAGATACTCGCGCGAATGCTTGCTGGAATTGGGAACGGACGTGCGATGAAAACCGTTCGCCGCAATGTCATGCAACAGCGCCGATAACGCGCCATCGCCTGCCCCGTTGGTATTCATGATTTTTTCCGGGCCGCCCATGTAGGGCGCGATGTGGGAATAAATCTTCAGCGGTTGCTCACAACATTCACGGCGCATCGCACGGCTGAATTCGTATTGGTTAAATTCGGCAATCGCCCCCGGCAGCAGGGGATGCTGCGTGGTACGTTTGAACGCTTCTTCGGTATAACTCGCCATAAACAGGCCGTTCGGCCCGGCGGTACACAACACCAGATCGACCCAGTCCAGCGCCTTATCGGCAGCCATCAGCGGATCTTTCATGCCGGTCAGTGCAAATCCTTCATCTTCGTTCATCGCCAGAATCGAGACATGATCGCGCAGGAAATCGCGCCATGCCTGCGGATCATCTGCAATCACATATTGCGTGCCGAGCGTTAGTACCACCGGCACATGATATTTTTTCGCGTACTCAATCGCCTGCATGGTGGCCTGCGGAATAGGCTCGCCGGGTTTGCTGCGTAACAGGTATGAGGTCAACAGCAGCGCGGAGGCGCCGGCGATGACGTCTTCCGGTACGCTTTCGGCTTTCAGTCTGTTCATCTTGCCCGGACTGATGGCAAACGTACGTTCGCCGGTGTCGCTGATAAGCGTAAAGCATCGGCCGATCGCGCCATCGACGCCCTGCAGGAAGTTAAGATCTACACGGCTTGAGGTGTTGCACAGGTAGCGGTAGGCGTAATCACCGATTCTGACGTTGTTACACATCACCCCCAGCAGAACCGAGCGGTCATCGGCCAGCACGGAATAGTTGTGCAGCGTATTGCCCACGGTGCCGCCTGCAAACTGGTGCGTAATCAGCGCGTTTGCCATCAGTTCCTGGTAAAGCGCTTCCGACATGTCATCATCAAGAATATTGGACTCGCCGGGCGTCAGACCGTAACGGGCAACAAAACTTTCATCCACGCGCGCTTCGATATCCACCATCGTCTGATCGATACCGACAATATAGGATGCCCCGCCCTCGGATTCCGGCTGCATCGCCTGCAGCATAGAATCACGCAGTAATGGGTCACGCGCGCTGACCGGAAAATAGTGTTTTGACTTACGCTTACCAGGAAATTTCATTGCTTGTTCTCAGGAAATTCAAAAAGCTCAGCCTTCCATCAGAAGTGCTGAGTGACCAGTTGTTGCAGCAGATCGATATGCTCCGGCTGGTCGTTTAAGGCGTCAATATATTCGAAGCGCTCGCCGCCTGCATGCATAAAAATCTCACGATTCTCTTCTTTGATCTCTTCCAGCGTCTCCAGACAATCCGAGGCGAAGCCGGGACAGATAATCTGGATAGACTTAACGCCCTGAGCCGGAAGGCCTTTGAGGGTTTCGTCCGTGTACGGCGTCAGCCACGGTTCACGGCCAAAGCGCGACTGGAAAGTCAGCATAATTTTGCCGGTCGGCAGTTGCAGCGCATCGGTCAGCGCCTGCGCGGTGTCGCGGCAGCGCTGTTCGTAATCATCACCTTCCGCCACAAAACGCTTTGGAATACCGTGGAAGGACAACACCAGACGGTCCGGTTCGCCATGTTGCGCGAAAGAACGTTCGATACTGGCTTTCAGCGCGGAGATGTAGGCCGGATGGGTGGCGTAATCACGAATAAAGCTCAGGGAAGGCAGACGGCGCTGTGATTTCAGCACCCGCGCTACGCCGTCGAAAACGGCGGCACTGGTGGAACAGGAATATTGCGGATACAGCGGCAGCACCACCATTTTGGTCACGCCCTGCGCCAGCAGTTTTTCGATCGGATCTTTCATACCCGGCTTGCCGTAGCTCATTGCCAGTTCAACCGGCGTACCCGGCAGGCGCTCAGCCAGGGCTTTTTGCTGTCGACGGCTGAAAACCATCAGCGGCGAGCCTTCTTCCATCCACACGGATTTGTACAGCTTGGATACGCGCGGAGAACGCAAAGGCAAAATCACCAGATTCAGGATTGGCCACCAGAGCAGGCGGGGTGTATCTACGACGCGGATATCACTCAAAAACTCACCCAGGTATTTTTTTACGGCCTTAGGCGTCGGTGCTTCAGGTGTTCCGAGATTAACCAGGAGGACCCCGAATTTGGTCTGCGTCATGCTGAATTTCCTAAATTGATGGCGTTGAAGCCAGAGTGAAAAATCATGGGCGCTCCCGTTTACGGTAGCTCAGGAAGAAGCGCACGTCATTGTAACGAAAACAAAGGCGATCGGAACAACGGCAATGGCTATCAATGCGAATTGTGACTATTTCTGGCGGGGGATGGCGTAAAAACAAACGGGGCGACCTAAGTCACCCCGTTAACAGAACCGGTGCAGCGGGAATCAGCTTAAGATAGCCGCGAGTTCGTCACGCACGGCAGAAACCTGCTGTGTGCCGTCAATTTTGACGTAGCGGGTGTTGCCTGCTTCTGCTTCTTTACCGTAATAGGACACCAGTGGCTCAGTCAGCTCATGGTATTCCACCAGGCGTTTACGCACGGTTTCTTCCTGATCGTCTTTACGGGTGATCAGGTCTTCGCCGGTCACATCGTCTTTACCTTCCACTTTTGGCGGATTGTACTGGATGTGATACACACGGCCAGAGCCCGGATGTACGCGACGACCGACGATGCGATCCACAATCAGTTCGTCAGGTACGTCGAATTCCAGCACGTAATCGACCTTGATGCCCGCTTCTTTCATGGCATCAGCCTGCGGAATGGTGCGAGGGAAACCGTCTAACAGGAAACCGTTACGGCAATCTTCCTGCTGAATACGTTCTTTCACCAGAGCGATAACCAGTTCGTCCGTCACCAGTTTACCGGCGTCCATAATCTCTTTTGCTTTCTTGCCGAGCTCACTTCCGGCCTTCACAGCGGCGCGCAACATATCACCGGTAGAAATCTGAGGAATACCAAATTTCTCCATGATGAATTGGGCCTGAGTACCCTTACCTGCGCCCGGAGCGCCCAGCAGAATGATACGCATTGCGTAAATCCCCTTGCATGTAATTTTTATGAATCTCGAAAAACGGTCAACCATACCATTCTGAGCGCTTTTGCTCAAGGAACAACCCCTACGGGCACTGGGGTTAACGCGGCAGATTAGGGGGCGACCATAAAAAAAGGGCCTCGTTTTCACGACGCCCTTTTCACTTTTATTTCAGCAGATTACGCCTGCAACAGCGTATTCATACGGCGAATAAACAGGTTTGGATCTTCCAGCGTGCCGCGTTCTGCGAACAGCGCCTGATCCAGTAACAGTTCGATCCACTCACTGAACTGGTCTTCGTCAGCCACATCAGATGCACGTTTCACCAGCGCATGTTCAGGGTTCAGCTCGAAGATGTATTTCACTTCAGGCGCTTCCTGACCGGCAGCGGCAAACAGTTTGGCCATTTGCGTGGTCATCTCGTCAGCACCGGTGGTCACAATGGCTGGCGTATCGGTCAGACGGTGCGTCAGACGCACTTCTTTCACACGCTCACCCAGCAGCGTTTTCACGCGCTCAACGAACGGCTCCAGCGCTTTTTCCGCTTCTTTCTGCTCTTCGCTTTCGTCAGCCAGTTTGTCCAGAGTGTCGTCAGCCTTGCTGACGGACTGGAAGACTTTGCCATCGAACTCAGTCAGATAGCTCATCATCCATTCATCGATGCGGTCAGACAGCAACAGAACTTCGATGCCTTTCTTACGGAACAGTTCCAGATGCGGACTGCTCTTCGCCGCGGCGTAGCTGTCGGCTGTGATGTAATAAATCTTGTCCTGACCTTCCACCATGCCCGCCACATACTCTTCCAGCGACAATGTCTGCTCGCTGCTGTCGTTGCGGGTGCTGGCGAAACGCAGCAGTTTGGCGATGGTTTCTTTGTTCGCGCCGTCTTCTGCCGGGCCTTCTTTCAATACCAGACCAAACTGTTTCCAGAATTGCAGGTATTTTTCGTTGTCGTCTTTCGCCAGTTTTTCCAGCATTTGCAGAACACGTTTGGTCAGCGCACTGCGCAGGTTCTGAGTAATGCGGCTGTCCTGAAGAATTTCACGGGACACGTTCAGCGGCAGATCGTTGGAATCTATCAGACCACGCACGAAACGCAGGTAGTTCGGCATGAACTGCTCGGCTTCGTCCATGATAAACACGCGCTGAACATACAGTTTCAGGCCGTGCTTGTGATCGCGGTTCCACATATCCCACGGCGCCTGTGAAGGGATGTACAGCAGGCTGGTGTATTCCTGCTTACCTTCAACGCGGTTATGGCTCCAGCTCAGCGGATCACTGAAGTCATGGGAGATGTGTTTGTAGAACTCAACGTATTCTTCGTCGGTGACTTCAGACTTGCCACGGGTCCACAGGGCCTGTGCCTTGTTGATTTGTTCCCAGGTGACAGTGCCGTCTTCTTCGTTACGGGTTTCGACTTCAACCGGCAACGCAATATGGTCAGAGTATTTGCTGATGATGGAGCGCACGCGCCAGTCATCAAGGAATTCGTCCTGATCTTCGCGCAGATGCAGGGTGATTTCAGTCCCGCGATCGGCTTTCTCGATATCCGCCAGGGTATATTCACCTTCACCGGCAGATTCCCAGAACACGCCTTCGTCGGCGCTGGCACCGGCCGCACGGGTGCGCACGGTCACTTTATCGGCCACGATAAAGGCAGAGTAGAAACCGACGCCAAACTGGCCGATCAGCTGGCTGTCTTTCGCCTGCTCAGAACCGACAGATTGCAGGAAAGCTTTGGTGCCGGATTTGGCGATAGTACCGAGGTTGTCGATGACTTCATCGCGGCTCATACCGATACCGTTGTCGCTCAGCGTCAGGGTGCGTTTTTCTTTATCAAACGCCAGACGCACGTGCAGTTCGCCATCGCCTTCATATAACTCAGGCGTGGACAGCGCGCGAAAGCGCAGTTTGTCAGCCGCATCGGAAGCGTTGGAGATTAACTCACGCAGGAAAATTTCTTTGTTTGAATACAGAGAATGGATCATCAGATGAAGAAGTTGTTTTACTTCAGACTGGAATCCGCGTGTCTCTTGTCCTTTCATACTCATCAAATTACCTCAATCCAGATACTGTTATTGACCAAATCAGACGTTGAGGAATAAGTGGGGTTAGGGACGGGGGTTTTCAAGCATGCGGCAAAATAATTTAGAAGAAATTCAGCAGGACAGGAGAAAGTAAACCGGGCGCGCTGCGCTGCGCCCGATCCATAACAGTCAGAACTTGAAGGGATTACGTCCGGCGAGGGAATGTGACAGCGTGGTGCCGTCCACCATATCCAGTTCGCCACCGACCGGCACACCGTGCGCGATACGGCTCGCCAGCACGCCGTACTGGCCGCACATTTCAGCGATGTAGTTGGCCGTTGCTTCACCTTCGACCGTCGGGTTAGTCGCAAGGATCACTTCCTGAATGTTTTCACTTTCAAGACGCTCTTCCATGCGGCCCAGACCAATGTCGTCCGGCCCGATGCCATCAAGCGGTGACAGGTGACCCATCAGCACAAAATAGCGACCAGAGAACTGACCGGTTTGTTCTATCGCGTGAATGTCTGCCGGGCTTTCCACCACGCAAATCTGGCCGTTTTCTTTACGCCGTGGATTGGCGCAAATCGTACAGATTTCCTGCTCGGTGAACGTACGGCAATCGGCACAGTGGCCGATTTCAGACATCGCACGCGTTAAAGACTGCGCCAGCCGCATTCCGCCGCTGCGATCGCGTTGCAGCAGCTGAAATGCCATACGTTGCGCAGACTTCGGGCCAACGCCCGGCAGGCAACGCAACGCCTCCATTAAAGATTCAAGGAGAGGGCTGGTTTGCATCAGAACGGCATCTTAAAGCCTGGTGGCAACTGCATGCCGCCAGACACGGCTGCCATTTTTTCTTTCTGAGTTTCTTCGATACGACGTGCAGCATCGTTGAACGCCGCAGCGATCAAATCTTCCAGCATGTCTTTATCGTCTTCCAGCAGGCTTGGATCAATTTCAACGCGACGCACATTATGCGCACCGTTGATGGTGATTTTTACCAGGCCAGCGCCTGATTCACCGGTGACTTCCAGCAGAGCGATTTCCGCCTGAGCCTGTTGCATTTTTTCCTGCATTTGCTGGGCCTGTTTCATCAGGTTACCAATGCCGCCTTTTCCAAACATAGTCTTCTCTCTCAGCAATGGCCGCGTCACAATCGCGGCGTTTAAATTGGGCGGATACTTTCTTCATCAAGCTCTGCGTCGAAGAACCGGCGCAGTGTCTGAATGTTGTTATCCGCAATAATTGACTGACGCGCCTGCGCCAGTTTTTCTTCATAAATGGCCTGTCGCCACTCAAGCGGCGTTTTCACCGCCAGATTATCATCTTCCAGCACGGTGAGTTCAACCGGTGTCTGATGCAGCGCCGATAAGGCCTCTGCCAGCACTTTCTGCGCGGACGGCGAATTCAGATGCTTTTGCGAAGAACGCAGGTGCAGGCAGATTTCGCCCGGTTCCGGCTGTTCCCGGTACGCATTCAGCGCCAGTTGCTGAACCAGTTTCGGAATGGTCAGACGGCTGATTTCGGCTGCCCATTCATCACGTTCAATCGCTTCTTCTGCCAGACGGGAAGCCAGTTCCGGCGATTTTTCATGCTCAAGGGCCGTTCGCAAGGCCTTCGGCGTGGCCACTGGTTCGGAGGACTCTTCCGGCTCAGTCAGCGCTTTCCAGCGGTACGCTTCTTCTTTGACCGGCGCAGCGGGCTCTTTTTTCGCGCTGGCCTGTGTCTGCGCACGTTCAGTCACCGAAGCGAGGCGCTCCAGTGCTGAGTTTGCCGGCCGCGCTTTTCCTGGCGCTGCCGGCTCAGCTTTTTTTGGGGTGGTACTCCCCTGCTGCCTGAGTAATTGTGTTCGCGCCTGCAACAGCTGTGCGGTGGAATCCGGCATCGAAGCCGGTTCTGCACTGCCGTGCGGCGGTGGCGAATCATTGTGGCCCTGCTGCGGCGACGGCTGCTGCGGTGTGGCGGCGCGCGGCGCGGCATGCTGTGCGGGTGCGTGAGGTTGCGGCGCAACGTAAGCAGGTGCCGCGGCCGGTTGCGGAGCCGGTTCAGCAATGATCACTTTCGGATGGAAGGCCAGCGCGCGCAGCAGCGTCATTTCAACGCCCATGCGTTTGTCCGGCGCGTACGCCAGCTCTTTGCGGCCAATCAGTAAGGTCTGGTAATAAAGCTGAACGTCAGCCGGCGGAATGACACGCGCCAGTTCACGCAGGCGTTGCTCAATCGCCGCGTAATGATTATCGAGCACTGACGGCAACAGCTGAACCATGGCAATGCGGTGCAGCAGCGCCAGCGTTTCTACCAGCAGATTTTCCCAGTCCACGCCACGGGACGCAGCTTGCTCGACCTGCGCCATCATCTGACCGCCATCGGCGCTGACCAGCGCTTCCAACATCGCCAGCGGCTGTTCATCGTCGAGGGTGCCGAGCATTTGTGCCACGGTTTCGGTGGTCACCGCGCCCTGCCCCATGGCGATGGCCTGATCGGTCAGGCTCAGCGCATCACGCATACTGCCGTCGGCAGCACGGGAAAGCAGCTGAAGCGCGCGCGGTTCAGTGGCAATGGTTTCCTGAGTTAATACGTTTTCGAGCTGTTTGCGGATTTGTTCCGGATCCAGCGCTTTAAGATGGAACTGCAAACAACGCGATAAAATCGTGACCGGTAATTTCTGCGGATCGGTCGTCGCCAGCAGGAATTTGACGTGCGCGGGCGGCTCTTCCAGCGTTTTCAACAGCGCATTAAAGCTGTGACGCGAGAGCATGTGCACTTCGTCAATCAGATAGACTTTGAAGCGGCCACGGGCCGGCGCGTACTGGACGTTATCCAGTAATTCGCGGGTATCTTCAACTTTCGTCCGGGAGGCGGCGTCGATTTCGATCAGATCAACAAAACGGCCCTGTTCGATCTCGCGGCAGTTATCACACACGCCGCATGGCGTGGAGGTGATGCCGGTTTCGCAGTTCAGTCCTTTCGCCAGCAGACGGGCAATGGTGGTTTTCCCCACGCCACGGGTACCGGAAAACAGGTAGGCGTGATGGATGCGCCCGAGCGACAGGCCATTAGCCAGTGCGGTCAGCACATGTTCCTGTCCGACGACGTCGGCAAAAGTTTGGGGGCGCCACTTACGGGCAAGAACCTGATAGCTCATTAACACTTCATCGTTGATTTATAATGAATAATTTGACGATACACGAAAAAACATCGTTTAACCCGTCTTTCTGCGCTGGTCTGCGAAACGGAGACTGAGGACTCAGCATAATGATGCCGGAGCCAGACTGCCACTCCTTAGTGTACCAGCAGGGTCGCCATCATTCCTATTACTTTACTTTTTGCGCAGCGCGCCGCAGTTTCTCCGCCTTCGTCCTCCTCCTGATAATTCGCGTCAGGGGATGAGGGCAAATTTTGTGCACTGATTACACTCAATTCACCTCTGTTCCGATAATGCTTCCTGCCCCGCGTAAGGAGAGCCATGAAACGCCTGACACTGCCGTTATTACTGCTCGTTTCCCCTGCTGCCCACAGCTGGACGCTGCAAGGGTTCCCCACGTTTGCCGAACCGGTGAGCGGAATATTCATCAGCCAGGCCGCGCTACCCAAAGGTCAGCGCGCACTGGAATTACATCAGGATAATCAGTGCTGGCAACCCACCGGCGCGGTAAAGCTTAACGAGATGCTGTCGCTGCAACCCTGTGAAAAGAATGCGCCGGTTAGCTGGAAACAGTTCCGCGCAGGGGATTATCAGGTACGGATTGATACCCGCAGCGGCACCCCCACGCTTCAGCTGAGCCTGAAAACGGTGCAGGAAAGTGTCGTCGCCGTGACAAAAACTTGTCCGCGATGGGATGGCAAACCGCTGAACGTCGATGTCTCCGGCACATTTGCCGACGGCGAAACGGTGCGCGACTTTTATTCCGGCCAGAACGCACAGGTCACCGGCGGTCACATCACGATGACACCCGATCCGGCCAGCGGCGGCCTGCTGTTGCTCGAATCTGCGGAGCACAAAAAATCCGCCGCCTTTAGCTGGAAAAACGCCACGGTCTATTTCGTGCTGACCGACAGATTCGAAAACGGCAATCCGGATAACGATCACAGCTATGGCCGTCACAGTGACGGAATGCAGGAAATCGGCACTTTCCACGGCGGCGATCTGGCCGGGCTGACCGGCAAGCTGGATTATCTGCAACAACTGGGCGTCAACGCGCTGTGGATCAGTTCGCCGCTGGAACAAATCCACGGCTGGGTCGGCGGCGGCACCAAAGGCGATTTCCCGCATTATGCCTATCACGGCTATTACACCCTCGACTGGACAAAACTGGACGCCAATATGGGCACCGGCGAAGACTTGCAAAAACTGGTCAGCGAGGCGCACAAACGCGGGATCCGCATTCTGTTTGACGTGGTGGTCAATCACACTGGCTACGCCACGCTGGCGGATATGCAAACCTATCATTTCGGCTCGTTATATCTGAAAGGCAACGACATCGAAAAAACGCTCGGCAAAAACTGGACCGACTGGAAACCCGGCCCCGGCCAGAACTGGCACAGTTTTAATGATGACATCAATTTCAGCGACAAAGACGGCTGGAGCACCTGGTGGGGCAAAAAATGGGTCCGCACCGACATTGGCAATTATGACTCACCCGGTTATGACGACCTGACCATGTCGCTGGCGTTCCTGCCGGATATCAAAACCGAATCCACACAAGCCAGCGGCCTGCCCGTTTTCTATCGTAACAAGCCAGACACCGCCGCCCGTGAAATTCCGGGGGCAACGCCGCGTGATTATCTGGTGACCTGGCTCAGCCAGTGGGTACGGGATTACGGCATTGACGGATTCCGTGTCGATACCGCTAAACACGTGGAAAAACCGACGCTGGCCTTACTCAAAACCCGCTCAGCCGAAGCGCTGAAACAGTGGAAAGCCGCCAATCCGTCCCAGGCGCTGGATGACACGCCATTCTGGATGACCGGTGAAGCCTGGGGTCACGGCGTAATGAAAAGTGATTATTACGACAATGGCTTTGACGCAATGATTAACTTTGATTTTCAGGATCAGGCCGCGGCGGCGCTGAGCTGTTTTGCCAATATCGATGCAACTTATCAGCAGATGGCAGAAAAAATGCAGGATTTTAATGTGCTGAGTTATCTCTCATCCCATGATACCCGGCTGTTTTTTGCCGCTGATGCCAAAGGATCTCTGTCTTTGCAGCAACGCGCAGCCGATGTGCTCCTGCTGGCACCCGGCGCGGTGCAGATCTTTTACGGCGACGAAAGCGGACGACAGTCTGGCCCGACGGGCTCGGACCCTTTGCAGGGAACGCGATCTGACATGAACTGGCAAGAGCTGACCGGCGCGAAACAGGCGCTGCTCACGCACTGGCAAAAGCTGGGCATATTCAGGGAGCGGCATCCGGCGGTCGGCGCAGGGGTACAGAAATCGCAGCAGACGGCGCAATATTACGCCTTCAGCCGTCAGCATAATGACGATAAAGTGGTAGTGGTCTGGGCGGGAGAAAGCGGAAAAGAGTAACGCAGAAAGCAAAAGGCCTCGCGTTAACGGCGAGGCCAGTTCACATCAACTGTTTATATCAATCAATGCCCGTCGAAAGAAACCAGGCTGTAACAGTGAATGTTCAGGGAGTTCAGGCGTTTTTCACCGCCCAGTTCCGGCAGATTGATGATGAAAGCAGCATCGGTCACTTCCCCACCCAAACGGCGGATCAGTTTCGCTGTGGCTTCAATGGTGCCACCCGTTGCCAGCAGATCGTCGATCACCAGAATTTTTTCGCCCGGCTGAATGGCATCCACGTGGATTTCCAGACTGTCAGTGCCGTATTCCAGATCGTAGGTTTCGCTGATGGTTTCACGCGGTAATTTACCCGGTTTGCGCACGGGCACAAAGCCTACGCCCAGAACCAATGCCACCGGGGCGCCAAACAGGAAACCACGCGCTTCGGTGCCCACCACTTTGGTGACTCCGGCATCGCGGTAACGATCGGCCAGTAATTTAATGCTTTCAGCGTACGCTTTCGGGTCTTCCAGCAAGCTGGTGACGTCGCGGAACAGTATGCCTGGCTTAGGGTAATCAGGGATGGTTTTAATACTGTCTTTAATAAACTGAAGCTGCTGTGCGGTAGCGGTCATAATGTCATTGCCTGATATAGCTGCTGTTCATACTTAAACGCGGGCGGTCAAATGTCCCCCGTCATGCCTTGTAAAAAGCATGTCGTCTAAGGAAGGAAATTGGGAGCGCACCGACGTACGAGATGCCCAAATCTATGCAAAGCCGCTTTAAAAAGCAACCCGCAGCCGGACATGATCGCCTTTTTTATTGCTCAAGGTCAACCACTGGTAATCGCCACATCATAAACAGCAGCATAAACATCATGCAGAGTAATAAAATACGCACCCATAATAACGGCACAAAATATATCGAGACGGCGAAAGTGACCAGAATCAGGGCAACCGCTTTGGTTTTTGCCCCTTTCGGCAATGCGCGATGTTGTTGCCAGTGGCGCAAATAGCTACCGAACCAGGAACGGTGCAGCAGCCAGTGATGAAAACGCGGCGACGAGCGGGCAAAACACCAGGCGGCCAGCAAAAGAAACGGTGTGGTAGGCAGTAATGGCAGCACCACACCCAGCGTCGCCAGCACCACGCAGATCCAGCCAACGATAATCAGTAGTACGCGTTTCATTCAATTCCTTTTAATTCGGATAAACCACGGCAAGTATTGCTCCGGCCAGTGTAAACTGACGCGGCAAAGCTGTCATATTTGCGAACTATCAATGGAGATTTCCCGTGAGCACAGAACGAATTTTACATGTCCTTGATCAGCAGATCGAAACACTGTCGCGGGAAATTGAACCTATCGGCCATGTCTCCGCCACGCAGGCGCGCTTCGATATCGCCCTTTTTTCCACCAAAGGCACACGCCTGCGGGATTATCTGGCAGAAATCAAAAATAATTTGCGTCAGCTGAATCAGGAAGTGGCAGAAAAGCGTTCCGCTCAGGTGGCTTTTATCGCAGAGCGGCTGGTGGCACAAATCACCGCCATGCAACGCGAACTCGCCACCCAGACCCTGCGGAAAACGCATCAGACCCCGGAACGTAAAAGTCATGATAACTACACCAAACTGGCGGAAACACAGCAGTTTGAGCGTCGGCTGATTGCGATGATTGAGGACCGGGAAACGACGCTGGGACAACTGTCGACGTTCAGCGATCAGCAGCGCGTACAAAAGGAGCTGGCGGCATTAGAGGGACGGCTTATGCGTTGCCGCCAGGCGCTGGCAAAAATCGAGCGCCAGATTGAAAGACAGGAAAAAGGTTTTTGAATCTTTATCACATTTTTTTAATCCGGCCTGCTAACCCGGCCTTTTGTTATCTATAATGATAAGTCCAAAACCTGCTAATTATAATGTTGGCCAATATGTCAGTAGAAAATGCGCCTCCCGAACTTCAGCTTGCTGTCGATCTGATTTACCTGCTCGAGTGCAATGAAATCGCCCCTGAAACCGCCCTTGCCGCACTGGAAATTGTGCAGCGCGATTATCAGGAAAAGCTGAAAAACAGCAAAAGTTCGCTTTCAGTGAGTTACCTGTAAACCGTCAGCCTCGCTGAGCGCCGACGTGTGGCTGGTCAGGGGATCTGATACTTTCCCCTGATTTGCACTCCCTCCCTAACCTTGCGTGACCGCGTCCGGTTCATCTCCCGGCTGCCTCATCATCCGCTTCACTTCCTGAATTTCATTACCGTCCTGATTATGCAAATACACTTCGAGCTGATTGAAGGCGATATTGATGCCGTTCTCACGGCAAAGTTTATCAATGCTGCGGTTCAGCTCATCGACGGTGTAACTGCGGTCACCTAATTCACGGACATACACGCGCAATTCATGATCCAGCGTGCTTGCGCCGAAGTTAAGGAAAAATACCAGCGGCGAAGGATCGTTCATTACCCGCGGGTTTTCATGCGCCGCCTGCAATAAAATCTCCTTCACTTTGTCGAGGTCTGACCCGTACGCCACGCCGATTTTTATCAGCACGCGGGTCACGGTATCCGTCAGCGACCAGTTGATCAGCCTTTCGGTCACGAAGGCTTTGTTGGGAATAATCACTTCTTTACGATCAAAGTCAGTGATGGTGGTGGCGCGGATCCGGATCCGGCTGACCGTGCCGGAGAAGCTGCCGATAGTCACGGTATCGCCGATACGTACCGGGCGCTCAAACAGGATGATCAGGCCGGAGACGAAGTTGGCGAAAATTTCCTGTAAGCCGAAACCAAGACCCACCGACAGCGCGGCCACCAGCCATTGTAATTTGTCCCAGGAGACACCGAGCGATCCGAGCGCAGTCACGGCACCGATCACCGTGATCGAATAGGTGAGGATCGTGGTAATCGCGTAAGAGGTGCCCTGCCGCAGTTGCAACCGCGAGAGAACCACCACTTCAAGCAAGCCCGGTAAGTTGCGCGTGAGCACATAAGCGACAATCACCGCCAGGAAGCCGAGCAGTAAATTCCCCAGCGTCACAGTTTGCTGTGTCACCGTGCCCGCGACCGTGCCGGAGTAATGCCACAGCGAAATACTGTCGAGATAAGAGATGACCGTCAGTAAATCCGACCAGATCCAATAGAACACCGACGCGAAAATAAAGAACAGCACCATGGTGGTCAGTCGCAATGACTGCTGGTTGATCTGATCCAGCCCCAGCGGAGGTTCTTCGACCGGTTCATTTCCTTCCACGCCGTCTTTGACCGCCGTGGTCTGACGCCGTGCCAGCGCACGCCGGTACGCCAGACGCCGTGCCGCCACGCTCAGTCCGCGCAGCGCGGTAAGGTAAATAATGTTCCAGAATATCAGCAGATACAGGCTGTCAAGCCAGCGCCCGGCCAGACGCAGTGTGGTGTAAAAATACCCCGTGACCACCAGCCCGACGAGGAAAGCCGGCGCCAGCGCGATAGCCGTCACCATCACCAGACGAATGCTGTGTGAGTCTTTATCCCGCCAGCCGTCGCGCGCGATCGGAAAGACCAGCACCGTCAGCGCAATAAGCGTCAGGAAAATCACCACCTGCCCGATGATGTCATCCACCAGACCGAGCGGCGCTTTTTCACCACGCACCGACCAGAAAATCAGTGGTAACATCACCAGACTCAGGCGGATCACCGAGCGGCGGTAATGCGCACAGGTCGTTGCAGGCATCGCGAAGTGGCGCTCATTGATTCCACCGGGTTTCAGTATGCGATAGCAGAATCCCATCACCAGCTGGAAAACGGCCAGCCGCTGCGAGAGCGTCCATAAGAAGTCGTTGAGTGCGATATCGCACTGCGAAAACCAGTAACCAACACCGAGCATCAGTAATACGCCCGGCAACACGTTGAGCACCATCAGCAACAGCGCCTGCGGCGTGTGCATCTGGCTGTCGCGCCTGAGCTGCCCGACATCGTTACTCAGGCTTTCGATCCGCTGATTGATGTATTTTCTTCGCCACAGCAGCACAAGGATCGCCACCAGCAACGGAACGGTCACCGGCAACGAGTGAATCGCGCCCAGCATCAGCTCGCCACGGGGAATGCTGATGCTCAGACTGCTCAGCTGGTTTTTGACGTCACCGGGCAGCGATTTGATGAACTCCCAGTTCATCGGCTTATTACTGCTTACCCAGAAAATCTGCTGCGTCAGCGTTTCCGTCAAAGACTGGTTGATGCTGAGCAACTGCTGCTGATTAATCTGCAAATTAATCGCCAGCGAAAGCTGATTACCGAGCTGTTTATTCAGCTGATCCAGCAATTCGCGGCGCATATCGACGATCTGATCTAACGCGTCGCTGATATCTTCATTAATGGTTTCTTTACTATTGCTGACCACGCCCTGAATGTAGCTGTCACCCTGAAACAGCGCATCACGCTGCTGGTTAATTTTGAACTGTTCCAGGCGTAAATCTGCAATACGCGTACTCATGTCGGTCACCAGCCCTGAAGGCGGGATGGTATTTTGCTGCTGCTGATAAAGGATGCGCGACAACAGGAGGCTGCCCTTGAGCACGTTAATCTGTTCTTTCAGGTCGTGCTCCGCCTGCGCTGAACGGTCCAGCCAGTTTTTCACCGTGATGTTGTTTTGCACCAGCTGATTGCCCTCTTCGGTCGCGGCAATCAGACGCTCACTCAGCTTGCGGTTGATGTCCAGCTCCTGCGCCACCAGCGGGTCGTTCTGAATATTGGAGGTGTCGTCCGGCGTCTGGGCTTCTTTCGCGGTGCGCTCGGAGAGGATCAGGCGTTTGCCGTTTACCACCTCCTGTAATAACTGAGCGGTATGTTCTAGCTGATTGATATGCGCATTGGTGTAATCACGTTGTTTTTGCAGTAAATCTTGCAACGTGGTGTTGGCTTCAAGACTTTTACGTTGCAAATCAATCTGCGCATTCAGCAATGCCTGCTGGGTCACCAGCATGGTTTGCTGCGTATTACGTAAATCCTGCTGTCCTGGCGACATCCCGTTAAGCTGATTGCGGATTTTCTGGATGGCCATGGAATAGGAATACATGGCGTTCTGCACCCTTTCCGGCTGGGTTTGCAGGGAGATTAACTGGGTGTTGAACGTCGAGAGATCTTCCTGTGAAGACTGAAGATCGTCGAGGGTATCGTTAAGACGGTTCTCCAACTGGCGCAGGGCCAGAGAAGAAAGCTGCGCTTTATTCACGTCGTCTTTCGCGCTGTTTTTGAGTTGATCGAGCCCGTCCATTGCTGCGCGCAATTTCTGCGGCGCTTCGGTCACCTGCTGATGCAATTGCGTGGCATCCTGCTTCACGCGATCCAGCGCATCAAGGTACTCGAGGGTGTGAATCAAATCCTGTTGTGACAATTTATCAACCGGCGTGAGATTTTTTTGCCGGTTAAGGGCATCGAGCTGGTTTTGCACTTCATTGCGGGAGGGAACATCGTTACTTGCCGCCAGAGAAGGAAGCGAGAAAAGTAAAAGTGCTGCGCACATAATGAGCGAATAAATACGAATTATCCCGTGTTTTTTCCGGGTTAATGTGCGTTCAGAAGGTGCGGTCAGAAACCGGATCAACATACGTAAACTTCAACTCATTTACCGAATGAATAGATGGTGACGACAATAGCAGCCTTCAGTCCGAAAGGAAGGGGAAAAGCGTTTCAGAATACAACATGCGATGGGTGATATTTTACGCAGAATAAAGGATAAAGATTGCAGGCTTATTATTTTTAACAGAAATGATTAATGCGGCGTTTTAGTTGCAATGAGATAGGAGGAATGGCGAAGCATATCAAGATAGGTATCGATGAATCTGCCGGCATTGGCTTCTAAATCAAAGCTTTCCGGTATAAATAACCAGTTTTCCATCAGACCCGTGATGTAAGCGCGCAGGATAATGGCCGCCTGGCGGGTATCCAGTTCGGCGGGCAACTGTTTTTCATCAATGCAGCGCAGCAGAATACGTTCAATTTTACCGTACCCTTCCATATAAAGTGATTTGCGCGCTTCGTGTACCGACGTCATCTCCCCAACAAATTCACATTTATGGAATATAATCTCCATCAGTGCTTTACGTTGTGTATCGGTCACCGTAGAAACAAGAATGTAAATTAAGATTTCGCGCAAAATGCGCAGTGGATTATTCGGAAACTTTGTCTGATACTCTACTTCGAGCACTTTTATACGGGATTCATAGGCTTCCCAAATCGCGTTAAACAGTTCTACTTTGTTCCTGAAATGCCAATAAATTGCGCCCCGCGTCACACCGGCTGCATTCGCAATATCAGTCAGTGATGTCGACGATACCCCACGGGCAGAAAACTCTCGCACAGCAGCATCCAGAATCTGTTGTCTGGTTTCCAGCGCCTGTGATTTGGTTTTTCGTGCCATAGGTTTATCTTTCAGGGGAGTTTGATTTACATACATTCTTGAATGTATGTAACATAGCATGCACATACTAAAAGCGCAGCAATGGATTTGGAATGTTGTGATCCATTGGACAATTTGAAATCGGACACTTGAGGTTTATTTATGAACAAAAACAGAGGGTTAACGCCTCTGGCGGTAGTTCTGATGCTATCCGGAAGCATAGCACTTACAGGATGTAACGATAAAGAAGCTCAACAAGGCGCACCCCATGCTCCGCAGGTTGGCGTCGTTACCCTGAAAACTGAACCGCTGAATGTGACTACCGAACTTCCAGGTCGTACTGCTGCTTTCCGCATTGCTGAAGTACGTCCGCAAGTTGGCGGTATCATTCTGAAACGCAACTTTGTTGAAGGCAGCGAAGTCAAAGCTGGCACCTCTTTATATCAAATTGATCCAGCCACTTATCAGGCCGCGTATGACAGCGCTAAAGGCGATCTGGTTAAAGCTCAGGCCAACGCACAGATTTCCCGCGTGACCGTGAATCGCTACAAACCTCTGCTCGGCACCAACTACATCAGTAAGCAGGATTACGACACCGCAGTCGCAACCGCTGCGCAAGCTGATGCTGCCGTGGTCAGTGCTAAAGCGGCCGTCGAAACCGCCCGTATCAATCTGGCATACACCAAAGTCACCTCCCCTATCAGCGGACGTATCGGTATTTCGTCTGTGACTGAAGGTGCGCTGGTGTCAAACGGTCAGGCGACTGCGCTGGCGACCGTGCAACAACTCGATCCTATCTACGTTGACGTGACTCAGTCGAGCAACGATTTCCTGCGTCTGAAACAGGAACTGGCTGACGGCTCCCTGAAACAAGCCAACGGTAAAGCACAAGTCAAACTGCTGATGGACAACGGTAAGGAATATTCACAGGCGGGTACATTAGAATTCTCTGATGTGACTGTTGATGAAACCACGGGCTCTATTACGCTGCGTGCCATCTTCCCGAATCCACAGGACTCACTGCTGCCAGGTATGTTTGTGCGCGCGCGTCTGGATGAAGGCGTAAACAACAACGCTCTGCTGGTTCCTCAGCAAGGTATTACCCGTAACCCACGTGGTGATGCAACGGCGATGGTGATTGGTGCTGACAATAAAGTTGAGCTTCGTACCGTGACGACCACACAAGCAATCGGCGATAAATGGGTTGTGACCGATGGCCTGAAAAGTGGCGATAAAGTCATCGTAACAGGTCTGCAAAAAATTAAGCCGGGCGTACAGGTTACTGCACAGGAAGTTGATCAAAAAGCAGCTGCATCCGATACAGCGACGAAGTCTTAATAGGAGCCGGTAATTCATGGCTAAGTTTTTTATAGATCGTCCCATCTTTGCATGGGTGATCGCCATCATCATCATGTTGGCAGGGGCATTGGCAATTCTTAAATTGCCTATCGCACAGTATCCAACGGTTGCGCCACCGGCTATCCAGCTGACCGCAACTTATCCGGGCGCCGATGCGCAAACGGTTCAGGATACGGTCACCCAGGTTATTGAACAGAACATGAACGGTATCGACAACATGATGTACATGTCGTCGACCAGTGACTCTTCAGGTACTGTCCAGATCACTCTTACGTTTGCTTCCGGTACCGATGCGGATATCGCACAGGTTCAGGTTCAGAACAAACTGCAGCTGGCAACGCCATTGCTGCCGCAGGAAGTTCAGCAACAGGGTATTTCCGTAGAGAAATCGAGCAGCAGCTTCCTGATGGTCGCAGGCTTTATTTCTAACAACGGCACAATGACGCAGGATGATATCGCCGACTACGTGGGTTCGAACATCAAAGACCCGGTCAGCCGTACATCAGGCGTAGGTGACGTTCAGCTGTTTGGTGCTCAGTACGCAATGCGTATCTGGATGGATCCAAACAAACTGAACAACTTCCAGCTGACGCCGGTTGATGTCATCAATGCCATTAAAATCCAGAACAACCAGATTGCAGCAGGTCAGCTCGGTGGTACACCGCCGGTTCCTGGTCAGCAGCTGAACTCCTCTATCGTGGCTCAGACACGTCTGAAGTCCGCCGATGAGTTCGGTAAAATCATTCTGAAAGTGAATCAGGACGGCTCTCAGGTTCGCCTAAAAGACGTGGCGAAGATTGAACTGGGTGGTGAAAACTACGACGTTATTGCCCGCTTCAACGGACAACCTGCTTCCGGTTTGGGTATCAAACTGGCGACCGGCGCGAACGCCCTTGATACAGCAGCATCGGTCAAGGCAACGCTGGCTAAACTGCAGCCGTTCTTCCCGGCAGGCCTGGAAGTTGTTTATCCTTATGACACCACGCCGTTTGTAAAAATCTCGATTAAAGAAGTGGGTAAAACACTGTTCGAGGCCATCGTCCTGGTATTCCTGGTGATGTTCTTGTTCCTGCAAAACTTCCGCGCAACGCTGATCCCAACGATTGCCGTTCCGGTGGTATTGCTCGGTACGTTTGCCGTCCTTTCTGCGTTTGGCTATTCGATAAACACCCTGACGATGTTCGGGATGGTGCTCGCGATAGGCTTGCTCGTCGATGACGCCATCGTCGTGGTCGAGAACGTCGAGCGCGTCATGGTTGAAGATGGGCTGCCACCGAAAGAAGCTACCAAGAAATCCATGGAGCAAATCCAGGGTGCACTGGTGGGGATCGCGATGGTGCTGTCCGCAGTATTCATCCCGATGGCCTTCTTCGGCGGTTCGACCGGGGTTATCTATCGTCAGTTCTCCATCACCATCGTATCTGCCATGGTGCTGTCGGTTCTGGTGGCAATGATCCTGACGCCTGCGCTTTGTGCGACCATGCTTAAGCCGATTGCCAAAGGCGAGCACCACGAGAAGAAAGGTTTCTTCGGCTGGTTTAACAAGAAATTCGAGCAAAGTACGCACCACTACACCGACAGCGTGGGCAACATTCTGCGCAGCACGGGTCGTTATCTGGTGATTTACCTGCTGATCGTTGTCGGCATGGCATTCCTGTTCATTCGCCTGCCAACCTCCTTCCTTCCGGAAGAAGACCAGGGCGTATTCCTGACCATGGCACAGTTGCCTGCAGGTGCGACCCAGGAACGTACACAGAAAGTGCTCGATGAAGTCAGCGATTACTATCTGACGAAAGAAAAAGCCAACGTGAACTCCGTGTTTACTGTTAACGGCTTTGGTTTCGCGGGTCGTGGTCAGAACACCGGTATCGCGTTCGTCAGTCTTAAAGACTGGTCTGAGCGTAGCGGCGCTGAAAACAAAGTTCCTGCGATTGCAGGCCGCGCAATGGGCGCATTCAGCACCATTAAAGATGCACTGGTGTTCCCGTTCAACTTACCGGCAATTGTTGAGTTGGGTACGGCGACAGGCTTCGACTTCCAGCTGATTGACCAGGCTAACCTTGGGCATGACAAACTGACGCAGGCACGTAACCAGTTGCTGGGCATGATTGCTGAGCATCCGGACTTGCTGACTCAGGTTCGTCCGAACGGTCTGGAAGATACTCCACAATATAAAATCGAAATTGATCAGGAAAAAGCTACGGCGCTTGGCGTGTCTATTTCCGACATCAACACCACGTTAGGTGCTTCGATTGGTGGTAGCTACGTCAACGACTTCATCGACCGTGGTCGCGTGAAGAAAGTGTACGTGCAGGCTGAAAATAAGTACCGCATGTTGCCTTCAGACATTAACAATCTGTACGTCCGCGGCAGCGCGGGTCAGATGGTGCCATTCTCCGCGTTCTCCAGCGCGAAATGGGAATACGGTTCACCGCGTCTGGAACGTTATAACGGTTTGCCATCGATGGAAATCCTTGGTCAGCCAGCTCCGGGCAAGAGTAGTGGTGATGCGATGGCGATGATGGAGTCTCTGGCTTCTAAACTGCCAAGCGGCATCGGCTATGACTGGACAGGTCTGTCTTATCAGGAACGTTTATCCGGTAACCAGGCTCCGGCGTTGTACGCTATCTCGCTGATTGTCGTGTTCCTGTGTCTGGCGGCGTTGTATGAGAGCTGGTCGATTCCGTTCTCGGTCATGCTGGTCGTTCCACTTGGTGTTGTGGGTGCGCTTCTGGCAGCAACGATGCGCGGTCTGAGCAACGACGTTTACTTCCAGGTGGGTCTGTTAACCACCATAGGGCTGTCAGCGAAGAACGCCATATTGATTGTTGAGTTCGCCAAAGACCTCATGGATAAAGAAGGTAAAGGACTGATTGAGTCAACGCTGGAAGCCGTCCGTATGCGTCTGCGTCCGATACTGATGACGTCACTGGCCTTCATCCTCGGTGTAATGCCGCTGGTTATCAGCTCCGGCGCAGGTTCCGGTTCTCAGAACGCCGTAGGTACCGGCGTTATGGGCGGGATGATCACGGCAACGCTGTTGGCGATCTTCTTTGTTCCAGTCTTCTTCGTGGTGGTTCGCCGCCGCTTCGGTAAGAAGAATGAAGACATTGAACATACGCATAAAGTAGAGCATCCGACGCTGTAACCGGATCCCCTACCCTGACGAAAGGCCGCTTATGCGGCCTTTTTTTTCGTCTGATGCTTGAACATGAAAACAGATGGGCGCATACTTATTGTTATAGTATAACATAACATTTAGAGGCATTATGAAACCCGCTATCCATCCTGCTCACCGCACGGTTGTATTTCACGACACCAGCGCTAACGAATACTTCAAAGTCGGTTCGACCATCTCGACTGACCGTACCATTGATCTGGAAGGTGTCACTTTCCCCTATATCACTATTGAAGTGTCTTCCGCATCGCATCCGTACTACACCGGCAAGCAGAAAGAGTATTCAAAAGAAGGCAGCACCGCACGCTTCAACCAGCGTTTCGGCAGCTTCCTCGGTAAGAAGTAATCAGCATCAGGGAGAATTTTTATGCAGGTTCTGAGTTCACTACGTTCGGCTAAAAAACGTCATCCGGATTGCCGCGTTGTTCGTCGTAAAGGGCGGATTTATGTGATTTGCAAAAGCAATCCACGGTTTAAAGCCGTGCAAGGCAAGAAGAAAAAACGCTAAGCGCTGTCTCATACGGCCTTACGCCTGAAAAAACAAAAGCCCCGTCGCTTGCCCGACGGGGCTTTTTCTATGCTAAGACATGATGTAAATCTCCCCACGTACAAACCGTGGGGAGGGTAGATCTTATTTCATGCTGGCGACAATTGTCTCAACATTATGTTTGAACGCTTTGACGTAAGTCGTTGCCGGGCCTTGTGGCCCTGACAGCGCTTCCGGATACAACTCCCCACCCGGTTGTGCTCCGCTGGCGGCAGCAATCTGCTTTACCAGGCGCGGATCGGTCTGATTCTCGATGAAATAGGTTTTTACCTTCTCATCTTTGATCTGCTTAATCAAAGACGCCACACCGCTGGCGCTGGCTTCCGATTCAGTTGAAAAGCCTACCGGCGCCATAAAACTCACATGGTATTCCTGACCGAAATAACCGAAAGCATCATGGCTTGTCAGGACTTTACGTTTTGACTGAGGAATACCGGCGAACTCGGTTTTCGCCCACGAATCCAGTTTTTGCAGTTGTTCAATGTAGGCCTTGCCACGCTGACGGAAATAATCAGCATCTTGCGGATCGGCTTTGATCAACGCATTCATCACGTTGGTCGCATAAATCACGCCATTTGCCATACTGTTCCAGGCATGTGGATCCGTGATTTGCTTTCCGTCTTCTTCCATTTTACGGGAATTGACACCTTCAGATGCCGTCACCAGATGGCCTTTGTAGCCCGATGCCGTCACCAGACGATCGATCCAACCTTCCAGCCCTAAGCCACTGACGAAAACGACATCAGAGGCATTAATGGCTTTGCTGTCCTTTGGCGAGGGTTCGAAACTGTGCGGATCACCATCCGGTCCCACCAGCGAAGTGACCTTCACGTGCTCGCCTCCCACCTCCTGAACAATGTCACCCAGAATAGAAAAACTGGTGACCGCATTCACGGTTTTCGCCATCGCCAGCGGGCTCGACAGCAGGGCAGCTACTGCGAGTGATACAGGTAATACTTTCATCATGTCCCCTTAATTGTGGTACTGCATTTTCATTGTTTTACTGCTAACAACGCGAGGCCGTTAACATCCCGCCCCGCCTTCCAAATAATACTGAAATAAAGAAAATCACCGTTGCGCTGAGGACGATCGCCGGTCCGGCGGGCAATGAGGCGTAATAAGACCAGATCAGCCCGACAACGCTGGAGAGGATGCCGATAATCATCGCGCTCAGAAGAGTGTGAGGTAAATCCCGTGCCCAGAATCGCGCGCTGGCCGCGGGTAACATCATCAACCCGACGGACATCAGCGTGCCGAGGATTTGAAAACCGGCCACCAGATTGATCACCACCAGCGCCAGAAAAATGCCGTGGATCACCGCCAGCCATTTTCCGGCGCTGACCCGCAAGAATAACGAGTCAAAAGACTCAATCACCAGTGCGCGATAAATGCAGGCAAGCATCAGTAATGACGCGCTGCTGATGATCCCAACCATGATCATTGCGGAAGAATCGATGGCCAAAATGGAGCCAAAAAGCACATGCAGCAGGTCAACGCTCGACCCCCGCAACGAAACCAAGGTGACGCCCAGGGCAAGCGAGCCAAGATAGAAACCGGCAAAGCTGGCATCTTCTTTCAATTGCGTTTTACGACTCACCAGCCCCGATAACATCGCGACCGCCAACCCGGCAATAAATCCGCCAATGCCCATCGCCACCAGTGACATACCCGAAATCAGATAACCGATCGCAGCACCCGGTAAAACGGCATGAGAAAGCGCATCACCCACCAGGCTCATGCGACGTAACAGAAGGAAAACACCCAAAGGCGTGGCGCTTATCGATAACGCAATACACGCGATCAAAGCACGGCGCATGAATCCGAATTCAATAAACGGGTCGGCAAGCAAATGGAAAAGCATCATGAATTTGCGACTCCCGCCGCCAGAGCGAAAGGTTCTACCGAGACACAGGCATGCGACGGGTTGGGGAAATGGCTCAGAACCTCGCGGGCGCTTCCCCACAGATTCTGCTGAGCACTGAGGTAGAGCACGTCAGGAAAATGCCGCGCTACCATAGAAATATCATGCAAAACCGCGATGACGGTCTTACCTTCCTGATGCCATTGCGCAATCACCTTTAACAACAGCGCGGTGGTCTGGCTGTCAATGCCGGTAAAAGGCTCATCAAGCATAATCAGGGGCGCCTGCTGGACCAGCAAGCGGGCAAACAAGGTGCGTTGCAGCTGTCCGCCGGAGAGCAAACCTACCGGGTAATGTTCCATTCCGGTCATTCCGACGGTTTCCAGCGCCTGCGCAACATTTGCCGCCGACTGCCGGTTAATACCCCCAAATAAACCGCTCTGCGGCCAGCACCCCATGGCGACAAGATCCACAACGCTGATGGGAAATCCGCGATCCAGTTCAGTCTGCTGAGGTAAATAGGCCAGGCGCGGCCGCTGGCCCTGACTGAAGGTAAAATCTCCCGTAATCGCCTGTTGCAGGCCTGCCACTGTTTTTAAGAAAGTCGATTTACCGGCACCGTTCGCACCAATCACCGCCGTGAGCGAACCCGTTAAAAATCGTCCACTTAGCGGCATCGCAACAGCGCGGCGGTCATAGCCGACTTCAAGGTTGTTAACGAAAATCATGGTAGCGAAATCGCCCAGTAAATTGCGGTCCAGAGAACAACGAGCACGGCCAAAACCCCCATGCAGCGTAGTGGCGAAGAAATGGTAAAGAGTGTTTTAGTCATGGCGCCCTCAAATAGTTATAATATAACATCACATGAAGGCATTTTTATCAATACATGAACTGTTTCAGTTTCTTAACGGCGTGAAGTCCCCCAAAACTGTAAGAAAAGGGTAAAAAATAATGTACATATCCTAAACATGATGAAAATCAACTGACTATGCGTAAAGGCATTGGAAATTTTTTTTTCCACTAAATCCACAGAATACTCAAAGTATGTAATAATGAAGAGATACAGGTTTAGAGGATAAAAGGCGTGCGGAAAATCATTCCCGGTAATATTTATGGGCAAAATCCGTCTCTTAAAACGTTACAAGAGATTATTGAACGTTCTTTATCTGAAATTGAAGAACCTTTAATTGGCGATTTATCTTATTTTTCTGAAAATGCCCGTTATGAGCCGAATTCCATGGAAATCGTGTCTATAACTCAAACAGGCGAAAGCATATATTCAATGAGTTACAGGTTCAAATGGACGATTTTCAATGGATGCCTGGACATTAATGCTGATGAATTCACAACGCAAAATGTCACATTCTCAGTCACCCCTGAAGGGCTTGAGTTTGATATTATTGATATGTCCAGAGGAACAACTTCAGACGAATTGTAAGTTTGAGTAATACGTTTGCACAGCGTTCTAAAAATGAATTATATTTAAACCGTTGACTGTAGAATTATCCCATGTAAAACCTCCTGTCTGAGTCCGTTTTATTGTGATTGTTACTGATGTTTAACTCATGATGTGTAGTTCTTAAAAAGTGTAGTGAGAGCTGTTTCCTGTAAGCCATTAAGTTTTGTTGTTTACTCACAGAGTGTTATCAACACCGAATAAACCATTACGGAGGGGATGATATGGATGAGTACTCGCCTAAGCGGCACGATATCGCTCAGTTACGATTCCTGAATGAAATGTTGTATGATGAAGGGATTGCGACACTGGGTGACAGTCATCATGGTTGGGTCAACGACCCTACATCAGCTGTTAACCTGCAACTCAACGAACTGATAGAACACATTGCATCTTTTGTGATGAGTTTTAAAATTAAGTACCCCGACGATAACCATTTAAGTGATCTGGTTGAAGAGTATCTGGATGATACCTACACCCTCTTCAGTAATTATGGAATTAACGATTCTGATTTACGCCAATGGCAAAAGACCAAAAAGCGATTATTCAGAATGTTCTCAGGGGACTACATCTGTACCCTAATGAAGACTTGAGTAATAATTTATATGTTGTCATCAGAACAAAATGAAAAGGCTACGATGAACAAAATCGACTATTTGATGCGTTTAAGAAAATGCACCACTATTGATACGCTTGAACGTGTTATTGAAAAAAATAAGTATGAGCTTTCCGACGACGAACTCGAATTGTTTTACTCGGCAGCTGACCATCGTCTGGCTGAACTGACGATGAATAAGCTGTACGATAAAATCCCCGTTGCCGTATGGAAGTTTGTACGTTAAGTGCTTGCACTGAGCCGAATTATCGTGCGGCTCAGTGTTTATTATTTCAGCAATACTACGTTAGCGTTGTTAAACAATTTTCCTCACAGCACTCTTTCATTCTTTTCTTTGATTCGTTGATGAAACGTCTTTAAGAGAAATTGAAAACACTGTTCTGTTTTTGCCGATCGTAATGGAACCGGTTTACGCATCATGGCGACCGTTCGGCTTAACATCGGCTGCTGCAAGTGAATCACCGTTAATTCATTATCGTTCAGCGTTGCCGTGTATAATTCCGGTAAAATCGCCAATGCCATGCGCGACCGCACCAGTCCATATAACGTTTCCTGAAAATCTACCCGGTAACTGACGCGTAAATTCAGATGATGACTCTCATTCATCGCCGTCACCAGCCTGCTCACATTCCCTTTTGAAAACAACGCAATGTCCCTTTTTGCCAGTTGCCGCCACGGGATGTTATGCCCTTCTGCCAGCGCGTCATCACGCCTGATCACCACGACAAACGGATCTTCGAGCAGCGGATATATTGCTATCGATCCCGGTACGGTACTGTCGGTAGCACCGATACCAAAATCAACAGAACCGTTCTCGAGTTCCAATAATAATGCGTCATTTGTCAGGTCATGGAATTCCACACGCATATCAGGGAAATATTCAGATAATAATTGTGGCACCGCCGGAAATAATAATGTGCTGACTGAAGGCACTAATCCGATACGTAAAGTTCCATCTCCGCCCTGATGCATAATTTGCTGCATATCATCGAACACGCTGTGAGCAGTATTCAATAAGCGTTCTGCATACGGCAGCACAGCTTCTCCCTGCTCAGTGAGACTGACGTTCTGCGCCGTCCGGTGCAATAACTTCCCACCCAACACGGATTCAATTTGTCGCAGCGCACTGCTTAACGCAGGTTGGCTGATTGCCAGACGGTTCGCCGTTTCAGTAAAACTGCGCAATTGCGCCAGCGTCACAAAATATTGAATTTGCTTGAGAGACAGCGCAGGCAGACGACGCCAGGGTTCAGACATAATGTGCAGAGGTTCCGGTCAAAATAGAAAACGTTTGCCCAGCATAACCGCATCTTATAATCGGATAAAATAAATCATCTGTGCAAAGCCCCTTCCTCTCCCTACATTAGCCACATCATCCTGCAAATCCGGAAACTGCTATGACCGAGAACCTCGCTTCCCTGCCCTTACGCCAGCGGGCGATTGATGCCGCATTAGGGAAAATTCCTTTTGACCATTTGCTGATCAACGCAAAGATCGTCGACATGGTGACGGGTGAGATCCGTGATGCAGACGTGGGTCTGGTCGGTCACATGATTGCCAGTGTCCACCCGCGTGGAAAATTTACCCGGTCGGAAAATATTGATGACTTATCAGGTCTTTATCTTTCACCCGGCCTTATCGATACCCATGTTCACATTGAAAGCTCCCACCTGCCTCCTGAAAAATATGCGGAGATCGTTGTCGCTCAGGGGACGACGACCGTGTTTTGGGATCCCCATGAGCTGGCAAATGTGCTGGGCGTGGCCGGCGTTGAGTACGCAGTCAAAGCCAGCCGGGGTTTGCCATTGCGTGTGATCTGCGCGGCGCCTTCCAGCGTGCCCTCAACGCCGGGTCTGGAAATGTCGGGGGCGGATTTCAAAGGCAAGGAAATGCAAACCATGCTGAGCTGGCCCGAAGTTGCCGGCGTCGCGGAGGTCATGGATATGTATGGCGTGCTGAACGGCAGCGAACGCATGATGGAAATCCTTGATGCCGGATTACGCAGCGGCAAACTGATCGAAGGCCATGCGCGCGGGCTTAAAGACGAGCAGCTCCAGGCCTATCTGGCGGCAGGTGTGACTTCCGATCATGAACTGACCTCGGCGGAGGATGCGCTGGAGAAATTGCGCGCAGGCCTGACTCTGCAAATTCGTGGTTCTCATCCTTATCTGCTGCCGGATATTGCCGCCGCTCTGCTGGCCTTACCGCACCTTTCCTCGCAAATTACGCTGTGTACTGACGACGTACCACCCGATCATCTGCTGGAAAAAGGCGGACTGATCGCGCTGGTCAAACTGCTGATCTCCTTTGGCTTACGTGCTGAAGACGTGTTGAGAATGGCGACATTTAACGCCGCCATCCGTATGCGCCGCTCAGATCTCGGGCTGATTGCCGCAGGCCGCACTGCTGACATTATTGCATTCGACTCTCTTGAGACGCTCAACCCGCGCAAAGTGTATGTCGCCGGAAACTGCGTTGCAGAACACGGGAAAATGTTATTCAGCCCCGCTGTCGCCAGTGACGTTATCCCGCCACGCGACACCATGCGCCTGCAAAAAGTGGCCGAAGCTGATTTCCATTTAAAAATCCCCGGACTGAAAAAAGGTAAGGCGCGCTTACGTAACATCAAGGGCGCTCGCTTCACGCAATGGAGCGAAGTGATTGTGGAAGTCAAAAGCGGAGTCGTACAAATTCCGGAAGGTTTCAGCCTGATTTGGCTACAGCACCGGCATGGGCGTCATGAAGCCACGCCGAAAATGGCGTTGCTGGAAGGCTGGGGAGAATTACGCGGAGCGATAGCCACCTCTTACTCCCATGACTCACATAATCTCGTGGTTATTGGCCGTCATCCCGCCGACATGATGCTGGCCGCCAATCAGCTGATCGCCAGCGGCGGCGGTATGGCGCTGAGCCAGAACGCGACGTTGCTGGCCAGTGTCGATATGCCAATTGCCGGAATGCTCTCAGATTTACCCGCAGACGTGTTGGCCGCACAGTTTAAAAACCTTCGCGAGCTTAGCGCGCAGATCGCTGACTGGGAACCGCCGTACCGGGTCTTTAAAGCGATCGAAGGAACCTGTCTCGCCTGTAATGCAGGGCCACATCTGACGGATTTAGGGCTGACGGATGGCGGATTGCGCGAGATTGTCGATCCTGTTTTGGAAATCTGGCCCGACGAGGCCTGATCTTTATTAATAAGAAACACAAAAAAACAGCACGCACCACTCATTAATGACGATGTTCAGGGGAATTTTATGACCGACAGCTCTGTGAAAAATGTGACAGCCTCATCGGGTGAAAGCTGGTTGCAGCGCCGCTTTCAGCTTCGTCAGCGGGATACAAAAGCGAAAACCGAATGTCTGGCCGGGATCACCGGTTTTCTGGCAGCGGCTTATTTGCTGATAGTGATCCCCGGTCTGCTGGCGGCGGGTGGCATGGATAAAGGAGCCGCCACCACCGGCGTCATTTTGGTATTTGTGTTGGGCTCTTTGCTGATGGCGTTCTACGCGAACCTGCCGTTTATGGTTGGCCCTGGCATCGGCGGTTCGGTACTGGTCGGTATTACGCTGGCCGGAGACGGTATCACCTGGCCAATTGCGCTGGGCATTGCCTGCTGGTCCGGGATCCTATTTTTTGTGATGACAGTATTCGGCCTGCGTGAAGTCGTCACCCGCTCGGTTCCGCAATCCATCAAACTGGGTCTGACGGCGTCGATCGGTATTTTCGTCGCGCTGCTGGGTTTTCGTAATGCAGGCCTGGTGCTGGCCAATGCCAAAACGCACGCGCTGGCACTGGGAGATTTCACTTCTCCGGGTGCGCTGATTGCTTTGCTGGGTTTGCTGGTGGCGGTGGGTTTACAGGCTCGTAAAATCCCCGGTGCTATTCTCTGGGCGATTCTGCTGGCAACGGTAGCCGGGATCCCGTTTGGCGTAACGCATTTACCTGAACAGTGGATCGCTTTGCCACATTCTCTCGCCCCGCTTTGGGGGAAAGTCGATCTGACTGGCGCCATCAATATCGCCTTCCTGCCATTTCTGTTTATCTTTTTCGCCTCAGAATTCTTCTCAACCATGGGCACCACGCTGGCGGTGGGCGGTGAAGCCGGACTGCTGGATGAACACGGCAACATGCCGCACATCAACCGGCCATTTATGGTGGATTCGATTGCTGCGGCGCTGGGTCCGGTTGTCGGTATTCCTGCGGCAACCGCATTAATCGAATCCTCAGCGGCGGCTGAAGCGGGCGGGAAAACAGGTCTGACGGCGCTGGCGGCGGCGGTGATGTTCCTGCTGATGCTGCTGTTCACGCCGGTGGCAATGATGATCCCCAAAGAAGCGACCGCACCGGCGCTGATCCTCATCGGCCTGAATATGTTCAGTAATTTGCGCAAAGTGGACTTAGCGAATTTCACCGATGCTTTACCGGTGCTGCTCATGGTGATGATTACCCTGATTTCCAACAGTTTTGGTACGGGCATCGCGGGCGGATTGCTGTTTTACATCATCATCAACGTGGTGGCAGGAAAAATGCGCGAAGTGCCGACAGGGCTGTATATCCTGGCGATCCCGCTGGTGTATTACTTCACGACGCTGGTGCATCACTGAAACAAAAGAAAAAAGAGGATGAGGTCTGGAATTGAAAAGAGAAGGCGTAAAGTTTGCGGGGCCTGAAATGGTGGAGGCCCTGCCAGCTACATCCCGGCACACACGACACCTGCTATGGCTGCTTCCTTCCGGACCTGACCGAGTTAACAAGTTAGTGTTGCGGGAGAACCAACAGGGCCCCCATTGTCGTTGTTGGCTTCACTTCTCTTTACGGGAGAACTGAAGCGGTGGGCATTATCAGTGATGCCCACCGCAAAAGCAAGTTAACCGCCGACAACCGGTGTTTTCTTAAACAACAGCGCCGAAACTCGCCTGTCTGAGAGGCAAAATTACGTCATACTGTCCGGCAGACACTGAGGAGGATGTAATGTCGGAGCCGGATAACTTTCGTCAGCGCGTATTTCAAATTATAGCGGCTATCCCCGCAGGCCAGGTCACAACGTACGGTAATGTGGCACAACTGGCAGGATCGCCACGCGCTGCCCGTCAGGTTGGCGGCGTGCTCAAGAAATTGCCCGAAGGCAGCACCCTTCCCTGGCACCGCGTGATTAACCGCCACGGCGAGATTTCACTGCAAGGTGAAGATTTTAAACGCCAGCGTCAGGCGCTTCTGGCCGAAGGCGTCGTCTTTAGTAAAGGCAAAATCGATTTAGAGAAGTATGGCTGGAAGTGGTAATGCACATAAAAAAACACCGCCGGAGCGGTGTTTATTGTTACAGCACGGGCATTAATAAGCAGGCGACGGAGCGACTGCGCTGACCGGTGCCGGAGCGGTGCCTAATCCTGTCGGTTCAGACGGGTTGCTCAGTGGCCCTAATGCACCCGGCTTGGTGGCAACAGGAACCGAGACAACCGGGACAAGTTGCAGATCCGCACGTGTACCCTGTCCATTATTAATCACTTCTTTAATGGAGTCAGTCACGAAGGTCATCTGACCATTGATAGTCACCGCCGCACTCAGGATAACGTGTGAGTTCGGTGGAATGTCCTGCGGGTTATACGGCAGGATAAACGTGAAGGGTGCCTGCTTACCCTGCGTTCTCGCCACTTTCTGCGAGATCACACGCGATGGTGCATCCGCAACAGAGGCATCGGACAATGTCACGGTCAGTACCGCATCAGGCGGCAACGCCACACGCTGAGCGATAAACACACTACCGGATACGTTTGGCCCCGTTATCGCGGGTTGGGTGGCCGGACTGGCTGCCGTATTCACCGGAGCCTGCTGCGCGGGTGCCTCATGATGCTGTGCGCATCCGGCAAGAGTCAGAGACAGCGCGGTTCCACCTACTATCTGCCAAAGTTTCATAGATCGTACTCCCTTTTTATTATTCGCTTGTCGACAAGCTGTAATAAACGCCGACATGAAAATGGTTTCTTTAACCAGCGTACCTGTTAATCATGGCACAATAATCTGAATTTTTCCTCCCGGTGGCTAAACAGGTCTTCTGAGCGCCCTTAAGATCCTCTATCATTAACAGGTTAGACCTGTGCTTTTGCTGCGCTTACGGGCTGCATCAGGCATGAATTAACCGGTAACTTTCATGAGGCCACTATGAGTCAGGCGTTAATAAATCTGCTGGATCTTCTGGATCTGGAAAAAATCGAAGAAGGGCTGTTTCGTGGTCAAAGTGAGGATCTGGGCTTGCGCCAGGTCTTTGGCGGGCAGGTTGTCGGGCAGGCACTCTACGCAGCCAAACAAACGGTGCCGGTTGATCGCGGGATCCACTCGTTCCACAGTTACTTTTTACGTCCGGGTGACAGCAGTAAACCGATCATCTATGACGTGGAAAACTTGCGCGACGGCAACAGTTTCAGCGCCCGTCGTGTGAAAGCGGTACAAAACGGTAAACCTATTTTCTACATGACAGCCTCTTTCCAGAGTCATGAAGAGGGTTTTGAACATCAAAACACCATGCCTGATGTACCGCCGCCGGAGTCACTGATTTCGGAGTCAGACATTGCCAAAAATCTTGCGCATCTGATCCCTGAAAAAATTCGTGATAAATTCCTCCGTCACCGGCCGATTGAAATGCGCCCGGTGAAATTCCATAACCCGCTGAAAGGCACTAAAGAAGAGCCGCACCGCGCGGTGTGGTTCCGCGCCAACGGCGAAATGCCTGATGATCTGCGCATCCATCAGTATCTGCTCGGTTATGCTTCAGACTTCAATTTCCTGCCGACCGCATTGCAACCGCACGGAATTGGTTTTCTGGAGCCTGGAATGCAGGTCGCGACCATCGATCATTCGATGTGGTTTCACCGGCCATTCCGTATGGACGACTGGCTTCTTTACGCAGTTGAAAGTACATCAGCTTCCGGTGCCCGTGGTTTTGTACGCGGTCAGTTCTACACCCGCGAAGGGGTGCTGGTTGCCACTACGGTGCAGGAAGGTGTGATCCGTCAGAGAACGGCAGAATAAGATTTTCAGTCTGAAAATCAGGCATTAAAAAGGGGCGATAGTGATATCGCCCCTTTTGCTATTCATCATTATTTTTAGTTTTGGTACTGCCGTTCAGAAAGCGTTAGCGCACTGCCTTCTCTGAATTTATATGACTGAGATTACTGGTTGTAAGCATTTTCGCCGTGGCTGTTGACGTCCAGACCTTCACGTTCCTGTTCTTCAGGAACACGCAGACCGACCAGCATATCAGCTACTTTATAAGCGATGAAGGCAACAACACCTGACCAGACCAGCGTAACGCAGACGCTGAAGAACTGCACCCAGACCTGATGACCCATGGTGACGCCTTCTGCATAACCCACGCCGCCCAGTGAGCTGGAAGTGAATACACCGGTCAGCAGGCAGCCTACGATACCGCACACGCCATGCACACCGAATACGTCACAGGTGTCATCAACACGCAGCCATTTTTTCAGGGTAACCACACCCCACAGACCGGTGGCACCACCGACCAGACCGATAATCAACGCACCACCCACGCCGACCGTACCACAGGCTGGTGTGATGGCAACCAGTCCCGCGATGGCACCGGAGCTTGCACCAAGCAGAGAAGGTTTACCGCGAACCATCCACTCTACAAATGTCCATGACAGGATTGCGCCAGCAGTTGCGATAACGGTATTGAGGAAAGCCAGAGCCGCAATTGGACTTGCTGCGCTTGCTGAACCGGCGTTGAAACCGAACCAGCCAACGTAAAGGATCGCCGCACCTGTGAAGACCATTGGCAGGTTGTGTGGCTTGAATGCTTCTTTGCCAAATCCTGCACGTTTACCTAACAGGTAGGCACCGACCAGACCCGCGATGGCGGCGTTAATGTGAACCACCGTACCGCCGGCAAAGTCCAGCGCACCGTCTGCTGCCAGGAAACCACCCGCCCAAACCATGTGAGCCATCGGAATGTAGGAGAAGGTCAGCCAGATCACAGTGAAAATCAAGACTGCAGAGAAACGTACACGTTCAGCGATACCGCCCACGATCAGCGCCACGGTGATACAGGCGAATGAACACTGGAACGCCACGTGAATCATCTGCGAGAAGGTGCCGGTGACCGAATCAAGGCCGATGCCTTTCATCATCACATTACCGAAACCGCCGAAGAACGCGTTGCCTTCGCTGAAGGCCAGGCTGTAACCGTAGAGGATCCACAGAACGCAGACCAGCGCGAACGTCACGATGACCTGAGTCAGCATAGATAATACGTTTTTAGAACGCAGTAAGCCGCCGTAGAACAGCGCCACACCGGGCACGGTCATAAACAGCACCAGTGCAGTACAAATCATCATAAAGGCATTGTCAGCACCGTTAGCGGCTGCTGGCGCTGCTGCCATGGCAAGCGAAGGCAACAATGCAACCGCGCCAAGCCCCATCATGGATAAAAGTTTTTTCATTAGTAGCCCACCCCTGTTCTCAAAACTGTTTTTCTAAGCTCTTTTATCTCAACTCTTCATTCAAAGAGATGAACCTGAAATTACAGTGCTGCTTCGTCGGTTTCACCGGTACGAATACGGATAACGCGTTGCAATTCAGCAACGAAAATTTTGCCGTCACCAATTTTCCCGGTGTAGGCCGCTTTGCTGATCACGTCGATCACTTCATCAAGCTGATCGTCAGCGATAGCAATATCGATTTTTACTTTTGGCAGGAAGTTCACGCTGTACTCTGCACCGCGATACAGTTCAGCGTGACCTTTCTGACGGCCGAAACCTTTAACTTCCGTTACGGTCAGGCCCTGAATTCCAACAGCAGACAGCGCTTCGCGCACGTCTTCCAGCTTGAAAGGTTTGATCACCACAGTAACCAGCTTCATTTTGCCACTCCTCGAATTAAGGGCTTGCCGCGGAAAAACCGCGCCCGATACGAAATGGATAAAGCAAAGGCTGTGCCAGAGTTGAAATTGCAGAGAGATTCGTTTGATTACCGCGTAATACGGCATTTTCAGATTATTCGTGATGAGGCGCACACTTGGCCGTTCACATCATTATCATGACGCGCGCACCAATAAGGTGCCGACCGCTGCTTTTTAGTGCAGTGACATCACGCCCAGAGACTTGATGCCAGATGAAGGTGCAGGCCAGAAGAAAGGTGCGGGGAAATCGGAAGAAAAAACCACCCCAACGCGGTGCGCTATGCTGCGTTGAGGCGGGTATCAGGCGTTTTGCGTCGCTGGCGTAGCCTGCTCCGCTGAGGCAAGTTCCTGACCGGCAAGCTGTAGCTGATACATCTGATAATACCGGCCTTTTTCAGCCAGCAGTTGCAGGTGATTGCCCTGCTCCACTGCCTGACCACGATGCAATACCAAAATGTTATCCGCATCGACAATCGTCGAAAGACGATGGGCGATCACCACCAGCGTCGTTTGCTGTCGGATGGCCCGAAGTGCACGCTGGATCGCCTGTTCAGTACCTGAGTCGATATTGGCTGTTGCCTCGTCAAGGATCAAAATCTCCGGGGCCTGCACCAAAACGCGCGCCATGGCCAGCAACTGTTTCTGACCCACCGAGAGATTATTTCCCTGTTCGCCGAGGCGAGTGTTTAAACCTTCCGGCATTTCACGAATAAGAGGCGAAAGCTGCACAATATCCAGCGCGTGCCAGACTTGCGCTTCATCGATATCGCGCCCTAACGTGACATTGGCGAAAACCGACTCAGCCAGCACCACCGGATCCTGCTGAACCATCGCAATCCCTTTACGTAAGCTGGCGTGCGAGAGATCGGAAATGTGACGGCCATTAACCCGGATCTCTCCTTTATTGAGCGGGTAATATCCCATCAGCAAATTCGCCAGCGTACTTTTGCCGCTACCCGTATGCCCGACCAGCGCAACGAAACCTCGCGATGGCACATGCAGGGATATATTTTCCAGCACCCATTTGTCCGGCAGATAGGCAAAACTGACGTCTTTAATGTCTATCTCGCCGCCGGTAAGTCTTTTGTCGTCAGCCCCGTATTGCTGCTGGGTTCGGTCCATCAGGTCAAAAATTCGCTCACCCGCGACGACGGCCTGCTGAAGAATCGACTGCTGCGAGGTCAGCTCGATCAAAGGCTCGTTCAGACGCCCCAGATAATTGATGAAAGCATAGAGAACACCGACGCCGACTGAACCTTCTGCGCTGAATCCGAACAGCAGTAGCAATCCGCACAGAATTAACG